>JBAQZP010000087.1:0-22196 GCA_049791095.1 Phormidesmis sp.
GTCCCGTCAAGCTCTTCAATATGCGAGGTTTTCCCTTCAGCTCTGCGTAGGTTATTCTCATCACACTGCTCCGATTTCCCTGGCCAATTTTTATTTTACCGCGTTAATTCCCGATAAAGTCTAATGCAGCAATTTGTCTCAAAGTTTCAACAGAAGTTTGGAGAGAATAAATACTTGTTTGAGCTGGGGTTTGACTGCTACGTCGCGCCGATGATGTGGGCGCAGGCTGTCGCTGAAGCTGGCACTACCGAGGTAGAAGCGGTCACCCAGGTGCTAGAAGGCGGCATGGTATATGACGGCCCACAGGGGCCAGTGTCGTTTGACGAAACGCATCATATCGACCATACCGTTTATATTTTAAGATCGACGGCAGATCAGAAGTTTGAGCTGGTAGACGGGCCGTTCAAGAATATTGCCGCGACAGACGATCAAGACCAGTGTGATTTAAAGGAGAATCCAGAAGTAGATAAGCAGTTTGTCCCGACAGTTTAGAACCCAGATATAGGTAGGAGATCATTGGTTGGAATTAAATTCTGTTGTACTGTCTGGTTTAGATGTTTTCACTAGCGTGTCACTTCTGGTGATTGTCTCTTTGGGCATTTCTGTCACGGTGGGGATGATGGGGATCATCAATTTGGCTCATGGCGAGTTGATGATGATTGGGGCCTATACTGTGCTGCTATTAACCCAATCTGGCTGGCCGCTGTTGTTCGCTATGCTGGCTGCCCCGATGGTGGCAGGCTTTATGGGACTGCTGATCGAGCGATTGATTTTGCGCTGGCTGTATGGGCGTGTGATTGATACTTTGCTGGCTACCGCAGGGATTAGCCTGGTGCTGATGCAGGCGGCCAGGCTACTGTTTACGGCTGAGGCGCGCAGTGTGCCAATGCCGTTGGGGACGGTGGTCGTTGGCGATGGCGCGATCGCCGGATACCGCCTTTTAATGATCGTCATCGCCCTCATCCTCAGCGCCGCCACCTATCTCCTATTCACCCGCACCCGCTACGGCCTAGAAGCGCGCGCCGCCGCCGAAAACCCAACCATGGCAGCAGGCGTAGGCATTAACGCAGACCGGGTAAATATGTGGACATTTACGCTGGGCTCAGCCCTGGCCGGAATGGCGGGCGGCATCCTGGCACCGTTTACGACAGTGACGCCTTCGCTGGCGGGTTCTTTTATGTCACGGGCTTTTATGACGGCGATCACGGGTGGCCCAGCGATCTTGATCGGCACAGCGGCCTCAGCCGGCTTGCTGGGCACGGTGGAGAGTATAGTGTCGCTGCTAACAACCCCTGTGATTGGGCAAGTGGCGCTGTTATTGATGGCGATCGCGATTCTACGACTTTTCCCCAAAGGCTTGTCTGGCTCATGGAAGCGATCGCTATGAACAATCTTTCTCAACGGTTCGCCAACCTGTTGAATTGGTTTCCTGCCACTGTTGTTCTAACGCTGTTGTTACTGTTACCGCTGCTGGTTGATCTCTACACCTTAGTCAACGCGACCTATGCGTTAATTGCTGGCATCCTAGCGCTCAGCCTGGCCTTTATCTGGGGCGTGGGCGGCATTTTTAGCTTTGGCCAAACGGTATTCTTTGGCATTGGCGGCTATACCTATGGCGTAATGGCAATCAATTTGGCCGGGCAAACCGGCCCGCCGCTTGGCACCGCGATGGCGATGATAAGGGGGGATTGTTTTGGCCGCGATCGCCGCTGCCGTTGTCGGCGGATTTGTCTTTTATGGCCGAGTTGGCAGCCTGTATATTTCTATCATCACTCTGGCACTCACCCTGGTGTTTTTCAATCTTCTGCTCAGCACCTCTGGCGAGCAATACGCAATTGGCAGTGCGCCTTTGGGCGGGTTCAATGGGATGCAGAATATTCCCACTCTGTTTGACTTAGGAATTGTAGGTAACTATCTGTTAACCCTGGCGCTAGCAGTGATTTCACTCGGGAGCCTGCTATGGCTGAGGCATCGGTGGTTTGGCCGCGTCTTTAATGCGGTGCGGGTGAATGTTGAGCGCACAGAACTGTTGGGTTATGATGTGCGGCTTGTTCAGCTCGTTGGGTTTGCTTGGGGGGGGGCGATCGCGGGCTTGGCCGGTGTGCTTCATGCCAGTTGGGGCAATGCCATTAGTCCGGCTGTTTTTGAAGTATCGCAGGCCATTTTAGTCATCACCTGGGTGATTGTGGGGGGACGCGATCGCCTTTGGGGTGCGTTTTTGGGTGCCGGGCTCTTACATTTTCTATCCTCTTATCTCAGTACCTTTGCTCAGCGCACTACGCCGCTGATTTTGGGGGCGGTGTTAATCGCGATGGTGTTACTGCTGCCAGCGGGATTGGCCCCGGCGATTGAGGCGGCTTGGCAAAGCGTAGTCTCTCGAAACCGACTCTCTGCAACGAGCGTGAGTCAGCCAACCCCAGCGGCGGCTGCCCGGCTGCCGGAACCGCCTTCATCTATCACACTCGCCTCGCCGTTGCCTCTCGTCAATCCGATTCGATTAGAAACGCAGCAGTTGAGCCGTCGCTTTGGTAGCTTTGTGGCGCTTGATGAGATTTCACTCCAGTTTGAAGCGGGCAAAGCCTACTGCATTATTGGGCCAAACGGAGCGGGTAAATCGACCTATTTCAACCTTTTGACCGGGCGGCTACAGCCGACAGCCGGGCGGGTGATCTACAACGGGCAAGCGATTCACCGCTGGGCTCCCTATCGCCGGGTGCAAGCAGGCATTAGCATCAAGCTACAGGTGCCCAATGTCTATGCCGCGTTCAGCGTATACGAAAATTTGTGGCTCTCGGCTAGGCCGCATTATTCAGCTTCGATTGCACGCGAAGAAGCGATCGCGGCAATGCTCACAACGGTCAACCTAGCCGATCGGCCCGATGCCTTAGCGGGTGAACTTTCTCATGGGCAAAAGCAGTGGCTAGAAATTGGCATGGCCGCGATCGCCAAACCTCAGATCCTGCTACTCGACGAGCCTACAGGCGGCCTCAGCCGAGGCGAAACGCGCCGAACGGTAGACTTGCTGAATAGCTTGCGAGGTGAAATTACCATTGTTGTAATTGAGCATGATATGGAGTTTGTCCGCCAGTTTGACGCAGAGGTGACGGTGCTAGCGCAGGGACAGGTTTTTCGCAGCGGGCGGGTAGAAGCCATTCAGCAAGACCAAGCGGTGCGGGCGATTTATTTGGGGCAATCTTTAGAGTCACCCTTAGAACAACCTTTGGAACAGCCCTCGGATCACGCTCAGGAGCAGCCCCATGCTTAAACTGACGCAAGTCCATGCGGGCTACAAAAGTGCGCCCGTGCTCAAAGGAATTGATCTGACGGTAGCGGCGGGCGATCGCATTGCCATTTTGGGCCGCAATGGCGTTGGCAAAACAACCTTACTGAAGGCGATCGCGGGTCTTGTTCCGACCACCGCTGGCACGCTCTATCTTAACCAAACCAATCTCACCCGTACCCCGGCCTATCGGCGAATTCGTGCAGGCATTGGCTACGTGCCCCAGGGCCGCGAAATCTTTGGCGCACTGACCGTCAAAGAGAACATTCTAACGGGGCAATACCGCCGGGTTAAATCTGTTGAAAACAATCTGGAATGGCTGCTAGATTTGTTTCCTATGCTCGCCGCCAAACTTCATCAGCGAGGAGATAGCCTGTCGGGTGGGCAGCAGCAGCAGCTTGCGATCGCCCGCGCCCTTGTCGCTCGCCCCAAAGTACTCTTACTAGATGAACCCTCTGACGGCATTCAACCCTCTATCGTGCTAGATATAACCGCTCAGCTAAAAGACATTAACCATCGCCTGGGAACGACGCTGATTTTAGTAGAACAGAATTTGAGCGTCGTGCAACATTTGTCCGAGCAAGTGTATATCATGACCAAAGGGGCGATCGCCCAGCAAATTCCAACGGCTGAACTCAGCCTCGATCATCCCTTAATTCATCAGCATTTAGGGGTCTAAGGGGACGTGCGATCGCAATTTGTCCGCTGCGACAGCGATGCTTAGCCAACGCAAGTTTCTGCTATGGTCGTCCGGTCTACTGGCTACTTGGCGATCGTCGCATGACTAATCCTTCTGGTGATAGAGGGAACTTGTTTGAATAAGAGGTTGAATTAAAAAGTATCCATTGTTACCGTTTTCAAAAAAGGAATTTATAAATCATGCCAACGACCCTGCCTGCGCAGAATGAAGTTTTTTATTCGAGCGCTGTCACCGAATACATTGTTCCGAAAGATAAACAGCTTGACTTTCGACATTGGCATCAAACGCTGGTTCACAGTATGGAGCAGGCTGAGGGCTATGTGCGGGTTGATCAGCATTTACCTTTAGCATGCGAAAATGATGTAATCAAGTGGTATTCCCTGATTCATTTTGACTCGCAAATCCATCTTGACAATTGGTTGAACTCTGGCGATCGCGAAGCCCTAATGCAAACCGGAAAGGATTTTTTTGAAACCTATCGGTTCAAATCTTTCACAACGGGATCGGAAGGCTGGTTTTCTCATGAAGCAGGAGAAGAGGTCACTAGCTTAGGGCCTTCAGCCTGGAAAGAAGCTCTGATTGTCGTGTTAGGGCTATATCCCGTCGTAATTTTGCAATCAAAACTATTTGAACATTTTGGCATCATGCAGTCCTGGTCTTATGCCAATTCAATGCTGGTAAATTTGTGTGTGACAACCATCATTCTGACCTGGTTTGTCATGCCCCGGATCATTCAACCTTTGGAATTTTGGCTGAAACCTGCCTATGCCTTTTCTGAAACTAAAAAAGAGCTGATGGGCGTTGCCGCGATCGCGGTAGCCATAACTGCCATGGTTCTGCTATTTAACCATCCAACCCTGACGGCCTAAACATGATTCAGCAAAAGCTACTTCTCTCACGATGTTTCCCTCACAATGTTGAAGTAGCCCCTGCCGATTTCTTAATCAATTATTTCTTTTATACAGCAACCGCCCTTGCAAAATCTGTTTGAGAAATCGCCGCTTGCTCTGCCTTTGGATGGACTACTGTGACTGAACAAGGGGCGTGGTGAACCAGATAGTTGCTGACGCTGCCATCAGCAAGTTCTTTGCGGTTGGTGCGATCGCGATTGCCAACTACAATCAAATCGATATTGTTTGTCTTCGCAATTTCGCAAATTTTTTGGCCCGGAAGCCCTTTAGGCTGTAAATAAGTAGCGGTGACGCCAGCCGCCTCAGCCGCCGCTTGCTTTTGTTTGAGCAGCGTATCGTAGCGATTCTCAAACTGCTGCCACTGTTGCTCAAACTTCTTTTGCGCAGAACTTTCTACATCCATTGAGAAGTTTTCAACCATCACACAGGGATGCTTGGGCCCATTGGCTGAAAACGCATCTAGCACATGCACTAAAAGCAGTCTAGCCTTGAGCGATTTGGCCATGGTCAAAGCCGTATCAAAGGCCCATTCACTAGAGCCTGACTCGTCGATGGCAACTAAAATTTTGCTTAGCATTGTAAAACTCCTATCTTCGGAATACTTTCTGTATCGTACACTACCGATTATAGAATACGTGAAGAAAAAAGTGAAGAAAACCTATTAAGCTTTGCAAAGACATCAGGAGCAAAGACATCAGGATAGGTCTCTAGCCAATGCGCCACCGCCAAGAAAAAGGCGCTTTAGACGATGTCAGGAAAAAAGCACTGCCCCTACTCCGAGTCTGCAACACAAAAATGTTTGTACGGTCTCAGGTTAAACCGTGACATCAATGTCATGGTCAAGTCACGGTCGAGTCACGGTTTATTCGGCTAGCTAGTCAACGCTAGCGTTGACCACGGGCATTGGCACCCCTGACATTGGCAAATCCTGATAATTATTCGCAGATCTTTGCACAGAATGCTGGCTTATTTTATCTTCGCTAGCTCGCGAACGATGGCGATCCGAGACTACCTGTTCTGGATCGATGCCATCAAAGGTAGGCGGTATCCAGACTCGAATGACGAGTAAAGCCCCCAACACTAGCAAAAAAACGCAAGCGACTAGAACCTGCGCCCAGGGTGTTTCTAAAACGCCTCTCACAATGATTTCTCTTAAAACAGAGACAATCGAGACTTCAACCGCCACCCCAATCGAGACTCGATGTTCTTTAAGATAGATAATCAACAGACGAAATAGTTCAACTAAAATTAGCAGAAACAAAATGTCTGAGGTGACGGGTTGAAAATTTAGCGGTGGCAGTAGCGACAGCGCCATCTCTCTGAGCTGAAGCACCATAAAGCTAAACAGCCCAATGCACAAGCAGATGACGATAAAGTCCTGAACGGTTTCTAGCAAGCGGATGACGTGATCGCTATTGAGCCAGCGATACCAGGGTAGAGATGACTGTCGAGGAGCGCCCATAAAGATCACCTGATAAGTTGAAAAGAACTGATTGAAAAACTAAATACAAAAGCTAAAATTTATGATTAGCAGTAGCGATGCACATCTTCGTGACAGTCATCTGCTAAATGGCAGAGTGCTCGAAACCGCAAGCCCACCACTTCCTCATACAAAGGATTGAGCTTGCACAGCGGTGGAATATGCACGGTAAAAAGGCCCAACAGACAAATATCTCGCTCGAAGGGACACTGCGTAGGAATGGTTCGGCAAATAAAATGGGCCACCGCCGCGTTGCGAATCTCTAGACGATTGAGCCATTGACGGATAGGAGATAATCCTTTGAACGGAAATAAGCGAGAATTCGTGAAGGTGTAAGTTGCTTGCGGATCGGACTCGACTAAGTTCAACATGACAGTACTGAAATGCATATCGCTAAAGGTTCTCTCATAGCTTACCTATAACCTCTACAAATTAAAACTCAATAAATATATAAATTCCATTTATGACTCATAACGCCTGTTTAACTAATTGAAAGTAGTCATCGCCTGTCGCAACTGATTGCTTAGCTAATGCTGATTGCTTAGCTAATGCTGAAAACTGCAAACATAACTGTAGATGCCTGTACGGTTTCTGGTTGATTGCAGCAATGAAGTCGTCATAAAAGGAATATCTTCTGACTGTTCGTACTCTCTAATATCAAATCAGTCCAGTTAAAAATGGATGATTTCCTCGTGTTTCCTCTCCATAAGACACAAAACACGAACATTTAGCAGAAACGAACTATGGCAAGTTATAATCTCGGAAATTTATCTAGCACGATTATCAGCAAGAATGGCTATACCGTTAGCGATCTGTTCTCTACGGATATATTTCAATTTACGCTCTCGAATGATCGCAACATAAACCTGAACCTGCACAATATTAGTGCGGGAGATGACGCAGATCTAAAGCTGTTCAAAGACAGCAACGGCAACGGCGTTCTGGATGCAGATGACCTACAGGTTGCTAGCTCTCAGAACAGCAGTAACGCTGCTGACTTCATTGACTTTAGCGCTACTGCAGGAACTTACTTTGCTCAAGTCGAACGCTACGATGCAGACAGTCAGGGGTCTGTATCCTATGACCTGGATCTGGCTGCCACCTATGCCGTTGGTACAATCAACAGCTCTCCTATCGAACTCAACAATTTCAGCACAACGGCATCAGATCCGACAGATGTTTTTGAATTTGATCTGACCAGCGATCAAATCATCAATCTCAACCTGCATAACATCAGTGCCGGTGATGACGCAGATCTAAGGCTCTTCAAAGACAGTAATTTTAACGGAATCTTTGATGCAGACGATTCACAAGTCGCTAGCTCTGAACTCAGTGGAAATACAGCAGATGTCATCAGCTATGAAGCCACTGCCGGGACGTACTTTGCCCAAGTCGAACGCTACGACGCGGGCAGCAACGGCCCCCTCACCTACGATCTAGACCTATCGACAGCAACCACCGGGGCAACCGTCCCCGCCACTTATCAGACCTTTGACGCTAACCAGGTTTTTTCGCTTAGTAGCAATGCCGGGGCCAACCACACCATTTATTTGGACTTTACCGGTCATACTACGACCGGCACCCGATGGAATAGTGATTACGGTGCGACTATTACGTCAACTGCCTACGACACTGATGGAGATGCTTCAACGTTCTCTGCCAATGAGCTAGAAGATATTTGGGAAATTTGGCGGCGAGTGTCCGAAGACTTTAGCCCTTTTAACGTGAATGTCACCACCGCCCTACCTTCTGACGATCAGCTCACCAGAAGCGACAGTAATGATACCCAATGGGGAATTCGCGCCGTAATTGACAGTAATTCTTCCTGGTATCGTGAGCGTGTCGGTGGTGTTGCCTATCTCGACTCATTTAACTCGGGTACAGACACCCCGGCATTCGTCTTTGCAGATAATTTGAGCAGGCCAAAATTTGTAGCGGAAGCGACCAGTCATGAAGTAGGCCATGCCTTAGGGCTTAGCCATGACGGAAACTCTCAGGTCGAGTACTACGATGGACATACTAATGGCTCAACGAGCTGGGCACCTATTATGGGAGCTAGTTACTCGCGTGACCTGACCCAATGGAGCCGGGGCGAGTACAGCGATGCGGAAAACAGAGAAGATGACTTAGATATCATTACTGGGGAGCGAAATGGCTTTGGCTATCGTGCAGACGACTACAGCGACAACCTGATCGATGCAGACGCTCTTGCCTTCAACAGCGGCAGGGCCGAAACCTACGGCATCATCGAAACCAATACAGATGTCGATTGGTTCACGTTTACTTCAACTACTGGCAACATCGCGCTCGATATCAATCCCTTTGAGCAAGGGGCTAACTTGAATATACTGGCTGAGTTGCGGGACGCGGCTGGGCAGGTCATTCAGTCATTTAATCCAGCGGGTGAATTGGGCGTCAGGATTAGTGGCACCATTAATCCGGGTCAGTACTATCTGGGCGTTACGGGTACTGGGGAAGGTGATTTGGCGACCGGATTCAGCGACTATGGCAGCATTGGTCAGTATTCTATTGTCGGCACGGTTGTCTAGCACCGATTGGTGAAGATAGCGGATTGGGTGTTGGTTATTGGTGCTTTGTAGCGTTGGATTTTTGAAGGGATTTAAGGCTATCAAAGATTATGGGGAGTGAGCCTATGCCAAGAATAATGGCAATGCACAAGCTGATAACCTCATCGACCCAATTCCAATGGAACGCCCAGATTAAAACGGCGGAGACAATCACGCCCGCCGAACTGACGGTATCGGCTAAAACATGGAGAAACGCGCCGCGAACGTTGAGGTCATGTTGACTGTGATCGTGCAAAACTGACGCAGCGATAATGTTGATGCCCAAACCCACGATAGCGGTTACGAGCATGACTTCGCCAGCGACAACGGGGTGCTCTGTGTGAAAACGATTGATCGCTTCCCAAACCACCCACACAGCCAAGATCAATAGCCCTATGCCATTAGCAAGCGCAGCGGCAATTTCTGCTGTTTGGGGGCCGAGGGCGTCTTTTTGTTTGAGGGCTAAATGTGCCAACCAGGCTGCCCCAACTGCTAGGCTCAATGCCAGGCAATCAGACAGCATATGGCCCGCATCCGTCATTAACGTAAGGCTATGGCTCCACCAGCCCGCCACCCATTCAAACAGCGAGAATCCGCCTGATAAAAATAGGCCAATGCTCAGCATCTGGATCTTGTTCATGCGGGTAGAGGTCGATTCGGGCAGCTTACCCTGCAATAGATCGGCGTCTGGGCAGTTACAACGGCGCATTCTATGGAATCCTGAGCTGTCTTCTAAAGTTTGTTTTGACGCTGCTTGAGCGATCGCCTGGCACTCGACTACACTCGACTACATAGTCAGGCTTGAGGGCGATCGCGCGGCAACACCCCACCTATTCTAACGGCACAAATAGCTGCTTTGGAATCACACCGTGAATACCTTTGACAATATCGACCACTTGAGAGACTTCAAAATCAATCGCGGCGCTCCCCAAAAGCAGCGCATCTTGCTCGGTTAGCTCGTACTCGCCATTGACAATCCGCAAAGACTCTCTGACTGATTCCTTCATAGCTTCATCGAGATCTTCATCCAATCCCACAGCAATCCAGGCGTCTTCAGTCTCGCCCATCGGCTGCTCAAGCGTCATGTCTTTGTGCAGCACTAACTCAAAAGTGGGCGTTAGCGAGCATTCAATCGCTGTCAGTGCGACCTCTCCATTGCCCTGAGCGCAGTGCGGATCGCCAGAATAAAAGAGGGCCCCTGGTACCTGAACGGGTAAATATAAGCTGCTGCCAATGCCTAACCGTTTAATATCGATATTACCGCCATAGACGCCGGGCGGCACAGAATTTACAGCATCTGCCACATCAGCCGGAACCACGCCCATAATTCCCATGAAGGGCTTTAACGGAATGCCCAGATCAGGCTGACCATTACTAGGCCGAAAAACACCAATATCTTTTGCCATATCGATAGGAATTACTTTGGTATAGATATCTGCCCCGTCGATTGGAAACTCTCCTGGCAGTGAGCCTTTACCATGACGGTTAGATATCACGCCATAGGGTACCCGATAGGCAATATCGACAGTTTTAATTTCTAGCACATCGCCAAGCTCTGCGCCCTCTATGTAAATCGGGCCAGTGATGACGTGGGGGCCAGGCCCTGTTTTCTCCACATTGGCTTTGACTACAAGCTGATCTGGAAGGATATCCTCTTCTTTAATTCCCTGCCCTGTCAAAAACTCAACCGTGTCACCCTGATCGGCTAAAATTCCCTCGTGAGAAATCGTTTCTAGGACGACTTGGTCGCCTGATTGAACTGTCAAGATTGGCTCGCTACCAGGCTTAAAGAGTTCTCCCCAGATCACATGATCGGGCGTTGACTTGACCTGGTAAATTTGACCTGTTGATTGAGCAATTTCAGTTGACGCGAAAGACTTGAGTGAAGCGTTGATGGCCAAGAGGGCAAGCATGGTGACTGATGCGATCGCAATCAGTGATTTTCCTGTAGAAAGGCTGTGCCAATGCAGCTTTTTTCTTGCATCAGTTCGTTTTCCTAGAACCCAAGTGAGACTCTCCTGCACTTGCCGTACCAACCCACCAACCCACACCTTTACATCTTTCATAGACAGATACTAGACTGTTTGCCAAAGTACATAGCTACGTATAATCAACCACCTTTTGCTACATCAATATGTAGCTGGGATTACAGAGTCGATGACTTGGTAGAACAGCCGAAGCGTCGGAAAGAGAACTTAATTTGGTTTATCGGGGGCATCGCCAGTGAGGCCATTTTCTTTAGCAATTTCCTCAACGTTGAGTTTCTCGTTCAGCGCTTCCTCGATTGAATCAGCATTTTCCTCAGTGTTGGCTGCTCGCGAAGCCTTGCTTTGAGCCTCGCGGCGCTCTGCTCTTTTTTGACTCAAACTTTCTTGAGATAGCGTTTCCGTAGATTCTGTTTTAATCAGCGGTGCGGCTTGCAGCGCACTCTGCATAAGACCTAAGCACATAATCGCACCCATTAGTACCAGGGTGAGTTTCTGGGTGAGGCGCTGTAGGATAAAAAACACACGATAAATCATATAGTTTACTCTCGAATGAAGGTTCACAAATGAAGTGCAGAGCATTGAAGAAGGTCTGCGGCTTGTTTTTATGTCTCTATCGCCTTAAGTAAACAGGTAAGCGACAAAATTACCTGTCTGCCATAAGGCAGATTAAGATCGTGACTATACTCAATTTTGTCACCCACTATGCAAACCTCTTAGTTCGCTTCCGTTGAGGTATCTGACGTTGAAGTATCTGGAATAGTCGGGTTAAACCACTGGCGCTGCTGCTCACTAAGCCGATCAAGCTGTTTGCTGACTGCTTCGCTAAATAGGCCGTCTTGGATAGCTTGCTCTAGCTCAGCCAATCGCCTTTGCCAATCGCTCCACTGACTTGCCGTAACATCCGATAGTTGTTCGGAAGTCTCTCTGACCTGCCCAGAAATTATTTGAGTTTGTTCTGCAAATGCCCTCATCTGTTCTTTTAGTGGGTCAAACTGTTCGCTGCCTGGCAGTGAAACAGTGGGCAGTGAAACAGTGGGCAGTGAAACAGTGGGCAGAGTAGGATTAGAAGCGACTCCGTCGGGCGAGCGGTTCTCTGGTAGCGTATCTTCAGTTGTTTCTAAGGGTGTTTCTAATGGCGCATTCAATTCTCTTTGAATGTTACGCAGCGCTATCTGTTCTTGGCGTAGGCCCAACAGCATTCCTGACAGAGTACCGCCCAATACAACAATAGACGTGATCAGAAGAAACTTTAGCCATTGCACCTGACGTTGCAGGCGCTTCGTCTCATTATGCTGTCTGTGCAGGCGGCCTGCCTCATATTCAGTCTCATAGGCAGTGGTCTGCCTGAAAGTAGCCGAACTAGGTTCTGAGTTGCGATAAGTCGTTGAAGGAAACGCTGCTGCGGGCGGAAAGTATCCGGGACTGACCACTTTTGTTGGCGCAGTTTCGTTAGCTTCGTCGCGATCGCTATTTTCTATCACACGCCTCTCCTCACAAAAAACCTGAAGTACATTAAAGCAAAAAACGTACCTGTCAAAGATCTTATTTTGCAGCTTCTGTTTTAGAGGCCAGGGTGGTGGGCTAAATGGCTATAGGTAGCTCGTGAGTAACTTTAGCATTCCTGCGATCGCAGCCAAAGACGCCGTCTCGGTGGCTGTATGATACTCGGTCGTCGGAATTTGCAGCGTTGTGCCATTAATCTCGCCCTCGGTGGCGGTAGCCACTCGCCCAAGCTCAGTTCGACCCAGTGGAAAAGGCTTACTGCGGGTTTGATTTTTCAGCTCAATATATTCATCTTTAAACCCATAGCTCAAGCCCAACTCCTCACAGCGGTTCACCAGCTCCGCCGTCATCGCCTCAGCAAAAGCACCGCTAGCATCCCGATTGCGCAGCGTAATCTGCTGAGCATCCGCCTCTTCGCGGTTGGCATAAGGGCTGGTGTCGAGCACAACCAGTCGCTGCGTCGTCAGCCGCTGTTGCTGAAACCACGACAGCGTATAGCGCCAGCTTCGCCCAGACTCTTCTTGCGCGGTAAAAAGCCCCGTGCCCTGAAAGCCTTTTCTAAAAAGATAAATAATCATTGCCGCGCTGACGACATTATCCAGTTGAGCAGACATCAACCCATCGGCAATCTGCAACCGGTCTAAAAACGCAACCGGCGTTCCGGGCTGCAAAAACTCCAGTCCTTCTACTTCAAAAATCAGGTTTCTGCGGGCCGGGCAAATATAAGAGCGGGTAATGGCCCCCTGCCCCAGATAAGTACCCGCATAGGGTAAATGAGCCTGCACTCGCTGCCCGGCAAAGCGATCTTCAATTTTGTGAAGCATATAGTCCGAAGCTGAGCTGCCCATCTCTTCGCCCTGGTTCCCGGCGATAAAAGCGGCATAGCGAAACTCATTTGGCCCAGTGCAAATCAGGCCATGGCGATCAATATGGGCCGATAAAAATAAGTCGTGAGGCCGACTGCCCTGAGCAACGAGCACGCCATGATAATAAGTCACCTCTACGCCAATTTCTTCTAGCTCTCGCCGCAGCACCCTAAAAAAGGAATCTTCATGGCCAACGACAGACGGCTCTCGAATCAGCGGCTTCAGGATATCGATGAATTCGGTTAGCTCAAAATCAGCAGGCGCAGGTGGTTTGATTGACATCAACCGGCGATCTTGAACGGCAAAATCAACAGAACCCATCATGACCTCTTAAAGGATGCAAAAACTATATCAACACACTATGATGCCTCCTACGAAGCATGGCTTCTGTCTCTTTTGATGCCGTTTTTGTTTTTATGCTTGAAAGCAGCTAGTTTCTGTAAGGCCATAGCGGTGCTAGCGCTTTCTAGCTGACGTTGGGAAATTGAGTTTCACCCGCTTGAGGGATCTGTTTGGCCTCAGTTTGATTGTTTGACTGATTATTAGAGCGATTCAAGGCGTTGGCCCCTTTGACAATGGGCGATCGCGTATCCAAATTAAAGCCATACCCATCGGGCAAAATATGTAGATTGACCCCGCAAAGCGCCAGATCCTCGTCTCGCAAAATTTCAGACAAATTAGTGTGAGCTAGGTTTGCCATATCCACGACCGTCACCGCCCCTTCTCCTACAACCTTCACCAGATTGCCGCTGACAATTATCGCCGTATTTTCATCAATGCCAAATCCCAAATTAATCGACTGTTGGGCCATTGCCGAGAGCAGTCGCCCGATGCGACCGCGTTGCGCAAAATGCTGGTCAATGGCGATATTCGGCAAAAAACCCATGCCTGGCCCCATTTCAACCACATTGACTTTGGGATTCGTATCGGCATCGCCCTCTACAATCATCATATCTGGCATCATGGCCGCTCCGGCGCTAGTGCCTGCAATCACGAGCCCTTCTTCAAATCGCTGGTGCAAAAGTTTGTCGATCTCGGTGCCCTTGAGCGTGTCCACAATTCGAGCCTGGTCGCCGCCCGTAAAGAAAACACCTGTTGCTTTTTGAATACTCTCTAAAGCGCTATTTGAATGGGTATCGTCCCGGCGCACCGTATCCAGGATGCGGATATCTTCAACGCCTAGACGCTCAAAGGTTTGGATATAATCGTCACCTACTTCCCTCGGCAGCTCAGTGGCAACGGTCATCACCACAATTTTGGCGGTCAGTCCGCCAGCGCAGCGGATAAACTCTCGAAGAATTTGGCATTCTTCGCTGCGATCCTCTGCGCCACCGATGATGATCAACTGCCCATTACGATTGCCCGAGTGATTGTCTGAGTGATTGTCTGAGCGGTTGTCTGAAGCCATTGGGTCTGAGGCCATTGGGTCTGATGCTCCAAAATAGCTCTAGAATAATGGGTTTGGGGGCTAAGTCAGCGCTTTTACAAGATAAACTGTATCAATCGTTACAATTATAGGCAAATGCTTTCACCCCACTGGGCAGGCCCACGATCTGAGTTGGGGCCGAGTTTGCACTGGAAGGGGCGAACCATCCGCTGGGGCATTGCGCCATAGTTGGTGTAGTTGCCGTCGGTAGGGCCATCGCTAAAAGAGATCAGGCCCGTGCGCGGGCAGTTTTCAATGAGCTGGGCGGCGAGCTGATTCATCAGCACAGGAGAGGCGAGCACATTGGGCGCACCGCTGCCGGAGAGCTGGTAGCTATAGCTGTCCGGGCGATCGGCGGGGCCATTGGCATAGCCGTGGGGGCGCTGGTCGCGGGTGCGAATGGTGGTGTTGGGAACGGCTCTTAAGGTTTTTTCGGTGGCGGCGATCGCACTATCACAACTCAAGCGTGGCTGAGCCGGAAAAGGCGGTGCAAAGCTTACCAAATCAGCGCGAATCCACACCGCTGAGGTCGGCGTTACGCCATCAGGTCGCACCTGATACCAGCGATAGCCCGCGCTGTCGAACTGTTCTGCAACAATGCTAAACCGGCTGCCGTTTGCAGCAGTAGCCTGAACGCTAGCGCTTGTTGAAGGGGTTGCCCGCAGGTTGGCGACGCCCCCGTCGATAGTGGTTGAAACCCAGCCTGCCGGTGGGATGGCACTGGCCTGTTGAGTGAGCGAAAGGCTGATTGCTAGCATCAGTCCAGCACCTAGCAATAGCTGAGAAACCCGGTGAGAAAATGGGCCTGTGAATACAAGTTTCATGGGTAGCTTCCAAAAGTAAAAGAAAATTTTTGTCTATGGCTTGAGGGTCTGGCTGTTTGGCGAAGTCACGGGGGTTGGGGAGTGGTTCTGTTGCCAGGGTAGCTGGGACAAGACCAAAGTACTAATTACACCTGTCACGTAAGCAAGGAGCACTGCTGCTGCCTTTGACAAGAAATGAGAACTGGGCATAGGTGCCAAATGAGAATTCATAGCGTATCCGCTCCAACCGACGGGTTTGAATAAACGGGTTTGACTATACTATCGGCGAATTCAACGTCTATTCTGCCGTGCGTTACCGATATTGATACCAGCAAAAAAACGTTGCAAAATTTATTCACAACAATAAAACTGAAAGGCTTACTTGCCCTGAATCAAAAGACAACGCTTGACCTTCCTGGTAAAGCGGTATGTCGTGCGGAGTAGAGCTTTTTTTTGCGAGAAAATAGTATCTTGGTGAGAGCCCCAAAACTGCTAGGTGCCGATCAGGATTCTGCGATGAGAAAAAAGCTGAATCAATGGCTAGAAAAACTGTCACAACGGCAGCTATTAGGGCTGAGCATGTCGTTGTGTGGGGGCATTGGCCTGTTTGACTATGCTATTCGGATCGATCTTTCGCTATCAATTTTCTACCTGATTCCGATTGCGATCGCAGCCTGGTATGGCGATCGCCATCAAGGTATTTTCCTAGCAGTGCTGTCTAGCCTCGTCTGGCTCTGCGCTGATATCACCGCTAAGCGATACCCTGCGGTCTTCCTTCCAATTTGGAACTTTGGCATTCGGCTGGGGTTCTTTGGATTGGTGAGCTATCTCATATCACTACAGCAAGGGGCCTACAAAAGAGAGATTCAGCTTGCTCGTATAGATGGTTTGACCGGCATTTATAATCGCCGGTTTTTTATAGAGATGCTAGAAATAGAGATGGCGCGATCGCGGCGCTATCATTTTCCTTTTGCCATAGCCTATCTAGACATTGACAATTTCAAAACTGTCAACGACCGGTTTGGGCATAAAGTAGGCGATCGCCTGCTTCAAACCATTATCAAGCAGCTTCAGACAAGCCTCAGAGAAAACGACATCCTAGGCCGATTAGGTGGCGATGAGTTTGCCATTTTGCTGCCGCAAATGGAAGCCGCTCAGGCTCATAGCACCTTGTTGCGAATTCATGCGCAGCTCAACGCCGCCGTCAATCCAACTTGGGCGATTGGATTTAGCGTAGGCGCAGTTGCCTATACAGAAATGCCAAACACAGTCGATGAAATCATCACGCTAGCTGATGAAATTATGTACGAAATCAAGAAAAGCGGAAAGAATCGAGTCGGATTCAAAGTAGCTAAGCAAACTACACCTAACAACCCTGTAATTTAAGGCTATTTTGATTCTCTATCAAGAACTCGGTAAGCTAATTTGTTCTCTGCTCACGCGCCCCTCAAGCGAGCCAGCGACAATCTAGTGATGCGAAAAGAGATCACGACTCAAAGAAATGAAGCATTTGAGGATCTCTGAATTTGGCTGAAAATGCTTGATAGTCAGCCGAGATAGCATGTGAAGGGTGGCTAATGTCAGTCGTCATGATGTGCGGCAGTTTGCCGTAGAAAAAGAGGATCAGACTGAGCGCGATCGCGCCAATCGCCAAAACTATCAAAAGGGTCAAACGATTGTTCCGATGCGGATGCAGTAAGGTCTCTCTTGGCATGATGAAACTACCCTGGCACTAAACAATATAAAAAGTTTGTCTGCGCTTTAGTCTATCGCGAGTTTTGTTTAACGCGAATGTCCAAAATGTGGCATTTGTGTGCTTATTCGGACATTACTTTAAACTATACCTACCTGGGGCGGTGCGTTTGGCACGGTATATGACCCAGGTACAATTGCAATTTTGTGGTTTGCCAAAGCCTCCGCTATGGCCGGAGTGTTGAATATTATGCCGTGCTATTTGCCGCGCTATTTGCCCCGCTATGGGATGGCTCCTGATTGGGTACGGGCACCCCATCCGCTGGTGCTGGCATTTAGCGCGATCGCCTTCCCAATAAGCTGAATAACCCGGCGGGCAGAGGTAATCGCACCCTCATGCAAACCGTCGCCTAAATAAGCCCCCACATGGTAGGTATGGTTCTCCCCATTCGTAGCGACTATTTCGTCTCGATAGTGAAAAGACTCCGTAGTGTACATAGGTGTATGGTGCTGCTGAATATGAACGATGCTGGTGGGATCGATCAGCGCTTCTAGCTGAAAAGAGAGAAAGTAGTGCTGAGGTGAGGAGATTGCACAAAGCCGATTCAAGTAGCCGCTATAGCCCCATTGAGTCTCGGTCTCAAAAAAATCAAACTCTGAGGGCGAGTGAATGCCCTGCTGCTGATAAATGGAAGCGTCTCCATGCACAATAGTTTTTATGTAGTTAGGCTTCCAGTCGGCAAATCGCCTGGTCTCATCCGGCGTTGGATCGGCCAGCAATGCCATCACCTGATCGGGTGGGGTTGCGAACACGACCTTATCGAAAGATTGTGTTTCCCCTGTTGCTAACTCAATTTCAACCGCCTCTAGATTTCTATAAATATTGGCAATCTCTACCCCCAGCAAAATATCTCCTTTGAAGCGTTCGAGAATTTTTTCAATATAAGTGTACACGCCGCCCTCGACCCGTAGCCAATTGACTGCTAAGTAAGCGTTTAGCATCGGAATCACCAATTCTGCGGGCATATTGTTGATAAATTTGAACGGTATAGAGTAGCTGTACATGGCTAATAGCTTCAGCCAAAGGTCGCTGATCCTGTCGTTTACCAGATAGCGAGACAGCGGCTGGTCGTAGAGCTGATTTGCGTGAGTAAACTGCGTTTTTAGCCACAGCCCAGCAGAGCGGACGTAGAGACTATCAAACCTGAGATATTCAATCAGGCGCTGCATACCCGTGAAGTTTCGCTTGGTTGAAGCTGCCGATAAGAAATGACTGCCACTTTTTGGAAATAAAGCTGACCCCACATTGACAGGCACGAGCTTTACCCCTAGCTCTCGCATTAGCGCTACAAAATTATGAAAGCTATCAGGAAACTCAAGCGGCCCGCATTCCAAAATTGCATTGTTATTAGAATGGCTTGGCAACACATTTTTATTGAGTGTGCGAATGTGTCCGCCCAGCACAGGCTGCCTTTCAAGCACGCTAACGTGGTGCCCCTGCTGATCGAGCCAGTAGGCTGCTGCCATGCCCGCCGCGCCGCCGCCAACTACTGCTATTCTCATAAGATCAACTCTCTCCTAAAATTACATCGCCAGACAGCCGCTGATACAGCAGCGCCCCTGTCCAAATCGTAGGTGCAAAACCTGGGTAGCCGGAGGAGGCATTGCAGAAATAAAAATGGTTAAGCGAAGTCTTGTGATTTAGCCGCCCCAGGCCCATATTTTTGGGCGTTAGCTTAGAGCCATAAGAGTTTCCTTGCGGGCACCAACAGTATCGCTCATTGGTTGTGGGGCTGCCGGTAACCTGAAAAACCATGTGTTCTCTAAAGTTGGGCACATAGTGCTGCTCGACAACGTCTAGGATTGAGTCCAGGATTTCCTGTTTTTTCTGATAGTATGCTTTGCGATCGCGCTCCCTCAATTCCTCAAAATAGGCATAGTCCGCCACCGTCAAAAATTCAACAATCTGACAGTCTTCCGGGCAGTCGCGGCTGGCCTCTGTGAGCAAGGTTGGCGTCGTAATCGCAAAGCTAGGATTAGAGTAGTCATGCCGCTCGTACATTTGGGCAAAAGCTTCGTTGATACTTTGGTGCCCCGTATGAGAAAGATTCCATTTGCCAAACCCATAGTCTCGCAAATCAATATTTTTGACAACGCAATAGGCCATGTAGTTAGAGGCTGAATACTCATAGTCCAGCTTTCGGCGCACCTTCGCAGAAAACTTGGATTCGCCGATCATTTTGGCCGCTCTTTTGGGATCGATGTTGCAAATCACCGTCTCGCCCGTAAAGCTCTGTGTCTGGTGCGTGATCAAGTCTATTGCGTCAAACCCTACAACTGTTTTACCTTCTACTTTAAAGCGAGTGACTTCGTGGTTGAGTATCACTTCTCCACCGTTAGCTTCAATTACCTTTACGAGTGAATTAATAACATGTTCAAAGTGCTGGGTGGGATAAAAAGCGCCTGCCTGGTAACCTCTAAACAAGGCGACCCAAGCGTAAAAAGAGAGCTGATCGGGCGGCAGTAAAAAGTCTAGCCACTCCAGGGCAAGCAGGGTTTGAGCCGCTTGGGGCAGCTTGAACTTGTCAAATACATCCTGTAGCGTGCTGTTGAGATATTGAGCCGTGCCCAACACTTCTATGGGATGGGCCAGAAGCTCCAGCGGCTTCACTGGCGGGGCCAGCTTTTTCATCCCTGCACCTGTTTGTTCAACCGTGTTTACAAATTGGCGAATGCGACCTGTAGCTTCAGGAAACAGCTCAGACAGCCGCCGAATGAGTTCTTCTGGCTGCGAAGGAATATCCAGGGCATATCCCGGCATCCGGCAATGATCATAGCCATTCGGGTCATAGCGCTCGAAGGTGACTTCCTGGTCTAGTCCTAGCTTTTTAAGTACTTTGTTGACCGTTTGCCCTTCACCGCAGTCCCAAACATAGTGAAGCTGAGCGTTAAATTGATACTTATTGGCCAGCGTAAAGGTATGCCCAAACCCGCCTGGATGCTCGTGAGCTTCCACCATGGTCACTTTTTTATGGTGGTTGGCCATCAAAGCCCCAAATACCAGCGCGGACAAACCACTGCCAACAATCAAATAATCTGTTTTCATGACTTTTCTCTCGGTAGGGCTGCACTTGTCATATCATTTAGACCATCAAGTAGTTTGAGCGAGATTTCTATGAGGTAGAACCTAAATCCTATTCTCCTGATGCTGATTCACCTCTATCTAGAGAGGCAATTATCAGGACAGTAAAAGATTCTTATTGGTTTATCAAAACGCTGATAATTGTCACAGTCTTTACAAAATTCTCAAAAAAAGGCAGAAAGCATAGAAGGAAGCGCGAAGAACAAAAGGCTTCCCTATCACCTCAACCCTGTAGAGTCGGTCTAGATAGCTCGGTAGGATTCTCTGAAATGGTTACTTGGCTAGGAGGCGATCGCCCTTCGCGACATAAGCCCCATCGGCAGCGTTGCCTACGACTGTGATAGGACTATTAGCAGCGAGAATATATCGATCCTCAGGAACGAGATCTATGCAACCCAGACGAGGATAACTATTGACATAGACGATCAAGACGGATGATGGACACTTCTCAAGCAGCTCATCCACAATAGGTTTGGCTATTTTATCTCGATCCTTAGAATCGCTTATGCTTGTAAATTTTTCCTGCGATGGTGTTAAAAAATGAATGAGATCTAAAACTACGACACCACTGGTTTCCGGTCTTAAATCACTAATTTTTGTGAAATACTCAACATTCTTAAATTCGCGCGCATTCAGCAATGCCACTTCTCTCGGTTCCTCTGAAGGAGTTCCACCCGGCAAGTAATAGTCAACACTTGTAGCGCTGATGACTTTCTCCCTCTGTAACATTCTTTGCACGTTCCTGACTTCTGTGCGTACGGTTTCTCTTACATCGTTATCAATCAAGTAAGAGATCTCTGCCTCCGCTTTTTTTCGAATTGATTCGACAGCATTTTTGATTTCAACTTCAGAAGAGTTGCGAATATTCTCCATCTTTGCTTCAGAGGAATTATAGATCTCGCGAATATTCTCTTTAGCAAAATCTTGAAAATCTTTGAAGCTCTTTCCAAAAAAGTAAGCCGCGAGACTGCCTGAAACGCCTAAAAACCCTAAGAAAACGCTGTTCATTTTAAGTATGAACTCTAGCTGCTGGGTGAGCAATACACTGTCAGCATTAGGGGTCTGCCCTGAAGCTGGCGGTAGAGAAATCGCAAGGTACAAAATCGTAACGAACAGAGCTGGGACGACAAAAACGGCTAGGAGAGGTGATAGTCCCCATCTACCGAATCGCTTTTTTGCGCGTGACTGCATACTCCATCTACCTTCTTATATTCCTTTTTGCAATATCAGCATATTAGAAAAGGGGCCTCCAGAACGAGCCTCCCGGTAGGCAAGCTCAAGCCTCGAACGTTAGCTGCTTGAGGTGGGCTAGAGAAACGCTGCGGATCAGGTTATGCTGCTTCAGCAGTATTTCAGCTTCTTCTATCATTTCTTCGACGAGATAGCGATCGCGCAACACATCCAAAGCTGCTAACTGCTCTGCTACCTTTCGATCCCAATCCTCCAAATGGCTGAGCCACCAGTCTTCGGGAACCGGGCAGCGGTAGACGGCGGTCTCGCACAGCAGAATGTAGGCATCGCGAGCGTCTTGCTGCAGGCGGGCAAAGGTGTGCTCTAGACGCTGCTGCACGTTCCAGCGCAGGGCGCGGGTGAAGCGGTCGAGCTGCCATTTGTCATCTGCGCCGGTGGTGTTGCCGATGGCAGCTTCGGCTAGTGCTTTTTCCACAGCTTCGATTTCTGAGCTGTAGCGTTGCAGGTTTATATAGAGCATCGGCGTTGTTGCACCAATATTAGAACAGCACTGTTATCCTAGCTAGCCCTCAGATTGAGGGCTTTTCTTCGATTAGCAGGCATAGCTATCCGGCTTAGCCACTTGAATCATCCGGTTGAGTACCAGA
>JBAQZP010000088.1:0-8192 GCA_049791095.1 Phormidesmis sp.
CTGTCAGCTTGCAGGCTGCGTCTTTCATGGTTTCCTTCATCTGCTCATCTAGCATTCCTCAGCCACTCCCAACTGACTCAAGTCCGCCTTATAATGACTGGTAATGTATTTTATTGCTAGTCCCTAATTACAGGGGCAAGATTTGATCGCCAAACCGTAGTTAGAGACTGTTGTATTCGCATAGTTTCATCCTACAGGCAAGGATTAGAAGGTTAAATGCACAAACCTTGCAGATGATTGCCTAATCCTCTCAAAAAATGCAGACAAAGAAGAAAAATTTCCTATAATACTCGTATGAGCGGGGCTAAATAAATTAGGAATTCAACATGATGATTGGCATAACTCAGCCACAAAAGCGCGATCAATAAATGCGAAGAACTGGCGGCATTGAAAGAATTGTGCCTGAACGAGGAAACCTTTCAGTAGAGAGGATGCTGCGGAAATAACAACACTCGGAGTTCATTATCTTAAAGCGATATGCGTAGTGTTCTTGGTCACCGCACAGACGCTGCGGGATACGTGGTTCGTACCACAAGTCTCCACTCCAAAAACTTCATCTATAAACTTCTCAGTGCATAGCACTCTAGGTGGGCAATACCAGTACTTCGTGGGTCGCTGTTGCTGCACCTCCGCCTGTTTGAGTTCCGCCACCAAACACAAAGATTCGGTTGCCAATTGCTGATGCTCCCAATCCGTGTCGCGGCGTTGGCAAGGGCGGCAATATCTCCCAAATGTCGGTTTCCGGGTCGTATACCCAACTTTCGGCGAAAACTTTTTGCTCTGGAACCCACTGTTCGCCGCCAAACACGTAAAGCTTGCCGTTGAGTGCGGTTGCAGCCAGACCTCCTTGGGCTTGAGGCATCGGCGATCGCGTTTCCCAACGATCAAGGTCTGGATCGTAGACCTCAAGATTTGGCACATTCACCTGCTGCGTCGTACCATCAGCATTCCTGACAAAATTGCGTCCCCCCACCACGTAAATCTTACTATTAATGACAGCCGACGCTGCACTGTTTCGCGCTGTGGGTGCATTGGCACGGGCTGACCAACGCCTAGTTGTGGGATCAAATACTTCATTTCGCACAGTATCAATGTGGTCATTGAACAGCCGAGCATCCTCAGTAGCTCGAACGCGCCCACCAATCAGGTATATCTTGTCATCGACCATTGCGGATACGCCCTCGGCACGAGCCGCTGGCAGGTCAGTCCCTCCAGTCCAAGTATTAGAGGCAGGGTCGTAGATGAACATTGTCGGCTGCGCCTGCCAGTCTGGAAACCCACCTGTGAAACCGCCCACACCATAGAGCAAGCCGTTGACTGCCGACAGTGTAATGTGATGGCGGGCTTCAGGTATCGGTCTCAAGACTGTCCATGCATCTTGAACCGGATCATAAGACTCAAAATGCGCTGAGAATCCGGTGTTTGGGCTGAGTAAGCCGCCGACCACGTAAATTTTTTCGGCAAGAACTTCTGGATAAAGTTCTTGCCGAGCAACTGTTGGCGGTGCAGCTTCAGTCCAATAGGGCACCTGGCTTTGTGCTTGACCGAGCACGGGCGAACCTAGCGCTATGAGCGAAAAGATCAACAGCGACAGGAAAATCAAATACCTAAATCTAAATCTACGCAACATAATACAGACTCCATCTCAACCGATCGGACGTGGACTTGACAGGCGAACCAACCCGCTAAAAGTCTTGCCAGGATACCAGGGCGTTTGGAGAAGGTTGTCAAGGCCCTGGAGACTGTTGTACTCGAATAGTTTCATCCTATAAGCAAGAACCAGGAGGTTAAATGCACAAACCTTGCAGATGATTGCCTAATTCTCTCAAAAGACGCAGCCAAAGAAGAAAAATTTCCTATAATGATTGCATGAGTAGGGCTACATCAATTAGGAGTTCAGCATGACGATCAAGACACTAAGTCATAATCTCGCGAACGACGCTTCTCCCAATGGAGAGATGCCAGCACAGCAGCGCCCTGCGATCGCTAAATGTGCAGAATTGGCGGCACTCATTGACCGACATACAGACAGCAATGGAGATATTTATTATTCAACTACGATCAATTCCTTAGTCTTTGTGCGATGCGATACTTGTAAAACCATCCAAACGCTCAGCGAACCGTTGTTTGCTATGGTGGTACAGGGCGAAAAGAAATTATCGCTGAATGAGGAAATCTTTCAATATGGTGTTGCTCAATATTTGGTGATGCCAGTGGACTTGCCGTTGAGCGTCTGCATGATCGAGGCGACACCCGATCAACCCTATCTCGGCTTGAAGCTGAAGCTAGACCCAGTTCAACTCTGTGAGATTATCGCTCAAACAAACCCAGACAGCGATCGCAAAGAAAACTCGGTCAGAGGCTGGTGCGTTAGCGATGCTAATCCGTCTTTGCTCGATTGCGTCATCCGGTTAATCAACCTGTTAGAGACACCACAGGATATCCCGTTTCTCGCCCCGATGATGATCCGCGAAATTTATTACCGTCTGCTCAGCGATCACCAAGGTGAAGCTGTTCGTCAGGTTGCCACCGCTGGCAGCAACATGCAGAGAATTGCAGAAGTAATCAGACAAATTAAGGCAGAGTTTACCCAGCCGCTGCGGGTTGAGGATCTCGCTGAGCAAGCAAATATGTCTACAGCATCGTTCCATCGCCATTTCAAAGCAGTCACCTCAATGAGCCCGCTGCAATATCAAAAACAATTGAGATTGTTAACCGCGCGTCAGATGATGCTGGCGGAGGCGGTCGATGCAACTCAAGCTGCTTATCAAGTTGGGTATGAGAGTACTTCACAGTTCAGTCGCGAATATGCCCGCATGTTTGGTGCACCTCCTATTCGAGATGTTGAGCGTTTACGGACAGTCGAAACAGTACTAAGGTGACTTCTGGGAAATAGTTTCCCCTAGCGATCTATGATTCTCTCATTGGACAGACTTTGTTAACAGCTAGCGATCAATCATTCAGCAGAATTGTCCTCGGCCATTAATTCCGCGCTATCGATTTCATCAGTTTGCAGTGGATAGGACTGTTTCAGCAACTCAGCGACTTCTTGCGCGATCGCAGTCAAAGCATAATTGACTGGAGAGTCATGGAGAGAATCAGTCTCGCTTGAGACGAGGTCGACAGCGACCTCGGGACAGCCCGAACGAGGTACCTCGTTGGAGCGAGATGAGGACGCGGCGGCAGTCTTTTCTGACTTCCTTGGGTGGTTAGAAAGAACTTTAGTCATGGTGATTAACTTCTAGATTTTCTTTGTCTTAGCTACCTTGATTGTAGTAAGTTCCACTACTCAACTTCTTTCAGATTCTTATGGCAGTTTGTCAGGTTCTTATTATGTTAGCGAACCTGTCTCGGTGTTACTCCAGCAAATCGCTTGAGGTGCTGCGTCAAATCGCTTTGGCTAGAGAAGCCGACTTGTAAAGCGATGTCTGCAATTGCCAAATCTGTCTTTTTCAACATCACTTTTTCTCGTTCTACGCGCTGCTGAATCACGTACTGATGAGGCGAAATTCCCATGGCCTGCTTAAACAAACTTGCAAAGTAAGTGGGGCTGATATTAACACGCTTGCCAGTTGAGCTAACGATAAATCTCGATTGTTAATTTTCAACACTTCACTCAGACTAGCATGTGAGCCTGACTTACCGGATGAATCACAGAGTTTTTTCACAAGTCTAGAAATGCAGCAAGTCACTGATTATTCCTGCTGAAGAAAGTCTAGCAACGCGGGATTGACCTGGTCAGCATGAGTCCAGTTGATGGCGTGTGGCCCGCCAGGGATGACGACAAGCTGACTGTTTTTAATTAGCTTTGGAAGTCTTGCTGCGGTGGACTCAAGCGGCAAAATCCGATCAGCATTGCCATGAATGATTAGAGTGGGTACATCAATGCGGGGCAAATCGTCGCGGAAGTCGGTAAGCCAGGACGGGACGCAATCTAAAGTCCCTTTAGCCGAAGCCGCTGCTGCCACGTTCCAACTGGCTTGAATGGCATAGTTGCTGATGCGTTCGCCCAGCAACACATCCACATTGAAGAATTCTCTGAAAAATGTGGAAAAGTAGGCGGGCCGGTCTTCAACAATCGCTTTCATAATGCCATCGAAGATGCTTTGGTCAACGCCTTCGGGGTTATCATCGGTCTTTAGTAAGAAGGGGGGCACAGGAGCCATCAGCACGGCTTTGCGTACACGCTCTGAGCCATACTTGCCAAAATAGCGTGTGACTTCGCCTGTTCCCATTGAGAAGCCGACCAACACAGCATCATGCAAGTTAAGTTTGGTCATCAACACGTTCAAATCTGCTGCAAAGGTATCGTAGTCATAGCCAAACGAGGGTTGGCTAGAAGCCCCAAATCCTCGGCGGTCGTAGGTAATCACTCGATACCCCGCATTCAGCAGCACTAAGACCTGCTTTTCCCAGGAATGACCGTTGAGAGGAAATCCATGAATGAGAACAATCGGCTGACCTGTCCCAAGATCTTCGTAGTAGAGATCAATAGTTGCAGAATTTTCTTGACCAACAGTGACGTAGGGCATTGAAATCTCCTATGAATAACGCATTAGAGTCTTGTCTGATTTAACTTGAGTGTAATGAGTTCTAATGCTCGGTTTCTTTCAGATTCTTAAGGTGTTTTGTCAGATTCTTGCGCGATAACCTTACAAGACGCAGCGCTGATCAATTCCTCGGTTTTCGCCCAGAGCTGCTTAGCTGTGTTAGCGTCGAGCGCATATTTGCACTAAACTGCTCAGTCATTTCTTTCATCTCTTTTCTCCTTTGATTGCGCGGTTAAAGATCACGCTGGACGCCTTTCGCATAGCCAGTGATTGCTGCCCTGGGGCCCGCATATTTTAATTGTTCAAGAGCGACGACATTTGCGTTCCAATCAGTTTAATGGAGTGCATCAGTTGGGCGTGGTTCATTTGCGCGTTGTCCATTTGAAAAGTTACTCTCGAAATGCCGCCGAGCGATTCGCTGTGACGGCGGATTTTCTCCGCCACTTCTTCGGGACTGCCGACCAGTAACGCGCCGGTCGCGCCGCGCTGCGCGTCAAAAGCGGCGCGCGTAACGGGCGGCCAGCCTCTCTCTCTGCCAATTCTAGTAAAGGTTTCGGCGTAGCCCGGAAAGAATTCTTCAACAGCTTGCTCGGTCGTGTCGGCGACATAACCGATTGAATGCAATGAAACTTTCAATGTTTCGGGCGCGTGTCCGGCGTACTCTCCAGCATTGCGGTATAAATCTATGAGCGAGCGAAAGCGATGCGTTTCGCCGCCGATAATGGCAACCACGAGGGGCAGTCCAAGCATTCCGGCGCGGCGGAAAGATTGCGGTGTACCGCCGACCCCGAGCCAGATGGGAAACGGCTTTTGCAGCGGACGCGGATAAATTGCTTGGTTTTCCAGCGCGGGGCGAAATTTGCCCGACCAATCGACCGTTTCATTGTCCCGAATTTTGAGCAAGAGTTCGAGCTTTTCAGCGAAAATCTCGTCGTAATCGCCGAGACTCAATCCAAATAGCGGAAAGGCTTCGGTGAATGAACCGCGCCCGACAACCATTTCGGCGCGACCTTTTGAAATCAAATCGAGCGTGGCGAATTGTTGAAACACGCGCACCGGGTCAGCCGCACTCAGCACCGTAACCGCGCTGGTCAGACGGATGCGCTCGGTGCGGGCGGCGGCAGCGGCGAGAATAACCGCGTTTGCCGAATCTAAAAATTCATGCCGATGATGCTCGCCGATACCGAAGATATCCAAGCCGGAACGATCCGCCTGCTCTATTCTCTCCAGCAGTTCGGCGATAGACTGCGTAGAATCCGCCGTTTTACCGTTTTCACTTGTTCCAACCGAAGCAAAACTATCAATTCCGACTTCCATGTCATTTACCAAGCTTTTTGCGAATGAAACTATATTTGGGACAATTCTTGTGGGATAGCCGTCCCGGCTGTCCAGTCTCCAGCAATTGCGATCACTGGATGCGCTGAATCGAGCTGATGTTGTCTTGCAAGCCTAGACCGCTTAGGTCGCTGTAGCTGCCGGTGCCTAGGGTACGGCAGTTGCCTCGGTAGCGGACGTCTGAACACAGTCGCCAGGTGCCGCTTTGAATGCGCACCGAGGAGATCTGATCGTTGAGCCCCCGAGGGATCAGGTCGTAGATCGAGTCAGAGACCGTGATGCTGCTACCACCGTAGTTAACGTCGAGGTACACCGTGATCAAGCTACCGCTAGACCCACTGCTGCCCGAGCTATCGCTGCTGACTAGCTGCATTGAGCTGATGGTGTCTTGCAGCCCCAGGGCGCTGAGGTTGCTGTAGCTGCCGGGGCCTAAGGTTTGGCAACTGCCCCGGTAGTTTACGTCGGCGCACAGCTGCCAGGTGCCGCCATCAATTTGAATCGACGAAATGGTGTCGTTGAGCCCGCGGGGGATGAGATTGTTAATGGAAGTGGTAAAGACGGTATTGTTACCGCTAAAGCCAGGGTCTGAATAGACGGTAATGCGGGGGCTAGCGCCGCCACCGACCGACGGCGTAGTGGTGGTTTCAGGCTGAATGGAGGTAATGGCATTGGCTAGCCCAAAGGAACCCAACGACGAGTAGTTGCCGGGGCTAAAGGTTTTGCAGTTGCCTCGGGAGCCAAAGTCAGAGCAGACTTGCCAGGTGCCCGAGACCACAACCATTGATTCGGCGCGATCGTTAAAGCCCCGGTTGTTTAAGTCACGCACCCCAAAGGAAAACGATCGCTGTTCACCGCTATAGTCAGGCCCGTCAAATAGAATAATTTGGGTCGTTTGGGCGATCGCGCCGGGTTGAGCCAATAGGGCACCCAGTATGCCAACCACTATCCACAGCAAAAATGTTTTTTTCATACTTATATTTATCAACACTCCGGACAGTTTTTGGGAGCCAACGGCAGAATGGGAGTTTAAGCCCTCTTCCACAGTGGCCTAGCCAACGAGAGATCAGGGGTTTCAGCGCTTGCCCAGACAAATGTCCGGACTATTGATGAAATAGACTTAATCCGAAATAGTAGAAAGCCTTGCTGTACGAGTTAAGCTGCTGTTCTCTCGCTCAGAAAAAACGCCTAACTACCGTCAGCTCAGAGGGGTTGCGCTACTACGCGATCTGAATTATCAGGGAGCGGAATGAATTCAGTTTCACCGGGAACCGCCGGGAAGCGGCGGTCTTGCCAATCTCGTTTTGCCTGCTCGATGCGGGCTGAGCGGCTCGACACAAAGTTCCAGTACTTTGTGCGATCGCCCACGGGTGCCCCGCCGATAATCATTGCTTTTGCCTCAGCCTCCGCACTGATATCGACTGATTCATCCGGCGCTAAAACGGCTAGACGATAGGGCTCTAACGGCTCTCCATTTACGAATAGGCCGGATGTGACGCTATAAACGGCCCTTTCTACCCCTTCTGTTGGCGCTAGCTGAAATTGACTACCCGCTGTGAAAGCTAGCGCCAGGTAAAGGGTCGCAGAGTAGGTTTTAACGGGCGATTGGTGAGACTGGTAGCTACCGGCGATTAGGGTCGCGCTGGTGCCTGTTTGAGTCCACCTCGGTAAGTCAGTCGCCGGATAGTGTGAAAAGCTGGGTTCAACCTCTTCAGCGATTTCGGGGAGGGCAATCCAGGTCTGAATGCCGTGAAGCGTAGATTCTTTCTCTCTAAAGCTATCGGGCGATCGCTCAGAATGAACAATCCCTTTGCCCGCTGTCATCCAGTTCACCTCACCTGGGATAATCTCTTGTACTATACCTAGACTATCTTTATGCAGCAGGCTTCCTTCAAACAGATAGGTAACCGTCGCTAAATTGATGTGTGGATGGGGTCTAACATCGACGCCTTTTCCAACCGGGAAAATAGCTGGGCCTAAGTGATCAAAGAAGATGAAAGGCCCAACCATTTTTAGGGTTTCACTCGGTAGGCTGCGATGTACGCTAAACCCACCTAAGTCGTGCTTTTCGGGCGTGATTAACTGCTGAATACTCATTTTTTTACAATCCATTCTCAGTTGACGTTGTGGACGAAGATACAATCTTAGTTCTATTTCATGATGCGAATTAACCAGAAGTGACGAGTATCAAGTGTCAAGGGGGGTAGGCGGGTAAATGACAGCGGTTGTCGTGCTAGCTGACATTTGACAGAGACTATCAAGGCTCACATTAAGACTGGCAGCGTAAAACGACAGCCAGTGATCAAAATG
>JBAQZP010000089.1:0-3243 GCA_049791095.1 Phormidesmis sp.
GGCCAGCTCTGCTGCTTTCCTGGAAAAAGCGATCGCAATCCCAACCCTTTCTTCCAAACACCCAGCGCATCGCCGATAGCGAGCAAGGAACGAAGCGAAGGTGAAAAACGTTTGAGTTTTGACGCATCACTCCTCTACTGGAGTTTAGACAAATAGTATCGGAAGAGCGATCGCTTAGAGGTCATCCAAGATGAGTGCCCCAGCAGATCGCTCAATCAGGGAAACTGAGAGAGAACAACCAACCTCAGTCCCCTATGAAAAGCTTCACCGATTTGCAGCGATTGCGCAAGCGCGCCTACCAACTGATGGGAAACGGACGCGATGGCTTATTTGACCTGATGGATGCGGTGCTCACCAGCCGAAGTATCAGCAGCTTCGTGGAGCTATCGCTATCGCCAGTGTTCCAGCGAGCCTGGTCAAGTTTGTACAAAAGCCTAGCGCGCAGTGAGCCGCCAGCGGCCAAGCTGATGCAGCTATACAGCGAGCATTTGCCGCCGCCAGCCGAGGGCACACAGATGCTCCTGGCGGGAGACCACACGGCTTGGCCAAGGGTGTGGTCACCAACCCTGAAAGAGCGTACCTACGAACATCAACCACAGACTCATCCTGACGCTTCCCCGGTCACTATCGGGCAAGGCTACAGTAGCCTAGTCTGCATCCCTGAAGGGCAGGGCAGTTGGGCACTGCCGCTATTACATGAGCGGATAACCAGTTTTGAGACGCCCCTAGAGAAAGCCGCTGAGCAACTCAAGCAAGTCTGTCAGGCATTGAAGTATCGTCCCCTATCGTTATGGGATTCAGAATATGGCTGTGGGCGCTTCGTCAAACTCACATCTGAGATTGCCTGTGATAAGCTGATGCGCCTACGCCCTAATCGCGTTCTCTATGGCCCTGCGCCTGACTACAGTGGAAAAGGCCGACCTGCTCTACATGGCGACAAATTCACGCTGAAAGATGAGCAGACTTGGGGGCCTGCGGTCGCCCAACAAACCGTTCACGATGAACAGCTCGGTCAGCTACGACTCCGGCAGTGGTCAGACCTGCACTTTCGCCAAAGCCCAGCCCATCCAATGACCCTAGTGTTAGTCGAACGGTTAGATGAAGCCGGTCACCCGCGTCATCAACCGCTCTGGCTAATCTGGGTTGGTCAGACCATGCCCGCCTTGGCGTCCCTGTGGCAGCTATACTTGCGAAGATTTTGTATTGAACACTGGTACCGTTTTATCAAGCAGAGGCTGCACTGGTGCTTGCCGCATCTCGGCACCGCTGTCCAGACTCATGCCTGGAGCACGCTGATGCCGCTGATGAGTTGGCAACTATGGCTGGCGCGTACCGATTGCCCTGATTGCCCGCTGCCTTGGCAGAGACCGATGACTGAGAAGACACCCGGGCGGGTCGCCAACGCCTTTGCCGCCATTTTAGTCAATATTGGCACACCGGCTGAAACCCCCAAACCCCGAGGAAAGTCTCCCGGCTGGCCCCAGGGCAAAAAACGAACCCGGCGACCACACTTTCCGACTATCAAAAAGACCTATTCCAAGCCTAAAGCAGAGGCTAATCCGGCTGCATAGCGTCTGAAAGATGAACATTATTCATAGGCTCCTCAATTTATCCGAGGGAGCCTAATTTTGCCTGCGCTGAGAACAGCTTTTGTCTAAACTCCAGTCCTCTAGCAGTATGCGCAAAGCTTTTCTGTACAGCACACAGCGGTTTTCAGAAAACCTTTGCGAGCGGTTGTATACCAAGCATAGGTAAGTCAGCAATAGCGGCGTATGTGCTAGCTCCTTTGAGGCTTCATTCTCCGGCTTCTGTAGTACCTCCCAACATTTATCTGCCGTATCGTGTTCCAAATCTTGCTCGCTACCAAACCAATTTTTAATGAACTGTTCAATCTGTTCATCGTCAAAGTCGGCCATTGTGACATTACTAAACCGCTTAAAGGCATCACCGCGATATCCAGAAGCGGCTACTCGACAAGAGGCAATGAAGCGGTTCTCATCATATCGATCCACAAAGTCTTTGATGGCCTGAAGCACATTGTCGAGATTAGCACTGGGCACTTCGTCTAATCCATCTAATAGAATTAGTAAATTGCCTTGAGCCAAAGCATTGTGAGTGAACTTCTCTGCCTCTGGAAAACCTCGCTTTTCAAACTCCTCAGTAATGAATCTAGCGATGTTTATATCATCGGCCTTAAATCGTTTTAGTTCCAAAAATACTGGAATCAAACGGTGGCTGTACTCTGCTTTTTCATAGTGAAAAGTGTGCAGAGCCTCTAAGCCCACTTTCCGCAAGAAGGTGCTCTTCCCTGCGCCCGGCCCGCCTAACACCATCAAGTATTGCTTATCATTTGCAATCGCAATCCCTGGATGCTTTCTATCCTCTCTATGGCTAGAAGAATATCCACGCAAACGAGTCTGGCGGAAAACGTCCTCCAAGGCTTCCGGGTCAAACTGCAACAAGCCTCTTCCCTCTAAGAGATTGACGCCTGTATACACCGCTGATAGATCCACCGGCTCACGCATTCCTAGTACTTTTAGCTGGCAATGGCTTTTCTGGTAGTTTTCAATGTACTTGCGTGAGGCTTGGAAAATAACTTGTTTACTTTTTATGGAAAGCGCTTGAATCGCACTGCCAATGACGCTGCTTGAACCTGTCTTCGTCGTATCGGTAATCAGCGCTGCCAACCCTTTCGCCGCAGGCTCTATCAATAGTTCAAATCCAGCCATATTGCATCACCGCTACTCGTTACACAGCATATCGCATCTCCTTCTAGCAGGTCGTATCCGTGACTTCAGGCTACTGGCTCTAGCCGAACATTTCTGTAAAGCTGCTCTATGGAGAATTCAACACCGACGCTGGCGATAGTCACTCTCTCACCTGCCTTGTAAGGAAAATACAGCCACATTCGTCCTTCTCCCCGCCTAAAACATTCTACCTGCATCCGCCGAGCACTAATCAGCACATACTCTTCAAGCGTCGGAATTTGAATATATTCCTGAAACTTCTCATCGCGATCCACCGTTTCAGTGCTGGGAGACAATACTTCTGCAATTAGTTTAGGGAAACTGTAAAACTTTGCCTCGCTTTCGTCTCTTTCGTCGCAACTGACGGCTAGGTCTGGGTAGCGGTACGAAAGTTCTTTCTCTACCAGCACTTTCACATCTGAACCGGTCATGTCGCAGCCCTGTTCTTCAATGCGATCGCTCAGCGCCCGACGCAAGTTGAAAGCCAGCTTATCGT
>JBAQZP010000090.1:0-2615 GCA_049791095.1 Phormidesmis sp.
CTGCACAGAATCTTTCCTGGGATGCCCCTTCTTACCTTCTGTGACCGACTCATTCGCCTGATTATCCGTCGCAGTCTCAGCCGTTTCATCAACGGCTACCTTGGCAAGCAATTCAGTCTCCGTTTTAGCCCCTGTTTGCCCCCCTGCCTCAGCCCCGTTTTTAGAGGTGTGCAGTTGAGCGAAGGCGTCACTGTATATACGAACCGCACACTTAAGAGTTAATAACTGTGTGTAGCAGTTTTTCACCCGGTACTCTGGGTCAACAATTTGGTTGCTTGGCGGCTCTGGAGAAGAAGAATTTATATCCTCCTCACGACCGCTAGAGAGACCTAGTACGCCAGGACGTTTGATGTAAGCCAGAATCTCATCTTGGTACTTCTTTAAGGTGTGCCAGCTAATGCTCTTATCAAAGCAGTTTCTACTAATGCTGATGATGTAGTTAAACAGACGGGTAATGCCGATGCTGGCATTGACACACATGCGATCAAGGGCAGCAAAGATTCGAGCTTTGGCATCTCTAGCAACGTTTGCGTTGTGGTCAGAGCCGCCGACCTTGTGTTTCCAGACGCTTCTAAAATGCGACTCGGCCCAGCGTTTAGGCCAAGTGCCCTGTTCGATATCGCGTTTTGACTTGGGGCTGGCAAACTTCTCGTAGCCGGGGAGCTGAGGCGCGACGGCTTTAACCCAGGCAGCGAGGTCAGCGCTGTTATTGAGGCCGACATAGCGATCGCCGTAGTTGACCAGCTCACACATGATGTTATTGGACTGGCGGAAGTGCGTCCAGGCAATCGGTGGGATGACATGACCTGTGCTCGTGGTCTGTTTGCCCCAGCGCTGTGGCATGGGTACAGAGGGCAGTTCCACAGGTGTGGAAGGTACTGTGATAGCGAGCTGGCCGGTGAGGGCGAGCTGTAGCATCTGCTCGTCCTGGTGAGCCGCAGCGGTTTCCCAGCGGTCGAGGAAGTCTGCTTTACAGTTGCTGATGGGGCAGAAGTCTTGATCGAGCAGGAAGGAGCCGTCTTGAAGCGGCAGGCGATGGCCGTTGAACTCAGCGTTGAATGACTTCTTGTTGGGAAACAGCTCGCACTGACCGCCCGCGATAGTAATACCGCTAGCGGTGAGGGCGTTATGAGCGGTAGCTGCTAGCTGCCATGCGTTGACGGGTTCAAGTAGGGGGAAGTAGAGATGAATGCCGCCAGAGGTGCTAGAGCGGACGATGAGATAGCGGCACAGGCCGAGGCGCTCCATCACGGTGAGGATGGGCTGGAAGCCGCCGTTATCGGGATGGAAGGCGCTATTGATGTCGATATCAATCATCAGATAGCCGGTGAGCTGTCCGAAGCGCTTGCCGATGATGTAGCCGCGTCGATAGTAGGACTCTAGGGTATTGAAGGTGAGGGGCACCTGCTTTTTACTGATGCCTTTGCTTTTGACGGTGATCCAGCCGTGCTGGGTGAGGAGGATCGGCGACCAGCTCGGTTGAGCGAGCCAGAGGTCAAAGAAGCGAGCGGTAACATCAGGCTCAGGGATGAGGGCCGGAATAGGGGTAGGATTTACAGCCGTCTGGGGTGCGGCATTTTGTAGCGGAGTGGGCAGAGAAGGCGGTGTTTTTGCAGCACTTGGCCTGCTTTTTACACAAAAAAGGCTGCTTTTACTGCTGGAAAGCAGTACTTTTTCAGAAAAATACTGCAAAAAGAAAAATTTTACATACTGGGAAGCCTGACAGGGCGTACTTTTTGAGGAAAAGCAGCCTGCGATCTCGCTGGATGGCCTACGAAGCCCATCAAAATCGGGTAACATGAAGTCAACGCACGGATACCCGCACGCCTCTTACCCCTGTTGCACTTCGGTAAGAAATTAATAACTGCAATCCCGCCAAGAAGAACAGCTATTAAATTGTGAAGGCTCCAGGATTTACTTTAGTCGGTAACTAGAAAAGGTCTGAACCCTCGGGTTTGGGCCTTTTTTAGTGTCTTTTAATCAATCTCAAACAATCGCTATTTCTCCTTGTTTGTTTTGACTGGCTCCTTTACAGGAGGAATTTCGCCTCTATTCTCTGCCTCATTTAGAGCTAGCTCAATTGCTACCCCTGCTACTGTTGCGATCGCCTGACCTCTAGCGTCAGACCACCGTTGTAACTTGTCGGCCACTGTATCGGCCAAGGTGACGGTTACTCTTTTAGGCATTGATAAGGTCATTTAAATTCGCTTCAATACTACTCCAGATGGGCTTTAAAGCATAAATGCGCTTTTAATGTCATTCAGATGTGCTTTGAATGTGCTTTTGATATGCTAGCATCAATTTGACTGAACACAAACCGCAACATTCCGCCGAGTGCGGGGACAGGTTGCGGTGTTTGCCTCAGTTACTAAAAAGACCTCTCGAACAGGGCTGAATCCCTGAGAGCACATGACTTTAAGTACTCCCATTGCCCAGACGACGCGGATCGCAACCGTTGCCCGCCGCGCTCAAACGCAAACAAACGTCCGCATCAGTCTCGATATCGGCTATCACACCTGCGTTGCCTACGATGGCCAGCAGGTCTCTACCCTGCGCTCGGTCTACGCCAAGCTGCCCATCGGCCAAAAAGCGCCGACGCTACCCAACACTTGCAC
>JBAQZP010000091.1:0-24564 GCA_049791095.1 Phormidesmis sp.
TGTTCCTTGAGTATTTTGGCTGATTGAGACATAGTAGAAAGTGTTATTTGTGGCTTGCAAGGCGCTGATGTATATCTATCAGACCTTGCAGCCTTTTTCTACCTTTTGCCTCCTCTTAAGTCAGTGCCATTGGTTTATAGTTGACTTGAATGCATACAAGACAAGCAGAAAGAGAAAACAATGACAGAAGCAGATATCAATCAAACAACTAATCAAAAGAAAGATACTTATTGCCGTCCACAGCTAAAGAAGCTAGGCAGCGTTAAAGAACTGACACATTCGGTTTTTAATGGGGCTTCTACAATTGACTCTGTAGGCTCTAATTACACTGATCTTTCTTAGTGTAATTATGTGCCTGTCTTGCTACTAAGCATACACCAGAAAAGAAAAGGCTAAGTTCTTTATAGCTAAACGTTCTAACCATTACATGTATTTAATCTAGAGGAAGACGCTTGTTTAGCTATTTTGTCTATGGCTTAGCCTTGCAAAGCAACCGCTTGATACCTAGCCTCCCTTTTGCCCAATCGACTTCTGCCGCAGATGTCAAAATTGACTTTAAAGAGATAGTTTGTCAACCTCCTCCATCAGCATTTGAAGAGACAGCGTTCGGAGTAAGGACAAGAAGAGATGGCGATGCGCTTGCTTACGACCTTTGGTTTCAAGGAAGCAAAGGTCGCGTCGAGTTCGAGATCAATAACCTGGGAAGCCATATCTCAATTACTTTAATGCAGGCGACGTTAGATGCTGCTGCTGCATTATTATCTGGCCGAATTTTAGGTCTTACCCTACGCCTGCGTGGGATACTTTGTCTCCATGCCTGCGTTATCAATATTGGCGGCAGCGCTGTGGCTATTGTAGGTGAAAGCGGCGCGGGTAAATCCACCACGGGGGCGGCCCTCGCAAAGCGCGGCCACGCCATTCTCTCTGACGATATTGCCGCCCTAAAACAGCAGAGCGATCATTGGCTCGTGCAACCAGGCTATCCTCGGCTAAGGCTTTGGCCAAACAGCGTTTGTGAACTCTATCAGACAGGTGTAAAGCCGAAAAAAATCTTTGATAGTTGCGACAAAGTATTTGTCGATTTGAGTGAAGAAAAAGACATTAGCAAAAGCAACAGTTGTGAAGCGGTCGGACAGTTTCAAACAACGCCTCTACCGCTAAAGGCTATTTATATTTTGCAAAAGCGACGACCCGGTAGTGCCGCGCCAGCTATTGAGCCGGTTGCCCTGCCATCGTCTGCTATGCATCTGATGGCCCATCGCTCTGCCGGTAGTATTACCTTAGACTCTAAACGTCAATCAAAGGAGTTTGCGGCCATTGCTCAAATGGTTCAGACGGTGCCCGTTCGACAGGTGACTCGCAGCGATCGGCTAGATTATTTACCTCAGCTATGCGACGCTATCGAAAACGACGCCGCTCGGCTTTTAGCGCCGGAGGAATGCCTGACATGCTAGCCTCAGCGTTTGCAGACTCTATTGATGTACTTCTTAAAGGACATGCGCTAGAACAGTTCTTGTTTTGCGATCGCGAAACAATTGCGCTAAAGCAACTGGCCAGTCAGCTACCGCCAATCTTACGAGGTGGCTTTGAGTGTCGCTTGAGCGCCGATGATTCTCAAGTAGACTTGCAGCAATGCATTCAATGCGACGAGAAAGAGCTAGACTCAGTTAACAAAATTATTGAAAAGGCGCTATCGGCAAGCAAAGCAGCAGATAGCCCAAAAGATTATGTCGCTTGGCTACGACTGCAAGACTTCAATGCTGAATGGTCAAAGCCAGATTCTTTTTTGCGATCGCACATCATAGAAATTTGGCTAGAGTTTGATATTGAATTGAATGCTAACGCGCCGCAGCCATCACTACCCTTACCCTCTATTTTCTTTGGTCTGCCTCAGTCAAGTTTGCCAGCATCTGAAGCCTACCGTATCGCTGAAAAATCTCTTGATTTATTAATGGGTCGCTCAGCTTGGAAGCCTTGGCAGAACAACTTACGGCGCTGCTTTGAGACTTGCTCTGGTGATGTCTTTATCAGTCATATTGGTGTAATGCTTTCGCGCAACTCACCCGCTTTGCGAGTAAACATCAGACGGTTACAGCCTAACTCACTCGCAACTTATCTGCGACAGATACTTTGGCCAGGAGCCATCGATAGCATAGAAGAGCTAGCCAATCAGCTATTTGATTGGGTTGATCGAATCACCCTATGTTTGGATGTTGGTGAGCGCATTCTTCCAAAAATTGGCTTAGAATGTACGCTGCTCAAGCAGCCACAAGCGGACGCTTGCTGGAGCACCTTTCTAGATGGGTTAGTTGCTCTAAAAATATGCGAGCCTAAAAAACGACAGGCACTGTTGGACTGGCCCAGACAAATTCATCCGTTGAACGCTTCGATACCTTGGCCCAAAGACTTAGTGGTCGCTTCTTTGCTACAGCCAGCAGACCGGTTTGCAATTTTCGATTGTCGCATCAGTCATATTAAGGTGAGCTGGCAAGCGAACCATCCGTTAGAAGCTAAGGCTTATCTTTGGTTTCAACATCGCTATTTGTCACTAGGAGTCAGCTAATGGAAACCCTAAAGCAAAAGGTCAACTTAGATAGTTTCTACTCTGAAAACTCTATTCTCGACTGGCAAAAGATTCTTGGAGATGACCTGCATTATCACTTTGGATATTTCCAAGGCTCTGAAGATTTACAAACAGGGCTAAAACAAACCATAAGAAACTTCTACCCCTACATTCCATTGAGCGCTAGAGTTCTAGATATTGGCTGTGGATGGGGCGGCCCTGCCAAAATGCTATCTCAAGAACGTCAGTGCGCTGTCAAAGGGATTACAGTAAGCACAGACCAAGCTGAGTACTGTAGGCGCATAGGCATAGATGTCTCCCATCAGGACGTAGAAAGAGAAGCTATTCATGGATGCTACGATCTCATCTTCATGATGGAAGCGCTCTCTCATATTTATGAAAAAGCTGAGCTTCTTCGACGGCTACGCCCCTTAGCCTCTCGTCTAGTGCTCTCAGTCAACTGCGCTGTAGATGGTTTTTCTGGGACACGCACTACTTTTGAGGGTTCTATGCAGCTATGCACCGTAGCTGAGCTAACTCAGGCAGTAGAACAGGCAGGCTGGAGAATTCAGTTTAGGCAAAACAGGCGATTTTAATCACTGCGAACGGTTGTTTTGTGGCAGCAAAATCTAGAGCGCGCCTACAAAAACGGTAGCTACCCTACCGGACAGATTGCTGCTTTGCATGGCCTCGTAAAAACTGCGCTATCGTCACCTATTAGATGGTGCCAGTCCTTTTCGCTGATTGATATTGTGGCTGACTAAACTACAAAACATGAGCAAAACAATTCAAAGAGAAAACAGCCTGCTCCTTTTTGACCCCCGATCTTCAGGCTTTCGTGCGAATCCCTATCCTGCATACCACTATCTACGCACGCATCATCCTATCTACTATCGCCGCGATCGAAAAGACTGGATCTTAACAAGGTATGCCGACATTCATACTGTTCTAAACAGCAGCCAGTTCGGGCGACCTGAAAAGAAGACTATTCAGCCCCAATCTAAAGCAGAGGTGCTGCTGCCTCATTTTCTCCAATTGCGTCAAGACAGTCAGAACTTGATGCGGCTTTGGCTATTACTACTCAATCCGCCCGACCACACTAGAATTCGCCGCATATTACAGAGCGCGTTCACAGCGTCCAAAATTCAGGCATTGCGATCATATATCCAAGCCAGCGTTGATAGCTTAATTGAATCGACTCTCAGCACTGGTGAGATGGATGTAGTTTGTGACTTTGCACATCCACTTACGTTAGACCTCAACTGTAAGCTCTTGGGCATTCCCCCCTATTCTCAATTTAGTCAGTGGACTCGGGGCCTGTCTTTAATAACTGACATGGACGTAACACCAGTAGCTCGTGAACAAGGACTGCTAGCCATCTCTGGCTTGGTAGAACATTTGCGGGCTTTAATTGTGCAAGTCCGCTGCGAGCCGTCATCACCAGATGGTCTGCTTCGCACGCTAGCTGATAGCGCAGACAGAGGCGAGCTGAGCGAAGACGAACTCTTGTCAAATGCTATTTTCATGTTTGCAACAGGACATTCCACGACAGAGTATTTGATCAGCAATAGCGTTTTAGCACTGCTAAATCATCCAGCACAGCTCCATCGATTACGGGCTAATCCCCAACTCATTAGCTCAGCTATTGATGAGGTTTTGCGATACGATAGCCCAGCTCAAAGCACTTCATATATTGCACTCTCTGATGTAGAAATTAATCGCCAAATAGTTCGTAGAGGTGAACGTGTTCACTGCATCCTTGCCGCTGCTAATCGAGATCCTGAGCAGTTCTCTAACCCTAATGAGTTTGATATCGGACGCAAGCCCAATACTCACCTCTCGTTTGGCCGAGGAACCCACGCCTGCATCGGTAAACATCTCGCTAAGATGGTTTCAGAAATAGCGGTGCTAGCAATAGTAACTAAACTACCGCAGATCAATTTGAAGCTAAAGACATTAGAATGGGGCGAACCATTCATGACCCGTGGACTAAAGTCACTATTAGTGTCCTTTTAGCGATGTAACTGGCGGTCGTGGTGTAGCCAACGCATCCCCCAGTCGTGCTTGTGAGCGGCTACAATTTCGTCGCCTGTAAAAATCAGTCCAATATCAGCGCCAAGCTCAACCAACCGCTCTATACCTATTTCTTCAATAGGACAAGTAAACCTACTTTTCAGGGCTTCGTCTGTCCGCAGTCGCTGAACAAACTCTAATGCAATCTGAACAGACATCGGCTTTAGGATTGTGAAATTTGCAATTTATCAACAAGTTTTATTTATACATTGTTCATGAGACGCTTGTAGATGACGTAATTACGCAAATTTGTTTTGGAAGAGTAACTTCGCCCAAGCAGGTTACGGGCGGCAGAGCGTTTGAGGCAACCTCGTTTTTTCGGTTTCAATGGATTTGGCGGCATTGGGTTGTGTTCAAAGCCTTGGTCTAAAATGGCGTCATATTGAGCTGTCAAAGTAGCCAAGGTCTCACTAAGCAACGCTATTTTTCCCTGTGCTTTGAGTGATTTCACTTTGCCGTAGACACTCACCAGAAATACACTCAGGTGAAAGGCCCGCCATTGATTATCTTGTTCTAGGACAGCCTGCAACTTTCTGAGATGATGCGCATTACACACGAAATGCTCGCACTCATAACCCTGATAGCTTTTCAAACCATCGTGGATGGCTTTGTAACCTGAACTTGATGAATTTGGAGCTATTCAGCGCCGTTACTGACGTGTTATTACCAGGTGCTAGCGTATAAAAAGAATCTTTATGATTAAACGGCTGGTAGGTACCCCAAAGACCCGTAGAACTACCGATGAAAACAAATGAACCTGATGGGAATCTAAGTTGTCAGGTATTTTGTCGTTAGCGTCAAAAGCAGCGGGAAGATGATCAGCTTTCTCTCACTTAATCGTCTATAGGCAGCTATGGCAACTACTTATTATTCTGGCTATGGTTTAACCATTCAATCTGACTTGCAACTGCCAGAACTTCAGTCTGCTGACGAAGGCACTGCTGATGTAAAAATTCAGTTTGGCTCGGTTCCAGCGGATTTGCCTGATGCTGCTAAGGGTGTGGCGTGGCAGGCGGTGCCAGGTCAACTGCTCTTGAATGTTCAGGATGTGGCCCGCTATTGGGTGACGAATGGAGATACTATCACCATCGATCCCTATGGAGATTGTGATCAAGAAGAAGACTTTCGAGCTTTTCTGTTTGGCTCGGTCTGGGGAGCGTTGTTGCATCAGCGGGGGTTTTTGACGCTTCATGCGAGTGCGATCGCGACCCCAAACGGGGCAGTTCTCTTTGCAGGCAACTCTGGCGCAGGCAAGTCTACCCTGGCCACTGCCATGGAGCAAAAGGGATACGCCTTACTCTCGGACGATAAAACGGCGATTGTTTTTGATCCACAGCAGCGACCGATGGCAATACCCGCCTATCCGACCAGACGCCTCTGGCTCGACAGCGTCAGGCATCTACATCAACCAATAGAGAAGATGCAAAGGCTGCGGGCTAACCTCAACAAATACGTTTCACGAATAGAAAACTTTTACACTGAGGCGCAGCCAGTCCATACTGTTTACATTTTGCACAGTCACAACCGTCCAGCCATTGAGCATGAGCCCTGTAAGGGTATAGAGGGCCTAACTGCGCTGATTGACTGTGCCTACCGCAAAAAAATGCTTTACGGTCTGGGTGGGCGGCAATCGCAATTTCAAATGACCTCTGCGCTAACTAAAGCAGTGCGTGTAGTTAACCTCTACCGGCCAGTTACTCCTTTCATGCTAGATGAATTGGTGGCTCTCATACAGGAGAAAATAAAACAGGAGCAAATAAGTTAGATGGGTAATATTGTCTGGCTGGCTTCTTATCCAAAGTCGGGAAATACGTGGCTGCGGGTGTTTTTGGCAAACTATCTTGCCAACAGCGAGCAGCCTGTTGAAATTAATCATTTTGGCTTCGGTTGGCTAGCTGCCTTACGTCAGCGGTTTGATGAAGATGTCGGTATTGCATCTGCGCAGTTAACCGCCAACGAAATAGATCTTTATCGCCCGGCTTTTCATAAACATCTTTCAGCGCGTTCCGAAAATCCTACCTTTGTTAAAGTTCACGATGCTTACACCTACAATAGTAAAGGGCAAGCGCTGTTTCCTAAAGCGGCTACAGCCGGTGTCATTTACCTGGTGCGCAATCCGTTGGATGTAGTAGGATCTTACGCGCATCACAACGGATGGTCAGTTAAGCACACCATCCATCAGATGAATTGTGAGCACTATGTTTTAGCTCGTAGTGAAGAACACTTGTTAACGCAGCTTCATCAGCGTCTGCTTAGCTGGGGCAAGCATGTCAGCAGTTGGACAAAACAAACTAGCCTGCCGCTTCATCTTGTTCGCTATGAGGATATGGTGCATAACCCAACTGAGACATTCGCTAAAATCGTTGCTTTCTCTCGTTTACCGTTAGAGTTAGAGCGCTTACAGCGGGCGCTAGCTTTTTCTCATTTTGACAAGCTCAAAGAACAAGAGGAAACCTACGGCTTTGGCGAAAGGTCACCTAAAAGCGCGTCGTTTTTTCGGCAAGGAAAGGTGGGCACCTGGCAAACAATGCTGACAGAGGCTGAGGTACAGCTTGTAATCGATCATCATGGCGCGATGATGAAACAGTTTAACTATGAAGCTAATTACGGAGATAACATTTATGACAACGTTAGTAAAGACAGTATTGACAACGGCTACTTGTATTCAGCGGACAGAAACTATTTTGTACAGCGAGCTCGCTGATGAAGTCGCGATGATGGATATTGAACGTGGCCAGTACTATGGCATCAATACTGTCGGCGCTCGGATCTGGCTTTTATTAGAGACCCCCATGAGTATTGAAGCGGTTTGTCAACAGCTTGTAGATGAATACAACGTGCCGATAGAAGTATGCACCGAGGAGGTACTGAAGTTTGTCGTTGACTTGCAGGAACATGGCATTGTTGAAGTGGTCGGCTAAAAAAATACTTTGGCTTAAAAAAAACACTTTATGGCTGCAAAAGATAGCTTCGCTTACTTGGCAACAGTGGCTGTTATTAGGTGAGGCAATGGTTACTATGGGTATTGCTTGTATCAGACTCAAGTTGTTTCCCTTTAAACATATAGCAGCTACTTGGGGAGAGCCTCAATGTCAAGATTTGCACATTTGCGAAGAGACTTTTGATTCAAGCGCAAAACAGATCGGTTGGGCCGTTGGTGCTGTTGGCAATCGCCTTCCCTGGCAGGGGACTTGCTTGATTCAGGCGATGGCAGCGCGGCAAATGCTACGCCGCCGTAGTATTTCTAATGTGCTGTACTTTGGCGTAAAAAAAAATAAGATTAGCCTTTTAGATGCTCATGCCTGGCTTTCGGTAGGGAATCATATCGTGACAGGCAAACGCGGACATCAGCAATTTTCTGTTCTGTCGATATTCGTAGACAGGTACGAAACTTAAGCAAATATAAACGTAAAAAGGAGACCCACATGACTACATCGAATCAGCAAAACCAAAGTAACACTAACTGTGAAAGCGTAGAACTCAGCGCAGAACTTAAAGAGTGGTGCTCGCCCAAACTTAGAACGCTAGAGATCAGCAGTAATACTCAGGGTGGCGCTGCCGGTAATACTTTTGAGTCTACTCTTAGCTTTATATTATCATAGGCAACTGTGCTGCTATATCTTAAAGTCCTTTGGGCTGATAGCACAGAGATAGCCGTCGTCGGATACAGTCGGGCGACGGCTGTTTACCGTTTAGAGACAGCAGTTGTTGTAAACTGACACGATGTATGTTTGCTACTTGGACACGTGATCGTCGGCCTATCGTCGTTCCCGCTGGCGCTGTTGAGAGTGCTCCATTTTCTGTAGCTGCCGCTGTTCGGCTCGATAATCGTTTGGCTTTATGCAGGGCTCTACAGCTTTCTGTTTCAGAGGCTCTAACTGACGAGCAGCTAATTTTGCAGGCATATGTGCGGTGGGGCGATCGCTGTTGCGACTATTTATTGGGCGCCTACAGCTTTGTGATTTGGGATGAAAGCTCATCGACGCTTTTTTGTGCGCGAGACCATGTTGGATGCATGCCATTCTACTACAGCCTCACGCCTGGCAGTTTTGTTTTTGGAACCTGTATAGAAGATGTCTTAGCCTGCGAAACGGTTTGCTGTGATTTGGACGAGCGCTTTGTGCGCACCCGGCTAGCGAATGTCAACTACGTAGATAATGAGCGAACGTTTTATTCTGCGGTGCGTAAGCTACCGGCGGGCCATACCCTAACCGTTAGCCCACAGCAAGCCCAGGTAAAGCGCTACTGGTTTCCTGAAAACTCGCCCCAGCGCTCTTTTGCCACTGATGACGACTGCGTAGATGCTTTGGTAGCGCTTTTGCAAACGGTGATTGATGAACAGTTAACGTCGCCTGCAAGGGTGGGTGTTCATCTGACAGGCGGGCTAGATTCTTCGACTGTTGCCGCTTTAGCTACCCAAATATTGGGCAATCACAACCGCAGCTTACCGTTGGCGTACTGCTGGTTACCGCCACCTGGAGGGGAGTCGCCTGCTGCCGAACATAGTTTGCTTGAGCAAGTGCGATCGCAATTAGATTTAACACTGCGCTTTCAACAACTCACTGGCAATGATCTCAAAGTGGGTCTGGCTCGCGACCTTACCTTGCTACCGGCTGCGGCAATGCTGTTTCAAGAACAGCTCGTGATGCATCAGGCGCAGCAAGATAATATACAGATATTATTGTCTGGCTGGGGCGGAGACGAGCTGATTTCGTTTGGCGGACGCGGACATTATGCCAACTTGTTGCGCTCTGGGCAATGGCGTCGGCTATGGCAAGAAAGCCAAGCTGTAAGCAGTGATCCCTTCAGGCACATTTTGTATAAAGGTATTTTTCCTCAATGTCTCTGGCTACAGCAGATGCACCAGTGGCTGACGACTACCCGGCGACGTCGGCCGTTAACACACTACTTGCATCCCGATTTTGTGCATCAGGTCAAACCCTATCAAAATAGACCACTACGCTATTTAAGCGTGAGACAATCACAGTTAGCTCTGCTCGATAACGGTCACCTGAGTGAACGAATAGAAGCATGGGCTACATTGGGTAAAAGATACAACATTACATATCGCTATCCGCTACTGGACAAGCGAATTATAGAGTTTGCGTTGGGCTTGCCGCCTGAGATGTTTTATCGAGAAAAACAGAATCGCTGGCTAATGCGTCATGCGGCGGCAAAACTGTTGCCCCATAGCGTAGCTTGGAATGTTGATAAATCCGATCCCATTCGAGTAGCCTCGCTTAAAGCTGCTCTGCATGAAGCGTTTCTTGAAATTGGCCAACAGATACAAACACAAACTATCAGCCCTTCTCGGGCCAGCTATCTAGATATGCCGCGCCTCTTAGGTGATTTGAGCGGTGATTTGAGCGCCGATAGCTCTGCTTACGAGGCGTCCGGTTTGAGACTGATGTCGCAGACTCTGCTTTTTTTAGACTTCTGAGAAAACTTAAAGGTGCGAGCGTTGTGGGGCTTTAGGAGCGAATCTTAAGAAGAGCGATCGCATGGCGATCGCTCCCACCAAACTGCACCCAAAGCATTGACTACTCGCCGTCGAGAATGTAGCTGCTACGTTCTAACAGAGTGCTGAACGCGGTACAGTCGCCGCCACTCGCACAGACCGCATAAGCTGCGCCAAGCTGTTCGGCCAGCTCGTCAATATCTTCCTGGCTCAAGCCCGCCGCAACAGCCCGCCGAGCACCATTGCTCGTATCCGTCCCTGTGATATCAGAGGTGTTGGGGCCAGTAATATCAGAGGTATTCGGGCCAGTGATGTCAGAGACATTTGGGCCGGTAATATCAGAGACATTGGGGCCAGTGATGTCAGAGACATTGGCCTGCGCCAAGGCAGGGGCCGTAGCGGTCAACAGCATGACGGCCACAAAAGCGTGAGCTGTCAAACGAGAGGGTTTCATGTGTAATCTTTTCCTATGTAAGGGGGCTAAACAGTGGACAAGATGCACCCAGCCTTTGCCAGGATTCAAGCGCGTCTGATGTGACAGACCCCTTAGAGCCCCAGCAAGGAAAAGGCTTCACTGAGCGAAACGCCTACGCCCAATACAAAGCGAGGATTGCCATCGCCTTCGCCAGCGAGGTCGCGAACGGCAGGCGTAAAGACAATCGGAATGTTGCGAAAAGGTGCAACCGATACGCCAACGGCCAAATCCTGACCCGTCCATTCGGTAATCAGGTTGGTAGAGGGTACAATTTGCAGCGCCGCACTGCCAAAAACACCCACGCCAAACTCACCGTTAACAATCTTATCGACAGAGCGAAACCGCCCCGATCCTGCGCCCCCCGTGATAATCAAACGGCTAAAGGGCTGCTGGTAATCTTCTCTAAGAGAAATGACCCGAGTCACCGCCCCGTAGTAAGTGCCTTCAAAATCGTTGAACTCAATCTGGTCATCGTCTGCGGGCAACCGGCCAAAATTGATAATGCCTTCGCCGCCGATCGCCGCCGCCCAGCCATCGCCAAACCGCTTGTGAATTTTGGCATTAAAGCCACCGCTCAACGGCGGACGGCTGCCGCCAAAGCTCGCGGCAGTATAGGAAACTTGCACACCGACACCCTCGCGAGCATCGCCCACACCAAAGCCAATGCCGACTGTGCCGTCATTTGCGCCATTGCCTTCAAAAATTGTCCCAGGATTGCGGCCACCGCTAAAGCGAGTCCTGGACTGATAGCCTACGCCTGCAAAGACTTGACCGCGATCTGCGCCATAGCCGGTAGGATTAGAAATAGAAATACCTGGATAGGCCCGGCGACGGCGGCGAACCGGGGCGGGAATATTTAAATCTCTTAGATCTTGTTGGATTTGTTGAATTTCTTCTAAAGATGGGAGGGATTGGGCGATCGCATCAGCATCAGCAGCCACCACTTCGCGACCAGCCCCTTCAACCTCGGCAATTTCCTCAGCAAAAAACTCAGCGTTTAATAGCTCAGCGCCCGATAGTTCGGCGTCTAGCAGCAGCGTAGCGGCATCTGGCAGATCTGTTGCAGGTTCTGCGATCGGCTGATCTATCGCGACAATCAGTGTCTTGCTTTCCTGTAGCCGCAGCTCATTGGCTTGGGCAGCAAAAGGCGATACCACTGCGCTGCACAAAAGCGCAATCGTCAGCGTCATAAATTCTTTGCGCATAAAAAACGCTTCCTTAATCTTATAGATATTTTTTTACTGCTTGAAGACCCTTGCTCTAAAGGAGTAATGGAGGGGGCATCGGCGCTGAGCGAGTCCGTAGCCAGGGGTAGCTATTGGTGCCCACAACCTAAGAAATATAAGTACTTACACGCAACGGATGAGCACTTTTCGTACAAACCCTTAGTCGCTTTGTGAAGCTTTGAGCGGCAGAGGGAACTAGGGGAACTACGGAGGCGGACATCACTGAGGAAAGATTATTTTTCACATCAAGTTACTTTCATACGTTGCCTGGGTATTCAATAGTGGGCCTGCGTTTGCATGGCTTTAAAGGCAGGTAAGCCTGTAGAACAAAGTTCCGTGATTCCGCTGACCGGGTTAAAAATGGTTGACGCTGTATGAATGAACTAGGTGGGCGACGGCCCGCGTGAGGCTGAATAAGGGGTTGTTGAATAAACAGCTATGGGTTGAATTTAAAGTCGTGTTGGACGGTTGTGAACGGATGGTGACTAAATTAAAGCGACGACAAGTAGTTCCAATGAGTTTGTGGGTTGCATTGGCAGTGAGTGGAGCTGAGCTAGGGCTGGGTGGAAGCGCGATCGCCCAAAACATGCAGACGCTAGAAAGTTTGCCACAGCTAGCGGTTGAAGGTGGCTCATTGGAAAATGGCTTGCCTCAACAGACCTCGCCTCAACAGACCTCAACCCAACAGACAGTGGGGCAAAGTGGGCGATCGCAACTGTCTGACAGCTATGCCTTGGGGCCAGGGGACGCGATCGCCATCGAAATATTCAATGTGCCAGAATACAGCGGCCAGCAGCAGATACTCGCCGACGGTTCGCTAAGCCTGCCAGTCGTCGGCGCGGTCAACGTTAACGGCCTCACCCTGCAAGAAGCAGGCAGCGTCATCGCAGCGGCTTATCGCTCAGAGCTGCGATACCCCCAGGTGACCGTTGTGCTGCAATCGCCCAGACCGTTACGAGTGGCGATCGCCGGTGAAGTCAGTCAGCCGGGCCTGTATACGCTTACCTCAGCAGCAGATGCTCAGCTACCAACCGTCTCTCAAGCCTTGCAAATGGCGGGCGGGGTCACCCAAGCCGCCGACTTGCGCCAGGTGCAGCTACGACGCGCCAATGGTCGCCGCCCGGCCCAAGTGGTGATGATTGACCTGTGGGCACTGTTAAACAATGGGGACGTGCAGCAGGACTTGCCGTTAAGGGACGGTGACGCCATCGTGATTGGAGAAACCACCGCCGTCAATATTGCAGAAACCAATCGGCTATCGGCCTCTAACTTGGCCGCCAGCGCCCAGCAGTCAATGACCGTGGCGGTCGTCGGTGAGGTATTTCGCCCCGGCGCATACGAATTTGGCGGCTCAGAAACACCTGGCAATGGCCGCACCACCGTCACTCAGGTCGTCCAAAAAGCGGGTGGCATTAAGCCTTCTGCGGATATTCGCAAAATTCAGGTCAGGCGGCTCACCCGCAGCGGCTCGCAGCAACTCATTGACCTCGACTTTTGGCAATTGCTGCAAGCAGGCGACATCAGCCAAGACCTGGTGCTTCAGCAAGGCGACACGGTAGTGATTCCAACGGCTAGCGCCACGACACCTGGCGAAATTGCTCAGCTCACAGCGGCCAACTTCTCGCCAGACACCGTCAGCGTGAATGTGGTCGGAGAGGTGGAGCGCCCTGGGCTACTGTCAGTATCCCCCGACACGACCTTGAACCAGGCGGTGTTAGCAGCAGGCGGCTTTAATCAGCGCTCTAGCCAAACGGTAGAGCTGCTGCGGCTTAACCCCAATGGCACCGTCACGCAAAGGCAGGTTGAAATAGACCTGAATGAAGGCATCGATCCCGAAAAGAACCCGCTGATCTTAAATAACGATGTGGTGGTGGTGGGCCGCAATGGCCGGGCGCGATTTGCCGATTCGGTTGGCTCTGTTCTTGGGCCGATTTTTCAGTTAGTAAATCCGTTCAGGTCACTTTTCTAAAGTCTTTTTTCACTTTTCCTAACGTTCTGGGTCACTGCAACAGTCCTCTAGTAGTCCCTCTTTACTTAACGCGCTTTCATGGAAACTTTTCAAACGCTACCTTCACCTGCCTCGCTCAATGGCAACGGCGCTTTACCGAAGCCTCAGCCGATTTCGCCTGCTTTGCCAGAACCTGCTTCTATGCTAGCAGCCTGGCAGCTTAGCGCTCAGCAGGAAGAAGAGGACGAGCTGCGCAATTTAATTAGAATTGTCAGGCGGCGAGCCTGGGTGATTGCGGGGGTTACAGCCGTGGTGATGTCGTTCATTACGGCTAAAGCGCTGCGGCAAGAGAAAGTGTATGCGGGCCAGTTTCGGGTATTGATTGAACCGGTAAATGCTGATAATGATCTCTCAGGGCTGGCTTCGGGGCTAACGCCACAAAAAGCCTTTTTTGGCAAGTCGGGTTTAGATTATGACACTCAGTTGCAGGTGCTGCGTAGCCCTGAATTGCTAGAGCCAGTGGCAGAACAGCTCAAGCAAACCTATCCAGAGCTGAGCTACCCCTCCCTATTGGCAAACTTGGCGATTACGCGCATAGACGAAACCAAAATTCTGCAAGTTAGCTATTCAGGCACCGACCCGGTTCAAATTCAAGCGGTGCTTGATCAGCTCTCTAAAACCTATTTGAAATATTCTTTAGAAGAGCGCCAGACTAACCTGAGACAGGGCATTAACTTTGTCGCAAACCAGCTTCCTGATCTGCAAGGTGAGGTCAATAGAATTCAAAACCAGATGGAGGCTTTCCGCCGACAGTACGACTTTGTGACGCCCGAAGTACAAGCGACGCAGCTATCTTCACAGAAAACGAGCCTGACAGAACAGCGCCTGACGTTAGATCGAGAGTTTGCGGCGGCTCGGCAGGTGTTTGACAGCTTGCAAGATCAGTCGGGCACGCTGGCGGCTTTGGATGATGCCCCTATTTATCAACAACTATTAGGTGAATTGCGGTCGGTAGAAACTGAAATTGCCGCAGAGCTGACTCGCTTTGAGCCCAGTAGTTTATCTATTCGGGTATTGGAAGAGCAGCGCAACAATATTTTGCCGCTATTGCAGCAAGAGGCGCAGCGGGTAGTGGGTACCAAGCAGGCGATCGCAGCCAATAATCTTCAGGTCATGGCCTCCCAAAGCAACACGCTTTCCCAGGCCGAACAAAACGTAGAACAAGTGCTAGGCCAGTTGCCCACCTTGATCCGTCAATATACCGACTTGCAGCGCGAGCTAGAAGTCTCTACAGCGGCGCTAACTCGCTTTCATACCACCCTGGAAACGTTAAAGATTGAAGCGGCGCAAACCGAGATTCCCTGGCAGCTTATTGAGGCCCCTACGCAGCCTAGAGCACCGATTTCTCCTAGCTTGCAGCGTAGCTTGATGCTAGGATTCGTGGCAAGTTTGCTATTGGGTTTGGGCATCGCTTTTCTGTTAGAGAAGCTAGATGACGTTTACCATACGGTTGATGAGCTAAAAGCCAGAACTAAGCTGCCGCTGTTGGGCACATTGCCTTACAACAAAGAATTGAAGGATGGCCGGACGACAGGTAAAGGTGCGATCGCCCAAGCCTTAGATAATCTCTCGCAAATCCGCCCCAGCAGAAAAGGCCATGGCTACTATGGCTACGGTGGCAACGGCGAAGCCAGCTTTTTAGAAGCGATCAGGGTGCTGTATACCAACATCCGCATGTTAAGTTCTGACCGGCCAATCCGCTCGATTGTGATCAGTTCAGCGCTGCCCGGTGATGGTAAGTCTACGATTTCTGCAAACCTGGCTGAAGTGGCTACGGCCATGGGCCAGCGGGTGCTAGTGGTCGATGTAGATTTGCGCAAGCCGCAAGTGCATGACCGGCTAAATGTCAGCAACCATTCGGGTCTTTCTAACCTGATTGCCGATGATTTGCCCTTAAAAGCGGTGATTCAACAAGTAGACCCAGAAGGTCAGCTATTTGTGCTCACGGCTGGAAAAATTCCGCCCGATCCCACCAAGCTGCTGGCTTCGCAAAAAATGCAGCAGCTTATGGAAACCTTTGAGCGCTGTTTCGATTTGGTAATCTACGACGCGCCGCCGACGACAGGGCTTGCAGACGTAAGTTTGATCGGTCGCAAAACAGATGGATTGGTACTTGTGAGCCGCATGGGTAAAACCAGTCGGACGGTGCTTACTCAAACTATCGAGACCCTGAAGCTAGCTCAAATTACTACGTTGGGGATGGTGGCAAACGGCGTGAAATCAACGGGTCTGGGCGGCTATCGATACTATGCGTATGGCTATGGCCCCAATGCAGCGACGGGTGCAGGCTCTAACGGTGCGGCGGGCTCGGTCTCACCGCAGTCTTCTCCGACTTTTTCGTCAGCTTCTAGCTCAAACTTGGGCTCAAACTTGGACTCAAACTTGGACTCAAACAATTCTCAGCCTCCAAATCTCGATTTCATCACACCTAAAGAAGATGATCTTTCCTTCTAGCTTTGCCCACGGCCCTTCAACCTTAGCCAAACAGGTGCAATGGCAGCATCCGCAGGCCGTTCGTGGAAATATTGACCAAACTCAGGTGGCGATCGCAGGCGCTCCCGTCGCTCCCTCCGCGTTCTCTTTTTTAGTAATGGGTGACACGGATGCTGGCAGCCTAACCGCAGGCTCAGCCTCTGATTTTTCAACAGCTTTTGCCGAGCAGCTTATGCAACAGCTCGGTAAGAGTCAGTTTTTGATTCATACCGGAGATGTGACCTATCCGATTGGTAGCTACCAGAACTATTGGACTGGGTTCTTGAGACCTTATCAGGCGCTGCTGTCTCGGTTGCCGCGTCCTGGCTATAGCGCCGAATCTGTAGTGTTTAACCGACCGTTGCTGCCGGTGCCGGGCAATCATGATTATGCCGAGTTGGGCGCAAAGGCGCAGCTATGGCAGTGGCTGTTGCAGGGAATGTGCGATCGCCTGCGCAAAGTTGGCATCGACTGGGGCCACTATGGCGGCCAAGGCGGTGAAGCCTACGGGCAGACTTTTTTAGATGACCTGGCCAGGCTATCTCCCCAGCAGCTAACCTCACATTTAGCCACTCACTACAGCGCTAGCACTTCTGATTCTGAACAATATTGTTTGAACTATCAGCCAGGACAATTCACCCGCTTGCCGAATCGATACTACCGCTACCGCTATGGTGGCGTAGATTTTTTTGCCCTCGACTCTAACAGTTGGAACACCGACGACCGGGCAAAAGGGTTCGACCACGAGCAGTTGAACTGGCTAGAGCAAAGCCTGATCGCGTCCTGGCAAACACCTGGCACCGTCGGGCGAATTATCTATTTACACCATTCACCCTACACCACCGAAGAGAGCCGCTGGCAACAGCCCGAGACACTATGGGTACGTCGTCATTTGCGATCGCTTTTAAATCGAGTCGCAGCGGCGATAGAACAACCTGCTTCAGGTAGCGGGTTTGTTCCCCCAAAAGGCCCGCTGGTTAATTTGGTCATCAGCGGCCATGCCCACTGTTTAGAACATGTGCAAACGGCCCAGACCGGACATGCCGATGCCCACCTGGACTGGATTATCTGTGGCGGCAGCGGCGTAGACGTGCGACGACAGCGCCAGGCCGGAGCCGACATTTTAGAAAAACTCTCCCGAGCAGGCCGCAGCCGCACCGATGTAGTCGCCACTTCTCGTCTGTATGCTGGAATGCAAGGTCGCCGCCGTCAGCCGCAGCCCTTCCACAGCTTTTTGCGCATAGACGTGCGGCCTCACGCCTTACAACAGTTTTCGGTTTGCCCTTACATTGTCAGCCATTGCCCCGAAGGCTGGCAGACAGAGGCACTCACGCCTTTAGGCATAGGTCAGCTTTTGCCAGCGATGTATGCCATGGAAAGAGCGTCGTAATGATTGCGCTTTTGAGCGAGTAAGCCTGCTTTTGTGTCTGTTGAAAATACGGATTTGGGTGCGATCGCGTCACTGTAAATATGCGGATCCAGGCGGGCTGACCTGCTTGGATTTTTTCGTTGAGTTAAAGAAATTAGCGGATGCGCTGTCAGCCTTTCACCTGTTAGCACCTGATTTTCTTGTTCTTATTGGGTCATATTGTCTTAGTTTCACTCATAGATAGGGAATATTAGCTGTGTGAATCTACTTCGCTTGTTCGAGGGTGTAAAGCGTCTGCCTGAAAGTACCTTTAAGGGCTTTAAACACTTTAAAAAATAGGCTTTTTCCGAATAGGAAAATGGAAAAATGACCATCTGTTGGATCTACATAACCGTTTGTATGCTCTCTTTGGGCATGGTGTTGCTAATAACTCCCCTTGTCAAATCAATTGCGCTGATATTTAGGAAGCTAGACGCGCCCTCTGCACGAAAAGTTCATCAACAACCCATGGTACGCCTGGGCGGTGCCGCCATTTTTGGAGCGACTACACTCTCGCTAGCTTGCCTTGGCTTCACTGATGCGACCGTCCCGTTCAGTGCCGAAGCGCTATCCACCGTGTTGATTCTCTTGTTAGGCGGCGGTGGGTTTTTCTTAGTAGGCTTTGCGGATGACCTGTTCGACTTATCTGCTTTTAATCGACTGTGGATGCAGAGTGCGATCGCCGCTATTTTGTGGTGCTACAACATTCGCATCGAGACCCTGGCCCTGCCCGGCTGGGAAACGGTTCCTTTGGGCGGGCTGAGCCTACCGATTACTGTGATTTGGTTGGTGGGCGTTGTCAACGCCGTTAACTGGATGGATGGCCTTGATGGGCTAGCGACCGGTGTTTCTGGCATCTCCACCATAGTGTTGGTAGCCTTGAGTGTGGCGATGGCACAGCCGGTACCGGCTCTAGTCGGCTCTGCGCTTTTAGGCAGCCTGACAGGCTTTTTGTACTACAACTACAATCCAGCCAAAATATTTATGGGCGATGGCGGCTCGTACTTTATTGGCTTTATGCTAGCGAGCCTGTGCATTGCCGGGCCGCAGCAGTTAGACAGTCCCTTTGCAACACTGTTACCGTTGATTATTTTGGCCGTACCACTGGGTGATATGGCTGGAGTTATCTTTACTCGCATCTATTGCAAAAGCTCTCCTTTTAGCGCCGACAATCGTCACCTGCATCACCGTCTATTGCAGCTACAGCTATCTCATCGCGCTACCGTTTGGGTCATGTATGCACTCAGTCTAACGGTTAGCAGCTTAGCTTTTGTGCTGCTGGACATGGCGAGTCCGCTAATGTTTTTTGCCGAACTAACCGCCTTGATCAGCTTTTTTACCTGGCAGGTATGGCGAGCTGTTACGACTCCAGATAGTGAGTCCGATGTTGTTGTGAGAAAGGAATTATGGTACTCGGAAAACCTTTAGCTCAAAAGAGCTGGTTGTTAAGCGCAAGGGCGAAACCCGCTGTCACTTCAAGCGCTTTGCAACTGTTGATATTAACTCAGTTTTTTCCACCTGACTTTGCAGCAACCGGTCAGCTCATCGAAGAACTTGTCAATCAGCTTAGCTATCAGGGGATGAATGTAAATGTCTTTACCGGGCAGCCGGGGTATGCCTTTAAAAAGGGGGAAGCCCCTAAGGTCGAGCGCAGAGACAGAGTGTGGGTGAAGCGATCGCGCATGAGCCAGCTAGTGCCTAGCCGCATCAGAGGCAAAGCGATCAACGGCTTGTTATTTGCTCTTAGGGCGATTTTGCATTTAGTGCGATGCGCTCGTCAGTACGAAGTGTTGCTAGTCACCACCGCGCCGCCTTTTTTGCCGGTGATTGGGTATTTGGCCAATCTGTTTTTAGGCACTCGCTATATTTGCCTGCTATACGATTTGTATCCTGACATTGCAATTGAACTGGAGGTTGTCAAAGCTGATCATCCAATTGCCAAATTTTGGCGCTTAGTCAATCGGCAGGTTTGGCGCAGATCTTCTGGAATCATTGTGCTGAGTTCTTCTATGAAGCAGCGAATAGTTCATCATTGCCCAGAAGTAGAAGATAAAATTTCAGTTATTCATAGCTGGTCGAATAACAAGCAAATTGTACCAATTTCTAAAGAAGACAATTGGTTTGTCAAAGAGCATGAGCTGACTAACGCCTTTGTGGTGCTGTATTCGGGCAATATGGGCCGTTGCCACGATATCGATACATTGCTAGAAGCCGCCTGGCTACTAAAAGACGAGCCTATTTTGTTTGTCTGCATCGGCGGCGGCGCTAAGCGAGAACCGCTAATCGCCGCTATTAAAGAGTATGGATTGAAGACCTTTCGCTTTTTACCTTACCAAGAAAAGGCTGTTTTGCCTTATTCGTTAGCGTCTGGCGACCTATCTTTAGTGAGCGTAGCGCCAGGAATGGAAAGTTTGGTAGCGCCGAGCAAGCTGTATCCGGCAATGGCAACAGGAAGACCGATTGGGGCAATTTGTCCACCGGAATCTTACTTAGGCGAGCTGCTAACGGTCGCTGGCTGTGGAGCTGCTTTTGATAACGGGGATGCGGTGGCGTTGGCTGCGTTCATTCGCGAGCTGTCGAGCGATCGGGCGCGGGCTGAACAACTGGGTGAGTCAGGGCGGCGGTACTTGGAGGCACATTTTACGCCAGAGATTATTTCACGTCAGTATTTGCAGGTGATCACGTCCGTTGCAGCATAGATAGCTGTGGGATTTTCGGTGGGCGCTGGGCGATCGCGCTCTGAAATAGGCTGCGATCGCTGATAACAAGCAAAAAAATCTGTAATTACCCTGAGGTCAAATATTCAGAAGGCTGAGACTATAATGTTGGCGTTTATATAAAAATTACTTGATACCAGCGGCAAAATCTTTTGACTAAATCCTCCTGCGACAAGCGGGTAGTTTCGATGCAGAAATAGTTCTCTAGTTGCTGAGTCAAAGATTGTTTTGAACACTTTTACCTTAGGAGGTCTTTGTGCAGGTACAGAAGCGTCGGAATCGAAAGCGGTCTAAGCGGCGAGCCATTTACTGCCCAATTCACGGTTGTTATGTCGATAGCGTCAGCCAGAAGCATCGGCTATATGCAGATAAAGCTGAGCAATTGCGATCGCGAGGGATGGGTCGCAGCGCTTCTGTTAGGGTAATGGCCAACTATACAACGGTTCCTTTACAGGGCGAGTGGTTAGAGGCTTTTTGGTGCGAAGAGTGTCAGCAAAATGAATGGTATTGGGTAACGCAATCGGTGGACAAAACTTATACGCTATCAACAATTCCTGAAAATTTATGGCACCAGGCTCAAGGTGTGATTTTACCGTCGGGCAATCCTACAGTCAGTGAGTTTACCCGGCGACAGTCAAAGCGTACAAACTATTACGGCACAAAAGATTTTGTGGTGGTCAGATAAATCAGACAAGCATATAGATCTTGCGATGTATCCTCCAAACAAAACCATCTCTTTTTTCTAAAATTTCTCTTTTTCTTCCTGAACGCGACAGCTTTTGTTTGAAGAACAAAATAACACTTCAAATCAAGAGCAAGATCTTTCTTAATATTCTTTTTGCAATGAGCGCGGGCTTTGATGGTCTCTACAGAGATCTCAGTCTCCTCAAACTCGGCCAAGCATAGGGCCAGTTTTGAGGAGACGTATAGCTTAACTAAACGGCTCAATTCTGCAAAAGGTTTGGCACTAATTTTTTCGCATGTTTTACCTGTAAGGTTTTATGACAGCAAACACACCAGAACTCATCATTGAAGCAGGGCGTAGCGAAAAGCAGTACTGGAAAGATCTCTGGCGCTATCGGGAGCTGTTTTATACGCTGGCCTGGCGCGATATCTCTGTACGCTATAAGCAAACGGTCATTGGCGTCGCTTGGGCATTGATTCGTCCGTTTTTGACAATGGTTGTTTTTACAATTGTGTTTGGCAATTTGGCAAAGCTGCCGTCAGAAGGTGTTCCATATCCAATATTGGTGTTTTCAGCAATGTTGCCCTGGCAGTTTTTTGCAAACTCACTAAGTTCGGCTAGTGACAGCCTAATCAGCAATGCAAATTTGATCTCTAAGGTGTATTTTCCTCGGTTGGTAGTGCCGACAAGCGCGGTAGTGACTAGCTTTGTAGATTTTATGGTGTCGGGAATCATTCTATTGGGACTGATGGCCTGGTACAGCTTTATGCCGAGCTGGCGGATCGTGACTTTGCCTTTGTTTATTGCGATCGCTTTTGCCGCCTCAATGGGTGCTGGACTATGGCTTTGTTCTTTAAACGTTAAATATAGAGACTTCCGTTATATTGTGCCGTTCATTGTGCAGTTTGGTCTATATATCTCTCCAGTGGGCTTTAGCAGCAGCGTCGTGCCAGACAAGTGGCGGCTGCTGTATTCCATAAATCCGATTGTCGGGGTGATTGATGGATTCCGCTGGGCAATTTTAGGTGGAGAGTCAAATATCTATATGCCTGGTTTCTTGTTATCGCTAGGGTTAGTGAGCTTCATTTTGGTGACAGGCATTCAATTTTTCCGCAAAACTGAGCGCACATTTGCCGACATCATTTAGCATCGCCGCGTGGCACTAGGTTTTACCAGCGCTGCTGATAGCTCGAAAACTTCTTTTACTTTTAGCTTCCTTCCATACTTTTTAGATAATTATGTCTGATACCGTTATCCGAGTTGAAAACTTAGGTAAAAAATATACTCTTGGACATAAACAGGAGGGTGAACGATATACTGCGCTGCGCGATGTGATTGCAAATGGTGCGAAGGGAATTGCAGATCGCTTTAGGCAGCCAAAAGACCGGCAAGCAGCTAGCGCTTTAGATGAGTTTTGGGCGCTGAAGGATGTTTCGTTTGAGATTAAGCAGGGCGATCGCCTCGGTATTATCGGTCGTAACGGTGCCGGAAAATCGACTCTTCTCAAGGTGTTGAGCCGAATTACGGAACCTACTACCGGTAGAATTAAAGTTAATGGTCGCGTAGCGAGCTTGCTAGAGGTCGGGACAGGATTTCATCCAGAGCTGACAGGTCGGGAAAATATTTTTCTCAACGGGGCAATTCTAGGCATGAGCAAAATAGAAATCCATAGGAAGTTTGACGAAATCGTTGCTTTTGCCGAAGTCGAAAAATTTCTAGACACTCCTGTTAAAAGATACTCTTCTGGAATGTACGTTCGCTTAGCGTTTGCTGTAGCTGCGCATTTAGAACCGGAAATTTTGATTATTGATGAAGTGCTAGCGGTAGGAGATGCGAAGTTTCAGAAAAAATGCTTAGGAAAAATGGAAGAAGTATCTGGAGAAGGTAGAACTATCTTATTCGTTAGCCACAGCATGGAAACTATCTCCAGATTGTGCAACACAGCAATTTTAATGAGTAGTGGAAAGATACAGCACTCAGGATTAACTACTGAGGTGATAAGCTTCTACTTAAAGTCTGACTTTGGAACGACGGCAAAACGCAGATGGGACAAGGCGAACAAAGTGCCCGGTAACGACGTTGTACGTTTGCTTGAAGTCAATGCGCATAACGAAAGCTACATTACATCTGATAGCTTTGACATAACGAAACCTATTGGTATTACTATGAAATATGAGGTTTTGAAGGAAAAATCTGTTTTTACCCATTCAATTAATTTATTCAATGAGGCGGGTACTAACATATTAAACTCGCATGATGTTGTTTCAGAGATGCGAAAAATTCCTAGAACCAAAGGTACTTATAGCTCTACAATGTGGATTCCAGGAAACTTTCTTGCTGAAGGTACTGTGATTGTTGGCGTTGCAATTTTAGAACAGTCTCCATTTATTATTCATTTCCACGAATTAGATGCAATTGCCTTTAGTGTCAGTGATCCTATGAACGGCGATTCAGCCAGAGGGGACTATGCTCTGCAATTTCCTGGAGTCGTAAGACCCCTTTTAAAGTGGGAAACCAAAAGTAGAGAAGCCATCTACATCTGACAACCATCTTATTCAGCCACATATTAACTGTTTTCCTACTGTAGAGATCAGTAAACATGAACAATGAAATAGCCCTCCAGGAAGACTACAAATCAAAAGATCGAAGTTACTTTGAGGCAGAACGCTCCGATATGCTGCAGTATGTGCCGCAAAACTCCTCTGTAATTTTAGAAGTTGGTTGTGGCTGTGGGAAGTTTGGAGCACTCTTAAAAAATGAATACTCAGCGCAGGTCTGGGGGATTGATAGTGACGAATATGCTATTTTTGAAGCTAGAAAAAGATTAGACAAAGTTATCAAGGGTTCTTTCGGTAAAGAGCTAAAGTTGCCGGAAAAAGCTTTTGATTGCATCATCTTTAACGATGTGCTGGAGCATCTGATTGACCCTTTTGGTAGCCTTACTTACTGCAAGCAGTTGCTTAGCGATAAAGGCGTTATTGTTGCCTCAATTCCAAATGTTCGGTATTTCCATAATATCGTTGATTTGTTAGTTTATAGAAATTGGGAGTACACAGAACGAGGCATTTTAGATAAAACTCATCTAAGATTTTTCACTCGCAGGAGTATACTGACAACCTTTGACCGTCTTGGTTACGACGTGAAGACTATAGAAGGGCTTAATCCTATTAAAGAAATGAAGCTACCTGGTAAGTACAGATATCTGAATTGGTTGCTTCCTCTGTTCTCTGAAAAAATAGAAGACATGCGCTACTTGCAGTTCGCTGTCGTAGCTAACAAGCTATAGCCACTGAAAATTGCAAAGGTCTTTTCATCTTTCTTCAATCTGCTAAAGATACTTTTATAAATTAAGATGGCTTTGTTGCATGAATGGGTCGATAGGAAGCTGCGGAGGACAGTGGTAAATCGGTAAAGTAGTGGATAACAACAACACACCACAAAACCCATGACAAGCCACTACCGCATCCGCAACTGGAGTA
>JBAQZP010000092.1:0-41936 GCA_049791095.1 Phormidesmis sp.
AAACAACAGACGGTTCCATTGCGCGATGACTCATGCGTAAGAGCAAACTGATCTTAGCGATCCGACTAGTCTTTGGCCTAGTTCACGAGTAGTACGCTGCTTCACTTTTCATGGCGGATGGCTATAGTTTTGTAGAGCCATGCGCTAAACTTATTAGCGCAGCAGGTCATTGCTGTTGACCTGAAGCCATTGCTCGGATGCGGGCAGTTGCTTTAGCAGCAGACATTAGCCAACTGCTCTAGGTAGAGATCACTCACTATCTAGCCTAATTCGTCTGACCCGGCTGGGTCTTATGCGAAAAGTGGGAGCTTTGAAAGAGCCCGCTTTTTTTATTGGCGCTTTTTTCTCAAGCGCTTTTCCCCGAGTTAGCCCCTTGCTTGCAGTCTCTTCTTGATTTTCTATGGCCCATCCTTTAGTTCCTCAAGTCATCGAACTGGCTACGCCCCTAGCCCATAGCATCGGCCTAGAAATCGTGGACGCGGTGTTTCAAACCAACCAGAGCCCGCCTGTGCTGCGCATAGATGTGTGCAACCCAAACCAGGAAGATACCGGGCTTGATGACTGCGAACGCCTGAGCATAGCGCTCACCGATGCCCTAGATGAATCGAGCTTGATTCCGGACGCCTATGTATTAGAGATATCGAGCCCCGGCGTTTCTGATGTGCTGACAAGCGATCGCGACTTTCAAGTCTTCAAAGGCTTCCCCGTCGAAGTTCAGCTCAGCGAGCCCCACAAAAACAAGCAGGTTTGGCAAGGTAGCCTGGTCGGTCGAGACGATGAAAAACTGTCACTCAACCTCAAAGGCCGACCCGTTAAGCTGCCGCTAAACCTCGTCCAATCCGTTCAGCTCAGCACCGAAGAATCCTGAAATTTTCTAGAAAATTTAAGTTGTTATTAAAGAGGTATTGCCTATGTCCATGGTGAGCTTGCCCGGCCTGCAAACAATGGTCGAAACGATTAGCCAAGAACGAAACCTGCCGCAAAGCGCCGTCCAAATGGCGCTCAGCGAAGCCTTGCTTAAAGGCTACGAGCGCTATCGCCGCACCCAGCGCATCGACAGCAGCCAGTTCGACGAAGAATATTTTGACAACTTCTATGTAGAACTAGACACCGAAGACGAGGGCTTTCGCGTATTAGCTAACAAAACCATCGTCGAAGCCGTCGAAAACTCCGACCACCAAATCGGCCTGAAGGAAGTTCAAGAAGTTGCGCCCGAAGCCCTAGCTGGCGACACCGTCGTGCTAGATGTCACCCCCGAGCAAAACGACTTTGGCCGCATGGCTGCAATTCAAACCAAGCAGGTATTAGCCCAAAAGCTTCGCGACCAGCAGCGGCGACTCATTCAAGAGGAATTTCAAGATCTAGAAGGCTCTATTTTGAACGCGCGGGTGCTGCGCTTCGAGCGGCAATCCGTGATTATGGCCGTCAGCAGCGGCCTGGGCCAGCCCGATACCGAAGCTGAGTTGCTCAAGCGCGACCAGCTTCCGAATGACAACTATCGGGCAAATGCCACTTTCCGCGTCGCCCTAAAGCGGGTCTCTGAAGGATCGCACCGAGGCCCGCAGCTACTGGTATCGCGTTCTGACGCCAGCTTAGTTGTCGAGCTATTTTCTAACGAAGTGCCCGAGATAGAAGATGAGGTGGTGCGGATTGTGGCCGTCGCCCGTGAGGCTAACCCCCCTTCACGTTCGGTGGGGCCACGCACTAAGATCGCGGTAGACACGCTAGAAAGCGATGTCGATCCAGTGGGAGCCTGTATTGGCGCAAGAGGATCGCGCATCCAAGTCGTGGTTAACGAGCTGCGGGGCGAAAAAATCGACGTTATCCGCTGGTCGCCTGACCCAGCTACTTACATTTCTAATGCGCTCAGCCCGGCGAGAGTCGATGAAGTTCGGCTGATGGATCCAGAAGGACGTCAGGCTCATGTATTAGTGCCTGAAGATCAGCTCAGTCTGGCCATTGGTAAAGAGGGACAGAATGTTCGCTTGGGCGCAAGACTGACTGGCTGGAAAATTGATATCAAGGACTCGGCTAAATATGACTACGACGCTGAAAATGAGAAGGCGGAAGCGATCGCAGAATCTAGAAGGCTAGCGGCAGAAGAGGCTGAGCGATTGGCCGCAGAAGAAGCGGCTGAGGTTGCAGAAGCGGAAGAGTGGCGCGCCAAAGCTAGAGCCGTGGCCGAAGAGAAGGCCCGGCAGCAGGCGATCGATGAGGCGATCGCGCAAGGTGAAGAGCCTCCTGTCTTTGACGACCTGGTGGAAGAGCCCGAAACTGAGGCTGTTAGCGAAGACGAGCTAGTGGAATCGGCAGCGAGCGATTTGGGCGAAACGCCCGATACGGACGAGCACATAGAAAGCAACTACCTGGAAACCACCCAGTTGAACTCTGGTAGCGCCGATATGGCCGCTGCCAACGTCAGCATGGGGAATGAAACAGCCCAGGATGTGACGGAAGCGATCGCCTCTCAAGAAGGCATCCTCGAAGCCGTCATCGAAGCTGAAGCACCGCTCGACACCGTCGAAGGCTCGACTGCAGAAGTCACCCTTGAAGACGCTGCGGTTGAGGCCGTCACAGAAGAGGAGTAAGCACGAAGCGTTGAGGGCTGAAACCATGGCAGAGAAAAATCATCGCCTGTGCATTAGCTGCCGCAAAACGATGCACCGGGATCAATTGCTGCGAATTGTTCGCACGTCTCGCGATCACCGTATTCAGCTAGATGAAGGGATGGGACGCTCTGCCTATCTATGCCCCACAGCAGCTTGCCTGAAGGCCGCTCAAAAAAAGAATCGGTTGGATCGGGTATTGCGATCGCCCGTTCCAACCGAAATATATCAAGCTCTAGAAGAACGCATAGTTGCTCGTAAAGAAGGGCAGGCTTTACCGCAAACCTTTAAAAACAGTTGAGCGCCCAGCCACATCCGCAACTGTTTTGATTACAATGATTGAATGGCAGAAGCAGATAATTATAGATCTGTGTTAGGGGTGCCAATTAACTGCCAATCTACCCTATGATTTAATGTCAGATGCACTTAAGTGTCTGACGTGTTGACTCGATAAGGGCAAAAGGTCTTATGTAACACACATTAGTTAGTCAGGTTTAAGAGGAAAAGGATGAATAAGGGCAAAGTGAGAATTTATGAGCTATCGAGGGAGTTGGCCGACAAAGTAAACAGAGATATCGAAAACAAAGACATACTGGCTATCTGTGACAAGCTTGGCATCTCGGTAAAAAGCCACAGCAGCACCATCACAGAAGAAGACGCTGAGCGGATTAGGGCAGAAGCGACTGCGAGCGGCTATCAGCCTGCTGGCAAATCCACTGTTACTAAAGCCAAGCCCCCTCGTCGTTCAGGCGGCACAAAACCTTCGATTGCCAAGAAGCCCGTTCGTCCTCGCGAACAACAAATTTTAGAAATTCGTCGCTATCCTCGTCCGGCAACCCCGCCTGCAGCGACTGCACCCAAAGCGCCAGTCGAGCCAGCAGCACTCCAAAAGCCGCCTGGCGTTAACAAGCCAGCAGCTTCTGCTGCGGATGCGAACAGCTCATCGCCAAGTCCATCTCTAGTAGGCCCACCCAGTCGGCCTGCGACTTCGTCAGGCTCCAAAAAGGCTGACGAAAAGAAGGCTGACGAACCCGCTCGACCTACCCCCGAACCCGCCCAACCTGATGCCGCTAGAGAGCCGGAGAAAATTCTTACGACCTCTGGGGCAACTAGCCCCGATCAGCTCAAGCCGAGGTTAGTAGAGCCGCCGTCTCGACCGTCGTCTTCATCAAAGACGACGACGGCTAGAAGCGACAGCCATGACAGCAGCGACCAAGATGCTATCCGGGTGGCCAAACCCGTACTAAAGCGTGACCGCGTTGCCGCTAGCAGTGGTACCTCCGTCAGCAATGGAGATCGTCCAAGTCCGAGTCGGCCTTCGGCGGGTGGCGGGACTGCCGCACCGCCAGCGCCCCCAAAACCTGCCACCGAACTTCGCCGTCCACCGTCTCGCACGGCTGCGCTAGAAGACTCTAGCAGCAACACTGATGACGATAACGACGGTGATGATGACGACCAGGCATTTGTGGATCCTGCGCTAGAATTACGTCGGCCAACGCCACCTCGCCCGCCCAAACGTCGGGAGCGCGTCGCTGGTGGTGAAGAGGACGACGAGCAGGAAATGCGGCCTAAAAAGGCCACAAAGACCAAACGCCAGCGTGTCATTGTTGATGACGACGATGATTTTGAAGATCTAGAGTCCAACAGCGACGTCACGCCCGCCCAAATTTCTCTATCGTTGATGCGTCCGCCCAAGCCCAAAGGCCAACGCCAGGCGAAGCCCGCACCCACCACTAAAAAGACCAAGACGCGATCGCCTTCTCGCAGAGAGCGCCGGGAACGTCGCCAGGAGGCTGTTCCTGAAAAGCCAGAGATGATCGTGTTGACAGGTGGTATCAGCGTGCATGATCTAGCCGACCAGCTAGCGGTACCTCAGACCGACATCATTAAGCTGCTTTTCTTCAAAGGAATCGCCACCAATGTCAACCAAACGCTAGATATGCCTACCGCTGAAATGGTGGCTGAAGAGTTCGGTGTAGAATCTGTTACCGCTGAAGAGGCCCCTGAGGCTCGCAAGGTCACCGAGATGGTTGGTGAAGAAGATGCGGATGATCTTCAGCACCGTCCGCCGGTAGTGACTATCATGGGTCACGTTGACCACGGTAAAACTAGCCTGTTGGACTATATTCGCCAGGCCAAAGTTACCGAAGGCGAGGCTGGTGGCATCACGCAGCACATTGGTGCGTACCATGTCGATTTGCAGTCAAATCCAAATAGCGATCGCAAGTCGGGCCAAATCGTATTTTTGGATACACCGGGCCACGAAGCGTTTACCGCCATGAGAGCGAGAGGCACCAGGGTTACCGACATTGCCGTTTTGGTAGTTGCGGCTGATGATGGCGTCCGTCCGCAGACCATTGAGGCAATTAGCCATGCGAAAGCGGCTGGCGTGCCCATTGTGGTCGCGATTAACAAAATCGACAAAGAAGCGGCTAATCCCGACCGGGTAAAGCAAGAGCTAATGGAATACGAGCTTGTGCCTGAAGAGTACGGCGGCGACACCATTATGGTGCCCGTAAGTGCGATTACTGGCGAGAACGTAGACACCATTCTAGAAATGCTGCTGCTGGTTTCTGAAATCGAAGACTTACAGGCCAATCCTGATCGCTTAGCTCGTGGCACCGTGATTGAGGCGCACTTAGACAAAGCCCGTGGCCCTGTGGCAACGCTGCTGGTGCAAAACGGGACGCTCAAAATCGGGGATGCGTTTGCGGCAGGCCCTGTGTTCGGTCGAGTTAAAGCGATGACTGATGATCGCGGCAATCGATCGCAAAGCGCTAAACCTTCCTTTGCAGTGGAGGTGCTCGGCCTAAACGATGTGCCCCCAGCCGGTGAAGAGTTTGAGGTATATGCCGAAGAGCGAGATGCGCGGGTAGCGGCTGATAAGAAAGCGATTGAGCAGCGTCAGTCCAGGCTGGCTCAAACCATGGCCTCTCGCCGAGTGACGCTGAATTCACTCTCAGAGCAAGCGAAAGAAGGCGATCTCAAAGAGCTGAATCTGATTTTGAAAGCAGATGTTCAGGGCTCTTTGGAAGCTATCTTAGGCTCACTGCAACAGCTACCCCAAAACGAGGTGCAAATTCGCGTGCTGATGGCCGCGCCAGGTGAAATTAGCGAAACTGACGTTGACCTGGCAGCCGCCAGTGGAGCCGTCATTATTGGCTTTAATACGACGCTGGCCGGGAATGCGCGGCAGGCGGCTGACAACCTTGGCGTAGATGTTCGCGACTACGACATCATCTACCAGCTTCTAGAGGATATCGAAGGGGCGATGGAAGGTCTCTTAGAGCCGGAGATGGTAGAAGAGTCCTTAGGAAAAGTGGAAGTCCGAGCGGTCTTCCCCGTACGCAAGGGCACCGTCGCTGGTTGTTACGTGCTCTCTGGCAAAGTTACGCGCAACTGTCGGGTGCGAGTAACGCGCAATGAGGAAACGGTTTATGAGGGCAACCTCGATTCGCTGAAGCGGATGAAGGATGATGCCAAAGAAGTCAACGCTGGCTTTGAATGCGGTATTGCCGTTGGTGGCTTCAACGATTGGAAAGAAGGCGATATTATTAGCGCCTTCAAGATGATCTCTCAGCGTCGTACGTTGGCTCCGGCATAGGATCCACGCTTAGACCATGATTAGACCATGATTAAAGTACAGCAGGGTCGCTATTTATGGGTGCATCTCGTCGGATTGGCGGCGGTGCCTCTGCTGTTGGATATTTGTCTGGCGGGGTTGGCTTCGGCTGGCCCTGCTTTGCCCTATAGGACGCAGTTTTGGGCGATCGCACTACTCGGTATCGCGCCTTCGCTATACATGCAGCTCGCAAGACCATTTTATCTCTTTAGCCTGCCGCCATTGGCGCTCAAACCGGCGGTGCTCAGTGAAGATCAGCGGCGCTGTTTAACTGTCTTGAAGTCTTGGCAACTAAAGGCGTTGGCAGGGATGACAGCCATATGTTTGCTGTGGATATTGGTGCAGCTTTATGAGCGATCGCCTCAAGTTACTCCAGTCATGAGGCCCGCCGCCGGGCTCATCAGCGCAGCAGTGACCTTCTTTTTAGCCTGCACCTTTTTACAAATTGCGGTAAGTGCGATTCGAGTAATTTTGGTGGGGCCAGATACGTTGAAGCGGGTAGCGATTTTTGAGGAGGGGGCGATCGCCTCCACTTTTCTAATCATAGGGCTGCGCGTCAATCAGATATTGCCCGCACCGCCAGCCGTTCAGCCTTTGGCGAAAGCCGCTGACATAGTGCCTGAATCAGACGTAGCGCCTGAATCAACTGAGACAGCATCTGAAGTTAATCTTTAAAGACTCCTTTGAGAACTGGGGTTGTGGCTGAGAACCGTGGCGAGCGCTACATCTACTTTTTGGGCCTTAAGCTATCCTTAAAGAGTATATAGAGGAACTCGTAGGAGCATTCTTTGGGTTCGTTCCAACTGGAGGTTACTATGACAAGCTCATCATCTAACGCCCCTGCTCACGCCGCCCCAGATGCCGCCCCGGATTCTGAGCTTTGGCAAAGTTTGAAAAGTGCGATCGCCAATAGCTCCGGCTTCCAAAGCTGGCGCTCCGAGCAGTCATCAATTACAGAAACCACATCTACAGAGAAACTAGTGCGTGCATACTTGCGTGAAGCGCTGGAAACTTTGGCTTACTAAACGCGCGAAATTCAAAGGCTTATGTATCCAGCTCTCTTCGGCCTTCGAGGGCTCGTGCCAACGTCACTTCATCGGCATATTCTAGATCGCCGCCCATAGGCAGACCAAAAGCAATCCGCGTTACCTTTGTAAAGGGCTTTAGCAACTGACCGACGTATAGCGTTGTAGTGTCTCCTTCAATGCTAGGGCTGATAGCCATAATCACCTCATCAATATCTTCTCTATTGACTCTATGCACTAGCTGGCCAATATTGAGCTGTTCTGGGCCAATGCCATCCATTGGTGAAATTAAGCCGCCTAGAACGTGATATTTACCTTTGTATTCGCGGGTTTTTTCTAAGGCAATCACGTCCCGAGAGTCTGAAACGACGCAGAGAATAGCCGGGTCGCGAGATAGAGAGCGGCAGATGTCGCAGACGGGCTCGGCGGACAGGTGGAAGCACTGAGAGCATTGACCTACCTGCTGCTTGGCCGCGATCAGGGCGTTGGCCAAAGCACGAACCTCTGCATCTGGGCGTTTGAGCATGTGCATTGCCAGTCGCTGCGCAGACTTGGGGCCAATGCCGGGCAGGCGCTGGAACTCTTCGATGAGTTTGGCAAGGGGGCGGGTGTAAATGGTCAGGACTCCTTTGGTTGCTTTTCTTCGCTGTTTCCACGAACGGGGGGAAGGGCTTCGACGAGGCCCATTTCAAAGGCGGCGTCAGGAAGCTGGCCGACTAAGTATTTGCCGGGTTCAAACAGGCCACTAGGGGTCATACAAACCTGACGCAATTCGACGATTGCGTTTTCGTTGAACATGTCTCGGGTCAGGCGGCGTTCTATAGCCATTGTGAGTTCCTACCTCTGTTGTCCGAACTTATATAGCCTAGCGATTTTATTCGTCTATTTGCCAATATTCGTGAGTGTAGTTTTGGTCGAGGATCTTCTTGGGCCGCATGATCAAGATAATGCTACCGAGCAGCGGGATATCTGGCTTTTCTTCAAACCACTGAATTTCGAGCTGGCCACTGGCATCAACGACAAAGTAGGTGAACTCGTTCCACTCTCGCTGAGCGCGGTCAACCACAACCATTAAGGGATCTGTCTCGGCAATATTATCAGGTGTATTGGGTAGCTCGGCGCAGGTAGACAGCAGCGCGATTGGGTCTTCTGCTTTGAGGATGACTTGCCAGCCGGGAACCGGGAGCCAAGCACCCGTGCCTGAAAACTTCACCATGCCAAAGGGTTCTTCGGGATCTACGCCTGGAACTGTTCTGTAGTCTTCGGTGGCTAGAGGCATCTGCCCAGCGACGGGCATAATCACGGGCGAATCAGCTTCGTTTTCCAGGCGGAAGATGGGGAGACGAGGGGCTGTTTTTTGTTTGACGACGGCAAAGTCGGTGAGGAGCTTTTCAATTTTGCTGCGAGCGCTGTCACTGGTGACAAACCGCAAGGCTTGGGCAATTAGACGAGAGCGGTCTTGTAAATCGCTCTTTTGACGGGCCAAGCGCCAGTAGTAGTAAGCCGCTGCGTCGCCCATGGTTTTTTCAAAGCCAGCGGGCGGGGTATCGCTGTAGGTAAAGTCTCTGAGCCCTTTGACGACATCTCTGACTTGCTCACTGTCTAATCCATTTTTAAAGGCAAAGTCGGCGGCGGCGGCGCGGCTGTCTTTGGCCAGGATACGAAACTCGTAAAGGCTATCGCTGCCGCGCGTTTGGTAATGGGCTTTGGCCTTTTCACTGACGCCGCCTGCCACCATAGAGTCGAAGACCTGAGAGGCCACGATTAGCTGGTTTTGCTGAATGGGCTCGAAGCCAGTCGCCTCGAAGATGGCTTGAGGATCCATGCCGTTTTTTTGGAGGGTGTGGCAGGCTTGGCCCCATTCGACCCAGTTACCTTCTTTTCGGCGAAGCCGCTGTTGGATGGTAGCGATTACAGCTTGGGTTGCTTCATTGGGGTTTGAGTCATCAGCAGACATATCAGCGGTAAAGCTGGATGTAGCGGGGGGCTGGACGGTCATAGGCGCTTGCGGTCGGCGATCGGCCAAACAGAAAATTTCGTTACCTTTGACTCTATCGCTTTTGCATAGAAGGCAGTTGATTTTCTACGCAGATTTTATTACTTTGGCACTATTCTTTAGAAACTGACTTTTCCTCAGGTAGCGCTCCACAGAGTTTGGTGATGATCTGCTTGACGAGACCCGCCTGACGCGCGATTATGTTATCTCAGCTAAATTGCATTTGGCTGATGCGGGGCTATAGCGCAGTTGGTAGCGCACCTCAATGGCATTGAGGGGGTCAGGAGTTCGAATCTCCTTAGCTCCATATCGCATTCTATTTTCCATAATAATCTTTGTACCAGGCGACGAATTTTTGGATGCCGACGGATAGGGGCGTATCCGGTTTGAAGCCGACGTCGTCCATCAGGTCTTGGACATCGGCGTAGGTGGCCGGGACATCGCCAGGCTGCATTGGCATCATGTTTTTTTGCGCCTCTTTACCCATGGCCTGCTCGATGGTAGTGATAAAGTCCATGAGCGTAACGGGGCTGTGATTGCCGATGTTGTAAACTTTGTACGGGGCGCTGGTACCGTCGGTGGCCTTGGGCTGTGGTGGCTTTTTCATAACGCGCATAATGCCTTCGACGACATCGTCTACGTAGGTGAAGTCGCGTTTCATTTGGCCCTGATTATAGACATTGATGGGGCGGTTGTTGGCGATCGCCTCCACAAACAAAAAATACGCCATATCCGGCCTTCCCCAAGGGCCATATACAGTGAAGAACCGCAGCCCGGTGACGGGTAAGCCGTACAGATGGCTATAGGAATGCGCCATCAGCTCATTGGCTTTTTTGGTCGCCGCATATAGCGAGACGGGATGATCGACGCGGTCTGCGGTGGCGAAGGGAACTTTGCGGTTTTGGCCATATACTGAGCTGGAAGAGGCGAAAACCAGGTGGTCGATTTTGCTGTGACGACAGCCTTCTAAAATGTTGACAAAGCCCAGCAGGTTGCTGTCGGCGTAGGCGAGCGGATTTTCGAGAGAGTAGCGGACGCCTGCCTGGGCGGCGAGGTGAACGACGCAGTCAAAGGATTGGGTGGCGAATAGGTGAGATAGGGTGGCGCGATCGCTCACATCCATTTTCTCGAAGGTAAAGTTCTCAAACCCCTGTAACTGAGCCAACCGATCCTGCTTGAGCCCAATGTCGTAATAGTCGTTTACCGAATCAATGCCATGCACTCGTTCCCCAGCTTCTAGCAACCTCAGAGATAAGAAATAGCCGATAAATCCGGCAGCGCCAGTTACAAGTATTGTCATGTTGCTAAATAGAAGTTAAGGAGCTAGAACGTCGTAAACGAGTTCATAAACAGATGATTGAGCGCGCTGTAGCAAAAGTGCTTGCAACCATTTTCATCGTCGAGCCGAACAAAGTATTGACGGCATTCTGAATACAGTACCAAAGCATTCGGCTTGCGCCATCGACAAAGGTCACAACGATAGAATGCAAGGCCGGTATCGGACGGCTGCACAAGGCTTCATCATCAGTGATACGATTGCCAAAGCACAAAACGAGAAAACTAAAAAGAGTAAGGACTCCTCAATGCAAGAATTTGATAAGTCGATTTCAATCGACGGTCGCGAGATACACCTGAAAGCGGGCCTGTTAGCGCCCCAAGCAGGTGGCTCGGTACTAATAAGCTCGGGCGATACGGCTGTATTGGTGACAGCTACACGATCTTCAGGTAGAGAAGGCATTGACTTTCTGCCTTTGCTGATCGATTACGAAGAGCGCCTGTACGCAGCCGGACGTATTCCTGGCGGCTTTTTACGACGCGAAGGCCGTCCGCCAGAACGCGCCACCCTCACCAGCCGCCTGATCGACCGACCCATGCGGCCCCTGTTTCCCAACTGGATTCGCGACGACATTCAAATCGTTGCCACTACACTTTCGATGGATGAAGACGTGCCACCGGATGTTTTGGCAGCCACTGGCGCATCCATCGCCGTCTTGCTGGCCGAAATTCCCTTCAATGGCCCGATGGCTGCTGTCCGCGTGGGTTTGGTTGGCGATGACTTTATCATCAACCCTACCTTCCAGGAAATCGAAGAGGGCGATCTTGACCTGGTGGTGGCGGGCTCTCCTGACGGCGTCATTATGGTCGAGGCGGGGGCTAACCAGCTCCCTGAGCAAGATGTAATTGAAGCGATTGACTTTGGCTACGAGGTCGTTCGCGATCTCATTCAAGCTCAGCTTGATTTGGTAAAAGAGCTGAAGCTAGAGCGTCCGACTGAGCCTGCACCCGAGGTGAGCGAGGCGCTAGAGAAGTTCTTGAGCGACAAAGCTACTAGCTCTATTCAAGAAGTGCTGAAGCAGTTTGAGCAGACTAAGGCAGAGCGCGATGAAAAGCTAGACGCGATTAAAGCGGACATGGCGGAAGCGATCGCAACGCTAGACGAAGATAACGAAGTTCGAGTAGCGATTGATAGCGATAAGAAAGCTTTGGGTAAAGCCTTTAAGAGCCTGACAAAGGAATTGATGCGATCTCAGATCCTGAAAGAAGGCGTGCGCGTAGACGGTCGCAAGCTCGATGAAATTCGCAAAATTACCTGTCGTACGGGCATTTTACCCAATAGAGTCCATGGCACTGGGCTCTTTCGTCGGGGCCTAACTCAAGTGATGTCAGTCACCACGTTGGGCACACCCGGCGATGCGCAGATGATGGATGACTTGCACCCCGGTGAAGACAAGAAATATCTGCACCATTACAACTTTCCGCCTTACTCGGTGGGTGAGACTCGGCCCATGCGATCGCCCGGTCGTCGCGAAATCGGTCATGGCGCACTAGCAGAACGTGCCCTCGTACCCGTACTGCCCGCTCAAGAAGACTTCCCTTACATCATCCGAGTTGTTTCTGAATGTCTTTCCTCTAACGGCTCTACCTCCATGGGCTCTGTCTGTGGCTCTACCCTATCGCTAATGGACGCTGGCGTACCCATTACCCAACCTGTCAGCGGCGCAGCTATGGGCCTGATTCGTGAAGGCGACGAAGTCCGCATCCTCTCCGATATCCAGGGCATCGAAGACTTCCTTGGCGACATGGACTTTAAGGTCGCTGGTACCGACAGCGGCATCACCGCCCTACAGCTAGACATGAAAATCACTGGCCTGCCAATGACCGTCATCAGCGAAGCGATCAATCAGGCTCGCCCGGCCCGGCTGCACATTCTAGAGAAAATGCTAGAAGCCATTGACAAGCCCCGCGATGAGGTCTCGCCTTACGCGCCGCGTCTGCTGACCATGCAAATCAACCCCGACCAAATCGGCATGGTAATTGGGCCAGGCGGCAAGCAAATCAAGGCAATCACGGAGAAGACAACTGCCAAGGTCGATATTCAAGACGACGGGACGGTCACGATCTCTGCGATTGATTCTGAAAAAGCCAAGCAGGCTCAGAAGATGATTGAAGGGATTACCCACGTCGCTGAAGCTGGCAATGTATACATGGGCAAAGTCACCCGCGTGATTCCGATTGGTGCCTTTGTGGAATTTATGCCCGGCAAAGAAGGCATGATTCATATCTCTCAGCTTGCTGACTACCGGGTAGAAAAGGTAGAAGATGAGGTGAACGTGGACGACGAAGTGCTCGTGAAGGTACGTGAAATTGACAATCGCGGACGGGTTAACCTGACTCGATTGGGCATTCACCCAGACGAGGCCGAAAAGGCGAAAGTAGCAGCGGCAGCGGAATAAGGAAATTAAGGATTAAGGATGAATAAAAGGCGCTCTGGCTATTTCATCGCTTATCGTTCATCCTTCATCGTTTCCTTCCATTGCCTCAGGCAATCGTTTACCTGTACGATTCAGGATGCTGCGCCTATATATTAAGAAGATCTGTGCGAAAAGTTGTAATTGCTGGTAATTGGAAGATGCACAAGACCCAGGCCGAAGCCTCGGCCTTTGTGCGGCAGTTGATGCCGACACTCACTGACGTCCCCGACGATAGAGAGCTGGTTCTATGTGCGCCCTTTACTACGCTGGGGTTGATGGTTGATAAGCTCCAGAGCAGTCGGATCAAGGTGGGCGCACAAAATATCCATTGGGAAAATTCGGGTGCGTACACGGGCGAAATCTCTGGGCCGATGCTCTCTGAGCTGGGCGTTCGCTATGTGGTGGTAGGCCACAGCGAGCGCAGACAGTACTTTGGGGAGACTGATGAGACGGTCAATGCCCGATTAAAGGCGGCTCAGAGCACAGGCATTACCCCGATACTGTGCGTGGGCGAAACCAAGCAGCAGCGTGATGCCAATGAGACGGAAACCGTTATCACCAAACAGATAGAGCGAGCGCTGGTAGATATAAATCAATACAATTTGGTGATTGCTTACGAACCGATTTGGGCCATCGGCACGGGAGAGACCTGCGCTAGCCATGAAGCTAACAGAGTCATCGGGAAAATTCGCTCGCAGTTAGACAATCAAGCAGTCTCCATTCAGTACGGCGGCTCTGTAAAACCGAGCAATGTGGACGAGATTATGGCGCAGCCTGAGATTGATGGGGCGCTGGTAGGCGGGGCCAGTTTAGAGGCCGATAGCTTTGCCCGGCTTGCAGGTTACAAAGCCTAAAGAGCAAAATTTCTGCCTCCTATAGCCTCATATAAATCCTATAACCTCCTATAAATCCCATAATCTCCTATAAACCTTCTGACAAATCTTCTTCAGCAGGCGTCATATGGAGGTATTCGCCGCCCGCCGCATTTGCCGAATTGGCATTGTCTGTCTCAACGGTATTGTAGTGAGCGTTGATGTAGGTACGATTACGGCCCTGTTGCTTGGCATGGTAAAGCGCAATGTCGGCGGCCTGCACGAGCGTTTGGGGCGTTGCTGTGGTGTTATGTCCTGGAATGATGGTAGAGACGCCCATAGTGACGGTTACGTAGCTATGTTCACTACCTGGCGCATGGGCGATTTTTAATGCTCGAATGCTGTCATGAATTTTTTGGGCGATGCGCCAAGCGCCGTGGGTGTTGGTATTTGGCAAAATGATGGCAAATTCTTCGCCGCCGTACCGGGCGACCAAGTCGGCTGGGCGCTGAGGGCCGTTGAGCAGGGCGCGACCCACGCGAATGAGACAGCGATCGCCTGCCGGATGGCCAAAGGCGTCGTTAAAGCGTTTGAAGTGATCAAGGTCACATAGAATGAGTGAGAGTGGCTGCTGGTCTCTCGCTAGGCGCTGCCATTCATCGCTGAGGTGTTCGTCAAAGCGGCGGCGGTTGGCCAGACAGGTGAGCCCGTCAGAAAGGGCTAGCTTCTGTAGCTCTTGATTGGCTAGCACTAGCTCTTGATATTGCTGAGCTTGTGCGATCGCTAGCGATAGCTCGATGGCCATGCTCTGGGCAGCGGCGATCGCGGCGGGCTGCCAAACTTCTTGCTCGGGCAACGCGAGCGCCATCATTCCCCAATGAGCATCCCAGTGAGCATCCCAATGAGCATCGGCTTCAGTGACTTTAACTGATATGTTTTTAACGGGTACTAACAGCCAGCTACCCGGCCAGTTAGCCAACCATTGACAAGCTTGTGTCAAAAGGCTTTGGGCATCCAGTGCGGCTGGCTGAAAGTCCGCAGAAAGTCTCAGCGCCTGGCCTTGCATCAGTTGTTTGGTGAGCGCTGGAAACTCCGATTCAGCCAAAGAGAAAGGCTGCTGCCAGGCCAGTGCTTGATTTTGGCAGTACTGTGCCACCTGCTGCCAGCGCTGAGAGTCCTTGCGATAGCGCAATAAGCTCACCTGACGAGCATTGAATAGTTTTGCCGCTTCTACGACCGTCGAGCCCAGAATCGCCGACAGGTTGAGGGAGCGGTGTAGCTTACGTTCTGCCTGCCGCAGCCGCTGCTGTTGATTGAAGGTGAGCGAAATTTGCTGCCTTTGCGAAGCCCCCTCACCCTTATCGTTCGTAGATGTCTCATTAAAGGGAGAATTAGTCGTATTAGCCAACATGTCGCTGGCAGTAGTCCCTTGCAAAGAAATATCGTCACCTTGCTGATCCCATTCATTGACGGGCTGTAGAGTGCCAACCGTAGTAGCAGCAGACATTAGGATAGAAAATTCTTCGAGCCCCTCACGAGAGAAAAAAGGAGTTTTGAAATGGCGCTTGAGCATGTCAGACTCTCCGCTAGGGCGGGAAAGAGTTGCTATTAAAGAAACGCATGAGGGTGACAGATATCTATACGCTGCATTTGAGAACAACCCCGTACGGGAGAATTCGAGAATACCTTTTGAGCGGATAAATGCTCAAAGAAATTGTCTTTAGAAAAACCCGTAACGGTAGATGAGAATGTACAGCTTACAAACGGGCTGGATTACCAGCGCATTTGTATAGGTAGATACTCAGGAATCATGCTATGTTAGCCTGCTCCGTATCCGTATAGATCCGTGTATACCCCAATACTCTCTAAGAGAACATAATCTATCAAGGCATTGATAATGTAGAGGTATAATATATCACTTAACCTTTGCAGTAAGCTTTATCAAGTCCGGTTATTTAATTGGTTTCAAGTAGATCTTAGCCTTGGTATTTTTGACTTCTGTTTTTGATTTCACAGTGTTAAAAAACTTTCTAAGGCCGCAACCATCCTAGGGGGCCAACGCCTGATGTTTCTGACCCAGTCAAGGTCTTTGTAACGACCGTCCAAACCCACCACGGCGACCCAGTTACTTTCGGCCTCTCCTCCCCGGCCTTGAGCCCAAAGTGCTGCGGTTAGGGCCGCGCGCATATCTGCAAAGTTGGGGTACTTGCGCACCAGGCTTTTCATGATCTGGATAGCTTGAGCGGTCTCTTCGGTTTGATACAGGGCCAGTGCGTAGTTGCCATAAGCCAAAGAAAAGCTGGGTTGAAGAGTAATTGCGGCCTGATAGTCGGCAATGGCCAATGCCCACTCACCCTGACCAGCTTCCGCATTTGCTCGGTTGTTATAAGCAGCCGGATCGTCTGGGTCGAGGCGCAACACTTGGTTGTAGTCGGCGATCGCACTTTCCCACTGACCCATCGCTTCCCACACTGCGCCCCGGTTCAGATAAGGGTCAGCCTCGCTGGGGGCGAGGGCGATCGCTTGCGTGTAATCTGCCATCGCCCCGGTCAAATTGTTCTGACGCACCCGCACGTTGCCCCGATTGCTCCATACAGCCGCTTGTTCGGGTAGCTTGTCTATCAGGGCCGTCCACTGGGTTTCGGCTAGATCAAAGCGCCCTGTACTGGTCGCCTCAAACGCAGCTTTGCGCAGTGTTGTAATCGTTTGAATTTCTTGAGCACTGAGGTCGGTTGTTGTGTCTGCGATCGCCGCTTTAGCAGCTATTTCAAAGCAGCTAAGACCGATTGAGAAACTAAGAAAAATCGAAATCAACCGCCGTATCGTACCGTGCATTTTTTGCCTTTGCGCTAAGAGCCCACCTCTACAGCGTAAAGGTAAATTCGTTAGGATGATCCTTGGGTTGGCGATATCTCACTGGTAAAGTTGAACAGCGGCATGTCAGGCATGATAAATCGGCTTTGGATCGGTTCGTAGCCCAGATGACGGCAGGCAGCAGGGGTGACGACGCGACCTCTGGGCGTACGCTGCAAGTAGCCAATCTGTAGTAGATAGGGCTCGTAGACTTCCTCGATTGTTTGCGCATCTTCTCCGGTGGAGGCGGCCATGGTGTCGAGCCCTACTGGCCCGCCGTTAAAGTTCTCAATCATCAAGGTTAACAGCCTTCGATCTGTCCAGTCTAAGCCGCAAGGATCGACGTTGAATAGTTCTAGCGCTTCGGCGGCGATCGCCTGATTAATCGGCCCTAGTTCTTTCACCTGTACATAGTCGCGAACGCGCTTTAGCAAACGGTTGGCAATGCGCGGCGTCCCCCGAGCGCGGCGGGCAATTTCTTCGGCCCCATCGGTCAACACCGGGGTCTTTAGCACGTCGGCTGTGCGCAACACAATCTGGGTGAGTTCATCAATTTCGTAAAAGCGCAGCCGCTGGATTAAGCCAAAGCGATCGCGCAAAGGAGACGCCAGTGCCCCTACCCGCGTGGTTGCCCCTACCAGTGTAAATGGCTGGAGCGGAATGCTTCTAGTGCGGGCGCTTTGGCCCTTGCCAATGGTGATATCGAGCCGGGAATCTTCCATTGCCGGGTACAAAATCTCTTCGGTCACCCGTGAGAGCCGATGAATTTCGTCAATGAATAGAACGTCGCCTGGCTTTAGGTTCACCAGCAATCCTGCAATGTCACGGGGCCGCTCTAGCGCCGGAGCCGTGGTGATTTTACAGTCCACTTCCATTTCCTGCGCCAAAATCAGCGCCATCGTGGTTTTACCGAGCCCAGGCGGGCCGTACAGTAACAAATGATCCAAGGGCTCTTGCCGTGTTTTTGCGGCCTTGATGGCGATACCAAGCACTTCTTTTAGGGCTTTTTGACCGATGTAGTCGGCGATCGCATGGGGTCGAATCCCTTCTTCATTGCGAGAGAGTTCGACCGGCTTGGCATCGCCTTTGAGCAAATCGGTTTTGACCGGTAGCTTAGAATCATTCTCTGCTAGCTCTGCTGGTTTTTGCTGACGCTTATGCTTGGCACCGCCATCGTCAGCAGCCGGTTGCTTTGAAGAAATAATCGCCATCGCGAAACACTGCACAAGAGAGACATTTGTACTATAGCAGTCTAGCTAAGCGGGCGGCATAGCAGGATGCTTTCGCCAAGGCATGGCTAAGGCGTTACCCCTGCCGAGCGAACAACGTCTGCGATGGTTGGATAATTGTCAGGGAGGCCGAAGCTAGACGGCGTGACTGTTTTTTCGTAGGTAAAGTGGCGATAGTCCATACAGAACCTGTCCCACTCGGCCATGCGAATATTGAAAACTTTGATAATGAGGTTTGCCAGGCCAAACGACAGTGGTACGCGGAAGTACTGCCGCTTGCCCATGTAGTCGCTAATGGCGGTGACCACTTCATCGGCGCTTTTAGCGGGATTGCCGATCACCAGCTCTCTAGACTCCTCAGGGCCGGGCGGATGATCGACCAGGTGACGCACGACTTCGGCAATGTCTTTGGCGTGAATAAAGTGCAAACTGCCGTCAGCGGAAATGAATCGGATGATGCCAATGTATTTGGCGACTTCGGGCAGACCGCCGGAGATGTGGGAGTAGGGTTTGGTGTCGCTGCCGCCGAAGACGAGGGTAGGAAAGACGGTGGTAATGCGGGGTGCGATCGCCAGTTCATTCAGCTTCTGATGGCAAATATATTTTGTGCGCACATAGTCTGTACCAATCTCACCGGCTGCTTTTAGCGGCGTATTGTCACTATCCAAAATGCTCGCTGTCGAGAAATAGATCACCTGCTGACAGCGCTCAACATCGAGCAGCGACATCAGCTCTAGCGTCTTCTCTACGTTAATTTCGTAGCTTTCTTGCGGATCGCCCCAGGACGTCGCCACCAAAATCGCCGTGTCCATCGTCTCTAGCAGCTCGGCAAACTGCGCCACCTCACGCATATCACCCTGAAGTACATGGACACCTGAGCGCTGATTGACCGGCACCTTGAGTTTGGCCGGATTGCGCATCATCAAAAACAGCTCATGCTCAGTATTTTCGATCAGGGTCTCCGCCAGATAATGGCCAATGCAGCCACTCGCGCCAGTCATGAAGATCCGCATAGGCTATTCTTCTTCGCTGCTATCGATATCGATTATTTGCATCAGCATCGACTGGATAACCTCCTGCTGGGCCTCGAACCGTCTCCGGTTGTCTTCCTGTTGCGCGTCAAATCGCCGCTGAGATTCATCCGATTGCCGCTGCCATTCTTCAAATTTCCGTTGAGAATTCATCCGATCCTCTCGGGCTTCGTCCAACAGGTTCTGGAATCGCCTTTCGTTTTCGACCGATCTTTCTTGAGCGGCTACAGCGACCTCTGTGGCAGGTCTGACCAGATCGACAATCAAAGTATTGACTAACTGCCTTAACTCAGTAATGTCAACTTCGTTTTTGTCTACTCTTGGCCGCAGTTCTTCATCTGACATTGAGCTATCAACCTCTGCAAGTCTCTCTAACTATTTATGTCTGCTAACTATACTGTAGCCCCCAAAAGCTCATTCACCTGCTTGCCCACTTCAAAGAAGTAAGCGCCGTTTTCTTCGGGGGTGCCGGGCAAAATGCCGTGACCGAGGTTGAGGATGTGGCCTTTGCTGCCTGCTTTTTTAACGGTATCGATGATGCGATCGCGAATCACTTCTTTAGAGCCAAACAGCACGCCCGGATCCATATTGCCCTGCACCTTCATATCCGCGCCAAGACGTCGTCGAGCATCCGCCATATCAACCGTCCAGTCCACGCTAATAATGTCTACACCCGACTCGCCCATCATTTCTAATACGCCTGCGCTACCGCTGACAAGCAAAATTAATGGCGTGTCGGGGTGGGTTTGCTTTACCTGGCGGACAATTTGCTGCTGATAGGGCAAAGCAAAGGTGCGGTAATCTTGAGGGCTGAGCTGACCGGCCCAAGAGTCAAAAAGCTGAACCACCTGAGCGCCGCAGTCAATTTGATGGCGCACGTAAATGGCGATATTGTCGGCAATTTTGCTCAGCAGACTGTGCAGCATTTTAGGCTGTGTGAACGCCATGTTCTTGATGACGGCGTAGGTTTTAGATCCTTTGCCTTCCACGATGTAAGCGGCCAACGTCCAGGGAGCCCCGACAAAGCCTAGAACCGTGGACTGGTTGCCGACTTCCTCGCGGAGGGCACCCAGAATTTTGCGAATGTAGGGCATCGATTCGTCAGGCGCTAGTGTCGTGAGCGCATCGATTTGAGCTTGGCTGCGAATGGGCGAATCGATTATCGGGCCTTTACCCTCGGCAACGTCCATGGCCACACCCATGCCGGGCAGCGGGGTGACAATATCGGAGAATAGGATCACACCGTCGGGCTTAAAGGCTCGCCAGGGTTGAAGCGAGACTTCGATGGCGACTTCGGGGATTTCGGAGCGATCGCGAAAAGAAGGATATTTTTCCCTCAGGTCTCGGTAAGCTTTCATGTACCGGCCTGCTTGGCGCATCATCCAAACCGGCGGGCGCTCGACAGATTGACCTTGGGCAGCCCGCAGCAGTAGGGGGGTTTGGCTAGATCCGCTCATGAGAAAAAACTCTTGTGTTTCGTTTAATTTGCATTTAATTTTCCATTGGCTAGCTTATCATTCACTGCGGCCTGTAACGCCTGAAGGCAAGGGACAGACGAATGGCGTGCCATTTTTGCCTGGTGATTCTATTGCGCTTTTGTTACCCCTTTAATGCGTAAAATTGAAGTACGCAAAGAACTGTAGACTCACCGGGAACGGCCTAACTAAGGATCAGACAAGATTTTATGGAAATTGTGAACTTTTTTGAAAAACTAGCCGGGCGATGGTTTTCTCAACGCACGACGCACGCCCTCACCAGCCAGCAGTCCAAAGCAGGCAAGTCGGATTTGGAAGTAGCGTTTTTGGCAGCCGACGCTCCAGAAGTACAGGCGCTTTACCAAAAGAGTCGCGACAATCAGGGCGAACCGCTCTGTGGCCTGAAAATTCAACAGAGCAGCACCATTGACGGCGATCCTAAGCCCAAAGTTATGACCCTGCTACTTGTGCCCCTGAAGCCTGAACCCCACGAAAACGGTGGCGATCGCGGCATATTGTTACGCAGTGGCGCGCCCAGCCAAAGCAAAAGCACCTACACCTACACCTACGACGACGAAGTGCTTACCATCGCCAGCGAGGACAGCGGCAACCAATCTGAAGAGCGGCTGTGGTTTATTAACGACAACCTGCGGATGCGCACAGGCATCACAGAGCTGGCCGACGGCTTGCGGATAGCTTCTTTTTGCTCGGAGATTCGGATGGGTGTAAAGCCACCCCAGGAAAGCCCCAAAGAGGGCTAAGTTACGTTAAACCACGGCCTTTTGCTTCGCGAGCCGTAGCGTTTTTGCAGAAAAGGGCAGCGCGGGCTTGAAAGGCTGAATCGCCCTAGCAGAGCCGTACAAAACACCGTTGAGCTGCCGTTGCTTGCGCAGCCGTTCGTCGGCGTCTGTATCGGCATAGGCTGGCACAACGTAAGCTGGGAAGTCACGCCATGATTTATTGTCTAGCCTACGGGAAAGCGTTTGAGCGTGGCTGTTATCTGTCCGGTCGGCAAGAGCAGGCGGGTGCTCAGCCGTTGGTAATTCAGTAGATGAACGCTCAGCATCACGGGTGGCGCTTTTCCCTGGGGAAACTGCTGTTGCAGCAGCAGCGGTTCGGCTTCTGGTCGCTGGACGGATGCCTACATCAGCGGATAGCGCCGCTAGATTGAACGAGACCGTCGAGGAAGCATGAAGCGTTTTAGCCGCTTTGGGCGGAGGCACGGTGATTAACGTCGATGGGTTTGGGCGCGAGGAATGGCGCGAAGGCAAAGGTAGATTCTCAGGTGCGATCGGGGCGAGCTTTACCTCCCCAAACTCTCGGCAAATCGCGGCTTCAAAATCGTGAGTAACATGGCGAATGGGCTGACCACGGCGGTGCCAAAGCTCTAAAATCTGCCGGACTGATACTGACTTGTAACGGCCCTGGTACAGGGCTTCGACCACGGCATCACGAATCCAGTTAGGACGATAGAATTCTAGCCACAAAGAAACCCACTGGCGTGCATCGTGATTGCCTAGCTCAAAGCGATAGCTTTCGAGAAGAACGGCTGCTTGCTGTGCTTCTAGTGAGGTAGAGAATGTCGCCGACGTCATGAATCGTTGCTCACTGCTTCAAAAAATCTTATGCGCTCTGATCTTATGCGTTCTGGCGGGCTGTGTAGATACATAACACCAATAGGTACCATTAGCACGTTTATAGCGGTTTTCTCATCAGTATCAATACTGATTTTATACAGTTCACACAGTCTTTATGGTCTTTATGATGGCTTGTGGGTTAGCGCTGTTCAATCACGCCACTTTCTACCCGGCGAATGCGAGGGGTGTCGAACGGGTTGGTGTCGCCTAGCCAGCTAAAGCTACTGAGGCGAAAGCCAATGGAGCCTGCGCTTTGTGTAGCGTCGTAGCGGAGCACAATGCCATAGGTACGGCGGCTATACTCCAGGCTGTAAATGGTGTCGATGTCGCGGCTGTCGTTACTCAGGCTAATAGCGGTTTGAAAGCCAGCGAGAAAAGGGCCGTAGATCTGCTGAGTGATACCAAAAGATAAGACACTGCGATCGACGTCCCTATCGAATAAAAAGGGTGAGTCTGCACCGCCCAAAAAGGCTTGGGAATAGCTGACGTTAAATTGGGTGTAGTCGCCAAAGTCGCGGGCGAAGTGGCCGACCTGCCCAGAAATGCCAATGTCGGCAATCACAGAGTCTTGAAAGTCGCCGCTGGAATAGTAGGTGCCTGTGGCCCGCAAGCCTGCGTTCAAGTCGAGGTAGGGCACAACTGCGTAGGGCGTATAGCGCAGTCCTTCGGTTTGGGTAGCGGGTTTGGGCTCACCGCGCCATAGGTTGAAGCTTTGCCGGAGGGCGGCGCTGCCCTGATAGCGGCCCAGGGTAATTCGGCCTGTATCGGAGCCGCTGGCTGCTAGCAGATCAACGCGATCGCTCTCTGCATTAATCAACTGAGCGCCTGCCTGATACGTCAGCCGCAAACCGCGATCGTTCAGCTTAATGTCCGGTGACAACAGCACTGCGCCAAGGCTGGACTGAACATCCTGAAAGCCCAAAGAGCCATTAAATAAACGCTCGCGGTAGCTGTATTGCAGCGTCAGGCGATGGTCGCCAATTCGCTGCTCGGCGCGAATGTTTGTGCGCAGGTTTTCGGTGATTTCCGATAGGTTTAAGCTGGTAAGGTCGGCGTCGCCGCGCAGGGTGGTGCGGGGGGTGAGTTGGGCAGAGAGATCGGCGGTCAGTCCGAAGTTGTTGGCATCGATGGGTGAGCTGCTGTCAGAACCGAAGGCCCTGGCCACAAAGAACTGGGGGGTCACCGAGAAGCGAACGCTGTCAGTGTTGATCAGCGGCAGCCTGCGACCCAGAAATAAGCCACCGCGATCGCGCCCATCGGTGCCACCTTGAACCGGTATCGGGTTGAGATCTGAAGGGTTGACGGTGCCTCTGCTGAGGAGAATGCGCGATCGCAAGAGCGGAATCGACAAGCCCTGGTCGAATACCAGCCGGGGCCGTTTCAATAGCAGTTCGTCTTGGGTCGGTGAAATATTACGCAGTACCAGACTATCGGTGCGTAGTTCTAGCTCTGGCGGCGAAAACGGGTCGTTCGTAATCCGCACAGAGTCTGCTCGCCAGCCTTCCACATCAAACGCTAGCTCATCCGTTTCAAAGCGGAGTTGCCGTAGGCCGCTGCCAGTTGCCGTATTGGCGGGCTGTGTACTGTTATTGGTGCCAATTTGAATGCTGCCGTCGCTGTTAAGCGAAAAATCAGGGCTGCGGTTGATGGGGTCGTAGGCTCGCCTTGATGTGCTAGAGGGGCCCTCTAATGGCGAAGATAAATCTTCGCTAACGTCGGGTAAATACAACGTCCCAACCGCATCGCCAATCGTTCCGGCCTGCTGAATAAAGTTGTATTCAGCGCGGTTACCCCGAACAATTTGCGCCCCGCGTGTTAGCAAAACATTGCCATTGGCCAGAGCATAGCGATTGATCAAATTAACCCATAGCTCATCTGCTTCAATAATGGCGTCGTTGACCCGGAGCAGAACGCTACCTGTGGCGCTAACGATTTGAGTACTGGGGTCGTACGATTGATAATCGGCGCTGAGCTGCAACTGCGAAGCAAATTCCGCCGCTGTGTCTGTTGGTGACAACGGTTCTTCCGCTTCGATTTCGATTTGTACCGGCCCATCAGTGGCCTCCGGCTCAACTTCTAGCTCAACTGGCTCAATCTCTGGCTCAAAGCGCTCTGGCTCAAGGCGCTCTGGCGTCTGAGCAGGGGGCTCTAGCGTTGGCAGCTCAGAATCTTGACCTTGTGCTACTTGACTTTGTGCCAATGAGCCTTGCGTCAATATGATTACTTTTTCAGGGCGCTTTGGCGGCAAGCGAGATAATTCCGCTTCCGAAGCGGTTAAGAGCCTGTCTAAAAAGCCATCTTTTGGCTGAGCCTTTGCTGGGCTCTGAGCCATTTCTACCTGTGCAATCGGCAGTGGCTGAGGGGGTAAGTCGAAGTAAACCATCCTGTGCTGACCTCCCACTCAACAATCTGGCAAACAACTGACTGAAAAAAAGCAGACAAAAAGAAAGCCCGGCAAAGCGGGCTAACCTGATTGACTAGATTTTAATGACCTAGATTTTAACCATGCCTATTCTACAAGGTTTACTCAAAATCGCCGCCGCCGGGATTGCGGGCAGGGTCTCCGCTTAAAAAGCCGAAGATAAAAAGACCGACGAAGAAAGAGATGGTGATGTAAACAACGATTTTGAGCGTTATCATTTTTTATACTTCCGAACGCAACGTGGAGATTACTCAATAATATCTCACTCCACCGCTATCTCGGCGCTCGATCGGTGATCTAGGGTTGATTCTGGCCGCTTGCAGGGCCTCAATCGGCTACGCTGGGACGTTTTGATTGCTTAAGAAAATATAAAGTTGTGTAAATAGACACGTTCAGTCAATAGCTGCGAACACTGCCTTTGCGGCCAGTATTTTGTGAGGGAGATCTTGTTTGTCTGCTAGCGAGGGCACGGTTCTAACTTCGCCAATTCCCAGAAACTTGTCGTCACCCGTGATTCGGATGGGTGGACTGCACAGACCGTCAGCAGAACGTGTCGTTTCTAATTTCTCTATTTTTTGCACATCGCTAACCACTTCAGCGGTAATCTCAGCCAGTACCTGATCGAGTGCGAGCTTTTGGCCCATGCACCAGCGCTGGGCCAAGGTCGGCGGAAGGGCGATCGCGCTCAAATGCCGCACCCCTTTTTCCACTGGCACCAGCGCCAGCGTCTCCTCGTTCACCGCCTGCTCTAAAGCTTCTAGCGTCAGGCTATTGGCTAGATCGAAACCGTTACTGTGCGATCGCACCAACCCCGCCAAAGTCGCCCCCGTCCCCGCTGCCACCCCCAAATCACGCGCCAGCGAACGAATATAAGTCCCTGGCCCACAGTCGATATCCAGCGTCAGCGCTGGCTGCTCACCGCCTTGCCAAAGCCGACTGACCAGCCGGTGAATCGTCACCTGCCGCAGCGGCACATCAGCCGTTTTTCCCTGTCGGGCTAAATCATACAGCCGCTTGCCCTCCACCTGAATGGCGCTATACATCGGTGGCAGTTGGCTAAGCGTCCCTGTAAACTTTGGCAGCAGCGCTTCAATATCAGCTAGCTGCAAATGGGCCGCAGATTGCCGCATCAGCACCTCCCCTTCTAAATCATCGGTGGCGGTCGTCATCCCAAAGCGAATAACCGCGCGGTACGCCTTAGCTGGCGGCAAGTATTGAATCAGCCGAGTGGCGCGACCGACGGCCAGGGGAAGCACGCCCGTCGCTAAAGGATCAAGGGTGCCAGCATGACCCACTTTGCGGGTATTTAGCAAGCGCCGCACCCGAGCCACGCAGTCGTGAGACGTCCAGGTGGCAGGCTTGTTTAAGTTAATGAAGCCGTTAATCGAGCTGTGGGTCATGGTGGAATCGCAGCCTTATTTAATCTGAGCTTCTAGCTGGTTGGGGCTAAGGCTAGGGACAATGCTGAGCGGCATTGCAGGGTCGCTATAGCGGGTGGTAAAGGCGCTGGTGAGCACCGGACGATAGCGATTGTCGCCTTTGAGATAGGTGCTCAGAAAGGCCAGGCTCATCACCTGGGTGTAGCGCTGGGCGACTTCGGGGACGGGGCCAATCACGTCAGATGGCAGGTCGAATGTTTCGCGGCCCGATAGGCCAATCGTAGAAAAGTGGGTGCCCCCTTCCATCACCAGTAAGTAGCGATCGCTTGTGATCACATCCTTAAGCTGATCGCCCGTTCCCGGACTCAGCCAGGTAAACGGACGAACCTGTTCGGGCAGTGCAGGCGCTACCGTATCGGCGCTACCCGCTATCATCAAAACCGGCAGGTCTATTTCGGCAAGGCTCTGGGGGCCAAGAATCGTGCTGGTGATGGGGTTAATCGCGACCACGGCTTGAATCCGAGGGTCGAAGAAGCTAATAGAGCGCTGATCGGCCAGAGCGTAGGCATAGCCTGCTTCTGGTAGAATCGCAACGGCCTGACATTGAAGCAGCAGTGAAATATTGACGCTGAATTCTGGTGGGCAGGCATTGCGCAACAGCTCTAAATCGACGGGTGCGCCCGCGACTGCGAGGGCAGTATAGCCCCCAAAAGACTGGCCAATAATGCCGACGTTGTTAAAGTTGATCCCGCTAAGGCTTTTGTCAGTGAGGGCCCTATTTTGCAAATCGTCTAGCACCGCTGACACCAACAGGGGACGATTGATAAACTCTTCGTCTGGCACTACCTGGTCAGTACGGCCAGATACCAGTGCGTCGAGCTGATTGGCGCTGCTGCCCGCATGTTCTAAATTGATGACGGCAAAGCCATGCTGGGCCAAAAACCGGGAGAGATATGCATAAGAATCACGGTCACTGCCCAATCCGTGAGAAATTACTACGGCGGGCAACCCTCGACTGCTAAAGGCAGCGGCGTCGGAGACATCTTGCGGTCGCTGAATGCCTTGCGGTAAATAAACTTCGACGGGTGTAGGACTGGCTTTAACCCGAAGAGAAAACTGTCGATACGAGTAGAGGCCGGGAAGGGATATCAGCTCATCTAGCGAAGCGGCGGAAGTGCCTGCTGGAAAGGGCAACGACGCCGCTTCAAAGGACAGCTCAGAAATTAAATCTACTGCTCGCTGAGCCTGGCTAAAGGCATCGGTGGTCTCGGCGGCGATCGCCAGTCCTTTGGGCAGGTCTATGCGCAGCACGGGCGTCGGGAACCGCCGAATCACATTGAGCAGGGTCAGCCCTTCATCGCTATCTGCCGCCGCCAAAATCGCCGCGCCGCGCAAACCCTGGCCACCTGGCAACCTTGCCCCAGTGCGAAACACCTCGCCAGCTTGATCGAGCAAATACTCTCCTTGAGGCGTGTAGGCAAACTGCGCGACGGTAATCACGTCCAAATCTACCCGCTGAGAGAGCAGCGATCGCACCCTTACCGCCGCCTGAGGATCCAGGTTCTGCGCATAGGCAATGTAGGGCGCAAGTTCTTCAGTCACTCGCCCTTCTGCCGCATAAACTTCTAATGACTCTACCGAGATGGAGCGCTCGATAGTTGCGCCCAAAGAAAAAGTAATGCGCTCGGCGGCCTGGGTGGGTTTGGTACAGAACGGAGAGAGTGCGATCGCCGCCTGCATCGCCCCTATACCTAGACCCCACATCCAACTTTTAGGACATTTAGGAGAAAACTTAATAGGACAAAATCTGAGCCACCGCCCAAGCCGTTGAAAAGGGAAGTGGGGCTGACCAACGTGCATAAGTACGGGATTACACTGAGTTTTCACAAGGCCATCATAGGCTAAGGCGTTTCGGATTGGCAGATACTAAGAGGAGTAGTTTTGAGGTTCCTTGGGAGTGCGGAATGCCTAATGAGGTGGGCTCGCAGGGAGTTCTAGCAAAACTAGCAAAGCGGGCTCTGTGAGCTGGGTAATCCCCAACTTTTCTGCTTTTGCTTGCTTAGAGCCTGCTTTTTCACCGACGACGACATAGTCGGTTTTGGCGCTAAGTGAGCTACTGACCCGGCCACCGGCTGCTTCGATCAGGCGCTTTGCTTCGGCCCGTTTCAAGGTGGGCAGGGTGCCGGTAAGCACAAAGCTTTTACCTGCTAAAGGCTGAGGCTGTTGGCTCTCGGTCTGTTCGGTGGCCTCTAGCTGAAGGCCCGCTGCGCGTAGCCGTTCGATCAGGGCCTGATTGGCAGGCACTTGGAACCACTGGCGCAGGGAGTAGGCAATTTCGGGGCCGATGCCGTGGATCCGGGCAATATGTTCGCCGCTGGTACTGGCTAATTCATCTATCGAGCGAAAGTTGTCACCTAGAAGTTTGCTGACCGTGCGGCCCACTAACCGAATGCCTAAGCCGTAGAGCAGCTTTGTCCAGGGCTGCTGTTTGGAGGCGGCGATCGCACTCACCAATTTAGTCGCCAGCCGCTCGCCCATCCGATCGAGCGCCATCAGATCTTTAACCGTCAGATTGTACAAATCGGCTACCGAGGCCACCATGCCCTGGTCGATCCACTGCTCCACCCAGCTAGCGCCCAAGCCGCTAATGTCCATCGCGTCTCGACTCGCCCAGTGACTGATAGCGCCTTTTACAATCGCTGGACAGGAAACATTCACGCAGCGAGTCACGGCTTCGCCTTCTGGCTTAACCACTGGCTGGTTGCACACCGGGCAGGTGGTGGGAAGCTGATAGGCTGTTGCGCCTTCTGGCCGCAGCTCGCTGAGCACTCGTACCACTTCAGGAATAATTTCGCCTGCCTTGCGGACAATCACTGTATCGCCAATATGCAGGTCTAGCTCGGCCAATCGGTCGGCGTTGTGCAGCGTGGCCCGCGCGACGGTGGTGCCTGCGAGCTGCACCGGGCTGAGTTCGGCGACGGGCGTAATGGCACCCGTGCGGCCTACCTGAACGGTGACTGCTTCGAGCCGGGTGGGGACTTCTTCGGCGGGGTATTTGAGTGCGATCGCCCACCTTGGAAACTTATTGGTAAACCCCAGCCGATCTTGCAGCTCAAAGCTATTGAGCTTGACCACCACGCCATCGGTTAAATAGGGCAAATCATGCCGCTTTTCTGCCCAAAGGTCGTAATACTGAGCCACGGCTTCTGCCGACTCACATCGCTGTCGGTTTGGATTTACTCGAAAGCCCAAAGCCTGTAAGCACTCTAGTGCCTCCCACTGAGTGTTGGGCGTTTCTACATCACCTGAGCCCTCTGGCATCAGCAGCGTGTAGGCAAAAAAGTCGAGTCGCCGTTCGGCCACTATTCTGGCATCTAGCTGTCGTAGCGTGCCTGCGGCTGCATTACGAGGATTAGCAAACAGGGCGGTGCCTGCGGCGGCGCGTTTTTGGTTGATGTCTTCAAACACATCTAACGGTAAAAAGGCTTCGCCACGAACTTCTACGACGGGCGGCGGCGATTGATTTTCTGGCATTTGCAGCCGTAAAGGAATCGTCCGAATTGTCCGCACGTTCGGCGTGATATCTTCCCCCGTAATGCCGTCGCCTCGGGTAACACCGCGCACTAGCACCCCGTTTTCGTAGGTCAGTGCCAAAGCATTGCCGTCAATTTTCAGTTCAGTTACGGCTTCTGCTTCACCCACGTCGGGCTCTAGCCGCTGCCAGCGGGCCTGCCAGTCATGGTATTCATCAATATCGAAGGCGTTCTCCAGGCTGTAGAGCGGAATGTTGTGTGTGATTGAGGTGAACTGCTCGGCAGGCTGTGCGCCGACTCGCTGGGTCGGACTATCGGGCGTGAGCAAGTCGGGATATTGGGCTTCTAAATCTTGCAGTTCGCGATATAGCCGGTCATAAACAGAGTCGGGTAGATCGGGAGCGTCAAGGACGTAGTAGGCGTAGCTGGCTTTTTGTAGTTGCGATCGCAACTCAGCCACCCGTTTTTTAGCTTGTCTATCAGTCTGTGCCCCTTTAACCTTTTTTGCTTCAGAGGACGCCGATTTCTCTGCCGATTTCTCTGCCGATTTCTCTGCCGATTTTTCTTGGGCCACCATATGCTTCTTGCTCTTTTATAGATCAAATGTACTACAGCGTGTGTCTCTGGTTTCCAAAACCTTCATTTTTCCATCGCATTATCGCCATTGTTAGCAAGCTTCGGACGGCACGGCCTTAGCCAATTTAATAAGTTTCTGTTAAGACAATTCTTTCTTATCGACAAACAAAATTCAGTATCTTACTGTGCTAGGCATAATTACGCAGCGGATCCTCTTTATACAAGGAGCTACCTAGCGCTTTGATCTCCACCACCGTCAGGATTACGCCTTCAAATCCGAAGCTAGATAGAATCGCCAGCGTTGAACTCTTCAGAATCTTCGCTATTTTCGCAGTAGTACTGCTTCACACTCAGCCATTTGGCTTTGCGGCCTCACCTGGCGGTCTGCACACTTTTGCGACTTTAATCAACCTGTGCTGCCGGTTTGCGGTGCCCTTTTTCTTTATCGCCGCTGGCTTCTTCTTTGGTGAAAAAATAGGCAAAGGTGCGCCCGTCATGGCGACGTTTTGGAAATCGGCCAGACGGCTACTCAAGCTGTATGTTGGCTGGAGTCTGTTGTACATTCTGATGCCTCTGGAATATGGGCTTAAGCACAAAGACGAGTTTATTCATGGCGGCTGGCTCGCTGTCGTCGTTAACAATTTAAAAATTCTTCAAACCTATGGGCTAAATTTACCGTTTCAGGGGGCAAAAGAAGTGCTGTGGTTTTTGCCTGCGCTTGCAATCGGTTTAGGCATTGTGGCGGGTTGTGAGGTGCTCGGCTGGCGGCGGTATTTGCCATTTATTGCGATCGCCCTCTATACCATTGGCCTGCTTGGTGGCAGCTACAGCCAACTATGGACTGATAGCAGCAGCCGTAATCTAGCCTTCAACACGCGCAACGGCCCCTTCTTTAGCACGCTCTTCGTCAGCATTGGCTGGCTGATTTCTAAACGGCAGCAAAAGAGATCCCGCATAGCTGGCCAAAGCACCAAAAGCTCGCTAGCGGCCATTGCCATCATGCTAGGGGGGCTGCTGCTGCAAATCATAGAAGCAAAGGGACTGTCTGCAGCGGCGGCTGTCCCTTTGCATAGCTTCGACTATTCAATCGGAACGGTATTTTTTGCGACGGGCGTGTTTCTGCTAGCGCTAGCTAGGCCCACCTGGGGCAAACGCTGGCCAATTTTATCCTGGAGCCGCTACACCCTGGGCGTCTATCTCATCCATCATGTCATCGTTTTTGACCTGCTTTACCCTTTTACCAAACGCTACAACAACACGCTGTGGGAAATTGCATTACCGATAGCAGTCTATCTAGCGTCAGTAGGCATGATTGCACTGGTTAGTCGCTGGCGTTTGCTGCGCCCATGGGTGATGTGATGTCTTCTGCACTTTACTCAGGAAAGCCCATTCCCAATGACAATTCAAACCCGTACGATAGCCAGACATCGAGCTAACCCTATTGAAATGGCAAATCAAGGTCAATATCTCAAAATATTTGTCATCTTTTTCATATTGTTTGCCCTCTTAACAAAAGTAGAACCGACGGGTTGGAATGACCAATCAAGGCTGGCTCAGGTTCAGTCTTTGGTGGAGCATGGCTCGTTCATAATTGATGATTCTAAGTTCTCTATTACAGGAGATAAATACTTCTTCAACAATCACTTCTACTCTGACAAGCCGCCAATATTGGCTTTATATGCCGCCCCTGTTTACTTTGTTCTAAAGCAGCTAGGGTTCACTCTCACAGAGCATACTAGATCGACCTATTATTTGCTGACGCTGCTGTCTATAGGCGTGCTTTCGGCCCTGGGTCTGACAGTTTTCAAAAAGATTCTCAAAGATTTTTTTAATGCCAGCGATGAGTGGGCAGATATTACAACTTTTGTTACAGGCGCAGGCACGCTTATTTTGCCTTACTCTTTAATCTTCAATAACCACGTGCCCAGTGGTGTTTTGATCTTACTGGGCTTTTATTTTTTTCTTAACTTCAAGAAGAACAGCGGTCTTAAAAATGCTGCGTTCTCGGGGCTTTTCTTTTCTCTGGTAGGCGGTATTGATATTACCTGCTTCTTGTTTATTCCTTTTATGCTGATTCTCTTTTTCAGAAAATCACTCCAGGCCGGACTAACGTTTGGTCTGTCTTGTTTGCCCGCGATCGCCCTCTATCTATTTTTGAACTTATATACGTCTGGCAGTTTAATCCCGCCTGCCATGAATGCATCCTTGTGGGACTATCCAGGCTCCAAATTTGGCTCAGAAACGCTATCAGGCTTAGCCAATCACGACGGTGCTGCTGACGTATGGTTTTATGCCTATCACATGCTACTTGGCAATCGCGGACTGATTTCACATACGCCCATACTGCTGCTTTCTATCATTGGCATTTTAATGCTGTACTCGATGTTGTACGAAGGAAATCAGAAGTTTCGGTATAGATCAGCATATAGCTACATGCTGCTAGCGAGTTTACTGTACACTGCTTCATACGTGTTTCGGACTACAAACTACAGCGGCTGGGCGTTTGGGGTGAGGTGGTTTGCTTCGCTCATGTTAATTTGGTGTCTGCCCATGACGGCGCTTGAACCAAAAGTTAGATCGTCTAGCACGCTAAGAAGGCTTTTCTTGGGGATAGCCTGCCTGTCTATTTTTATTTCTATAGCGGGCGCATATCAACCCATTTCTCCACTCGCTGGCACCGACTTACAAGAGCAGTTGTCTCCGACAAACACAATTTTTGTCAATATTAAACTCATTCTTGACGACTTTGTGACCATGTTCGAGATGACGTCTCCGATCAAGGAAGCAGCCTTGAGAATTGCTAGATTAGGCGTCAGTACGTTTGTCATATACTTCTTGCTTTATAAATTCAGTAAAAATTTATCAAAGTCTATACGCCTTGATAGGTTCATAGATTAGCGGCTTGTCGTCTACATGGATGCCACTAGGAAAGGGAAAAACTAGATTGTGGAGCATGTTATAGAGACAGTTCAATGAAAATAGAGACAGTTCAATGAAAGCAGACAGTACCTCATCAACCGCTTACTCTGCGGCTAAACAGAGCAGAATTGCCAGCATTGAGCTGTTTAGAATCGCTGCTATCATCGCTGTTGTTATCATGCACAGTCAACCGTTTGGGTTTGCTTCGCCGCCCAATCCCAAGCACTCTCTCTCTACACTGATCGACTTAGCGTGCCGATTTTCAGTGCCGTTTTTCTTTATTGTTTCGGGCTACTTTTTTACTGAAAGAATTCAAGCAGGCAAACCGGTAATGGCCACCTTCTGGCGATCTGCTCAGCGTCTGCTGAGTGTTTATGCCGTTTGGTGTTTGTTCTATGTGCTGGTGCCTTTCAAGTTTCTCGGTGAGTTGCCGACGCAAGGCTGGCTTACCTTGGTACTGCGGCAGTTGAGCGAGCTGCCTAAGTACGGTCTCAATTTGCCTTTTCGCGGGCCTCAGGAAATACTGTGGTTTTTGCCAGCGTTGGTGATCGGCTTGGGTATTGTGGCACTCAGCATGGCGAATGGCTGGCAAAAATATCTACCGTATGGCGCATTGGCCCTCTATGGTATTGGCTTGCTGTGGGGTAGCTACAGTCTGATTTGGACGGGCAACGACGCTATGGACTTTGCGTTTAACACTCGCAACGGCCCGTTTTTTAGCACGCTGTGTGTGACGGTGGGCAGCTTGATTTCAACTCAGCGAAGCCAGGGAAAATGGTGTTTTGGGGTAAAAGAGGCCGGGGCGATCGCATTCGGCGGCTTATTGCTACAGATTGTAGAGGCGACAGGGCTCTCTGCCACCGCTGGCGTACCGTTTAGAAGCTTTGACTATGTCATTGGCACGGTCGTCTTTGGCGCAGGCATTTTTCTACTTGCCCTAGCGAGACCAAATTGGGGGCAAGGCTGGTCGCTGCTGCCTTGGAGCCGCTATACGCTGGGTATTTTTTTGATTCATCTGGTTCTACTCGACGCCATTGAGCCATTAGATTTGCGCTACAACAATGCCCTCTGGGAAGTCGCCTCACCGCTGGCAATTTATTTGGTATCGCTAATCCTGATGGTGGTCTTTGCCCGATGGCGAGCCCTGCGCCGATTTGTGTGCTAGTCGCTAATCAGCTAATCAGCTAATCAGTAGGAATCACGACTCAGCTTAAAGGGAGTGCGGATTCACCTAGCGCCTCGATTGCAACTTGCGGTAAACCGCTTTGAGGTCTACATCATGATGGGCCAGGGCAACTAAGGTGTGATATAGCAGATCGGCCACTTCCCCGGCAATTTCGTCGGGCTCGTCGTCTTTACAGGCCATCACCACTTCCACTGCCTCTTCGCCAATTTTTTGCAAAATTTTGTTGTCGCCACCCGCAAACAGCTTATTGGTGTAGGAGTCGGGTTTGGGGTTTAGCTTGCGATCGCGAATCACCCCATATACCTGAGACAGCGTATCGGCAGGCGGCGGCTCGATCTGCGTCCCGTCTGCGCCTTCTACTTGATGAAAGCAGCTCCGCTCACCCGTATGACAAGCCACGTCGCCTACCTGCTCAATCGTCACCAGCAGCGCGTCGCTGTCACAGTCATAGCGCAGGCCGCGCACCTTTTGAATATGGCCCGAGGTCGCACCTTTGTGCCACAGTTCCTGACGCGATCGGCTCCAGTACCACACTTCGCCCGTGTCCATAGTTTTTTGCAGGGCCTCGGCGTTCATCCAGGCCATCATGAGGACGGTGCCGTCTAGGTAGTCTTGGGCGATCGCAGGCACCAGACCGCGATCGTTATAGCGAATTTTATCGAGTGGGATGGCAGCGGGTGAAGAGAGGGGCATGGGGCTATCAAGGAGCGATCAAGGGGCGATCAAATAGTAGGTCAGCGACAGCGACACTAATCTGCTTTCACCATATAATACATTCCTTAATATTCTGAAACTCGAAAGCCCCGAAACCGCTAGGATAAAAAACACTGCTGTTCAGCGTTGCCTCCTATTAGATAGATTTAGATAGATCTTTTATGTAAGCGGATAAGCCAGCAACAACGACTTTAGTCAGCATTCATCACTCTTTTTTAAGCTAAGGAGCGCGTTTTGGTTAGCACCACAACCCTAAAAACAACCAAGTCTGACGAAATTTTTTCAGCAGCACAGTCATTAATGCCCGGTGGCGTTAGCTCACCCGTACGGGCTTTTCGCTCGGTCGGTGGTCAGCCCATCGTATTCGACCATGTCAAAGGGGCATATGTTTGGGACGTCGATGGCAATCAGTACATCGACTATGTCGGCACCTGGGGGCCTGCGATCTGCGGCCATGCGCACCCCGAAGTGCTCGAAGCTCTCAAAGCCGCCCTCGACAAAGGCACTAGCTTTGGCGCGCCCTGCTATTTAGAAAACGTGCTGGCCGAAATGGTGATCGAAGCCGTTCCCAGCGTAGAAATGGTGCGTTTTGTCAACTCTGGTACCGAAGCCTGCATGGCCGTCCTCAGACTCATGCGAGCCTTCACCAAACGTAACAAAGTCATCAAATTTGAAGGCTGCTACCACGGCCACGCCGACATGTTTTTAGTCAAAGCAGGCTCCGGCGTTGCTACCCTTGGCCTGCCCGACTCTCCTGGCGTTCCCAAAGCGGCCACTGCTGATACCTTAAACGCGCCCTACAACGATTTAGAAGCCGTCAAAAAGCTCTTCGCTGACAACCCCGGCGAAATTTCAGGCGTCATTCTAGAGCCTGTTGTCGGCAACTCCGGCTTTGTCACTCCCGATGTCGGCTTTTTAGAAGGACTGCGGGAAATCACCAAAGACAACGATGCTTTACTCGTATTTGACGAAGTGATGACCGGCTTCCGCATTTCCTACGGCGGCGCACAGCAAAAGTTCAACGTTATCCCCGATCTGACGACTATGGGTAAAGTCATTGGCGGCGGCTTGCCAGTTGGTGCCTATGGTGGACGCCGCGAAATTATGAAAATGATCGCCCCTGCTGGCCCTGTATACCAGGCTGGAACGCTTTCGGGCAATCCTTTAGCCATGACCGCAGGCATTAAAACGCTAGAAATTTTGCGCCGTCCGGGTGCCTACGACCAGCTAGAGCGCATTACTAAAAAGCTCAGCGAAGGGCTTTTGAGCGCAGCGCACGACGCGGGCCACGAAGCCACAGGTGGTTACATTAGCGCCATGTTCGGCATGTTCTTTACAGGCAAACCTGTACACAACTACGACGACGCCAAAGGCTCCGATCTAGACAAGTTCAGTCGCTTCCACCGAGGCATGTTAGAGAATGGCATTTATCTAGCACCTTCCCAGTTTGAGGCTGGCTTTACGTCACTGGCGCATACTGATGAAGATGTAGAGAACACCATTGCGGCAGCGCGAAGGGTGCTAGCGGAGATTTAGGGTTTTTTCTTCGCGAACTTTGCAGGGAGCTTCTGAGGCGGCTGACGTAGTGAATATATATGAAGATGAATTAGCAGTATTGGATGCGGAAGTCGGTCGGGAGAGTCCTTTTGACCCGCTGGACGATATTCCCCCCATCGGTGAAGACGATACGCCCAAGCCGAATCCAGATAATATGCTGCTGCTGCTACACCATCCCGAAAAAGAGCAGCGAATGCTGGGGGCGCGCGCCTTCTCGGAAATAGAAGACCCCCGTGCGGTGCCGTTTCTAATTGGGATGCTGGCTGATCCTTGCCCGCTAGTGCGCGTTAGCACGGCCTATGCGCTAGGCCGCAATCCTAGCCCTATGGCCATTGACCCGCTGATTGCCCAGCTCAACCGCGACTGGAATGGCTATGCTCGCAAGGGCATCGTCTGGGCGTTGGGTAATATCCGCGACGCCCGCACAATCGATACGCTAGTAGATGCGCTCAAAAACGATATCTCTGCCGTGCGGCTATGGGCGGCCAGCGCCCTGGGCCAAACGCCAAAAATTGATTATGACTCGATGATTAAGTCCACGCCAGCGTTGATTGGCGGACTGCGAAGAGATGAGATTCCGGCAGTGCGGAGCAATTGCGCTTGGGCAATTGGGCAAATTTGCGCAGAGCTGCCGTCGAACGTTGTCTATGCAACGGCTATCGATGCGCTGATTGAATCGTTTGCCGAAGATGACGAGTTTGGTGTAAAAGAGGACGCTCGCGCTGCGATTTTAAGCGTGGGGGATTCGCGTGGATTGCAGGTCATTGAGGAAATTGAAAAAGATGGCTATTTTTAAGAGGGCTACTTTTGAAGCTAGCTAGGCGTATTTTCCTTGATGTAGTGCCAGCAGTTTTGGGCGATCGCCCAATCTTCCTGCGTCCTAATCACCAATACTCGCACCGCCGACTCAGCCGTTGCAATATCTCTATCCACTGGCGACTGCTGATTGGCTACTTTATCTAACGTCAGCCCCAAAAATGCCATTCCCTCACAGGCTGCCGCCCTTACCCAAGCCGAATTTTCGCCAATGCCTGCGGTAAATACAACCGCATCAACGCCACCCAAGCTCATTAACATAGCGCCAAAGCAGGATTTAAACCGATGAATATAAAGGTCGCGGGCTAGTTTTGCGCGGTTGTTTTGATCTGCGGCGTGGCTGATTTCTCGCATGTCATGTGATAGCCCCGAAATTCCTGCCAGGCCGGATTCTTGGTTCAAGAGTTGATCAAGGTCATCTGCCGACTTGCCCTCACGCATCAGATGAATCAAGATACCTGGATCGACCGCGCCTGAGCGCGTCCCCATCATCAGACCATCTAGCGGCGTAAACCCCATCGTCGTGTCGATACTTTGCCCTTTGCTTACCGCCGTTAGCGATCCTCCATTCCCTAAATGACATACGATCAAGCGTAAATCATCGATCTGGCGGTTTAATATTTGCGCAGCTTTGTGAGCGCAGTACTGATGGCTAATACCATGAAAGCCATACCGGCGAATGCCCTGGCCTAACCAATCGTAAGGCCCTGGGTAAGTAGCAGCAACCTGCGACATTTGGCTGTGAAAAGCCGTATCAAAAACAGCAATTTGCGGCACATTCTCAAGCAATTGTTCCATTAGCTCAATGCCTTCAAGATTAGCTGGGTTGTGGTTTGGGGCGAGGGCACTTAAGCGATCAATTGCCGCTTTTACCGCAGGGGTAATGGCAACACTGGCCTGATAATCTTGTCCGCCGTGAACGACCCGGTGCCCGACGGCCTCGATCTCGTTTAAGTTCGTGATTACTCGGGTTTTACCTTTATGAAGAAAATCCAGCAGATACGAGAGCGTTTCTTTTCGAGAAGAAGACTCTAAGGTCTCTGTCTGTCTTTCTCCTGTTTTAGTCTCAATCTCAATTCGAGCAGCTTTATTTTGATCAATCCAATCGATCTGTGCTTCCCAAATTGGCTCAGGCGGCTGATTAGAATCACCTTGAATATCATACAAGCAACTTTTTTGACTGCTCGAACCAGCGTTAAGCACTAAAATCTTCATAGGAATAAGCAATAGGGCTAAAGCTGCCTAATAAGGCCACTTCCAATTCACCAACTCATCTGGATCCATGCCATGCTCATGCGCATAAGCCAGGCATTCCAGCAGCTTGTTCTTCATTCGCTCTTTTACATGCGCCGCCGCAGACCCAAGCTTGGGTACCCGGTCAATCACATCAATCACCAGGTTAAAGCGGTCAATCTGGTTATTAATCGCCAGCTCTAGCGGCGTGTTGATATTTCCTTTCTCCTTATAGCCCCGCACATGAATCCGCTCTGGATTCGAGCGACGGTACACCAGCTTATGAATTAGCCAAGGGTAACCGTGAAAATTAAAAATAACTGGCTTATCTGGCGTGAACAAGGAATCAAAGTCTCTATTCGATAGGCCATGAGGATGCTCTCCTTCCGATACCAGCTTAAACAAATCTACTATGTTTACAAAGCGAACCTTAATATGAGGAAGTTCTTCTCTTATAATCGCTGTCGCCGCCAGTGACTCCATTGTCGGAATGTCTCCACAGCAGGCCATCACTACATCGGGCACATCGGGTTCAATGCCACAGTCATCGTTGCTTGCCCACTCCCAAATACCTAATCCCTTGGTGCAGTGTGCGATCGCCTCATCCATCGGCAAATACTGCAAATGCTTTTGCTTATCAGAAACAATCACATTAATGTAGTCAATGCTGCGAAAACAGTGATCCGCGACCGATAGCAAACAATTCGCGTCCGGGGGAAAATAAACTCGAACAACATCGGGATTTTTGTTAGTGACAAGGTCTATGTAACCCGGATCTTGGTGGCTAAAGCCGTTATGGTCTTGTCTCCATACCAATGAAGAGAGCAAAATGTTTAAAGAAGACACCGACTGCCGCCAGGGCACATGGTTTTTACAAATATCTAGCCACTTAGCGTGCTGGTTAAACATAGAGTCCACCACATGCGCAAACGCTTCGTAAGTATGGAACAAACCGTGGCGTCCGGTCAGCAAGTAGCCCTCTAACCAGCCCTGAAGGGTGTGCTCGCTCAGCATTTCCATCACCCGGCCATCGCGAGAAAGCTGACCGCCGTCTGCATCTTCGGGGTACAAATCAGCCATCCAAACTTTTTTGGTGACCTCATATACGTCCTGTAACCGGTTAGAAGCTGTTTCATCTGGCCCCATCAGACGAAAGTTGTGAGGATTATTGCGAAAGATATCTCGCATTAACAGACCCAGCACTTTCGTATTCTCGTATTCTTCAACGCCATACTTTTCCATTTGAATAGCGTAATCCTGGAAGCGCGGCATATTGAGCGCACGCCGCAGCAATCCGCCATTCGCATGGGGATTCGCACTCATGCGGCGGTTGCCCTTCGGGGCCAATTCTTTGAGGTCAGGAATGAGGGTACCGTTTTCGTCAAACAGCTCTTCGGGCTTGTAGCCTTTCATCCAGGCTTCTAGCTTGCGTAAATGCTCCTGGTTGCTGTGCATGCCGCCCATGGGGACTTGGTGCGATCGCCAAAAATCCTCCACCTTCTTCCCATCCACTTCCTTTGGCCCTGTCCAACCTTTAGGCGATCGCAGCACAATCAACGGCCAGCGCGGTCGCTCGATCTTGCCATTAATCCGCGCTTCCCGCTGCACTTCCTTAATCTTAATGACGCACGCTTCCATTACAGTCGCCATTTTCTTGTGCATGTCAGCCGGGTCTTTACCTTCTACAAAATAAGGCGTGTAGCCATACCCTCGAAACAGACACTCAAGCTCTTCATGAGAAATCCGCGCCAAAATAGTCGGGTTCGCAATCTTGTAGCCATTCAGGTTCAAAACGGGCAGCACTGCGCCATCACGAGCCGGATTCAAAAACTTGTTGGAGTGCCAAGCCGTCGCCAAAGGCCCCGTTTCCGACTCACCATCGCCCACCACCACACAGGTGATTAAATCAGGATTGTCAAGCACCGAACCATAAGCATGAGCAACACTATAGCCCAGCTCGCCCCCTTCGTGAATAGAACCCGGCGTCTCAGGCGTAACGTGACTACCAATATCGCCAGGAAAAGAGAACTGCTTGAAAAACTTCTGCATCCCCTCCTCATCCTCGCTTTTATCTGGATAAGTCTCCGAGTAGGTACCTTCTAAATAAACTGGCCCTAACACGCCCGGTGCGCCGTGACCTGGGCCAGCTATAAAGATCATGTCCAAATCGTACTTTTTAATCAGTCGATTGCAGTGAACGTAGGTAAAACTCAAAGCTGGCGAAGCGCCCCAGTGACCTAACAGCCGATGCTTGATATGCTCTTCTGCTAGAGGCTCTTTAAGCAATGGATTGCCTCTTAGATAAATCATTCCTACCGCCAGATAGTGGCAGGCGCGCCAGTAGGCATCTATCTTATGCAGCTCTTCTTCAGACAGATCGATAGGTTCTAGCGAAGCGATCAAATTAGGAGATTGAGAAGAAATACTAGCAGTCATTAACAACCCTCCAAGTGCTCTCAGCAAGTGTTTTCAGCGGTATACTCTTAGCAAAAAATTAGGAAGCTCACAAAAATAATTATCCTCGCGCTGCCAAAGTAACAGCCTGCGAAAAGAGATAATTAAAAAGCCGTAGCTTACTGACTGCCTGTAAACGCCATAACACCATAACTTCCAGTAAAAGTCCCTACAGGAGCATAGAAAGAAACTCTACAAAAGAAATCTAACGAACGATAGATGCATAAGCATTTGCATAAGTATTTGTAATATTGTGGTATGGGCCTCTCATCGCTAATATGTAGGCAGTGCTGAAGACTGTGCTTCCTAATGAATACAACGGTTCGAGACTTTGTTATTGACGACATTCAAACCCTGACTGAGCTGTATAACCAATACATTTTAGAGACATCAATCACTTTTGACCTAGAACCCTATACGGTTTTGCAACGGCAGGAAACTTGGATGAGTCATTATGCAAGCGCTGGTCGGCATCGGTTGCTAATTGCCGAGCAGGCAGGTCAGATAGCCGGGTATGCCACCAGTAGTCGATTTGCCACTAAGGCTGCTTATGACACTTCTGTTGAAACTAGCATTTATCTATTTCCAAAAGCGCAAGGGAAGGGTATTGGTAGCCGACTGTATGGCGCTTTATTTGAGGTACTGGCGCAAGCAGATGTACACCGTGCCTATGCAGGTATCACTATGCCAAACAGCGCTTCAGTAGCGCTGCACCATAAGTTTGGGTTTGTGCAAGCAGGCTTGTATCGAGAAGTGGGGCGTAAATTTGGCCGCTATTGGGATGTTGCCTGGTTTGAAAAAAAGATAGGCTGATAGTGAAACTTTGCAGACACCTTAAGAAATTGCCCTCAAGCATTTGATTTAACGCTTAAGGGCAATATAAGGAGCGTAGGCACACTCACTTAAGAGATCCTACTTAGGAGAGATTCAAGCTATTAATGACTACAACTAGCCGACTAATTAAAACAGGTAGCCAAGGCCAAGGGTGAAGCCAACTTCGTCATTGTCGGCGAAGGGCGCGTAGTTGATAGAACCGTTAGCTACATAGCGGTCGGCGAAGCGGTAGTCAGTGCCAGCAACGAGGGCGAAGTCAACATCGCTGTCATCGC
>JBAQZP010000093.1:0-1925 GCA_049791095.1 Phormidesmis sp.
GTCCTATATTCCGCCCCTTTTCTATCCTTTTATATAAAGAAAGTAAAAAGCCCCACGCTCCAGAATACCTGAGCCCCAAAATTGAAAAATTGACGTAGGCTCGAAGAAGGGATTTACGTATTTTTAGGGACTGATAGGAACCGATGACTCAAAGGCAAGCACTTTCTCAACCCCGCTCGGTGCCTTCAAAAAACCCTGAATCAGTCGCCACGCAAACTGTTGTGCTAGATGTAGAAGGCATGATGTGTGCAGGCTGTGTGAGCACTGTAGAAAAAAAATTGTCTCAGTGTGAGGGCGTCATCTCTGCCACTGTTAACCTGGTGACTGAGGTCGCTGCGGTGAAATATGCACCGGATACAGATCCCGGCGCGATCGCCCAAACTCTCACAGCGGCTGGCTATCCAAGCAAGCCACGATCGGCCCAGAGCCGCGATACGCTTGCCGCCGAAACCGATTGGCTAGCGCGTAAAGAACAGGCTCAAAAGGAGCAGGCCAGTCAGCTCGCGATCGCCATCGTTCTCCTGATCCTTTCTACCATCGGCCACCTTCAGCATTTCAGTTGGACAGCCAGATTTCAAATTCCCATCTTGAGTTCTCTCTGGTTCCACGGCGCACTGGCTACCCTAACGCTGCTGTTTCCAGCTCGCAAAATTCTGGTAGAAGGCTGGCAAGGCATCATCCGCCGTTCGCCGAATATGAACACGCTCGTCAGTTTGGGTGCGATGAGCGCTTACCTTACCAGCTTGGCCGCATTGGTTTTTCCCGGTTTGGGCTGGGAGTGCTTTTTTGATGAGCCGGTGATGTTGCTCAGCTTCATTTTGCTAGGGCGCACCCTGGAGCAACGGGCCAGATTTAAGGCGGCTAGCTCGTTGCGATCGCTAATTGCCCTACAGCCGACCTTAGCTCGCCTGGTGCCCGCACCCGACAGTTCAGAGAATCCGTCAGCGGATCAATCAGCGGATCAATCAGCGGATCATGCTGGCGTACAAATTCCTGCCAATCAGGTGCAGGTTGGGGACTGGCTGCGGGTGCTGCCCAGTGAAAAAGTGCCGGTCGATGGCGTCGTAAAAATGGGCCAAACGACCGTTGATGAGTCGATGCTAACCGGTGAGTCGATACCCGTTGTCAAGCGCTCGGGCGACGAAGTTGTGGCTGGTAGCCTGAATCAGTCCGGCGCGATCACGCTTCAGGTGTCACGCACGGGTGAGGGCACGACCCTGGCCAAAATGATCCACTTAGTAGAGACTGCCCAAACTCGGAAAGCGCCGATTCAAGGGTTAGCCGATGCCATTTCTGGCTACTTTACCTATGGCGTACTCACCTGCGCGGCGCTGACTTTTTGCTTTTGGTACTTTGTCGGGGTGCCCCTGTGGCCCGAGATTGCTCAATCGACGATGGGCCACCTCCACCACGCTGGAATGGCTCCTGCGATGTCAGCATTAATGGGAGAACAAGTTGCCCCAAATTCTCTTCGGGTATTGGTTAGCTTAAAGCTGGCGATCGCCGTCGTCGTCGTTGCCTGTCCTTGCGCCTTGGGCCTTGCCACCCCGACGGCTATTCTTGTCGGCTCCGGCATCGGCGCACAGCAAGGGCTACTCATTCGCGGCGGCGACGTGCTAGAAGCGACTCGTAGCCTGGACACCCTGGTATTCGACAAAACGGGGACACTCACCACCGGTCAGCCTCAAGTCACAGACTGTTTGCCCCTCACCTCTGACGCTGCACCTGACGAGGCAGCGCCCACCGTTTCTGAATCTCAGTTGCTACAAATAGCTGCCACTGTAGAAAGCGGCACGCGCCATCCTTTAGGCGTCGCCATTCAGCAGGCGGCAGTAGATCGCCAGCTTGATTTGCTCTCGGCTGACAATTTTCAAACGCAGGCTGGCCTTGGTGTCGCGGCTACCGTGACACTTCCAGAGGTAGGC
>JBAQZP010000094.1:0-1550 GCA_049791095.1 Phormidesmis sp.
GCATAGAGATTGGGGCGATTGGTTCGGCGGGGTGACCGTCACGCTAGAAGACGATGCGACGACCTTACTCACCTGCCATGTCGTAGATCAGTCTGCGCTTCACGGGCTACTGCGCCAAATCCGCGACCTCGGTCTGCCGCTGATCTCAGTCCATCGTATCGAACCTTAAGATATACAGAACCATCGAAAGGAAAACGCTATGTCACAACAAACCCTGAACCGTAGCCGCAAGCAGGAGATCAACGCGCCATTTCGCGCCAAAAGTGCCGGAGTATCACTCATCGCCGTACTGCTAATCGGCATCTACTACATCGCTAATGTAATCGCACTACTGCCCGGTGAGCAAGCCGTTCCAGATGGCGCACTGAGCATGACGATTTCCGCCATTGTGTTGATCGTCATTGTGGAAACCGCGCTACAAATCGTATTGTTTATCGGCGCTGGTCGAATCGAAGCTCGGACCGAACACGATGATGTGATTGCGGCAAAGGCATCACGCAATGCTTATCTCGTGCTGACATTCGGCGTATTCGCAAGTTTTGCAAGCATGTTGGCTGATGTCACACCCTTCGAGATGGGGAGCATTCTGCTACTGGCATTCCTATTTGCCGAGATAGTCAAATTTGCATCACAGATCTTTTACTATCAGCGTTCAAGGTAACGCTTAAACATCGTAAAAACTTATCCAATTTACGCATCTTCTATATCTCAAAAGGAAAAATCAAATGTCTGCAACAACACCAATCTACTCAACAAACACCATTTCCCTGCGTCAGATCGCCCGAATCGCGGGCGTGCTTTACATCATTATCATTATTGCCGGGATGTTCGGCGGATTGACCCGCGAAGGTCTGCTCGTATCCGGTGATCCGGCGGCAACCGCTGAAAATGTCATCGCGTCAGAAAGTCTGTTTCGCGCTAGCATCATGGCGGACATCATCATGGTGCTGGCAGATGTCGCCATCGGTGTTGCCTTCTTCTACCTGCTGAAGCCGGTCAACAAGGGACTCTCTCTGCTGTCTGCCGGATTCCGGTTAGCGCAGGCGGCGGCGCTAGGCATCAATTTGCTTACCTTATTTGTAGTACTTCAATTTCTGCACGGCGATGTGACAGCCTTAGGCGCAGAAAACGCACAAGCACAGGCGTATGTGTTCTTCAACGCACACGGCATCGGCTACAATCTGGCGCTAATGTTCTTCGCTACGAGCATTCTCATTCAAGGGTATCTGGTTTACATCTCTGGATACTTCCCGAAATTCCTCGGTGTGCTGTTGATCGTTGCCTCAGCAGGGTATTTCATCGACAACACGGCATCCTTCTTACTGCCCAATTACGCCGATTACGCCGATACGTTCCAGATGATTGTGATGATCGCCTTCCCCGTCGAGCTTATCATGGCGCTATGGCTACTGATACGGGGCATCAACAGCAACCCGGCACCGACAGATACCAACTACGAACCTGCTTTCGTAGGCGCACCTGTCCAGTAAAAGACAGTTCGTTAGGGCGGTGGAATTCGCATCGTCCCTGTACCATTTTTACCAACAGAC
>JBAQZP010000095.1:0-20256 GCA_049791095.1 Phormidesmis sp.
TCATCTGCCAAAAAGTGTCTGTTAGTTAGTACTTTTCTGAGGGTTTCAATTTTTGGTGGCTGTAACCCAGTCGTTACAACGCTTTCAGCATATGGCTGGATTTTGCGCGAGTCGGGGCCATACCCCTGCTAGTCGTAAAAATCCCAGCGATACTTAGTCGGCTTAGTTACGGCCAAATGTTAGATTTTCTAGACTCTGTCCTGGTGGCAAATCGATAAATACGCGATCGCCTTCTTCTAATCCATCTATCACCTGAATGCGATCGCCCACCTGCGAGCCCAGCACCACCGGTTCCAGCGTTGCCTGCCCCGCCTCGTCCGGCACCAGCACCCCGGTCTCACCCGCTTGAGTAATAATCGCCACGGCGGGAACAACCAGCGCGTTTTCCAGGCGATCGCCAATAAAAGCCACCGTCGTATTCATGTTCGAGCGCAGTTGATCACTGCCGGTCAGCAGCCGTACCCGCACCTGAAACACGGTGACGTTTTGCCGTTCAATCGCCTCTGGCGCAATCAGCTTCACCGTCCCTTCAAAAATTTCATCCGGAAAAGAATCCGCCTGAATTTCAACCGGCTGCCCTACCTTAATTTGGCTAATGTCAGCCTCCGGCACTTCGGCTACCACCTCTAATCCGCTCGCAAGCGCTACAATCGCCGTCGAGGTCGCCGAGGTCACATCCGATGCCGTGGCCGTAGGGGTGACAAACGCCCCCTCCGAGGCAAATCGCTGGGTGACAATGCCATCAAACGGGGCTCGAATCAGCGTGTCCTCCAACTGCACCTGCACCGCCTGAAGCTGGGCCTGCGCCCGGTTCAAACGCGCTTCGGCTTGCGCAATGTCAGTCTCGTCATTGCCGTTTTGCTGGTCTATCAGGCGCTGCTCGGCTTCATTTAAGCGGGCGATCGCCTGGTCTACACCCGCGATTGCACTCCGGTTATCATTAATCGCCCTGTCCAAATCGCTTTGAGCAATTGCCCCCCGCTCGTATAGCCGCTGGCTGCGATTAAGTTCCTCTTCAGAAAGCACGCCCCGAGCTTGAGCATCCACTAGCTGAGCGCGAGCCGCTGCCACTGCCGCGCTAGCTTGCCCCACATCGGTATTGGAAGGCCCTTCGACAGCATCGTCTAGCTGCGCCTGCGCTTCAGCCACGCTGGCCTGATTCTGGGAAATTTGGGCGTTGAGCTGTTCATTGTCCATGCGGGCGATCAGTTGGCCCTGGGTAACGCGATCGCCTTGCTCTACCAGCAGCTCGCGGACGACACCCGCCGACTTGGGGCTCAAGTTCACCGTGCGCACCGGTTCTACGCTGCCACTGGCGGTAATTCGTACCGTTAGCTCAGTTGAGGTCACCGGTATGGTCAGCGCTTCCAGGTCATAGTCTGGGCCGCGCCGAGAAACGAATAAGGTGATCGCGCCTGCTGCTGCTAAAGCAACAAATCCTAAAATGAACCAGGGCAAAGGACGCTTTAGGCGCTTAGGCAAAGAGAAAGGCAAATGCATGAATACAACTTAGAAGAACCCGCTATATCAAGGATAGTGGCTTTAAGGAGAACTAACTAACCTAGCAATCGGTCAGTAGCAATGTCAAATACGCTCACAGGCACCTGCATGGGCCTATGTGACTAATTTGCAGATAGATTCCAATGCGCCAGATGGAGTACAGACATTAAATAAAGCTGTAGTCGCTTCCTTTTCAAAGGATCGGCAGGATTAGACTACGATAAGGGTGATTTTCTCTCTGGCGACATGTGCCGTTATGGTCAGTGCAGCCCCCCTAGTTTCACAGCCGGTTCCGCAGCCTGTCGGTGAAAAACGCTTTGTCTTGCGATCGCTTGACTGGCAGCGCTACCAAACATGGACTAGGATTAAAGGACAATCCTATGGTTGAACCTTGCAATCTTAATGGTGCAATCTTAATGGTGCAATCTTAATGGTTGAGCGCAAACTGACGACAGGTGCTGACCCCTTCAATCTCACCATAGATGAGTTAAAGACACAGTTGCTAAGACTCGTCGCGGGTCAAGACGAAGCGCCCATCAGTCAAAGGGTAAAGCTGCTAAACCAGTTGCTTCCCCTGTTTGACGCCTTAGAGCAGCGAAACCCTACCCCTGATGTTGCACAGCAAATTCCGTTAGTTCAAGGCATCTGGCATTCTGTCTGGTCAACCATTCCCTTTCAAGACATCTTGCCCGGTAGAGTGCGCCAACAGTCTTATCAAATATTTGCGGACAACGGCCTCTATGCCAACATAGCCAGATACAGGCCCGGCCACAAACAGCCCTGGCTAAACTGGGTTTCCAAATGGCTACTGAGCTACGATTTGATGATTCTTCAAACCTACAGCGTTAATCGAGAAACCGACTTAGCGGCTCAGCAATGGGATATTCAAAACGTCGGCATCAGGCAAGTGCTGCGCTTTGGGCCTACGCCTTTGAGCGTGCCAGTAGCAAAAGCGTGGTTTCAGCAAGCGATCGCAAAGTACCAACAGTCTTCTTCAGCGCAGCAGTCCCTAGCCATGCCAGAAAGCGTGAGCCGCACAATGAAAAAGCGATATCAAAAAGTTGCTGAGGCCCGGCCCCAATTAGAGCATTTGTACATTGACCAAGACTTTCGCCTGGTCAAAACGCTCCGCGAAAAGAACCAACGGCCTTCGTATACTATTGCGGTTCGATTGCCAGATGCTTAGTTAGCATCATAAAAAATAGTGGACTCGCTAATCGGCTTCAGCTCGGTACCCGGATAGTAAAACTCTAAAATTTGCTCACTAGAGTAACCTTTTTCACCCAGGTTATAGGCCCCGGTTTGGCTCATGCCGACGCCGTGACCAAATCCGCCGCCAACAAAACGATAGCCAGTCAATACGGACGTCGGTGCTGGCGCTTGTTCAATTGGCTGAATGACGGCTTCACCATTTGTTTGGCTGTCAGTCAGTTTGTTTTGGATAATTTGCTTTTCAACAACTTTGCTATCTGCTGGTGTAATCGGGTTGGCCGCATTCGCAGGTGCAGAACCCTGATTAGGAGACAGGTTTGCCGCTGCGGGCATCTCCATAATCGGTTCTAAATAAAACAACAGACTGCGAGGGGGTACGAGCGCCTTGACCGATTCGTCTTTAATCAGGTCAAACGAACCGATGTCTGTGTCTACCTGAAGCTTTTGCACGCGCCCTGAAGGAGCCCGTTCGGTAACGGTAAGCCCAGTTATTTGGGTGAAGCCAGCCAGGGGATGCTGGCGCTTAACAAGATACTCTTTCATGACTGTACCGATGTCTTTTAATGACGCTTTGCGATCCCAGCGAAAAGCATCCCAGCCATCTTCATTAAAGCCGCTGTTGAGGGCAATGAATTCGCGGAAGTTAGCTTCATCAGAAAGCGGCTTTTGCGCTAAGTCCCAGCGAGACTGCAAGGAGTCGATCACGGGGCGCAGATAGGGGCGATCTTCGCCATTCCAAACGTCGGTAAAGCGGGCGGTGATGCCGCCAGTGGTAGAAGAATACAGAGCATCGACGAGTTCGTTTTCGTAGGTGAGCACCTGGCCAGCGGTGGCGGCGATCGCACTGTCCGAAACCGAATCCGTTTGCGCTAAGCCAAAATACACCTGACACTGCGTATCTGCGCAAATTTCATAGTCATCAATCGCAAAGCGTCTGAGATTGCGCAAGGCATAAGTCCGCGCCAAGATCGCCTGCGCTTCGATTGCTTTCCGAGGCGCACTAGCCCCAATCTCGTGAGGCACCACGCCCCGCAGATAGTCGTCTACCGGTACCTGATTAACTAGCGTAAAACTGCCGTATGCATTCGGCTGAACTTTCATATCGCCCGCAAACAAATCATCCAGGCGAGTCCCTTCACCCTGACCCATTTGAATGCGGCGGTTGCTACTGGTAATGGTGAAGCGATCGCGCACATACTTATACCCATTAGCAGTAAAGGCAACCTTGGGCACTTCCTTGACAACCCGGCTATCAATATAAGCATCGGTATAGCCCGCCGTATGCAAGTTCTGTAGCAGCAGCCGCCGTACCAAAGGCGAGCCGTAGTTTTCTCTTTTAGCCCATACCTGCCAGGCATCAGGCTGAGCAATTTCGGCCTCTATCCCGGCTGCCTGCCAGCGGGTAGCGCTATCTTCGGCGCTCTCAAAACTGCGATGGGTGCTCAACACCACCCATTCCTGTAGCTCTGGCTGGGCCAACGGCTGCATTTCAATCGCAATTTGCAGCCGGTTAGTCTTCAGGGTTTGCGCTTGTCCGCTGGTTTGAAACCCGACCGTGAGCTGATCTCCCGCTAGGGGCGCAAGCGTAATTTTGTCTGTTTTTTCAGCCCCAAAGCGCTGGACAATACCGACTTTAATCTCTGGATTGCGAGTGGCAGACTGCGCCTGTACAGAACGCGGTGCTAAGGCGCTCTCTGCAACGAGGCCACTCACCACGCCGCCAGTCATCAGCCCCAGACCCAACATCAACGACGAGCAACTAGCGCCCAGGCGAGTAGCTTTCAAAGGATTGCGCAAGCAGTTCATAAGCAGGTAGTAAAAAACAGGTAGTGAAAAGACGGGCGGTGCGGCTCTATTATTCAGCCCAGATTGGATTAAACCCGTTCCATTTACATCAAATTTCTTAAAGATGACCTACTTTCTATCCTAGCCGCTTCTCCATCAGTGCTGCTAAATATTTAATTAGGATATTTAACTAGAGGTGAAAAAAGTGCCGCACCCTCGCTAAACACACGCACAATATAGACATGGTTCAGACAAAAGAGATTCCTATTCAGCAAATTAGGCGGCCACTTTACCGGCAAAACGATCCCGATAAAGTCAAAGCGCTGATGGCTTCCATCGCTGATATTGGCTTGCAAGAGCCGATTGATGTTTTAGAAGTGGAGGGCGAGTACTACGGCTTCTCGGGCTGTCACCGGTACGAAGCTTGTAGTCGGCTAGGCCACCAAACCATTCTGGCCCGCGTGCGCCGTGCCCCCAAGTCCGTACTAAAAATGCATCTGGCCTGAGCGCCCGTTCGAGCTAGCGCCTTCCGAAAACAAACCTTGCCCAAGTCAGCAGTATGGCCCAAACCGATGATGCCCAAACCCTAAAAGCGTTGATGCAGCAGGCAAACATTGCCAGCTACCGGGCATTGGCTCAAACAGCGAACGTGTCTCGCTGGCAAATACAGCAGCTTAGAGGCGGCAAGGTCGAGCAAATGCGGGTTGCGGTGTTAGCTCAAGTTGCCGAGGCGTTGCAGATTTCTCTGGCTGAAATCTTGAGGCAGTTTGGGCGATCGCTCGGATCAGAAGATCCGGTTGATCACGCAGACAGGATCAAGACCGACGCCCTTCAGGTTTTAGAAACCTGGCTGGTGCAGTGGCCCACAATCGTCAAACGGGCTGAAGATAAAGGGGAGGCGCTGCCTGCCGTGAAAATACTGCCCTTTGTGCGGCCTGTGGCGCTGTTGATGCGGGAATGGCAGGTGGAGGCGATCGCACCCGTAGACGCCCAAATCCCCTACGATCCCCGGTTGCATCAGCTCATCGATGGGAACATGGCAGAGGCCGGAGCGCTCGTACGGGTCACCCACAGCGGCTGTCTGTATCAAGGGAAATTACTCCATCGAGCCAAAGTCAAACTGCTCAGTCCAGGTGATTCTTGATGACCAATCAGATTAGCGCAGGCTATAAAGCGGCTTTGAAAGGGCTGGGCGTGGCGGTTTTATGCTTTGCAGCGCCCTGGCTCAGCGGGATGAGCCCGCCCACCGCTAGCTGCTATGTTAGCGAGCAAGGAACGGGCGATCGCACGGGCACAACGCCGGATAATTCGCTGCCCTGGGAATCGGGCCAGGGAGTAGAGACCTGCCTGGACAGGGCGGTTGCAGGCACTACGATCTATGTTTCGCCCGGTGAATATACCATTGCCGAGCGCATTCGTTGGACTAAAAGCGGTGCCCCCGGTCAGCCCATTCGCCTCATCGGGGCGGGTGATCGCGCCATAGAAGGAACTTTTGGCTTATCGGTATTAGCCGCGCGAGGGCAATGGCCTACAGTAAGAGGGACTAGACCCCAAACTTACAGCACTGATACGGTCAGCTACGGCAGCGACTTTATTCAGCTTGCAGAAGGCGTTAGTCATATAGAAATTTCTAACTTCAACCTGTTTGACTTTCGCAAGGTAATAGAAGCTGACGCCACCCGCAACCAGGATGTAGCGATCGCCAATCTATATGTAGAAAATATTCGCCATCTGCTGTCAATTACGGCAGGCTGCGAAGAGACAGCCTGTACGGCAGATACCTCAGCCGACTGGCGGGGTGAAAATTTATATGTGCTGGGCGTTTCCAAGCGAGTGCTGAAAGCAGAAGGGCTGCGAAATTCCACCTTCAAAGACATTTACGCTGATGTGAAAGATAGCAATGGCCAAATGCACTGGGACGACTGGCCGCTGCTGTTTCACTTTACCGGGCCAAGTGAACAGATTTTGGTCGAGCGAACGATTGTCAAAAATCCGGTGCAGCACACAGACAAGCCTTATGACAACGGCGATTGCTATACCGCCGAAAAGCATACCGCGAACCTGACGTTTCGATCAGCCCTTTGTTTTGAGGCATTCGATGCGGCGTTTGATTTGAAGGGCGGGCCACATTTAGTCGAAGATGCGATCGCCCTCAAAATCGGCAACCGCGCCTTCCGCGTGTGGGATGGCCCGGTCACTATCAAAAACAGCCTGGCCGCCTATGACGGCTATGGCGAATACACTCAGTCCGCAGCAGGCAGCAACGCGGCTATTTGGGTACGCGGCGAGGCGATCGTCGAGGGCTTTACCTCTTTGAACAGCACGCGACCTTTCATTTTGGACGGGCAAAACGGTCAGTGTGGCCTGCTCAGCCTGTCCGACAGTCTGATTGTTTTAGACACTCAAAGCAGCACTCAAGGTGGCACTCAAGGTGGCACTCAAGGTGAAGGCGATCGCACCTTACAACCCCAGACAGAATGCAGCTCATCGCCACCGATCGGCGCTTCTGTAATAGAAACAAACGTTCAATATCGCAGCGAAGCCATCTCAACCCAATCAACGCTCTTCAACAGCTTGCTTCAGCTCAGCAGAGCCAACCACTGGGCTGCTAGCCTGTTAAACAGATTGTTGAATAGACAGCCCATAGGGTTTGTATGGCCTAACAGTTGGCCCGCAGAACTTGCCACCGATCTGTCTATCGATCTGGCCACCGATCTGGCCATCGACGAGCCGTAAAACATTATCTAGAGGCACCAGCTTGCCGCACCAATGTAAGCACCGTAATTTCTGGCGGGCAGCAAAACCGCCCCGGAAAATACGTCCCCAAACCGCGATTCACATACAGCCAGTTATTGTTCACCCGGTGCAGCCCCTGCCCCCACTCCCAGTGGCGCACCACATGAAAGCAGCGATCGCTCAAAAACGGAATGCTATTGCGAATCTTCTTTGGCACCCGCTGACGAATCCGCTTCCATATCAGCGGCCCAGATCCCAACCCCGGAATATTGATTTGCCCGCCGTGCGTATGGCCCGATAGCTGCAAATCTACCCGCCACTGCGCCAGCGGCTCAGCCGTATCCGGGTTATGCGACAGCACCAAACGCGGCACCTTTGGATCCAACCGATTCAAAACGCTCGGGTCAAACTCTTTTGACCAGTAATCAGCAAAGCCCACCACCGGGAAATCCTCACCCATCGGCGTCGAAATTTCATTCCACAGCACCCGAATATCCGCCCGTTCCAGCGCTTTGGTAATAATGCGACCGGCCTCGCGTTGATAAATATCGTGATTACCCAGCACGGCCACCATGCCATAGCGACTGGGCAAATGCTTAATCCGGCTAACGAGTTCATGAATCGGGGTGGGATCATCAGTCACAAAATCGCCCGTCAGCGCGATTAAATCAGGATTAATCGTTTGAATACGATCAATCGTTTTCGCCAGCAGCTTGTTCGATAGCCGCAGTCCATCAAAGTGAAAATCCGATAGCTGCACGATAGTGGTACCGTTTAGCCGCTCCGGCAAATCGAGAATCTCAATCGTATGCCGTTCTACTGAGAGCGCGCCTGACAAAAGCCGATGCATAGGAAAGTAAAAGTTCCTTGAGACTATGTGCAAGCTACCATTCTAGCCAAGCCGTCAAGCGTCTTGCAGGCTACAAGCTGTAATTGAGGAGTTATTGAGGGAAATTGAAGCGCTGATTAGAGCTTGGAAGCGACCATCATTGTGCCAATACCCGAATCCGAAAAAATTTCGAGCAGCAGGGCATGGGGCAGGCGACCATCTAGAATATGAGCCGCGCGGACGCCCTGGGCAAGCGATCGCACGCAGCAAGACACCTTCGGGATCATGCCTCCCGACACCACGCCATTGGCAATCAGTTCGCGAGTTTGGTGAATATCTAGCTTGTCAATCAGCGAGCTAGGATCTTTAAAGTCGCGCATAATCCCCGGCGTATCGGTCAGCAAAATCAGCTTTTCCGCACTCAAAGCCGCTGCCAGTTCGCCAGCAACCGTATCAGCATTAATGTTATAAGCCTGACCGGTCACATCAGCAGCCACACTCGAAACCACCGGAATATAGTTAGCAGCTACCAGCGTACTGACCACATCAGGGCGAACGCTGCCTACATCCCCCACAAATCCCACCCCATCTTCTGTGGGCCTTGGCTTAGCCGTAATCAAGCCACCATCTTTACCACATAGCCCGACTGCCGAGCCGCCCGCCTGATTAATCAGCTCCACCAGTTCTTTATTCACCCGGCCTACCAGCACCATTTCAACAATATTCATGGTCTCCGCATCCGTGACGCGCAGCCCATCTCTAAAGTGCGGCTTAATATTGAGTCTGGTCAGCCAGGTATTAATCTCAGGGCCACCCCCATGAACGACCACCGGACGGATGCCGACGCTCGCCATGAACACAATATCGCGAATCACTTTGGCCTTCAGGCTGGCGTCTTTCATCGCCGCGCCGCCGTACTTAACCACAACCGTGCGGCCCTGAAACTGTTGAATGTAGGGCAGCGCTTCACTCAAGATCCGAACGCGGTCGGCTTCAGCCTGCCGAAAGTACTCGCTCTCGTGGCCACTCTGTGGATTGATATTGGGTGGTTTGATGTTGGGCGGAGCGGTCATAGATGTCCTCTGTTAGGAGCTTGAGCGAGTTTTGAATGGGCGGTATCAACTAGGTCATGCTTTAGGTTAGCGAGCTTTCGGCAGGCAATCTGTTAGCCGTGGACGTGTTTGCAGGTCAGTTAAGAAAGGCTTAATTAATAGAAGCTTGATTGATTGTAATTTGATCGGCGCTTAGCTTGGCGTCAGGGCGCAGGTTTTGTTGTAAAGCGGTAATGATGCGATCGCAGGTCTTACCCACCGACCGACCTTCATAGGCAATCCGAATATCCGCCTGGGCATACAAATCTGCCCTTTGAGCCATTAGACTTTCTAGTCTATTGCTAAGCTCTACGTCTTCAGGGTCTTCGGGCGTTAGGCGGGTAGCCTCAGATTCTTTCAGTAGCGGACGGCTGAGATCGTCTTGCTGAAGTAAAGGACGGCTCGTATCGTCCGACAGTCGAGAAACTAAGGTCACAATCGGCACATCCAGCCAAATCACAACCCCATGGTGCAAGTAGCTCCAGTTCATTTGCTGGGTGACAATGCCGCCCCCCGTCGCTACGACCAAACCCGTATGCGCACATACCTGCGCTAGCACCTGGGTTTCTAAAGCTCTAAAAGCCGCCTCACCAGCAGTTGCAAAAATTTCACTGATAGGTTTGTCTGCACTCTGCTCAATCAGCGCGTCAGTATCCAAAAACCGGTAGTTCAGTCGCTTTGCCAGCTTGCGGCCAATGGTTGTTTTGCCTGCACCCATCATGCCAATTAGATACAAATTTGTTTTCTTGAGGAAGTCGGCGTTAACAGCACTCATAACGGCAGGCAGGGGAAACCAGCAAAAGCTTGTTGATAGCTTTATATTATGTCAGCCTTTTGCCCGATCGCACCTCAGCGCGCTCCAACAGCGCCAGCCAAAGCTGCCGTTCTCCGCCAGGAGCACTATAAAACAAAAGATCTATCAGCAGGCGTAGAGAGAGCTGAGTGAGGTCGTCTGTTTTGGGAACCGGATCGGACATGCGATCGCAATACAAATTATTAAAGCTATCGAGATAGTCACCCAGCACAGCCGCGCGATGAGGCGGCTCATGGTTTGCACTCACCTGCTCCAACTTGGCCACAGCCTGGCGAATTTTATCGTGGTAACTCGTCGCTAAATGGCACACCACCAATACCAGCGCCCTAGCCTCTTCAATATCGAGCTTTTTGCGGCCCTGCCCCTTACGCAACGGGCTAGACTGCCGCAGCCGCCACAGCCCCACCCGATCAGACAATATCTCCTGAAGCTGTAAATCTTTAGCCGCAGCCAGCACCGCTTCTGAGCCAATGTTAGTCAAAGACTCAATTGCCATCAGCACCAGATCCAACTGAGCCTTAATGCTGCTGAGCTGGGCAGTTGATAGGCTATCAGCAGGCAAGTGATGAATGAGCGGATTGTTAAGCGGATTATTAATAGGTACAGACGACATCCACAGCAACCAGGGCAAGTAATCTTTAACTACGGCAATTGTGCCACAGCTTACCCCCTTGCTCTTGGACGCCTGGACTCTCCTACAATTACTTCTCTATCTTAATTTCGTAGGCCCCATCCTTGCCCGATTCGTAGCTATTAGCCACCACAGTATAAGTGCCTGTATTAGGCAAAACAATCACCAACTGCGAGTTTCGGTCTTCCAAGCTGATGTCATCATTTTCACTAATTCGCCGTCCCTGCGGATCTAGCAAAATCAGGTAGGGGTCAAAGTCCTGGCTCATCAACGAAATCGTAATTTGCTGACCGCCATCAGCCGAAAAAGTGTACTGATCGTACCAGCTACCATCCTCTAAAATGGCATCGCCCGCAGCGAGAGCCCCGCGTTCTTCCAGTAGGATGTCGGCTTTCGCAGTACCGACTGCCGCGCCCAGCGTGATGCCGATTGTCATAAAAGTAATTCCAAACCGTTGCAGCGCCCGCATCCAGGTTCTCCAGTTAAATTTTGTTTAAGTGAAATTGGATAAAAAACTTATCAACCAAAGTAGATAACAGTGGCTGATGATATCCTATCGGTTTGCCGCCAAAGGCCCATTTGCCAGACGTGACATGTAGAGTAGCTTTAAAGCAGCTAGCTTTGGGCACCCAATATACCGGTTAACCTACACATCAACCTGCGTATAAGCTAGAAATGCCTGACATGATTTATACCTAGCTCAAGACACTATCAGATCGGTGTCATTCTAAGTAGTGTCATTCTAAGTAGTGTCATTCTAAATAATAGCTGTTTGCGATCGCAGCATATTTTCCTGGCCAGTAAAGACACTGACGCTTCGTAAAAATTTAACAAAGCAAGGATTACCAGGCCCAGTTGGGGTAGCCTCGAACTCATATTAGCCAGAATTGATACCGGCATTAAGTGACTGTCAGATGCGTCTACCTTTCTATCTCTCGCCTTTGCTGGCACTGGGTTTATTCTCCTATTCCGGCCAATCGCTAGCCCAAAGCACGCCGCTGGCGCGATCGCCCGAGGCGGTTACAAAAGCGGCGACAAAAGCAACATCCCAAACGCCTTTCCCCCTGCCCGCGCAGACAAGCGCTGTCTCTGACACTCCCCTTACCGACTCCCCCCTCTCAGATCCCCAATGGATAACGGCCCTGGCCTTGTTGCTGGCAAGCGGAGCGCTAAGCTGGGGCATATTTCACTACGTCCAACAGCAAGCCTGGCAGCGCCTAGAATTTCTCCGGCGAGCGGTCAAGGATTTCGAGCAGGAGCCTGCTATTCGCAATGCGCTGAAGATTTTAGATTTTGAAGAATATCGTGACTACCGAATTGTGGGAGACAGGCCAGAAGACACCATCAGCTTTCGCGTTGATGACACGCTACTGTGCAATGCCCTGGCCAATCATGACCAGCGAGCCAGACAAAAAAACGATCTCGATCGCCGTCAAGACCGCGATAAGCTTGACCCCCAAGCGCTAAGGCAGTACCAAATTGAGACGGCCCTGCGAGACTGGTTCAACGCTTTATTAAATGGACTTGAGCATTTCGGCTATTTCATTGAGTCAGGGCTGTTTACGGCAAAGGAATTGCAGCCCTGGCTTAACTATTGGATTCGGCTAATTGGCGATCCGGCGCTGCGGCGACCGGGCGCTTCCAAATTTTACGATGCGCTCTATAGCTATGTGCATCACAGCGGCTTTTTTGGCGTCCAAAAGCTGTTCGAGCGCTTTGGCTATCGCATTTTACCCTCGCCCTATCAAGATACCGATCTAACCGATATCGTCAATATTCGCCCAAACTTGCCAGTCTACGACATCCGAATCGCCCTGACGCTGGCGAAGGCGTCTTATTTGGCCTATCAAGATAAACAGTTTGTCGCCGAAGTCGTTGGGCGCTGGGGCGCGGCCTTGCTCGATCATAAGGCTAGCAGGCAGCTCGAAAAGCCTGAGGCCGTCACGCAACAAAAGCTAGATTGGCGATCGCATCAGCACACAAATCACTTCATCCGCCATAACTTTCGCTATTTTAACAATCGAGGCCGCGACACCCAAGCCTATATGTTCCGCACCGATCAGTTCATGGTACTGGCCTTTCGCGGCAGCCAAGAACCCCAGGACTGGATGACCAATTTCACCACCCAGCTCAGAAATTTCACCATTCGTAAAGACGGTGTCACCACAGCGTCTTCTTATCAAGGGCGCGTACACACCGGATTTTTCCTGGCCTGGGCGATTATCGAAAAGTCTGTACTGGCGCAGATTCGGCGCTGGCGAAAGGATTTGGCCGATGCGGGCAAGCTGCTGCCACCGCTGTATATCACCGGCCATAGTTTGGGCGGAGCGCTGGCGACCATGGCGGCAGCCGCATTGGTAGATAACGGCATTCAGGTGGCAGGCGTGTATACATTTGGTCAGCCCAGGGTGGGCGATCGCACCTTTGTCACACAGCTAAACCTGAATACGGGCGGCAGGGTTTTTCGCTTTGTCAACCACAATGATATTGTCCCTCACGTACCGCCTCCCTTTTCAGTCTGGAACCCAACCCGGTTTTACGGCCATGTCGGGACGGCCCAATATTTCAACGCGAAAGGGGCAATTATCGCCAACTACAGGCTCATAGCCCGGCTCACCGATATTACCTTTGGCTGTGCAAAAGGCATCATCGGCTCTGGATTCGACCTGATTACCGATCACCGCATGGAGTACTACATCAGCCATCTGGAAACTGCCCTCCAAGAAAAAGCAGAAGACTACGCAGCCCATCTAATAGAAACGGGCGAAACATGAGAGGGACAACGCGAGCTACAGAAACTGACGAAAATCTTCGTCTTTTTTACTGAGCTGTGCCCAGTCAGCACCCCGAGAGCGGAACCAATCAACCAGGCCAGCGCAGGCGGGTCTTTCAGTCGCATAGTGACCTGCGTCGATCAAGACGATGCCGCGATCACGACTCTCTTGAAACTGATGAAATTTGCAATCAGCGGTCAAATAAGCCTGCGCTCCTGTCTTTTCAACCTGAGAAATGTAGCTAGCGCCAGATCCGCCCAGCACCGCAACTCGCCGGATAGGCTGCTGCAAATTTGCCGTCGGTGAATACAGCAACTTCGGCGGTGTTAACATCGCTTGGATCTTTTCTAGCAACTGCTGAAGCGGCTGTTCACCTGGCAAATCGCCCACTCTGCCATAGCCGCGAGCTGCGTCTGTCTGCGGATCGGTGGCCTCTATTGGCGTCACCGCTTGCAGCTCTAGCAACTGAGCCAGCACATCTGCCGTGCCGTTTTCCACCTGATCAAAGTTGGTATGGGCGCTGTAGATACCAATTTTATGAGTGATGGCTAGCCGCACCATATCGCCAACACTATCGCCTGTCGTCACGGCAGAAATCCCGCCAAAAATTAGCGGATGGTGAGCAAAAATCAGGTTGACCCGGTGGCCCTGCGCTTGCAGTGCGATCGCCTCTTCCATCACCGCCAGCGTCGGCGTCAAACATACCAGCACATTAGCAGGATCGTTCAGCACACCCGGCTCTACCTGCCAGCCACAGTTATCCCATTTTTCCTGCCAGCAAGGGTCAGCCCAATCTTCAAAAGTGGAAATAATCTTCGCAATATTCATAGAACTATTCTACGGCGTTAGCCTTATCACCAAAAAAAAGAGACACTCAGTATGATGCTGAGTATCTCCAATCTGTCTGTTTTCGAGCCCCCTTCTTGCGAATGGAGGTTCACATACTGCGTGATGCAGTGCTGGCCTGCTTACTTCACTAGCAAATTCGTAGGGGTTATGCCAGAAAGCGTCAGGGTATAGTCAAACCGACCGCCGCCATTGTCTTGCCAGCCCGCTAGCCGCCCGTCGGGGTTCACAATGGGGTCGTTGTTGTAGCTAGTCACTACTGCAAAGTATAGGTCACTCTTAGGAATTACCAACCCGTTTATCTGAGATTGTTGAGTGCCGCCAGCGTCATCGGCAGCGGTAATCAAGTTTCCCTGGCGATCAAAGATAAATAGTTGAGAATCGTCGCTCGTATACAGGCTACCTGTCATCACCTGGGTAACTGCTAAGTTGGCTTCCAGGCGATCGCCCCTACCCGCAACAAAAGCATACACATTATGGCCTGGCCCCACATGCCCAGAAACCACCGTTAGCCCCGCTCGCAGATCGACCGGCGTCGCAGGCGTCAAGCCCAAAGGCTCACTCATGCTGACGGGTAGCGCAAACGCTTCACCTTCAGTGGCAATCACCCGACTCTCAAAGCGATTGTCTGTCGCCTCAGCCACAGCGCCCGCCCACCCCAGCGGTTTGCCGGTTTGTACCGTCGCCGGAAAGGCCGCATCCAGGGTATAGGGATCGGCGCGATCGCACGCCTGCGCGTCAGCCACAATTGCATCTTCAGCCCGATAGCTTTCTAGCTGTCGGCGCAAAGCCAATAAGGCCACACGGCGATCGCGCGTAGTCTCTTCACTCGCCACCAGCACACCAACCACATCAATGGCAGCGTCCCAGTCATTGGCACAAATCGCCCGGTCAAGATCAAACACCGTCGTACGCTGAGCAAAAGCTGGCAATACCATTAACGGCAGCAAACTCATAACGACCGATACCGGCACAAATGCCAGGCTTTCTATCCATTGCTGCCAGTGGTTGCGCTGCGCTGGGCTCATGGTTCTCCCCCATTTCAAACGGGCACATTAGGTCTGACCCTATAACAATTTCAGTATGCCCTGCTCACTCCGCTCTCTATAGGCACCTGTCAATTACCCCACAATGGAAGAAAAATTGAAACTGCTCGTTGTCGATGACGAGCCCGACAATCTAGATTTGTTGTATCGAACCTTTCGCCGAGACTTTAAAGTCTTCAAAGCCGACAGTGGTGCGCAGGCATTAACCATGCTAGAAGCGCAGGGCGAAATGGCAATCATCATCTCTGACCAGCGGATGCCAAAGATGAACGGCACCGAATTTCTCAGTCGTACCGTCGAACGCTTTCCCGATACCATCCGCATGGTACTCACAGGCTACACCGATGTAGAAGATCTGGTATCGGCTATTAACTCTGGCAAAGTGTTTAAGTACATTACCAAGCCATGGAACCCCAAAAAGCTAAAAGAAGTGATTGCCCAAGCTGCTGAGACTTATAAAGTCATTAAACAGCGGACAAAAGTGCTAACCCGCGCGCTCCAGCAAGAATCCTTAAACAACACTATTATGAAAGCCATACGGGGCTCTCTCGACTATGGCAGCACATTGAAAACGGTGGCAAGTGCATTAGGGCAAGCCTTCGATACCGACTTAGCGGTGCTCTATCCGGTCGATATGCTGTCGGGCCACAGCACCCAATCGCCACCTGTTTATCGATCTTGCCCCCCTGATAGCCTAGCCACTGGCCCAAAAAACCACCACACAGACTGCCCAAAAGCCAAAGAAAAAGATTCTTTTTGCCGTGACTTAAAGAAACTGCCACCCCTACCCACTAAACCAGGTATTGTCTCAGAATTAGTGAAGGTTGATTCACAGACAGTCACCCGCATAGTGGTGCCCTTTATCGACCAGGGCAAGCCAATTGCAACCATCTGCCTGTACAAAAACACATCGGATGAAGCCTGGATCAGTAGTGCTATAGAGATGCTAAAAACAGTCTCTGAGCAGGTAGCTTTGGCGCTATCACATACTAAGCTTTACCATCAGCTTCACCGCCAATCGCTCCAGATGCGAGCCGAGCTAGAGGTAGCCCGACAGATTCAAAGTAATTTGCTGCGTCAAAGCTGGCCCGAAACGCCAGGCGTTAAAATTCAAGCTCGCTGCCAACCAGCGAGGGAAGTCGGCGGAGACTTTTTTGAAGTGTTTATGCATCCGCAAGGAGATATTTGGCTGGCAGTAGGAGATGTTTCTGGCAAAGGGGTTCCGGCTGCACTATTTATGGCCAGTGCGATTTCGGTACTGCGCCGCGAGCTAGCACAAGAGAAATCCCCTGAGCCTGAAAAGGTAATGCATAACCTCAACCAAAGCCTAGCTGACGATTTAATCAGCAACAACTGCTTTATTACCATGGCATTAATTCGCTACAGCGAAAAGACAGGGCAGCTTGTGTACGCCAATGCAGGGCATGTATACCCGATTGTATGGCCTCACCGAGAGGTCGTCGCTAGGCAACAGAACAAGGCAACTAACGCCATCACGCCAACTTATCTGGATGTGCGGGGCGTGCCCTTGGGGATTTTACCTTGCTGGCAAGCAGCGGCTGGCGAGCTACTGCTTGCAGAAGGAGATGTTGTTTTACTTACCAGTGATGGCATTACTGAAGCGACCATACCCAATCATCAGGGCAACGGCAGCAGCTCTATGCTAAATCAAGAAGGTCTGTGGGACTTTTTACAGCAGCAGCCTGCGGAGCTTAATTTAGACAACTTGCTCTCTTTCATTCACCTGCCCAAAGGTGAACAAGAAGACGACCAAACTATTTTGTCACTGGAGGTGACATCATGCTAAAAACCGAACTAATTGTCCCCAGTGATCTAAAATTTTTGGCAGTGGTCGAACACTGGCTGCTAGAGTCACTTCAGCTAGAGATCGATCAGGACATTGACTGGAATGGGGTAGAAAAACGACTGCGCCTGGTAGTTGTAGAAGTGTATTCCAACATCGTGCGTCACGCCCATAATGAACAGCCTGACTTGCCGGTACTGATTCGCATTGAGCTAGAGAATAGCAACCTTTCGCTGGAGGTGTGGGATCAAGGTGAGGGATTTAATATCGAAGAGTATGCGGCCCCGGCCCCAGGTGACTTCCAAGAGGGGGGCTATGGCTGGCTGATTTTGCATCGAATTATGGATCGGGTGGAGTATCAGCTCCGGGTGGGGGGCGATCGCAACTGCCTAAAACTGGTCAAAGACTTAGCGGCGGCCATAGTTTAGCGTCAGACGGTTTGGGCGTTTCCATATCTGGCATACGCGCCCGTTCCCTGCTGCCAGGCCCATAGCTGATCGCCCCAGGAAAAGTGCCACCATTCGTTGGGATGCTGGCAAAACCCAGCGGCGGTCATGACCTGCTTTAGCAAACTGCGATCGCGATGATATTGCTGTGCCTGCGACTCATTGCTATTGGCAAAATGATCGGGATGAGATCGCGCCGATATTTCATCAATGGCTGAGCCCATATCCACAGGGTTACCGGCAGACGTCATCAGCGTCAAATCTACAGCAGCGCCCGTGCTATGGGGCGGCGGCATATTCGGGTTAAGGCTGGGAATGGCCCAGAACTGTAGGACTTTTTCTTTGAGATGTGATCGCGCCTTTCCACTCAAGTCAAGCAGGCTGAGCCCTTCGGCTGTAGCCAACTGCTCGAAGGTGTAATTCACCATAAACTGCTGCACCGGGATTGGGCGATAGGCGTCAAAAATTTGTAGTCGCCAGCCCGGACGCTGCGCCTGTAAATAGGTTTGAGCTTGAATCAGCTTTTGCACAACGCCCTGGCGCAGGAAGTAAGGGGAAAACTTCCCGTAGGGCGCACCCAGGCTGACGTAAGGGTGAGGCGTGACAACCGCAAACTGTGCTAGCGGAATCGCCGAGAGGGCTTCACCGCATTCTTGGATAGGAACTTTTTGGTAGGGTTTCACATCAGGCGGCGATGAGTTGGCTTTGACGGACGTACTCGACAAAGTTACTGAGAATCTGTAGCCCTGCCGTAGAGGATTTTTCGGGATGGAACTGCACGGCCATCAGGTTGTCTTTGGCAATCGCTGCCGTGACCGTTTGGCTGCCGTGGGTAATCGTTGCGGCGTTAAGGCTCAAATTGGCAGGAGCCGCATAGAAAGAATGCACAAAATACACCCAGGCAGCGGGCGGAATATCTTTGAAAATAGGGCAATTCGGCTGAGTGAGGTCAAGCTGGTTCCAGCCCATGTGCGGAATGCTCATGCCGGGCTCTTTTTTGAAGCGGCGAATGGTACCACCGAAAATGCCCAGGCCGGGCTCTGTGCCTTCTTCGCTACCGTCAAATAGCACCTGCAAGCCCAGGCAAATGCCCAGAAAGGGTTTGCCGCTGAGGGCGATGCGGCGGATGGGGTCGATTAGGTGGCGCGATCGCAAGTGCTGCATCGCCGGATCAAACGCGCCAACACCAGGTAAAACCACACCATCTGCCCGTTCAATATCAGCCACAGAATCGGTAATCAGCGTCGTGGCCCCAGCGGTTTGCAGCCCTTTGCAGGCAGAGTGCAAATTTCCCATGTCGTAGTCAATGACAGCGATTGTAGTCACAGCGAGCAGTTGACCCCCGTATGTTAGTAATCCGTATGTTGGTAAGAGAATTCAGCAGCAGAGATAATTCAAGTATCAAACAGATTATATCTACTAGATGTCTATATTAATGACTTCATTCCAGCCCTGGCGAGCCCATCAGCCTTCTAACTCGTCTGACGACCTGCTGCGCGAACTGCATCGGCAAAACCGGTTGCCCGCCGACGCTATTTGGATTCGTCAGGTGCCAGTTAGCTTCGAGCTAGCGCCCGTGCGGGTGATTAGCGCCATCCATCAGCACCGGCCCGACAGTATTATCTGCTGCGGCATGGCCGAAAATCGGCCTTTTCTATCAATCGAACAGTGGGCAAAAGGCCCTGGCCAACCGCTACAAACATCCGTAGAGCTGTCAGCTTTACTAACCGGCACATGGCTCAGCGAAATCAGCAACGATGCGGGCACATACGTTTGCAATCACCTTTACTACAGCGTTCTAAACTTTATTAGCCATGCAGGCTTAGATATTCCGGCTCTATTTATTCATGTTCCAGTTTTATCTTGCGCCAATCAAACTCTAATTTTGAATGACTTCGAACATGTCGTTTTCAAAATGGCTAAGCTCTCGATTCATCCGCTGTAAGTATCATCTTCTTTATCTATTCTTTGGAATTTATCACTAAAATACATGGTATGAGATTTTTGAGATGCGATGATAATTTGCCAAGTAAAACTACAACAGCATTCTTCGCTGTCCGTATTTACTCCTACCTTCAAAGAGTTAATATCGCGTCGCCCATGAATGCTCTATAACCCTTGTATAGTCGCGTCTAACGATTTCTTGAAATCTGTTTCGAGAGTGCGGTTTTTTTTGATATATCCGGGCATTATCTGGAGGCACAGTTCCGCAAAAGTTCTATGTCACGCCCGATTCAAATGGAAGAATATTTGTCAACGACTTGCTTATCTACGCGGCAAACCCATCTCAAACCGATTCCTTTGTTTACCAACATAAAGTTTGACAATATAGAATCAGAGAACTTTTCGATCAAATGTTTGTTTAGAGTCATTCAGGTAGGCAGCCGAAAGGGACTGCTTGCTCGCATTAACTATCGCTTTCCTAAAGCGCCAGTACTGTCGGCTCAACAGGCTTTCTATTATGCGGAAAAGCTAAATCAGCGACTGGTTCACTCAAAAGTATTTGTAGTGCAAGATATTGATGGCGATCGCAGCTATTTTGTGAGAATAGACACGGTATTGTACACAGGTTACGACCGGCGAAGTGTGGCTAACCTGCTAGACAATGTGAGTGAAGATTGGCTTTGTTGCATGAATGGGTCGATAGGAAGCTGCGGAGGACAGTGGTAAATCGGTAAAGTAGTGGATAACAACAACACACCACAAAACCCATGACAAGCCACTACCGCATCCGCAACTGGA
>JBAQZP010000096.1:0-101706 GCA_049791095.1 Phormidesmis sp.
CCTAAATCTAGGCCAAATAAGCGTCAGTATGCAGCGGTAAAAAAGCTGAAAGCCTTGCCAAAAGAGGAAAAGTGATGAACGCTTGAGAAAGACAAAATACCCGAGGTTCATCACCATGTCTACAGTAGAGTCTACCCCCCCGTCTTAAATCAGGCCAGCCACAGCAGCGAACACATCTCAGCGCGTACCTTTCTATCAGGCATCGGTGCAAAGCTAGATAGCCTGAACCTGTTTGGCCCGATTGCTGAGGGTGTGAAGATCGCTCAAAAGACCGTGAAAGATAGCCCCGCCGAGAAACTGTACGACGGCTTTATTGGCATATTGTGCGGTGCGGGTGGTCTGGTTGAAGTCAACAAGCTCGTCCGCAGCGATGAGGGCTTACAGCGTGCGTTTGGGCGCGAACGCTGCGCTGAACAATCGGTTATCCAAGAAACCCTGGACGCTAGCGACTCAGACAATGTGACTCAGATGCAGCAGGCGATGGATCGGATCTATCAACAGCATAGCCAAGGCTACGGGCATGACTATCAGCAGCGGTTGCAGGTGCTTGATGTCGATATGAGCGGTCAGCCTTGTGGGCCGAAAGCAGCGTTTGCTACGAAAGGCTACTTCGCGGGCAAACGAAACCGTAAAGGGCGACAGCTTGGCCGAGTGCTGGCGACCCGCTACGACGAAATCGTCTGTGACCGCACGTTTGCCGGTAGCGTCCAACTGACCAAAGCCCTGCAACCGCTGCTCAGCGCTAGCGAGCAAACCCTAGCGGTCGCTCATTCACCCGAGCGCAGAGCGCGAACCCTGGTGCGCGTCGATAGCGGTGGTGGCTCGCTCAGTGACATCAACTGGATGTTGGCACGCGGCTATCGCATCCTGACTAAAGACTACTCCACCGCCAGAGCGCGAAAGCTGGCCGAGAGCGTTGCCCAGTGGCAGGATGACCCCTTTCACCCAGGGCGACAAATCGGCTTGGTCACCGCCCCTAGCCAGGACGACTATAGCCAACCGGTGATTCGGATTGCGGTACGATGCCGAAAAAACAATGGCCAGTGGGCGATTGGTGTATTGGTCACAAATCTGACCCCCGATGAGGTGGCGTCGCTAGTGGAGATTGAATTGGACATCCTGGAGAATCCTCAGGAGCTATGGCTGGCTTATGTGCTCTGCTACGACCAGCGGGGCGGCGGCGTTGAAACCTCCTTCAGGCAAGATAATCAAGCGTTGGGCATCAAAAAGCGCAACAAAAAGCGGTTTGAGGCCCAACAGATACTCACTCAACTCAATGCTTTAGCCCACAACGTGTTGGTCTGGGCGCAGCAGTGGCTGACAGAAGACAAGCCGGAACTAAACCAGATTGGCTTTGTTCGTCTGATGCGCGATGTATTTACCACCACCGGACGGCTGTTCTTCGATGAGCTGGGCCGACTAACCGAGATTCAACTCAATGAGGCTGATACCACCGTCAGGCAATGGATTTACGGCTTATCTCGTCTGCTAGAATCAGAGCATATTGCCGTCAATTTGGGCAAAACTTAGGGAATATGAGACTACCGACCAGCTAAGCGATCTAGATCTCATTCATCTTTCTCGCCTTTCTCGTCGTACCTAAGATGTCTATCCCGCCAAAACTTGTTTTGCGGTTAGAGTTAGGCTCGGAAAAGCCTTTGAAATAATGGTTTGATCTCCTTCATAGACGGCTTCTTTGTAAGTCTCTTCCGCCAAAACTAGAACCGTTACTTTTTGTCTGTGGCGATCAACAATCCAATATTCAGGGATGCCGATCTGTGCGTATTGCGATCGCTTCCATACATAGTCGCGCTTGTAGTTATCACTTGACGCTGGCCCTGGGCTGACTAACTCGGCGACAAACTGCGGAGGCTGCATTCCAAGCGTAATGGCCTGTCTTGCACTGGCCAAATGTTCAGGCTGCATCACGACTACATCAGGCTTGCGGTTGACTTGCTGATCACCCACGGGGTTTACCTGAATCTCTTTGCTGCCATTACGAACTAAATTCATCAGTCCTGGCAGTTGCTCTAAAGCAAACATCAGCCTAATAGCCAACCGCAAATTTTCATCGTCTTCTGAAGCCACTTCAATCAGTTCCCCCGTGCTAAGAAGGCGATAGTTGACCTCCGAATTGAGCCGGTCATCGTCTAAGTATTCTTGATAGCTGCGATAGCGAATAGGGGTATAGGTCATTGACGGATGGCCTTGATCTCTGCTGAAACAGTCTCTATTAAAACAATAGCATTTCACTATGAGCTGACTGACGTCAGTTGTGCGATCGCTAAGTCGAATAGCCGCTCGACAAAATAAGCCCATCATCTGCGCTGCTTTTCTGGCACCGTTCGCTCACGCCATGTAAAAATGCTATGGGTAACTCACCTTCAGACCAATCACAAGACCACTCAAAAAAGGAACTGCTTACTATGGCGTCCCCATCTGGCATAAGCATTCAGGCAGTCCAGGCCATTGGCCTAACCGTCAGTGATGCTAGCCGCGCCACCGACTTTTTTACCGGTGCCTTCAATTTTACAGTCACTGCCGACACCGTCATTAGCGGTGATGAAGCTAGCTACCTATACGGTGTACCCAATGCCCAAGTTCGCATTGTCTCCCTACAGCTAGGGCAAGAAACTATCCGACTGATGGAGTTTTTGAACGCCGACAGCAAAGCGATTCCATCTGACAGCAAAAGCAACGACCTGTGGTTTCAACACTTTGCGATTATCGTCAGCGATATGGACAAAGCCTACGCCCAGCTTCAAAAGTTCTCCTTCACCCCCATCTCACCCGAGCCGCAAACGCTGCCCAATGACATTCAAGCCTTCAAGTTTCGCGATGCTGACGGTCATCCGCTAGAGCTGTTGCAGTTCCCTCCAGGACTTGGGCCCGACCATTGGCAGGCAAAAGACAGTCTCTTTCTAGGAATAGATCACTCTGCTATTTCAATTTTTAGTACCGAGCGCAGCTTAGCCCTGTACCGCGATGTGTTAGGTCTCACCCATCAGGGCAGCTTTACCAATATTGGCATTAAACAAGAGACGATGGATAATCTCTTTAGTGCCAAGGTGATCGTGACCTCCTTGACCCCCGCTACCGGACGGCTCGGCGTAGAATTTTTAGATTATTTAACCCCGCCAGGTGCAAGACCCTTTCCACTAGATCAACAAACCAGCGATTTGGTGCATATGCATTTTGAGCTGGTTGTTGACGATATCGACGCAGCGGTAGAGGCAATAGAAGAGGCCGCTAGCAAAACTCACATTCAGTTTGTGTCGCCCAAGGTTATTGATTTGCCAGCGGTGATGCCCTTTAAGCGAGGTGTGCTGTGGCGTGGCCCAGACGGTCATAATTTGCTGTTGGTACAAAACTAAAACTAAGGAGTATTCTGTTGGAAACATTGAATGAACTGCTGTCTGGCCTGTATCCTGGCTTTATTGAAGGGCCGCAGGGCTATACGCTGCTATTGTTTCGTGCAATGGTAGGGTTCTTATTTATTTTGCACGGACTGCCCAAACTAAAGCACCTCAAAACCTGGTCAGAAGCATTAGGAGCCCCTTTACCACTGTGCTTGCTATCAGCAGGCTTTATGGTAGCGGGCGGGATTGGGCTGATGGTAGGATTGCTGACTCCTTTTTCGAGCGCATCTATATTGGTATCTATGCTGTACGCTATCGTCGGCGAGCTAATTAAGGGCGATCCGATGGTGGCCCCCGATCCTTACCTACTAGGAGAGTATTATGAGGGGCCAGAAGGTCAAAAAGGTGAGCCTCCTAGCTACGAAAAGGCCCTAATGTTTAGCTTGATGCTAATTTTATTAATTGTGTTTGGGCCGGGGGCTTACTCAATTGATGCCTTACTGTTTAGTCAGGGGTAGGGGTAGTCGATTAAAAGCAGCATTTTGGACGTCAGGCATCTACCCTCAGATATAAGCTTTTGAGCCTGAATTACCCCTGAGATACTCCTTGAGCTAGGTGTGGAAAAGAGACTAATTCCCACACAATGGGCGGCTATGTACTGATAGCGGGCGTACGGATGCATTCGTACGCCCGCGCGCCACTTAGCCCGCAGTGTGTAACGATTTTAGCGATTACTAATGTAGTAAGCTAAGTGGCCAAAGCTATAGTACTGTGCCGGTACGATATTAACCTCTCTAAACTGCTTAAGATATAAACCTGTCTTAAACAAAAACCTGCTTTAAACAACAAAGGAACGAGCTGTCATGGCTTCGATAACCTATGGGATGACAGCGTTGTTGCCTTCGAACGCCCTGTCTGGATTCTGGCCGACGATTGGAATAGCTTTAGATTTTACGCCGCAACCCATTACCGATCCAGTCAGCATTTTTATGGTGATTGTCGGCATTATGCTGATTGCACCCCTAATATTTGAACGGATAGGGTTACCTGGAATTGTTGGCCTGATTTTGGCAGGCGTAGCCGTCGGCCCCCACGGCGTAGGATTACTAGAGCGAGACGACACTATCGTGCTGTTGGGTACGGTCGGGTTGTTGTTTTTAATGTTTTTGGGCGGATTGGAGACTAGCCTGGATGATTTGAAGAAGAACGCAGGGCCTGCTTTGGGGTTTGGCCTGATCACTTTCTTGTTGCCAATGGCTATCGGAACTGGGGCCATGCTGCTGGCAGGATACGGTTTACTGGCGGCGGTTTTGGTGGCTTCTTGTTTGGCCTCTCATACGCTAGTAGCCCTACCCGTGTTGAATAAGCTGGGCATTATGAAAGCCTCTCCGGTCACGGCAACTTTGGGCGGAACGCTGATTACCAACGTGCTGGCGCTACTGGTGCTGGCCGTGGTGGTAAAGGCACAAGAAGGTGACCTAACGCTGGGGTTCTGGTTGTTTTTAATTCCAGCGTTGACTATTTTTACCTTTATGACGCTTTGGGGCTTGCCTCGGCTAGGGCGCTGGTTTTTCCTTAAGTTTGGCCATGATGAAGGGGCAGAGTTTGTCTTTGTTTTGGTGGCGCTGTTTACGGTGTCTTACGTGGCTGGCCTGATCGAAATTGAGCCGATCGTGGGGGCTTTTTTGGTGGGGGTGGCAATTACCCAACAGATTCCTACGCTGAGTCCGCTGATGAACCGGATTCAGTTCATCGGCAATACGCTGTTTGTGCCTTTTTTCTTGATTTCAGTGGGCATGTTGGTAGACCCGCTGATTTTGTTTAAAGAGCCTAAGTCTCTGGCGATCGCAGCCGTCATCATCACAGCAGAATTACTGAGCAAGTTCTTAGCGGCCTGGGGCAGCGGCAAACTTTTTCGCTGGCCCTTTGACAGCACGATGACCGTCTTTGGGCTTTCCGTAGCCCAAGCAGCCTCAACCCTGGCAGCGGTTACCGTCGCCTTTAACCTTGAGATTGTCGATGAAGCGACCGTTAACGGCGTCATTGCGATGATCTTGGTAAGCTGTGTGCTTTCGCCCTGGATCACCGAACGCTGGGGTAGCCAGATGGAGATAGCGGCAGCCCCTGAAGGCGATACTGACTTGGACTGGGGCAAACGCATTCTAGTGCCAGTGGCTAATCCAGATACCGAGAACAGCCTGCTCAATGTGGCAATTTTGCTCTCGAAGGGCATGGGCGGGACGCTGTTGCCGCTGCATGTACTAAGCGATCGCATCCGCGAAATTTCTGACTATGAAAAGCAGAACCAGCAGCGTTTGTTGGAAAGTGCCGAGAATCTGGCACATAGCGCCGTGGTCGATGTAGAGGCTATAGCCCGCGTCGATCACAATATTGAAAAAGGGGTATTGCGCTCAGCCGCTGAACGACAGGCCAGCCTGATTGTCTGCGGTTGGCATGGGCGATCGCGCTACCAAGGCGCAGTCTTTGGCAGTATTATTGACGGCATTTTGCAGCGGGCTACCGTGCCGGTGCTGGTTTCTCGCTTTCCTCAACCGGTTAAAACGGTAGAGCGAGTCATGCTGGCAATGCCAGTGATGCGAAGACTTTCAGCGGCAGCCAAACTGTCTTTAGCAGTCGCCGGGCGGTTAGCAGAAGAGCTGAAAGCACCGCTAGAGCTGTTGTTAATTTACGCAGGCCCTAGAAGCCGACTGGTTGCCCCCTGGATCGAAGAACTTTCTCAGGATCTAAAGGTAATTCGAGTAAACGGCGCGCCGATTCACCAAATTTCTGCAGCCTTGAGAGCCAAAGACTTGTTGGTGTTGCCTGCCCGGCGGGCTCGCTATCAAGGCAAAATCGCCGTCCGGAAAGAACCCGACGCGATCGCCTATCGCCATCCCCAAACCGCGATCATCGTCGTGCATACGCCGCTAGGAACGCCTCGGCTGACCGCTCGCAAAAAACCGTAAAATTCATTGATCAAGGCCCGCGTCATGCATTTGGCTGACGCGGACTATATTTCATCAGTCACTAGCGCAAGGGCCACCAGGAAACTTTATCTCTAGTAGCTCCATAGACGGCCTTCATCCCTTCGGGGTCGCAAACTTGAACCAGATCGCTCGCCGTCTCCGACTTAGCATTCGCTTCGAGCAATCCCACCTTGATCATTCCCTTTAGCACTTGTTCTACAGTGCGATGGTTTAGCTGGCAGGCTCTGGCAATAATATCTACCGGCAGATCGAAGCAAAAAATACCGTCTTTGGGCTGATTTCCCAGCGATCGCTCCTGATAAATTAACGCCCTCAACAGCGCCGCGACCGCCTGCGGGGGATAAGTACTGCAATTGAGCAGGTGGTATCGAAACTTTTCGCGCAGTTCAAAGAGCAAAGCATACCGGGCCTGAAAATCTGGGTGATGTCGATGCAGCGACTGCACCACAGACTGAGGAATTTTTACCACATCGGTAGTTTTGTACGCCTCTACCAGACTGGGAAAGCCATGGTGAACCTGGCCATAGCTAAAGTCCAAATTTAACATGCCAAAACATCCGCCTGGATAGGTGAGCGCAATCACCCGGTCAAGCGGGGCGCTGCGAACAATCACCGGGCCACCTGCCAAAATCACGTAGAGACTGTCTAGCGGGGCATCTGGCAAGTGAGCGGTGTAAATAGGCCGACTGGAATAAAGCTTTTCTAAAGAGCAGGCTTCTGAGCGCAAATGCTGGCCCAGTACATCAGGGCTCAACCCTCGAAACAAAAAGCAGTTTTGCCTGAGGTCTGCAATCCAATCCGGGGAAGAAACAGCCTGCGTAGGGTTTGAGGTCATTGTGATGCATCCGGCAGGGCTTTCGCCTTTTTATTGTGCCACGCAGCCTATCTAAACCAAGAATGTTATGAAAATGAATTTCAAAACATTTACGATTCATTTTGACTCTATTAAAGTAAGATTTTGAGCAGTGTGAAGCTCAACTACTTTTTTAGAGGGATAGTCATGAGGGCATGGCGACCGTTTTATCGGCAATCACAAGCTCAAAAACAGCTTATTCTTGGGGGACTGATCGGACTTGGCCTGTTCGCAAGCCTGGCGATCGCTTTTCTTTTTGATCCAGACTTATCTTCAAACTTACAGACAGCAGGCGGGCTATCTTGGCAGGCTTGGCTAGCGATCGCAACGACCATCGCAGCCTTCTGCGGCAATGCATTAACCCCGCTCCCCGCAGACATCGTGTTTTTAGGGTCAGCGGCAATTTTATTTTTGAGCGGTGTGCTAGACGAAAAAGCTGCCCTGGCCGGGTTCAGTAATTCTGGGATGATCACGGTCGGCGTGCTTTACATCGTGGTCACAGGATTGCAGCAAACCGGCGGATTGCAGTGGCTTTCGCAGCAGGTTTTGGGGATGCCCAAAACCTCTGGCGGCGCGCTTGTTCGCCTAATGCTACCGGTGATGGGAGCCAGCGCCTTTCTCAACAACACGCCCGTGGTCGCCATGTTTATTCCAGTGGTGAATGACTGGTGCCGCAAGCTGCGACTTAGCCCGTCTAAGCTGATGATTCCACTGAGCTATGCCGCTATCTTTGGCGGCCTGTGCTCACTGATTGGCACCAGCACAAACTTAGTGGTGAATGGGTTGCTGATTGAGGCCACTGGCGAGAAGGGCCTGGGGATATTTGACATTGCCTGGATTGGCCTGCCCTGTGCCCTGTTAGGTTTTTTGTTCTTGCTGGTGGCTCAGCCCTGGCTATTGCCCGAGCGCCAGGCAGCGCTCAGCAGTACTGACGATTTGCGCCAGTACACAGTAGAAATGCGGGTGATGCCTGACAGCGTTCTGGTGGGCAAAACAATCGAAAAAGCAGGACTACGGCACTTGCCAAACCTGTATCTGGCCGAAATCGGTCGCGGTTCGCAGGTGTTACCAGCAGTAGGGCCACAAGAAATATTGCAAGGCGACGATCATCTAGTGTTCGTCGGGGTGATCGATTCTATTTTGGATTTGCAGCGCATTCGCGGGTTACAGCCAGCGACCGATCAGGTTTTTAAGCTAGAGAGCCCACGCGCCGAGCGCAGCTTGATTGAAGCGGTGGTTTCTAATACTTGCCCCCTGGTAGGACAGACCATTCGTGAAAGTCAGTTTCGGACGCAGTACAACGCGGTGGTGGTAGCGGCAGCTCGCAATGGCGATCGCATCACCAGCAAAATTGGTGACATTCGCTTGCAAGCAGGCGACACGCTGCTGTTAGAAGCCGCTTCTGCCTTTATCGATCAGCGCCGGATCTCGCGCGATTTTTATTTGGTCAGTCGCGTCCCCAATTCTGAACCGATGCGGCATGGGCGATCGCGCATTGCCTTTGGGCTAACCGCGATCATGGTGCTGTTGGCCGCAGTGGGCTGGTTGACTATGCTGCAAGCCGCCGTATTAGCGGCAGTGGGCATGATCGCGCTCGGCTGCTGCTCGCCCGCTCAGGCTTTGCGCAGTATTGACTGGTCGGTACTACTGGTGATTGCAGCGGCGCTGGCATTGGGTGAAGCGCTCGGATCGACGGGGGCGGCTGAGGCGATCGCCACCCGCTTTATCGGGCTAGCAGGCAATAATCCCTGGCTGGTGCTGGCCGCAATTTACGCCGTCACCACGGTTTTAACCGAAGTTATCACCAATAACGCCGCCGCCGCCCTGGTGTTTCCGATTGCGCTTTCTCTCTCAAAACAGCTAGAAGCCAGCTATTTGCCCTTTGTGATTGTGATTATGATTGCCGCCTCCGCCAGCTTTGCCACCCCCATTGGCTACCAGACCAATTTGATGGTGTGCGGGCCAGGCGGCTACAAGTTTTCTGACTTTATGCGAGTTGGCATTCCCTTAAATTTGCTGTATGGCATTGTCGCAGTGGGGCTGACGCCATTCATTTACCCCTTTTAATTTCTTTAGAGTTGAAACTTGTTAGTAAAATTGCCGAGGCTTTTATGCCCGCAGGTAGCCTTTTGAAACAGCTCTGTTTGGTACGCTAAATAACGTTAGGAAATATTTCACTAACGTTATTTAGCTAAGGCGGTGGGGCAATGACAATCGGTGCTTATGTTGCAGAGGGTAAAGCGAAAGGCTGTAAATTTACGGTGTGGGCTCCGCTGCTAGAGAAAGTAGCCGTAGAAATCATTGATTCCGCCGAAGATTCGCCGGTTAAACACCTGCCCATGACCCAAGACGAAAGGGGTTATTGGCACGCTAGCGCCCCTGACTTGCCAGCCGGGACTCGCTACAAGTATCAAGTCGAGGGCAAAGATGCCTGGCCTGACCCGGCTTCGCGGTTTCAGCCAGAGGGCGTTCATGGCCCTTCTGAAGTGGTTGATTTTAGTCAATTTGACTGGCAAGACGGCGACTGGCAAGGGGTGCCGCTGGTTGACTACATTATTTACGAGCTGCACATCGGCACCTTTACACCCGAGGGCACTTTTGAGAGTGCGATCGCCCGCCTAGACGACCTGGTAGAACTGGGCATTACTGCGATTGAGATTATGCCCGTGGCTCAATTTCCGGGCGATCGCAACTGGGGCTACGATGGCGTCTTTCCCTTTGCCGTGCAAAATTCCTACGGCGGCCCCACCGGTCTCAAAAAACTCGTCGATGCCTGCCACAGTCGCGGACTGGCCGTGGTGATGGACGTGGTATACAACCACTTTGGCCCCGAAGGCAACTACACTGGCAAGTTCGGCCCCTATACCACCGACCACTACCGCACCCCCTGGGGCAATGCGATCAACTTCGACGATTCCTACAGCGACGGGGTACGGCGCTACTTTACCGAGAACGCCATTAGCTGGCTGCGCGACTACCATATTGACGCCCTCAGGCTTGACGCCGTCCATGCCATTTACGACTTCGGTGCTCGGCACTTTTTACAGTCTTTGTCCGAAGCGGTCGCGACCTTTGCCGAAAGCCGCACGCCGCCTGCTTATTTGATTGCCGAAAGCGACCTCAATGACCCTCGCCTGATCCGCCCTGCCACCCAGGGCGGCTACCAGCTCGACGCTCAGTGGAGCGACGACTTTCACCATGCCCTCCACACCCGGCTTACAGGCGAAACCATTGGCTATTACAGCGACTTTCTCAGTTTAGAAACCCTTGCCAACGCCATCCAAAACCGCTTCGTTTACGCCGGGCAATACTCACCCTTCCGTCGCCGCGACCACGGCAGCCCCGCCATCGACTTACCCTCCGACCGGTTCGTCGTCTGTAGCCAAAACCACGACCAGGTTGGCAATCGCATGATGGGCGATCGCTTCTCCACCCTAATTTCCTTCGACGCCCAAAAGCTGGCAGCGGGCATTACCCTCCTTTCCCCCTATCTCCCCCTGCTTTTCATGGGAGAAGAGTACGGTGAAAACGCCCCCTTCTTATACATAGTCAGCCATAGCGACCCCGATTTAATCGCCGCCGTTCGCGCCGGTCGAAAAGAAGAATTCAGAGCCTTTCACAGCGAAGGAACGCCGCCCGACCCTGCCAGCCCCGACAGTCTTAAAGCCTCTACGCTCAACTGGATGTCTCCGACAGAAGCCTCAAAAGAGACTTTAGAAGACAATTTGCCAGAGAGTCATAAAACAGAGGGCAATAAAAACGGCAACACTCGCGCCCAGCAGGCCATTTTACGAAGGTTCTACAAGCGATTGATTGAGGTACGCAAGCAGTGCAAAATCATGACGCCCTCTTACCACCCAGATATCACCACCCAGCACACCAATGACGTTTTATACTACCGCCGCGTCATGGAAAGCGGCGACCTGCTGTGCTTGATGAACTTCGGCGAGCAACCCGCCGAAGTTGAGCTACCCTTAGGCAATCAAACCTGGTGGCAGCGCCTCAACTCTGCTGAAGATCAGTGGTGCAGCCCCAGTTCTAACAGCAGCGCGAACAGTCTACCTGAAAAGCTCACGGCCCAATCCAACTTGACCTTGTCTGTTCCATCCCTTTGCATCGCCCTGTATCAAGCCGATCCTCAATAGTCAGCCGTTACCTGTGGTTTGAGCAATCGAAGCCCCACCCTACCGCCCTCTTTTCTTTTCTCCCCCGCCATCCATGCGTATTCCCGTCGCCACCTACCGCCTTCAGTTCACCCCTAGCTTCGGCTTTGCTCAAGCCAAAGAAATCGTTGACTATCTTGACCAGCTTGGGATTGCCGACATTTACGCTTCACCCATTTTTAAGTCTCGCAGCGGCTCGCAGCATGGCTACGATGTGGTCGATCAAAATCAAATAAACCCTGAACTTGGCGGCAGGGAAGAATTTGAAAAGCTGGTTGAAGAATTACATGAAAGGGGTATGGGCTGGCTGCAAGACATTGTGCCAAACCACATGGCTTATGACGGGCAAAATCACTATTTGATGGATGTGCTAGAGCATGGCACCGATTCGCAATATGTGGACTATTTTGATATTGAGTGGGAGCATTCCTACGATGACATTCAAGGAAAAGTGCTCGCGCCGATGCTGGGCGACTTTTATGATCGATGCTTAGAGCGGGGTGAAATTCAGCTCAGCTACGCCGCTGACGGGCTGAGCATAAACTATTACGGCCTGCACTTTCCGGTCAGGCTAGAGTCCTATAGCAGCTTTCTGGGGCACGAAGTTTCCTGGCTTCAGCGGCAAATGGGCCGTCAGCATCCTGACTACATCAAGCTAATTGGCATTTTAGGCACTGTCAGAGATGGGCTAGCGACTGCCACTGGCAAACAACGGCGAGATCAGGCCACTTTTGTTAAACAATTGCTGTGGGAGCTGTACGAATCCAACAACGAAATTAAGGTATTCATCGATCAAAATATTGAAACATTTAATGGCCAGCCGGGTAAACCCCAAAGCTTCGATCTCTTAGACAAATTGCTGCTCGATCAGTTTTATCGTCTCTCTTTTTGGAAGGTTGGTGCAGAAGAGCTTAACTATCGCCGCTTCTTTACCGTTAATGAACTGATTTGCTTGAAGGTAGACAATCCTAAAGTCTTTGATCAAACCCATGCGCTAATTGAAGAGCTGGTCAAGCAGAAAAAAATCAACGGCTTGCGAATAGACCACATTGACGGCCTTTACGATCCGCAGGGATATTTGCAGCGCCTGAATGAGAAAACTCAGGGCGTGTATACCGTGATTGAGAAAATTTTGGAGCGTGACGAGCGCCTGCCTGCTCACTGGCCGGTAGAAGGAACCTCGGGCTACGAATTTTTAAACTATGTGAATGGGGTATTTTACGAGCAAAAAAATCAGCGGGCCTTTACGCGGATATACAAGAACTTTACCGACGTCCGCTACGGCTATGAAAAGCTGATGCTAGAAAAGAAAAAGCTGATCGCTGAGACAAATTTAGTCGGCGATATCGATAACCTCGCTCGCTTTTTGAAGAAGGTCGCAAGCCAGTATCGATATGGCCGAGATCTGACGGCTAATGGTCTGAAAACGGCCATTCAAGACGTACTGGTTTCTTTTCCGATTTACTGCACGTATATTAATCAGCGAGGGGGGTCTAGCCGTGACTTTCAGTATATTAAGAGCGCGATCGCAACTTCTCGCAAGCGCATTCCTCAGCTACTGAACGAACTAGAGCTAATTGAAAAGTTCTTGATGCTAGAATACGAAGAGTCTTTGCCCGCAGAGGAGCGCGCGCAGTGGCTGCACTTTGTCATGCGTCTGCAACAGTTCACCGGGCCGCTGATGGCAAAAGGCGTAGAAGACACTCTCTTTTATGTATACAACAGATTTATCGGCCTGAATGAAGTAGGCGCGGCCCCCGATCATTTTGGCGTATCGCTCAAAGAATTTCACGAATACAACCAGTATCAGCAACTGCTCTGGCCTAATACCCTGAATGCGACCTCTACCCACGACACCAAACGTAGTGAAGATGTCAGATCGCGCCTGAGCGTTATCTCCGAAATGCCCGATGACTGGGAAAGCACCGTTAAAGCCTGGAGTGAACTGAACGCCGACAAAAAGACAACCGTAAACGATCAAGAAGCCCCGGAACCCAACGACGAATATTTCCTGTATCAAACCCTGGTTGGCGCTTATCCTTTTAATGAGAAAGAGCTGCCCGACTTTAAAGAGCGCGTCAAAGACTACGTTGTCAAAGCGGTTCGCGAAGCTAAAGTTCACACCGCCTGGCTGCGGCCTGACGAAGACTATGAATCGGCCTACGTCGATTTTGTCGATACGCTGCTTACGCCTGGCAAAGACAACGTCTTTTTAGACAAGCTACAAACCTTTCAAAAGGGCATTGCCGAATATGGCATATACAATTCTCTTTCACAGCTATTGATTAAGCTGACGGCATCTGGCATTCCAGACTTTTATCAGGGCAGCGAGCTATGGGACTTGAGCCTGGTAGATCCAGATAACCGCCGCCCAGTAGACTATCAGAAGCGGTTTAAAGCCCTGGCTGATATCCAGGAGCGTTGGCAAAAGCAGCCGTCTGCCTTGGTTAAAGATCTGATAAAAAAACGGACGGACGGACGCATTAAACTGTTTTTAACGCTGCGCGGACTCGCTGCTAGAAACTATTTTCGCAATGTGTTTAGAAGCGGCATCTACCACCCTTTAACAGTTACAGGCGAACATGCCGAGCGCGTCATCGCCTATGTCAGGCACAAGGGCGAGCATACTGTTGTTACGGTGGTTCCTCGCTTTTTGACTGGTGTTGTTCAACCAGAAACTGCGCCGTTGGGCAAAGCGGTCTGGGGAAATACGGCGATCGCACTCCCAAATGGCTCCCAGGCCGTTTGGAAAGACTGGATCACTAACCAGCCGATAGACATCACTGATACGCCCCTGGTAGGAGACTTGTTCGCCCAGTTCCCCGTAGCATTGTTAGTCAGCGAGAATCATGCCCTTGCACCAAAATAAACTGAGCCAAAATAAACTGAGCCAAAACAAATGTTCTTCTCCCTGATCGCAGGGCTAGTAATGGCCTTTGCTTTTCAGCTTTTGCTAACCAGTTTAGGCGCAGCTATTGGACTGTCATTTTTGGGCTGGGCGATCGCACCGCCTTCAAACGAACCCGAGACCGATTCAGTCGCCTCTAATGGCAAAAGCTCATCGCCCACAATAGCAGGATCGTCTACCCCCCCGATTACCCACCTTTTTGGGCTAGGCGTGACCTTAAGCATCGCGCCCGTTCTGTTTGCAGCCTCTTTTTTAGCCGCTTCTCTACTTGCCATCGACATCAGCGGTCTGTCACCTGGCGGTGGGTTCATCTTCGGTATTATTCTATGGGCTAGCTATCTGTTAATAGTGACCTGGCTTAGCTCAATCACGCTCTCCGGCCTGGTTGAATTTGCGTTAGGCTCAGCCGCTACGGGCCTTCGTCGTCTGTGGTCAACCGTTGGGCAAACGATTAAGCCCAGCTCTAATCATGACCGCCAAGCTACGCAGTCAGATAGCGACAACCTGCAAGTTGTGATCACTGAGCTAGTAGATGCCGTCAGCCAGCAGCAGCAGATCCCCGAATTGTTGGCTCAACAGCGAGAGGAGCTGTTAGCTGAGATTTGCGATCGCACCGGACTCGCCACCGCTCAGGCCGAAACCGTACTCGAAGAAGTTCAACCCACAGGGTCTACAACATTAAAGAAAAAGGCACCCGATTGGCGATCGCTGCTACGCTCAGTTGCCAATCGCGCCGATCTATCCGACTGGGACATCGAAAAAGTCTGGGACATATTCCAATCACTTACCCCTGATGAAACAGCCTCAGAAGATAGCTTTAACATCGTCCAGCTAGATGTAGAAAATTACTTGCGAGAAGCCCCTAAATGGTCATTACAGGCCGATGACACGCTCAAGCATGAGTTCACCGAACGGCTGTGTGACCCCGAAGCCGAGCCTGCCCTCATGCTGAAACAGATTCAGCCTATAACCTCGGACAATTTTACAGCATGGCTACAACAAAGAGAAGATTTGACCCCTGACACCATAGAGAACGTTAGCGAAAAGCTATCAGCCCTCCGTAGCCATGTACTCGCGACTTTAGAGGCAAAAAAGAAAGACCTTGACACCGCCGTCAAAACAGAAAAAAACAAGCAGAACCAGCCATCTCAACCCCAGCTATCCGAAGCGCAGCAGGCCACCTTCAAAGTGGCGCTTTCAGACATTGAAAGCAAGCTAATATCATATTTTCGCTATACTGCGCTCGACAAACTAACCGCAGATAGCACCTCAGAAAAACTACAGGCACTGCTGGAAGAAAACGCCCTGCTAAATGCTGACGGATGCTTTCAAGCTGAACAGATAGGCAGCAGTGGGTTGAACATTGACGCGATCGCTGAAGTGATCGACCGCAGACGAAACATTGACCCTCAACAAGTTACTGAACTGACCAAGGCGCTAAAAGATGCCTGGCAAAGCCATTACCCTTCGACTCAAACCGCCCTTCCTACCAAAATCACAAACTACGTAAAATCAATTGATTGGTCAGAGATTGAGCTAGATGACTTTAAATCAGAAATAGCCCAACAGTTAAAAGCTGGACTTTCAGGTCATTCAGATTTCTCTAACAGTATTAATCTCACAGACTTAATCAAATCGCTCGATATACCGCCTTCAGTCAAAACAGATTTAGAACACTGGTTGAAAGCAGAAAGCAAAACGCTTTTGAAACAGCCTCGACGCTGGGCAAAAAGAGCTGCCCAGACTTCTCAACAATGGGCTAGTCAGCTAACTCAACAAGTCAGCAACTATCTACAACATCAAAAGCAATCCGCTTTTACGCCAGAAGAGATACTGCAAGACATCAGCCAGATTGTAAAAGCAACCGCGCAAACAATCCCACAGAAATTAGACGACCTTCCTCAGCTAGATTCTAGCGTTTGGCAGCAGGCACTTGCCCACCGCCCAGACTTAACCCCGATCGAAGGACAGGCCATCATAGATAACCTCACAGCAGCTTGGGAAACCGTCTCAGCCGAAGTTTTGCCCTCGCTGAGTCAATGGGAAAGCGCTCTGCAATCGACCACTCAAGCCTTGAAGAAAGTAGCCGACGGCGGCGCGGTAGAGCCCGTCATAGAACATCTTTTAGAGCCCGCCTTAGAACAGGTTTCGACCGCTGTTTTAGAACCTGCCAAACAGCAGTTTATAGAAGCCATAAATACGGCTCAAGCAAAAGCTCAAAGCCAGGCATTAGCCGTTGCTGAGAGCTTAAGAGAAAGTGCGGAAGATGTACGCCATCAGGTGGCGATCGCAACCTGGTGGCTATTTATTAGTTTGCTCGCTGCTGGTACAGCTTCGGCAGGTGCAGGCTGGCTAGCTATTCGCTATCCTATCGCTTGAAGCAAAGATGAGGACAAAGCCATTGCTTTTTATATGAAAATGGCATGAACAATGGCTTTGTCGGACATAGGCTGTTTGATTAGCTTCAATTAGCGATCGCTAATTGTCCTAAAGAAATTTACCACCTAAAGAAATTTACCACAGAGCCCGAGGAGCTTGAGGTGTCTGCGGCGCAGGCGTAGGCGTAGATGTCTCAGGCATGGGCGCAGGGGGCGCAGGCTGAGCAGGCGCTTCGGTCAAAATTGGGCCAACGAGCGCAAGGACTTCAGCTTGAGTCGCATAGCCATCGAAGGCATCGGAACTGAAGGGAATCGGCGAGCCCATTCGGTTCTCGTCGTAAATGACTTCGTTGCTAGTGGCGTTTTCAGAAATCCAAGGGTTAACGTCAGCGCCTAGTAAGGCATTGCGCAAGAATCTGACGCCTGCTGCATGTCTAGCTTCTACACTATGGATTGCTAGCGCGGCAGCAAGAACAGTCTTACCCGCATCGCCCGCTGCTAACAGATTTTGAACCTGGCCCTTATAGGCTGCAACGCCCAAGTCTTCAACATACTGTCCTGCCAATAGAAAATCCGCTGGATTAGCGAAGGGATCTCGGCCCAAAATAGCTGAATAGTTAGGATTTTGTGGGATCGTGATTGCATTCGGATCGCCGCCTAAACTAGGCAAAACCGCTGAGAGATCCGCCACATGCTGGGCTTCGTCTTGGCCATAAGAGACAATAGCATCTTTGGCAACTTGAGGGGCACTGGCTAACCCTCCATTTTGAGCGGCCATTACAGCGCGACGATAGAAATCGGCTTCTAGCTTTTCTAGCGTGAGCGCATATTCAGTGACTTGTCGAGGCGTCAAAACAGCTTGAGCCTGGGCGGCTGGGGTCGGACTAATAAGTAAAAACAGCATCGACAGCGAAAAGACAAAGGCCATTCCGGCTGATGCTTTCTGTATACGACGCAACTGCTGGGTTGCATCGTTGCAAAAGGCTGTGAATGTATTTGCTAGCAATAACACAAGGGAGCGCGGTTGTTGTTTGATTGGCTGACTGGCTAAATTAAAGTTTGTTTTCATGAAGTTTCTCCTTCTACTATGCGACAAGTGTGCCGTTAATCGGATTGTTCAAAATGCCGAGAGAGCCCACAATGGCTACGATTTGCTTGGGGCTATAGAGTTCGTCGTAAGCTTTGCCCTTGACAGGGTTGAGGGCCGCAACGAGGTCTGCATCACCGACTAAACGGTCGCTGTCTGGCTCGGTAGTGGGTCTGCCCAGAAGCGATCGCACTCCCCCCGCATGACGTGCCTCAACTGACACAATAGAACCCGCTGCCAATAAATAGGTAGGGTTCGTCAAGAAAGGGCCAGCGCCATTGTAGGCATGAACGCCGACATCTTCGAGGGCTACGGCAGTGGTCAGGATAGTATCGCGATCGCTCAACACCGCATTCAATCCATCCGAGTTAAAGCTCAAATCCGAGGTTTCAAACAGCGTTTGGTCACCCAAAACACCGCGCAAGAAAGTAACATGCGCTGCCTCTTGAGCGCCCAAAACTTTCACATATTCCAGCTCTTTGCTATCTGTGATGTTGCCCGAGTCAGCCGCAGCGGCGTAAAAAGCGGCTTCTAGCTCTTCTAGCAATAAGGCAAAGTTAAGGATACCGGCATCATCGGCATCAAACGTGAGCGTGCTGCCGCCTGTCTGGGCGCTCACCGCGCGAGGCAAAGTAGATATCATCATTCCCCCAACGCCCAGCAGTCCCCATTTCATCAAACGGCGGCGCGAGGCAGACAGCGCTTGGGGTTTTGTTATACTCGGTTTCGTCATACTGGCATTTCCTAAAGGTGTAATCTTCGTAGGCAAGCGTAAAATCTTGTCCCTTACAGAAGGTACGTATGAGAACTCCCTTTGGATGCACACCATCCGATAGATAAAAGCTTCATAGCTTCTATGCCATTAGAGGTAGACGAGATCTATGCGGGCAGATCTGTGATCGCTATCACTAAGATCGTTTTAATTTTCTTGAGCCGCAGCCCCGATTTCATGCAATACGCTCACGACGCCGTATAAATCATGACCCCGCCTGAACAGCGAGAACGGTTCAGACAGGCTGTAATTTTTACTGTTCTTTTGAAGCTTGACAAACACAAAATCACTGCCGTTTGTGATTAGTCCAAACTTTGCTTGCTCAAAAGGCTGCCCGCTAGCCATATAACCCAGCGTTTGAGGCAATCCTACATACCAGCTAAACTGTGGCCCTTTAGCCTCTACAATTGTGACCCACAGCCAATCGGAAAAAAATCAGGATTGGTTTCAAATTTCAAGCCAAATTTAGCTTCTACATCATGCAGCGTAAGTTGAGTAGCTTGTAAGACTTTGACCATATCCTGTTCCTGTCAATAGCTGATCTTATTGTAGCCGCACCCGCTACGGAGACTGTGCTATTACAACAGGAAAGGAACTTAGATTTAAAACAGAGCGAGCGATAGAACTGGTCGGCGGTGCTTCCTCTAGGTTTTGTCTTTGCCCACCAATAATAATTTCAGTAGCGCCCTGTTCTTTGGCAATGCGCACAATCTCTTCTGATATCTCGCCTTCTGCTGTGATAAATCGGTGACGAATATCGACCAGCGTTCTAGCTACCTGATGATGAAGTCGTTTTATCTGTTCAGACTCTATCTGTTCAGACTCTATCTGTTCAGAAGTCCCTGATTGAACCACATGTATCACCACAATTTCTCCGTCACTGCGACGGGCTAGGTCTGCGGCTTGGGTCAGTACGGGGATACAAGCAGGAGAGGTATCTACCGCAGCTACTAGTGTAATCCGTCGGGCGATCGCAACCTTCGTCGGGTCAACCACTCCCCTGGCCAACAGCTTTGGTGCAAACATCGGAATCGCCCAGGCTCCGAGCGGCGCAGTGATTAGAATAGAAAGCGCCGAAATAGCCAAAATCGCCTGTCCGCCCTCAATCCCTTGCGCCAAAGGAACCGCCCCAATCGCCGCCTGCACCGTCGCCTTTGCCGAATTACCCGGCAGCAAAAACAGTTTCTCTTTTACCGTCCAATTGCTGCCTAATGTGGACAAATACCAGCCCAGCGATCGCCCTAACAGCGTTCCGCCCAGCAATATCAGCAAACCCACCCAAAAAGTCTCTTCCAAAACATCTAGCTGAATGCTCGTGCCCAACAGCACAAACAAAACAATCTCAGCCACCACCCACAAACTGTTGAAACCACCTCGCAACCGCCTCGCCAGTGGGGCATCCAGCTCAATCAAAAAAAAGCCCATGCTCATCACCGCCAAATACCCCGAGAACACCGGCACATTTTGAGCCGCCACCACCAACAACAGCGCTAGTCCAGCGGCTACTAAAGCGTCTTGCACCGCATTTTGTGTCCAGTTTTGTTGGGTCAAAAGCAAGACGAGCGATCGCGCCGTCACCCAGCCCAACAACACCCCCAACCCAATTTGAAAAACCACCTGAAACGGCAATAGCTGCAAAGGACTCAACACCAGACCACCCGGCAGGCTCACACCGCCCAGCGCCCCCACCGCTGCCCCCTGAGCCAAAAACGCCAGCAGCAAACTAAACACCAGCAGCAGCAGCACATCAGACAGCGCACTTCCTGTCAAAATCGCGTCAGGAATGCCCTTCTTGACCCCCCAGCCCAAACTTTTTAGCCGCAGCATTCCCGGCACAATCACCGCCGGAGACTCTGCACCAATAACGCAGCCCAACAGCAAGCCAGTGAATAAGTCGAACGATAAAAGCCAGGTGGATAGGAACGCGATCGCCACCGCCTCACAGGCCCCCGGCAAAAAGCCCAGCCGCAGCGCCACCGTTCCCTGCTGAGCCAGCTTATCGCGATCTAGCCCCAGCCCCGCCTTCATCAAAATCACCATTACCGCAATCGTTCGCAGCCCGTCCGCCGCCCCCAGCACACCCATGCTCACCACATCACCCACCTGCGGGCCAATCAGCACCCCCACCCCCACCATCCCCACCAGCGGCGGCACCTTCAGCCGTCGGGCAATCTGCCCCCCAAAAAAGCCCGCTAACAATATCCAGATAAGGCTTTCCAACATCACACCAACATCACACCTCGCCAGCGCCCAACGATCGATCGCAGTGGTCAGTTCCTATCATCTATCAATCTGTACAAGCCATTAAAAGAAGGCATGGTTTGCCGCTTATTTTAATGATTGAGCGCTAAGCTAGCTAAGCTGATAGCGCCGAATTTGAGGATGTATAAAAATGCACAACCCCTTAGCCCGCCATCCTTGGATTAACACGGCCCCTGCCGCCATAGCAGCGATTGTCGTCTCCGTAAGCGTTTCCATCAGTGGCTGCACCCAGGTGAATACCAACGCCTCCGAAGCCACCGCCGACTACGAAGCCACCGCCACCACCACCTACACCTGGCAAGTAGAATACCTGCCTAGAGGCGGCGGCCCCGATCGCCCTAACGATCGCCGCCTGGAACAGTTCCAGTCGACCACCGTGGTCAATCGCAACGGCATCCGCCCCGACGCGGCAGGCTCTGGCCCAGATGACAAAGGCTTGTGGTGGCCAGTTTTGCCCCCCGAGCCCACCGTAGACGACATTGAAGAGCGCCTTCAACAGGGTGAAAATCCTCGCCCACCCGAGGTCATCAAGTCTGTCGATTACGCTATTACCTTTAACCAAGCGGGTGACACTAAAACGCTGCCGACTGACTACGATGTGTATCGTCAAGCGGTGAAAGCCTTTGAAAAAGATCGGCCACTGGCACTAACGCTGGGGCCACAAGATAAGTCGGTGCTAAAGGCCGATATTCAGTAAAATAAAGCGACCTCTTCACCGGCTACTCGCAAACCCATGACGACGCCCCGTATCCTTTCAGGTATTCAAACCACTGGCAATATGCATTTGGGCAACTACCTGGGCGCTATTCGTAACTGGGTAGATTTGCAGCAAACTCATGACTGCTTTTTGTTTATGGCCGATTTGCACGCCATCACCGTCCCCCACGATCCAGCCGCACTCGCCGAAAACACCATCAAAATTGCCGCAACCTACATTGCCTGCGGCATCGACCCCGAACGCTCAACCATCTTTGTACAGTCTCAGCTACCCGAGCACAGCGAATTGGCCTGGATTTTTAACTGTATTACGCCGCTGGGCTGGCTAGAGCGGATGATTCAGTTTAAGGAGAAAGCAGTCAAGCAGGGCGAAAATGTCAGCATCGGGTTGATGGACTATCCTGTGCTGCAAGCGGCTGATATTTTGCTGTACGAGCCTGACCTGGTGCCGGTTGGTGAAGACCAAAAGCAGCATTTGGAACTGACGCGCGATATTGCCGGGCGGCTAAATTTTCAATTTGGCAGTGAAGAGAATCCCATTCTGAAAGTGCCAGAACCTTTAATCCGCACAGCCGGGGCACGGGTCATGAGCCTGACAGACGGCACTAAAAAGATGTCGAAATCTGACCCTTCTGATCAAAGTCGGATTGACCTGACCGATCCGCCTGCGCTGATTACCAAAAAGATTAAGCGAGCCAAAACCGACCCCGAACGCGGCCTGGAATTCGACAATCCTGAGCGGCCTGAATGCCATAATTTATTAAGCCTGTATCAGTTGCTGTCCAACCAAAGTAAAGAGGCCGTCGCCGCAGAATGTAAGGATATGGGCTGGGGACAGTTCAAGCCTTTGCTAGCAGAGACAGCGGTGGAAGCGCTGCGACCGATTCAGGAAAAATATGATGGGCTGATGGGCGATCGCACCTACCTCAACCAGGTACTCGCTAACGGTAAAGAAAAAGCTCAGGCCGTCGCTGCCCCGACATTGGCAAAGGTAAAAACAGCGATCGGGTTTGCCCAATAAGCTTTGCCCAATAAGCCCGGTAAAACAGCACAGAAATACTGCCAAAACAACATTACTTGTAGAACACGACCGATTTCAATCATGGCGATCGACTCCTTTGGCAGGGGAAACTAGGTAAGATGACCCACAAGCAATGATTAAACTTACCTATGAGTTCTCCTGCAAGGTCTATGGCAAACGGACGCTCTACTACTGGTTTATCAACTGGTTCACCGACGGCTCAGGGGCGTTTACGTTCGGCTATTCGCTTGGGTGAATTTTTGGTAACAGCAGAAGTCATGCCCCCCAAAGGCGGCGACCCTGGCCACATGATCGAGATGGCCGGACATCTCAAAGATTGGGTACATGCCGTCAACGTGACAGACGGCAGCCGGGCCGTTTTGCGGATGTCTTCACTGCCCTGCGCGGTATTGCTAAAGCAGGCAGGCATTGAGCCGATTTGTCAGATGACAGGCCGCGATCGCAACTCTATCGCCCTGCAAGCCGACCTGATGGGCGCTCATGCCCTGGGCGTTCACAATTTGCTTGCCCTTACGGGTGACCCGGTAAAGGCGGGCGATTGCGTTAAGGCAAAGCCGGTTCACGAAGTAGAATCTATTCGCTTGCTGCGGATAATTCGCAAGCTAAATCAGGGCGTCGATGCCAATGACAACGCAATGGCGGATGGCCCATTGGATATTTTTGCGGGCGCGGCGATCGATCCACAGTCGCCTAGCTGGTCGGGCTTACAAAGCCGGTTCGAGAAAAAGCTGGCCGCAGGGGCACAGTTCTTTCAAAGTCAGCTCATTTCTGATTTTGATAAGCTAGAAAAGTTTATGGATGAGATTGCGGGTGGATGCGATCGCCCCATCCTGGCGGGCATTTTCCTGCTTAAATCTGCCAAAAACGCCGCCTTCATCAACCGCTGCGTCCCCGGCGTCAACATTCCCCAACACCTCATCGATCGTCTAGACAAAGCCGCCGACCCGCTCAACGAAGGCATGAAAATCGCCGCAGAGCAAGTCCAATCTGCCCGCCAGCTTTGCCAGGGCGTCCATATGATGGCTGTCAGAAGAGAAGATTTAATTCCGCAGATTTTAGAGATGGCGGGCGTAAAGCCGCAAGTCCAGGCTTCAGACCAGCCTCCAGACCAGCCACAAAAAGTAGGTGCGCTCAGCGCTGTCAGGTAAGCCTTACTGATGTCTTGATCGAAAGCTATCTATTTGCTGCTAATCAAAGAACCTGCGCATCCATTGGGATTGGATACCTATAATGTCCCCTGTAACTATCAGATTCCCTACTGTCTGCACAGAACCCTTATGAGATACGCCCTTCTACGTCACAACAACTTGCCTAAAGGTGCAATTGTCCTTTTCCCAGACCGGACATCAGCCCGCGCATTTCCTGTCAGTCATCTGTCAGAAAGCAATCGTGTGACAGCAGTGTGACTCTCCTACTCTCTTGAGTAAGGACATTTACCAAGAGAGACATCATGAACAAGTTCACAACCGCTGTTGTTATTACCGCTAACTTATTCGCGCTGCAAACGCTAGGCAGTGCGCCAGTCGCCCAAGCTCAAGCAGCCCAGAAGCTGGCTGGCCTAGAAGCCGCAGGTCTGATTGAATCTACAGACGGAATGCTTGAAATTCCTGGGGTTGGTGGCGAGAGCCAGGCCAACTTGAACCCAGACTTAATAGCTGATGTTGTTGAAAGCGATGAACAAATTACTGAACCAGTGACTGAAGCGCTAGATCGAACCTATCAATCTCAGCAAACCAACGCCTGTTCCAGTTCAGAGTTTGTCTTTTTTACTGTTTGCTGGCCCTTTTAATCCGAGCCTTTCAATAAAGCTGATAGCAACTCACCTCAATCAGACACAGATCCACAGCTTCAATGATGTGCATTTATACTTTTATTTAGATGTTCACAAACGCTAACGATGATCACAGCCGCTACCCGACTTGATTCTGCCGACCCTTTACCAAGTCTGGTCAAGCTTGGTCGCGACATTTGCAGCAGCCTTCCGCTAGCAGCAGAGCGCGAATGGCTGATCACTAATGGGATTGGCGGCTACGGCAGCGGCACTATCTCTGGCGTGCTGACCCGCTGCTACCACGGCTCACTCGTCGCTGCGCTCATTCCCCCGCTGGGGCGCACTCTGCTGCTGACCAAGCTGGACGAAACAGTGACCTACCAGGGCATAGTCTATCCGCTGAGCTGCGATCGCTACGCTGGCGGCACCACTACCGGCAACGGCTACCGCCATCTCCAAAGCTTCCATTTAGAAGGCACCACCCCTACCTGGACATACGCCTGCGCCGATGCCTTAATCGAAAAACGCATTTGGATGCAGCCCGCCCGCGAGACTAGCGAAAATACGACCTATACTCGCTACACCCTCCACCGCGCCAGCGCCCCCGTCAACATCAGCATCAAAACCATCGTCAACTACCGCGACCATCACAGCGTCACCAATAGTAAAACGCTAACGCTCAAAACTCAGGCCCATCCCAGGGGGCTCAAAGTTCAAGCCGCTGACGCCGCTATGCCCTTTTACCTGTTTGCCGACAAAGGCCAGCTCCTGCCGGTTAATCAATGGTATCAGCACTACTTTCTCAGCACAGAACAAAATCGCGGCCTCGCCCCCCTCGACGACAACTTTCACGCCGCCACCCTCAGAACAACGCTCAACCCCGGCGAATCGCTCACCCTCGTTGCTAGCACCCACCCCACCCCAAACCTGGACGGTGCAGCCGCCTTACTAGACCGACAGCAATACGAACAAAATTTGCTGTCTGCTGCGCCCAATGCCAACACGCCCACCCACCAACAGCTTCTTCTGGCCGCCGACCAATTCATCGTCAGCCGCACCTCCCCCGAAAATCCAAACGGCAAGACTATCATTGCGGGCTACCCCTGGTTCGGCGACTGGGGCCGCGACACCATGATTGCCCTGCCGGGTCTTACCCTGGCTACCGGACGCCCCGATATCGCCCGCCCTATTCTGCGTACCTTTGCCCAGTACCTCAGTCAGGGTATGCTCCCCAATACCTTCCCCGAAGCCAATACCCAACCCGGCTATAACACCGTCGATGCCATCCTCTGGTACTTTGAAGCCATCCGCGCCTATGTCGAAACCACTCACGATCTTGACCTCTTAGCAGAACTTTTTCCGGCCCTGCAAGACGTGATCGACTGGCATATCAAAGGCACTCGCTACCACATTCATTTAGACCACAGCGACGGCCTGCTCTATGCCGGGGAACCGGGCGTACAGCTTACCTGGATGGACGCTAAGGCAGGCGATTGGGTCGTCACACCCCGCATTGGCAAGCCTATAGAAATCAGCGCCCTCTGGCACAATGCTCTCCTTTGTATGGCTTCGTTTAGTGAACAGCTAGGCAAGCCAAAAGGCGACTATATTCGCAGAGCAACTCAAACCTCTGACAGCTTCAGCAAGTTTTGGCACAGCGACCTGGGCTATTGCTATGACGTTATTGATGGCCCCCAGGGCAACGACCCGGCGCTCAGACCCAACCAGCTTTTTGCTATCTCACTGGCCTTTGCTCCCCCCCTTTCGCCCCAGCAGCAAAAGGCGATTGTGGATACTTGCGCGCAGCAGCTATTGACCTCTTATGGACTGCGATCGCTCGCCCCTGCCCACCCCGACTACATTGGTAAATATAGCGGCGATCGCATCCAACGCGACGGCGCTTACCACCAGGGCACCGTCTGGAGCTGGCTGATCGGCCCCTTTGTGCAAGCCCACCTCAAGGTCTACAAAGATCCTGATTTGGCCCGCACCTTTCTGACGCCGCTGATTGCTCATCTCAACTCAGGCTGCGTGGGTAATTTCAGCGAAATCTTTGACGGCGACGCGCCCTTTGCCCCACGGGGAACCTTTGCCCAAGCCTGGTCGGTGGCCGAAGTATTGCGTACCTACTCACTCATCGAACAATCGAGCTAGACACATACTTTTGAGCGCAAGCCATCTTTGAGAAAAAACCTGGCCCGCTTGTAATCCACCTTGACGCTGACGCGATCGCCCACCGCCAACCGCTGACTCGCCCCTGTCCTGACCTGCAACACCCTAGCCGACGGCATCAAAAGCGAATATTGATACTCCCGGCCCAAAAACTGTCGGCCCTGTACCAGCAACCGGCCATTTTCGTCCGCCATCACCTCAAAATCTTCCTGGCAAATCATTAGATCGCCTGCGTCGCCTGCCGTGCTGGGCAACCGCTTCAACATCCCCAGTTCCGTCTTCCAGCAATCGCCGCTGCGCTCAGCCGGTAAAAAATTCGCCTGCGTCACAAACTCAGCAATAAACCGTGACTTTGGATGCTGATAGATATCCTCTGGCGTATCGAGTTGCACAATCTGACCGGCCTGCATCACCGCGACTTTATCGGCAATAGACAGCGCTTCCTCTTGATCGTGAGTCACAAAAATTCCCGATGCGCCCACATTCTTCAAAATATCGCGCACCTCCTGCCGCAGCCGCAGCCGCACCTGCACATCCAAATTGCTAAACGGCTCATCTAGCAAAATTAGCGGCGGACGCGGAGCCAGTGCCCTAGCTAGCGCCACCCGCTGCTGCTGCCCGCCCGACAGCTCATGGGGATAGCGCTTCTCCATACCCGAGAGGCCGACGAGCGCGATCGCTTCAACCGCCAGCGCCTTGATCTGCGGCTTCGGCAATTCCCCCCGCCGGGCCAACTGCCTCAGGCCAAATGCCACATTCTCTACCACGCTCAAATGCGGAAATAGGGCATAGTCTTGAAACACAACGCCTACTCGTCTACGCTCTGGCGGTACCCATTGCCCCCGAGCGCACACTGTCCGGCCTGCCAGCATAATCTCACCCCTTTCTGGCTTTTCAAATCCCGCCACCAGGCGCAATAGCGTCGTTTTCCCGCAGCCTGATGGCCCTAGCAAACCCAGCAGCTCGCCTTCATTTAGCTCAAAACTCACCTGATCTACGGCGGGCGCAGACGTGCTAGCAAAACACTTAGTAACATTCTGGCAAGTCAGGACAGCAGCAAAGGGCGACATAGGTTCAGCAGATATCCAGCAAGAAGATCGAACGAAAAGGGTAGAAAGCGGTCAAAGCAGCGGCGCTATTGAAAGTGATCTGCAATAGCGCCATCTTCTCACTATAGGCCACTATCTTCTGGATATTCTCTAAAGTGAGGCTCGCTCGCTTCACTCTACCCACTGCCGCATCAGGTTACTGACGCTCTTTGTAATCAAATCGAACTCATTGGTTTTGCCATATTGGCTAAAGAGCGATCGCCTGGCCGTATCTAGCTCAAACAAAATCTCTCGCCTTTGCGCATCTCGAATTTGGCTTTGCACCCAGCCGACGGCTGCCCACCGCACCCCGCTATCCACCGCATCTACTCGGTGCAGACTCGAAGATGGATACACCAGCATCGACCCTGCCGGTAGCTTGTACCGCTGCTCGCTATCCATCCCCTCTACCACCAGTTCGCCCCCCTGATAGCTGTCAGGCTCCGATAGAAACAGCGTGAAAGAGAGATCTGTGCGATACCCTGCCATCAGTGCATTATCAGTATGTCGCCCGTACGACATGCCATCGCTATATCGATTGAACCGCACCGTATGAACCCGCCGAGGCCGCGCCGCTACCTGGAATAAAGGATGCTGCAAAACGGCGAGCCGTACCTGCTCGATTAAAGGTTGGGCAAGGGACTGTTTGCTGTCAAGCTGTTGGTTTTGCTTGACAGCTTTGGCGTGCCAGCCAGCGGTGGTTTTACCCTCTACCATCTCGGCAGATTCTAGCTGCGATCGCAACTGCTCAACCTGCGCTGCCGACAGCAAATCAGGCACCGTGAAAATCATTGCCAGCCCGCCCGATTCACAATCTCATTTACCTCCGGATTGTTCTTGCCATAGGATCTGACATTCGTCTCATCGACTTTAAATTCGCCCAGCTTCGCCACCACCGGATCGACCTCAACGCCCGCCAGCACCGGATACTCGTTATTGCCTTCCGCGAACACCTTCTGCGCCTCTGGGCTTACCAAAAATTCCATAAACGCAATGCCGTTTTCTGGGTGCGGAGAGGTTGTCACCAGGCCCATTCCGCTAATGTTCACATGCGTGCCGCGATCGCCCTGATTCGGGAAAAATACCGCCGCTTTCTCAACCGCTGCTTGATCTTCAGCATCATCCGACTTCGCTAGCCGCGCCCAATAATAGTGATTCACAATCGCCACGTCACACTGGCCCGCCGCCACCGCCTTAATTTGATCGATGTCACCGCCCTCCGGCTGCCGGGCAAAATTCGCCACCAGCCCCTTCGCCCATTTTTCAGTCGCCTCAGCGCCCATCGATTCAACCATAGAGCCGACCAGCGACTGGTTATACACATTTTCCGAGCTGCGTACACACACCCGGCCTTTCCACTGCGGCTCGGCCAAATCCTCGTAGGTCGATAGCTCACCAGGATCGACATTGTCGATGTTATACACCAGCAGCCTGGCCCGTGTCGTCAGGCCAAACCAATCGTCTTGAGGCGATCGCAAATTCTCCGGCACCGCCGACCTGAGCACCTCACTGTCCACCGGCTGAAAAATTCCGGCCTCTTCAGCTCGCCACAATCGGCCCGCATCCACCGCCACAAACACATCTGCCGGGCTCTGCTCACCCTCATTCTTAATCCGCTCAATCAGCTCATCCGGCTTGCCTTCCAGCACATTAACGGTAATCCCCGTGTCCGCTGTAAACTCCTCATATAGCTGCTCATCAATGTCATAATGCCGCGCCGAATAAAGGTTCACAACCTGCTCATCATCGCCCGCATTTGCGCCTGTGTTTTCGGCTGGATTGGCTTGACAAGCGGCAATGCCTACCGACAGCAGCGCCACCATGCCGACCAGCCGCCGGGTCAGCTTCAAATGCACAGGTAATCTCACGGGTAATCTCATGGAAAGTCAATACTTGTTTTTCAAAAGTGTTATTGATAATTATTGCTATCAAAAGCACTTCTTGTCTAGTCCTGGGTTTAGCTTGTCGGCAGGAAGCCTGCCTGTCAGGAAATTTTATGATTTCTAGGCTGTCTAGTTACGCCTGAGCCTAAAAGTTTTGCAAAAACCCTCTAAAATGAACTGGATTTCTTGCCCCCCGGTTTTCTATGCCTCGCCGAAGTGATCTCAAAAAAATAATGCTGATTGGCTCCGGCCCGATCGTGATCGGCCAAGCCTGCGAGTTTGACTACTCCGGCACCCAAGCGTGCAAAGCCCTGCGGGAAGAGGGCTATGAAGTCGTGCTGGTGAACTCTAACCCGGCGACGATTATGACCGATCCCGAAATCGCCGATCGCACCTACATAGAGCCGCTCACCGTTTCTATTCTAGAAAAAATCATTGCCAAAGAGCGCCCCGACGCCCTGCTCCCTACGATGGGCGGGCAAACCGCGCTCAACCTAGCCGTTGATTTAGCAAATAGCGGTGCCCTGGACAAGTACGGCGTAGAACTGATCGGGGCCAAACTAGACGCGATTAACAAAGCCGAAGATCGCAAGCTGTTTAAAGAAGCCATGGTCAAAATCGGTGTTGGCGTCTGCCCGTCGGGCCTGGCTGAAACCATGGACGAAGCCAAAGTCATCGGCAAGCAAATCGGCAGCTACCCGTTAATTATTCGCCCCGCCTTCACCATGGGCGGCAGCGGCGGCGGCATTGCCTACAACCAGGAAGAATTTGAAACTATCTGTCGCTCTGGCCTGGATGCTAGCCCCGTGTCTCAAATTCTAGTCGAGCAGTCACTGCTGGGCTGGAAAGAGTACGAGCTAGAAGTCATGCGCGATTTGGCTGACAATGTGGTGATCATTTGCTCGATTGAAAACATCGACCCAATGGGCGTCCATACGGGCGATTCGATTACGGTCGCCCCTGCCCAAACCCTGACTGACAAAGAGTACCAGCGGCTGCGCGATGCCTCGATTAAAATCATCCGCGAAATTGGCGTAGAAACCGGTGGCTCCAACATTCAGTTCTCAATTAATCCTGAAAATGGCGACGTCATCGTCATCGAAATGAACCCTCGGGTCTCTCGTAGTTCGGCGCTGGCCTCCAAAGCGACGGGCTTCCCAATTGCTAAATTCGCCGCCAAGCTGGCCGTCGGCTACCGCCTTAACGAAATTTCTAACGACATTACCGAAAAAACCCCAGCCAGCTTTGAGCCTACGATTGACTATGTGGTTACCAAAGTGCCGCGCTTCGCCTTCGAGAAATTTGCAGGCGCATCCTCGACGCTGACGACGCAAATGAAGTCAGTGGGCGAGGCGATGGCAATTGGCCGCACCTTTAACGAGTCGTTTCAGAAGGCATTGCGATCGCTCGAAACCGGACGCGCTGGCTGGGGCTGTGACGGCCCCGAAAAGCTGCCTACCCTTTCTCAAGTCCGCTCTGATTTGCGCCGCCCCCACCCCGAACGCATCTTTGCCATCCGCCATGCCATGCAGCTCGGGCTCACAGTCGATGAAATCTACGAACTTACCGCCATCGATCCCTGGTTTCTCGACAAGCTGCGCGCCCTGCTCACGGTCGAAAAATTCATCAAGCGCACCCCCTTGCCTGACATCACCAAAGCTCAAATGCTGGCCATCAAGCAAGAAGGCTTTAGCGACCGACAAATTGCCTTCGCCACCAAAACCAACGAAGACAGCGTCCGCGAATACCGCAAGTCTCTCGGTGTGATTCCGGTCTACAAAATGGTAGACACCTGCGCCGCCGAATTTGAGTCCACCACCCCTTACTACTACTCCGCCTACGAAACAGAAAGCGAAGTTCTCCCTTCTGAGCGCCGCAAAGTGATGATCTTAGGCGGTGGCCCTAACCGCATTGGTCAGGGCATCGAGTTTGACTACTGCTGCTGCCACGCTTCCTTTGCCCTGCAAGCGGGCGACTATGAAACCATCATGGTCAACTCCAACCCCGAAACCGTCTCCACCGATTACGACACGAGCGATCGCCTCTACTTCGAGCCCCTCACCAAAGAAGACGTCCTCAACATTATCGAAGCCGAAAACCCCGACGGCATTATCATCCAGTTCGGTGGCCAAACCCCTCTCAAGCTCGCTGTTCCCTTACAGAAATACTTACAGCAGGTTGCTGATTCAGCCACTGATTCAGCCAACGAAAATAGTCCCAAGCTAAAAACCAAAATCTGGGGCACCTCGCCCGATTCTATCGACGCCGCCGAAGATCGCGAACGCTTCGAGAAAATGCTCCGCGAACTTGATATCCGCCAGCCGCCCAACGGCCTCGCCCGCAGCTTCGACGAGTCGCTAGAAATCGCCCAAAAGATCAACTATCCCATTGTGGTTCGGCCCAGCTACGTCCTTGGCGGTCGCGCTATGGAAATTGTCTATTCCGACACCGACCTCAAGCGCTATATGACCACCGCTGTGCAGGTAGAACCCGACCATCCGATTTTGATCGATAAGTTTTTGCAGAATGCCGTAGAAGTAGATGTCGATGCGGTGTGCGACCATACCGGCAACACCGTGATTGGTGGCATCATGGAGCACATTGAGCAAGCGGGCATTCACTCCGGCGACTCCGCCTGCTCTTTACCCACTGTCACGCTCTCTGACGCGGCCCTAGACACCATTCGCGACTGGACATACAAACTCGCCAAGCGCCTTAAAGTGATTGGCCTGATGAACATTCAATACGCCATTCAGGGCGATCAGGTGTTTATTATTGAAGCCAATCCTCGCGCCTCGCGCACCGTTCCCTTTGTCTCCAAGGCCACCGGGATTCCCCTGGCCAAAATTGCGGCAAACGTCATGTCCGGCAAGACATTAGAAGAACTCGGCATCACCGCAGAAGTGATTCCGTCCCACCTCTGTGTGAAAGAAGCCGTCTTGCCCTTCAACAAATTCCCTGGCACCGACATTCTGCTTGGCCCCGAAATGCGCTCTACTGGTGAAGTCATGGGCATCGACACCAGCTTTGGCCTGGCCTATGCCAAAGCCGAACTCGCCGCCGGACAGCACTTGCCCGATTCTGGCACTGTCTTCATCTCCGTCAACGATCGCGACAAACCTGCCGTCCTTCCCATTGCCCAGGGCTTTGCCGACTTAGGCTTCAGCCTGCTAGCCACTGGCGGCACGCACAAAGCTCTCAAGGACGCAGGCATTCCGGTAGCGCTAACCCTCAAAATTCACGAAGGGCGTCCTCACGTGGGTGACGCGCTCAAAAACCAGTTCATTCAGCTAATTATCAATTCCCCAATTGGTGAAACTGCCCAAGAAGACGACCGCGTCATTCGCCGCACCGCCTTAGAATATAAAATTCCGACGGTTACTACCATTGCGGGTGCCAAGGCAACGCTTTCGGCGATTCAATCTCTGAAGGACAGCGAACTGAGCGTCAAAGCGCTGCAAGATTACTTGAACCCGTAAGGTACGCTTGAACAATCCAAAAAAAACTCCCCAATGCCACAAAGTGCTTTGGGGAGAAAAACAACCTACTCAAACTTGGAAATCAATCTTACTGATCGATAGTCGTTAAATCGCTAAAAGATTTTGGATCGATGGCGATAAAACAAAGCGCTACTGCAACAGAAACAACCCCAAAAAGCATCGCTCGAAGATAGTAGATCATCTAGAATAACTCCCCCAAAAAAATTGTAAAAGTTCGAGCATTTCAAAACAGAAACACCCAAGCGTTAATCAGACACTCTGCTTACTTACATATTAGCCCGATTTCTCGGTGCTATTACGCGCTACTTACGTGGAAGCTGTTGCGTGTTTGCTCTTACCCTGTTGTATTCACGTAGACTCGCGATCGCCAATAGCGACCTCGTACATTCATCCAAGCTTTATAAAACTCTTGGCAATAAAAAGGCGTGACCAGGATTCGCGCTCAACCAGGTAGCCCCCAGTCCTTCGGCTCAAATTCGGCTAGCTTTCCTAGTACCCGATCTGCTGCTGCATACAGTCCTACGTCCATATAGTCAGGTGGTACCGCGACGACCTGCATTCCCGCCACCTTCGCGGCCTTCACCCCCGCTGGCGAATCTTCAAACACTAAACAGGCCGACGGTTGCGCACCTAGCCGCCGCGCCGCTACCAAAAAGCTATCGGGCGCTGGCTTACTGCGTCTCACCTCCGGGTCATTTCCCAGCACAATGGCATCAAAAATTGCCAGCCAATCCTGGTGATTCTGCGTCTTGAGGTTAAACGTGATATCGGCAGAGCTGGTGGCGATCGCCTGCTTGACTCCCAATTCATAAAACCGGTGGGTAATCTCCATGGCCCCCGGCATCGGCACCGCCGCTGGCAACCGCTCAAAAATTAGCTGATTACGCGCCTGCAAATGGGCCTCAGCCGTCAGCGGCAGCGCTAACTCATCTACCAAAATTTGCGCACAGTCGAGTGCCTGCCGTCCCATAATTTTACGGTGATGCGATCGCGTAAACACCTTGCCATAGCGCTGGGCGATCAGCTCATTCACCCGGCAGTAAATCGGTTCGGTATCCAGCAGCAGCCCGTCAAAATCGTAAATTAGGTGAGTAATTTGCGGCATTGGCCCTTTGTCGGTAGTCATTCGCCTCTACTATGTCACGATCGGCCAGGTCACGATCGGTCAGGTCACGATCGGCGCTCTTTTTAGCTCACCCGATTAACGCTCAAATTACGCTGTGAAAGCGTTTCTTCAAACAAATCAGTTGTCAAAGCTTGCTCTACCGGCCAAATGCCTGGTTTATTGAGCTGGTTAGTGAGTATGAGCTGGGCGATCGCACCCGTCCCACAGCCCGCACAAAACGCCGTATCCTCATGTTCCAAGGTCGATAAATACGTCGCCGGATGGCCTGCTTTTTCGCCATCGATCTGTACTCGCATGGCAATCCCGACCCCTGTACGGGAATCCGTCACCTGCGTCATGCGGTAGCTAATTTTCGATAGCCCTTCAATCAACCAATCTTTTCTTAGCCAAGCTTTTGGCATTCGCGCCATCAGCCAGGTCAGCCGGTTGTAATAGTCGGGCACCGAGCCAAACTTAGTCACAATCGTTTGCACTGCTGGAAACGTATCCGCCACCGTCAGCGCCTCAATCGTATTGAACCAGTACACGCCCCCTTTGCCATAGCGCGGGAACTCAATCACCTCCCGCTCGCTATAGGGTTCAATCGCTTGCCAGCGCCCCTGAATCTTTGACATAAACGGCGTTTGCAATTCGATAAAGGTCGTTCGCATTACGGTTAGGCCCGCCCCACCCGAGCCCGCCACCAAATAGCTCAGATGAACCTTTTCGGCAGTGTCTAGCTGCTCGATGCCCTGGCGCACCATGCTGCCTGAAATGCCTGGAAAGATGCCCGTGCTAATCACTGCCGTCATCCCCGCCGCTTGGGCCTGCTGACGGTAGGTGAGGGCCTTGTTTACATAGTCAGGACTGTCGGCTACATCTAGATACGGCTTGCCTTGGTTAATGCAGCTTAGCAGCACATGATGATTGCGACTGCGGAACGGCCCGGCGCAGTGAATAACTAAGTCGTGCTGGGCGATCGCCGCTTCTACCGCGCCCTCATCCGCCAAAGTCAATGGCAAATAGCGTTGACGCGGCGACAATTCAAAAGCCGCCGCCCCGCTGCGACCCGTCACCGTTACCTCAGCCGTTGTATTGGCCAAAATATCGGCAGCAACACTGCGGCCAATTCGCCCATTGCCGCCCAAAATCAGCACTGCCTGGGTCATAGACCCTTACATCCTCCTACAGCTTTCTACATTCCTAAGTCGGCCAGAATGTCTGTTGCATGGGTATCGGTTTTTATATTACCTTCGTACACCTTGCTAATGACGCCCTTGCTATCAATCACAAAGGTGACGCGCTTGGAATAACCCCCCCCATCAACTTCATAAGCACTAGAAATCGTCCCGTCCGTATCTACCACCAGCGGAAAGGGCAACTCAAACTTACTTTTGAACGCCTGGTGAGACGTCTCATCATCACGGCTGACGCCGAGTACTACCAGGTCTTTGCCCTGATAGGCTGCGTACGAATCGCGAAAGCTGCAAGCTTGCTTCGTGCAGCCGGGCGTGTCGTCCTTGGGATAAAAGTAAAGAACAACCGTCTTGCCTTCAAAATCTGATAGCGAGATCGCGTTGCCCTGATCATCTTTAGACGTAAAATTTGGGGCGGTAATGCCTTCTGCCAGAGCCATAGGTAATCTCCTGTTGGTTTTGCCTGTCTGTGTTTTTGCGTGTTTTTGCGGCGAATGCGCTCTCGTGATTCTATCAAGCTCATGTCCCGATAGCTATCACAATAGCGATCGCACCCGGCACCCTCACCCATTTAGTTAGAACGCCATTCCAGCAGTGAAAGCTTGAAATAATGGCCTCCACCCCTTTTCCTTTCCTCCTTTTCCCCCGCTATGCAGCTTGAAACCGATCGGCTGATTATTCGTCACTGGCAGCCCACCCAAGACGCCCGTTATGCCTTGGACATTTACGGCGACTCTCGGGTGATGACCTGGCTAGGCGATGACAGAGATGCCTCTGTGCGGCAGTCTGAGAGGCGACTACAGCGCTATGTAAAGCAGGCGCACCGTGGCAGAGGCTGCTGGGCCGTCGAGCAAAAGGACATTGGCCGGGTGATAGGCAGTGTGGTGCTGGTGGATTTGCCCGACCTCAAAGCTGATCTCAAAGCAGCGAAGCCCAGTCTGGCGGATGGGAAGGCGATCGCGGGGGGCATGCCGACTGACTATGTTGAAATTGGCTGGCACTTTCGCCCGGCGAGTTGGGGGGTTGGCTATGCCACAGAAGCTGCCTTTTGCATCGCTCAATATGGGTTTGAAGAGTTGTGCTTGCCAGTGCTGCTGGCCGTTTTGGCACCGTCAAATCGGCGATCGCACGCCGTCGCAAAACACCTGGGTATGCGTGACGAGGGCGTCACTACCCGCTACTACAGGGGCCAGGCGCTGCTGCTGTGCAAACTCGATTTACCAGGTCTAAAGCAGGCCAAAGCAAACTGGAGTCCCCAGTGGCACCCGCCCCTTCAAGCTACTGGCCATTGCCAATTAAGATAAAAGCGGCCCAGTAGTAAGGGTGGCTGAAGCGATCGCTCTCGATCAAATCATTTTGCGCCTGATTCAATGCCTGCGCCTTATGAGCGCCCCTACTCAGCGCATCATAAAACTGGTTCATGAGAGCTGCCGTACCAAAGTCATCGACCGTCCATAAGGATGCGATCGCACTAGCCGCCCCCGTCTGCTGCATCTGAAACCCTAGTCCCAAAATCTCCTTGCCTTCTCCATCTGCACTCGATCCGGTTTCACAAGCACTCAAAACAACCAGATCGACGCCAGGCAGCTTCCACTGCTGAATATCTCGCATATTCACAGCGCTGCCATCGCCAAACAAAATAAAAGACGCTTCCGGCTGACCGGCGACAAACTTCGCATGGGTTGCCAGGTGAATAATCTGATGCTGAGCGGCTGCGCCCAACGTGCTGTCTGGCGTAAACTCACCATTGAGCAAAGCTACCGTACCCGGCATGGTATCTGTCAAATTATCAATTTCTTGCTTAGCCGCGCTCAAACCGTGATACTCAAACGTCTGGGAGCCTGCTTCTACTTGAAGCACTAAGTTACTGTCGGTAAACGCGCCTGCCACCACGCTTAGCGGCAAAGAACTTTGTTGGGAAAGATCATCGACCATCGCAGCAGTGATGCTGTGCGACTGATACTTTTGCGCAAGCCACTGCTGGCCATCGTAAAAAGCGGCTAGCGGGACGTAGCGCAAAACACCATCAGGTAAGTAGATTATCTTCTCAGCTTTGGCCGCCGCTAAAGTCCGAGCGAGCGGCTCGATTAGCCATTCATAAAGCTGCTGTGCTGCCGGTTTAGGATCTAATGCTTTACTTTTAAGCGCCGTCTGCATTTCACTGACTGTCTGATTCAGGGTCTCTTTCGCTACCGGAACTGTAAATTGTTCGACTGCGCCCGTCGGCGTGATTAAAATAATCTCCAGGCGATTTTCTAAAATCAAGGGATAGAGAACTGCTGTTTTTACAGGCTGAGAGGCGATCGCCGCCCGTAAGTATTCCACCACTTGCAAGTCAAAGGCATCACTCGTATCGGCTGGTTCGCCCGATAGACTGCTCAAGGCGATCGCCGCCGGATGCTGCACAAATGTCGCCAAAGAATTATCGCCGAGCAAATCGTTCAAAACCTGCGCCAAAGCCACCTCTGCCGGTGTACTCAAGCGCATTGCCGCCGCTTCACCCCGCCCGCTTTGATCAGAACCACTGCTCAAGTAGGCTTTTACCTCCTGTAGCTTTAACAGCTCTAACACCTGCAAAGCTTCGGTATTGCGGCCCTGTCGTAATAGCAAATCAGCTAAATTACGATAAAAATCTTCAACAGTGAGCGTGTATCGCTGTTGCACATCTTGTGAAAGCTGGCGCAAGTCTTGACGGATAGATTCAATTTTTGCGATCGCCCGCTTATAAAAGAAAATGGCCAGATCCGGCGCTTGCTTTGCTTCCATCAGCCGACCCAAATTCAGCAGCACCTCGACTTCCCCGACCGCATCGCCCGTTTCCTGGCTAAGCTGTAGCGCCTGCACATGAGTTTGCCAAGCCTGCTCTAGCTCACCCGTCTGTCGATATAAAGATCCCAAACTGTTAAGTAAAACGGCCCGCTCGCGAGAATCATCCGGCTGAGTTAATAGCGCAAACCCTTGCTCAAAAGCCTGCCGGGCCGCTTCTACTTCCCCTTGATTGAGATGTACCATACCCAAATTGTTAAAAGTGCGGGCTTCGCGGCTAAAATCCTCAACGCTTTGGTATAGCGCGATCGCCCTCTGATAGTTGGCGATCGCCTGCTCATACTTTTCTTGCCGCTCTGACACCCACCCCAGCGTAAACGTCGTCGTCGCCACCAGTCCCGTATCTGCCACCGCTTTTCCTAGCTCAGCGGCCTGCTGCAAAGTCATTTCAGCCTTGTCGTACTGCCCCGTCTCCGCCTCTAGCGCGCCAATATTTTGAAGAAAATACGCCCGCACTTCTAGATTGTCACTCACCAAGCCTCGGCGGTAATATCCCAGCGCGCTCGCAAAATTGCCTAGCTCGTAATGAACCGATCCCAGCGCATCGAAGAGCACAATCGTAATGTCGATATAGTCCGACGCCGACAAACTCAGCTCACCAAACCCCAGATCGGCCATCTCGGCACTTTCGGCGGCGAAGCTCTCATAAATTTCTAGCGCCGCCTCTAGCACAGGCAGCGCCACCGCGTATTCTTCGGTATACGAATAGGCATTGCCCAAGCCAAACAGCGTTTCGCCTTTGAACCCAATATCTGGATTTTCTTGCTGCTCAATTAACGTCAGCGCCTGGCAGTAGGTGGCGATCGCTGCCGCATCGTCCTCAGCTTTGGTTTGCTCATCGCCCAGCACCAACAGCTCAGAAATTCGCGCGGTTGCCATTTCAGGCGCTACAGTTTCGACGGCAACCACGCCATCACAGGCCACCTCCAAAAGTGAAGACGACGCCACAGAAGACGCGATCGCTGCCGCCGCTAAAGCAGAAAACATATCTTTTCAGCGAGGCTTAGCGCCCCTGTCTGCTCATAACTAACCTCTATAGTTTAGGGCCTACAGTCTAGGGCTTACAGTCTAGGGCCTACAGTCTAGACCGCAGCAGTTAAGAGCGCCGTCGTCGAGGAAAACGTACCGGCCCTGGGCCACGCCCCCGAGAGAACAAGCCCATTGCTAACACGTCGGTTTCTTTTTCTGCGTTGGGTTCACGGTCGGCCTCAGTCTGCTCATTAGCCGTTTCTACAAAGTTTCTGAGCGCCTGGAACATTTTATTTACGACGTTGCGGGGGTTACGAATATTCATAATTTACACACAGTGAAAAGCAGTGAGTCTTTGTCTTTTAGCGCTTGCGTCTGTCCCCAAGCCTTTGGGGCCTTGGGCCACGACTGGCCTCTGGCGTATCTGGCAACCCTCTCGAAGGCCCCGGAAACTCGGCTTCAGGCAGATCTGATTCTTTGGGCACTTCAAAGGAATCGTTGAGCTGTTCGGCTAAGTCCAGCGCTCGCTGGAGGGCGATCGCGGTTTGCACGGCAACCATGCTGGCTAAAATGCGCGATCGCAGTTCTTCCTGGCCTTGGTTATCGTCACAACCACTGGCCAAGCCAATTAACCTTTCCGCCTGGCGATAGTCATTCAGGGCATTTTCGAGTTCGCCGGTAGATTCTTTGAGCTGACCTAGCAAATAGAGCGATCGCCCCTGTAAAGAAGTGTCTGCGAGGCGATCGCCAATCATCAGCGCCTGACTGAATGACGCTAGTGCCATCGTCGGCCTGGCCAAAGCGGCCTGTACCTCACCCAAGTGCAAATAAGTCTGCGCCGCCTGCCGGGCCATCGCCGCCGCATTAAAGCAGTGAACCGCTGCGCGATAGTGCGTTTCCGCCTGGTCGCACTGCTCTAAATAGTCATGCGCTTCGCCCAGGTGGGAATGCAGCCGCCCTAGCTCTGGCCAGTCAGTACCTGCATCAGCCGCAGAAATCAGTAAATCTGCGTATATTTTCAAATGTCTCTGTCGCTCGGCATCATCCACCATCCACCCCCCGGCCTGCATTTTCATCTTCACAACACCTGCACCCACTGAGCTACAGTTTTCTCGCCTTTGCAGCTCTCAGTAAAAACACTAGGACAGAATCCAAGCTGGCACCGCCAAAAGCAAACATTTTTAGCCGTCAAAGCAATCACCGCCTGCCCTTGTCCGGCCTCTAAATCGCAGTGCAGCGGGCTCTTTTACTCAATTGCAAAAGCTCTCTGCCGTCGAGATCTCAGTAAGGTGTCACGTCAGCAAACTGTCATAGTACAAAATGTGACAGTTTGCCGCGTTAACAGAAATGTGTACCCGTTGCAGAACCTTCGTATTTGTACCTGACAGGTAAATAAGCGTAAAGTTTCAGTGGAGGTCGTATGGATGCCCAGTTACCTGAATTTGGGGGATAGCCCCCAAAGCAACCTAAAAGGTCAATATCCCTTGCTTGAACGTATGGAAAGCTCACCCGACAAAGAGACAAACAACCTGAGTGAAGGGGCAGATCGCCGCTCGTTAACGAGTCGCGATCGCATTGCCCAGCTCAAGCAGCTCGTTCGCGACACCTGCCAGCACCCAGCCGGTAGCCGCCAACGGCAGCGAGGGCTCACTCAGTTAATTCGGCTAATCACCCCGAAGTTATGGCACACCCACGATCTTTACTATGCCGACGCCCTTCAACAAACCTGGATTTACTTTTGCCGTAACCTCTGCGAAGCCACCACGGGTCAAGCCTACAACCCCGACATCGCTGGCCCGGTCACCTGGCTAAACGCCTACCTCAAACGCCGCCTGCAAGACTTTCAAATTGGCGAAAATCGCCAGCGAGCCACCACCGTCTCCCCCTCCAGCCTCAGCGGCAGTGAAGACAGCCTGCTCGACCCGATCGATCGACTGCCCGCCCCGCCCGACATTCCGCCCTGGCTAGAGCAAGTTCAAGACTGGGTGAGAGACAACGCCAGACACAACCTGGCCGAGCTTTCTATTAGCAATCACCCTACCGTCACCGCTCAGTTATTAATCCTCAAGCGACTTCCCCCCGAGACGCCCTGGAAAGAACTTGCCGCCGAACACAGCATTTCTGTCGGCACGCTCAGCAGCTTCTACCAGCGCCAATGCTTACCCCAACTTCGCGAATTTGGCAAAGCCCAAGGCTACTTTTAGATAAGAAAATCCATCACTCCCTTCACCTCGCTACCTGGAAAATCGACCAGAGTTTAGAGAATTATGTCACATCCCACCCGTTCCCAGCCCGCTAGTCATTACCTGGCGCAAGGCATTCAGCTCCCGATTACCACAGAATTCAGGCAGATCTCTTGGCGCTTTGCCCAGCAATGTCCCTTCAGCGAAAAAGCTGAGCAAATTCAACGCAATACCCTAGCTGTCTGCGCCGTTAATGCCTATTTACAACTCATGGGCATCTCCACCGACCTCAGCGGCAGCGATAGCTGGAATCCGATGATGCAAGCCATGGCCGACACGGCTGATCTGAAGGTGCCCGGCTTAGGGATACTCTCCTGTCGGGCGCTCCATTCCACAGATACCGCCTGTTATGTGCCGCCTGAAGCCTGGCATAATCGCGTTGGCTACATCGCGGTGGCAATTGACCAAGCCGCCAATGAGGCCACTTTGCTGGGCTTTACCCCCACCGTCGAAATTGAACAAGTGCCGCTAGATCGTTTTGAACCGATTGAGGCGCTGATCGACGTTGTACATATGTCGGATTCTGTTGTAGAAGTTGTAGAAGTTATAGAACAAGCCACGCAGCAAGCACCCAGGCTAGTGACTCGGCTAGGGCAATGGGTAGAAGACGCGATTGTCGAGACCTGGCAAGCCGTTGAGACACTGATTAATCCAGCCGACGTAGGGTTCGCTTTTCGCACCACAGACCTGGCCACTCGCAGCAGTGCAACCGATATCAGCCGGGCAAAAATGGTCGATTTGGGCTTACGGCTAGGCCATTCTGTGCAAGTGGCCCTCGTCATTCACCTCACCCGCACAGCCGCCGCTCAAACAGACCTGATTTTACAAGTGCGGCCCCTGGGTGACTCACCTTACTTAACCGAGGGGCTCAGCCTGATTGTGCTAGACGAAAACGGTGAGATTTTTATGAGCGCGATCGCGAGAGACATCGATAACTACATTCAGCTTCGACTCAGTGGCCAATCAGGTGAGTCTTTCACCGTACTTGTCACGGTGGGAGAAAATACTTTTGAAGAACAGTTTATTATTTAAAACATTTCCTAGAACAACTGGCAGATAAAAGTAAGTACAAGACAATTAGCCCCAAGATCATTAGGATATCAGCTAGATGAACAGGCGAGTCGTGATTAAAATTGGCTCTGGTACCATTGCATCGGGCTATGCAGCCGCTGTTCAAATTGGCGATGAAGGCACCGCACCGCAAGCAGAAGTTCAGGGTTATCTACCGCCCGCCCCAGACCTACCGGGCCTTTATCAACGCTGGCAGCAGTCCTACTGGCAGCTTGGGTTAGCCTACCGTTTAGAAGCTAAAAGCGGTATTACCAACGTTTCTACCTTTTCGGATATCGAAGCCTGTCGGAGTTTGAGTCGGGAGCTGCGCGATCGCGTTCATCACTGGCTCAACGGTGACGACTTTCGTCCCATCCGCGAAAAGCTACTAGAACAGCTCAACCCCTACGACACTACCCGCATTCTGCTGCAAACCCAAGACCCCCTGCTTCAGCGCTTGCCCTGGTACGAGCTACAGTTTTTTGAGCGCTACCGCCAGGCCGAAGTAGGCGTTTGCGCCGTCAACTACCAACAGAGTAGCTACCCCGGTACCCGTTCCGCCCAGGTAAGAATTTTAGCCGTAATTGGCGACGCCACCGGGCTCAATATCGAAACCGACAAAGCGCTGCTCAGCAAACTCCCTAACGCCGACGTTCACTTTTTACAAGAACCCAGTCGAGAAGCTTTTAACCAGCAATTATGGGACGCCAAAGGTTGGGACATTCTGTTTTTTGCCGGGCACAGCAACAGCAACCCTAATTGCCAAAATGGCAGCGGCGAAATCCTGCTCAATCCGACCGACACGCTCACCATTCCTCAGCTCAAGCACGCCCTCAAAAAGGCAATAGATCGCGGCCTCAATACCGCCATTTTCAATTCCTGTGACGGTCTTGGCCTGGCTGCCGACCTCGCCGACCTGTATATTCCCCAAGTGCTAGTCATGCGCGAACCGGTGCCCGACCGCGTCGCCCACGCCTTCCTTCAGGGCTTTTTAGACGCCTTCTCTAGCGGCACACCTTTCTACATCGCTATCCGCGAGGCCCGCGAAAAGCTCCAGGGTTTAGAAGCCCACTACCCCTGCGCCACCTGGCTCCCCGTCATTGTTCAAAACCTCGCCGAAACGCCCCCCACCTGGGAATCTCTACAAGGGAAAACCGAGTCGCACCGCCCTTCAACCCACCCCCCCTTCCCCCTTCCCCCTCTCCCTTTCCCCCCTTCCCCCCTTTCCCCTTCCCCCTCTCTCTCCTTAAAATCTCTCCTAAAACCACTCATCACCGCCACCCTCCTCACTACCGCCACCCTCGCCCTCGCCCGGTTCCTTGCCCCCCTCATTCCTCTAGAACTCGCCGCCTACGACGCCTTCCTCCGCAGCCGCCCCACCGAGGCCCTAGACGATCGCCTACTGATCATCACCAACACCGATGCCGACATCGACCGCTATCCCAACCTCACTGGCAACAGCTCTCTATCTGACGAAACTCTGTTAGCCCTGCTCGACAAATTAACACCTCTAGAACCCGAATTAATTGGCCTCGATATCTACCGCAGCCACGCCGCCAAAGATCCGGCCCTGGCCCGGCAGATTGGACAAACCGAAAATCTAGTTGCCATCTGCAAAGTAACTGACAATACCCTCAGCGGCACCACAAACACCGCCGAAAAAAGCCCTCCGCCCGAACTTTTGGGCGATACCCGACGGATTGGAGCCAGCGACTTTATCACAGAAGGCGGCATTCTTCGCCGTCACCTCATTCAGCTAGATCCGCCAGCGAACTCGCCCTGTAAGGCCAAAAGCACTTTTAGCACAATCATTGCCCATCGCTACTTACAACAAACTCAAGATATCCCGCCAAAGGGTGCGGATTACTTTGGCAAAACGCAGCTTAAAACCCTCAATAAATTTGGGGGCGATCGCAACCTAAACACCCAGGGCGCACAAATCCTGTTGAACTATCGCATTCTTCAAGATCCTAAACAAACAAACTGCGGCGATGTCAAAGAAGCCTTAGCAGACTGCATAACAGTCTCCGAAGTGTTTGAACAAGACGCTGCGCAGCTCAGCGAAGACGTCAAAGGGCGCATCGTTTTAATCGGCACCACGGCCCCCGGCGCTGACCCTTGGCTAACGCCCTATACCTCTGCTAGTGCAGCCACAGAGCCTACTCCCGGTGTATTCATTCAGGCCCAAATGATTAGTCAGCTTGTAAGCGCTGGCTTAGGAGAGCGCCCATTACTCACGCTCTGGCCCGAGTGGAAAGAGACTATCTGGATTTTTGCTTGGGCGCTGCTAGGTGGCATTATCAGTCTTTATCATTGCCAAAACAATCGCTGGCATACAAAACTGTTGTTGCAGCTTCTAGCGGGCGAAGGTTTTTTGCTGATTGTTTGCTGGCTATGGTTCACCCAAGCGGCTGTTTGGGTGCCCTGGGTGCCCAGTGCGATCGCCCTACCCGCTACTGCCCTCACCACCCAAATGGCCTTCAAAGCAAAGTCTCGCACCCTATCTAAAACCGTTGCCTCACAGCAGCCTTAACCCTTAATCAGGAGATCATCTATGCCCTTCCTTCGCCCCCTTTTACTCACTATCTTCACGCTCGGCACACTGTTCTCTTTGGCTACCAAACCCACCAGCGCCCAAGAACTACCCCCGCTGCCCATCCAGTTCGACCCAGATACGCTGATAAACCCTGGACGTCCAGGCGGGCGCAGACGCGGCGGCGGCTCTCGGGGAGGATGCCAGGCTGATTTGCCTTTGAGTGCGATCGCCTACGCAAACACCAGCAGCAGCACTGAATTCAATGTATCTGTCATGGACGAAACCGTTGGCACCCTGACCACTCAGGCTCAACCTACACTTTGGTTTTACTTACCCCAGCCGCTATCGACTGATACAAAAACAACGTTTGGCATTCAAAACGGCAACGGAGAAACGCTATATACCGGACAACTGATTGGCAACACCGATGATGCTGGCATTGTGAGCGCGCCACTCGCCAACACGCCTGTCTTTTTAGAGGCGGGCACTCCCTACCAATGGTTCTTGATTTTAGAGTGCGAAGGCGAAAGCAACACCGTCAACGGCTGGGTAGAGAGGCGCATGGTTGAGTCAGATTTAACACAGGCGCTGACGCAGGTAAACGCGCGAAGTCGAGCCGCGCTATATGCAAATTACGGGTATTTGCAAGATGCTATCAGCGATCTGGCCTTGCTGCGATTGTCTGAGCCGGAAGATGAGGCGATCGCGCAAGACTGGGTCAACTTTCTGAGCGCTTTAGATCTGACCGATTTGACGGCGGCTCCCCTGCTGAACTGCTGTCAAATTGCGGATGCTCAAGCACCGATAGAACAACCTGAGCTTCAGCAGACTGAACCCACAGAACCTGAGTCAGTACCTGAACAGATAGAAGTCGATGAAGAAACCGACACACGTACTATCTTGCAGCGAGCTAGAGACAAAGGCTAGCTCACACTATGTGACTAATCTGCTTCAAAATCTGTAAAGCACTATAGAGTTCCTGTTTTGCTGTCAAAGGCGCGAATACCCGTGACAGCGCATAACGTCGCTGAGGTTGCCGCGCTAGTTTGATAAAAAAGATGTCATCACCGTTCGTCACCATCCCAAAACAGGGTCGATCTATGTGAGGGTTAGCCATCAAATAAGCAAGCGTTTGTGGCAAAGCAGCCCAGACTGATAGTGCCGTTTTCTTCGATTCTAATACGACTACCCAAAATTTATCTTTGATGACGAGCACGTCTATTCGGCCTTGTAAGATTTCTTCACCATCGTCTAACCGAAGCTGAATGGATTCTTCTGCTCTGACTAAAAAAGGAGGATCGTATAAGCCTGCGATCGCCAGCAAAGGAGACGCCAGCAGCAAGGTCACCGTACCTTCTAATAGCTGTCCCTCAGAGCGCTGATACAAGTACCTTTGGCGCAGCTCATCCAAATCTTCTTGCTCAGCCACCGAAAGATTAGGCAACCCTGATTGCCATTCAGTGAAAAATGATCCATCTTCCGTTCGCACTAGCTCTAATCGCCTTTCTGCTTCTGCAAGCGTTTTGATAGCTTCGGTAATCGCGACCGTCATAAAGCTAGCCAGTAAGATCTGCATCTATGCTATCAAACAAGTCAACACTTGCTATTAGAAGCTAACCTTTACTCTATTCCTAAGCACTCACAAAACTCTTCCAGACGCTGAACGCTGCTGAAATTTCCCCATGCCAGATCGCCCGAGCCAGTCTTCTCCATCTACGATTAATTCTCCCCGCAAAAAGACTTTTTCTACTTTGCCTTGAACGTTTCGCCCTTCAAAGAGAGAATAATCTACGTTGGAATGATGGGTGCTGGCGCTTAGCGTATGTTGCTTATCGGGGTCAAACAGTACAATATCTGCGTCGCTGCCCACGGCAATCGTTCCTTTTTTAGGAAACAGGCCAAACATTTTGGCAGGAGCCGTTGCGGTTAATTGCACAAACCGATTGAGATTTATTTTCTCTGCCTTAACACCGCCGTCGTACAACAGCTCTAGCCGTAGCTCTACGCCGGGTGCGCCGTTAGGAATTTTGTTAAAGTTGTCTTCGCCATATCGTTTAGATTTCAGCAGGCCCATTGGATTTTCGTTGAAGCAAAAGGGACAGTGATCTGTACTCACGATTTGCAAATCATCGAACTGTAGGCCGCGCCATAGCTCGTGCTGACATTTATGATCTCTCAGTGGCGGCGTCATTACATATTTGGCACTTTCAAAGCCGGGTTTCTCATATTCTGAATGGTCTAAAAAAAGATAGTGAGGGCAGGTTTCGGCAAAGGCGTGAATGCCGCGATCGCGCGCTTCTACAACCGCATCCAAAGCCTCCTTGGCCGACAGGTGAACAATATAAACCGGCACCTGTGCCAGCTCCGCAATCCTAATTGCCCGGTGCGTCGCTTCCCCTTCCATTAGCCTGGGCCGCGTCATTTGATGAAACTTCGGAGAGGTGTTGCCCGCTGCTAACGCTTCTTCAATCAATGCCTGAATTACAGTGCCATTTTCGGCATGAACATTCACCATGCCGCCATGGTCGCCGACTTTACGCATAATTTTGTAAATGGCCGCGTCATCGACCATCATCACGCCAGGGTAGGCCATATAAAGCTTGAAGCTAGAGACACCTTCGTGATTGACTAAATCAGGAAGTTCGGCCAGGGCATCCGCATTCGCATCCGTCAAAATTACGTGAAAGCCATAGTCCACACAGCACTGAGGGGCCGCTGCTGCCAGCCGCCGATCCAGCGCTGCCTTTGGGCTCTCTCCTTTAAACTGCTGTGCAAAATCAACAATTGTCGTCGTGCCCCCAAACGCCGCTGACTTCGTACCGCTCTCAAACGAATCACAGGTATACACGCCATCGCCCATTGGCGTTTCCATATGCACATGCACATCAATTCCACCAGGGATCACTAATAGCCCACTAGCGTCATGAACATCGGCATCTTCTACCAATAGACTACGACCAATCGCCTCAATCTTGCCGTCTTCAATCAGAATATGGGCGACGTAATCATCGACAGCAGTTACAACCCGTCCGCCCGTGATGAGAACTTTATTCATTAGTTTCTTTGACTCTCTTCTAACGTTCTATAAAAATTTAGACAAATCTGATACAGTTTCTCATCTCATGCAATGTATACAATACAACGCAGCAGCGGCACAAGCTGCTATCTTATTACTCACCAACCGCAGCCATGATTAATATTCAGTTATCTCTAGCATAGACCAGTCTTCTCTATCGGTTAACGCTTATGTCTCTTCAAGCTCAGCCACAGGTCGCTGCCTCTTTGCCTCTCACTGATGAGCAAGCTAGCCAAAAGCTGGCACAAAAGCTCTCGGCTGCGGGCGTATCGCTAAGGGGGGTCACTAAACGATATGGCACGTTTACGGCCATAGAAAATATGACCCTGGACATCCCAGCAGGTGCATACTGTTGCTTGCTAGGCCCCAGCGGCTGTGGTAAAACAACAGCGTTGCGGATGATTGCCGGACATGAGGAGGTGACTGAAGGAGAGGTGTTTATTGGCGATCGCCCCGTCACCCATCTACCGCCTGCCAAGCGAAACACCGCCATGATGTTTCAAAACTACGCGCTGTTTCCGCACAAAACCATTTGGCAAAACGTAGACTTTGGCCTGAAGATGAAAGGCATTGCCAAGGCAGAACGCAAGCAGCGAGTCGGCGAAATTTTAGAGCTAGTCGGCTTGAGCCATACCGCCGAGCGTAAGCCGACCATGTTGAGTGGTGGTCAACAGCAGCGCATTGCCCTAGCGCGAGCACTAGTCAACCGCCCGCAGGTGCTGATGCTTGACGAGCCTTTAAGCGCTTTAGACGAGAATCTGCGGGTAAGAATGCGCGGCGAATTGCGAAAAATTCAGCAGCAGTTTGGCCTCACCTTTATTCAGGTAACCCATCATGTAGAAGAAGCCTTTTCGCTTTCCGATCAAATTGTGGTGATGAACCATGGCCATATCGATCAAGTCGCCAGTCCTACAGAACTGTTTAACGCGCCCTCTTCCCAGTTTGTCGCTAAGTTCATTGGCGACAACAACATCTTTACGGGCAAGGTCAAAAATTCAGTCCCCGATGAAAATGGTCAAGACCTGATAGAAATAGAAACGGAAGGTATCGGTTCGCTGTTTTGTAAAGGTACTGCCGCGCCCAATGGGTCAGAAGCAGCCTGCTGCGTTCGGCCCGATTTAATTGAGCTGGTGTCCAATGAAAGTCAGCTAGCGTCGCCTTCTGCGAATGTTAATCATGCGATCGCCCGAATTATGGACATAGAGCTAACCGGCTATGTTACCCGCGTATCTTTAGCCTCAGAGACCACCGGGCAAGCGCTGCTATATAAAGTGCGAACCACAGACTGGACAACAGCTGGACTGCAAGCAGGTCAGTCAGTCACCGTTCGGTGGTCAGCTCAAGACTGTGTTTTCTTGCCCTATTGATCTCGTTTTACTTCAGATTTAGCCCCAGAAAACTAGCCCCAGAAAATTAGCCCCAGAAAATTAGCCCCGAAGAACAATGCCAAAATTTACCCGTCGTCGCTTAATTCAAACCGGACTCGCTACAGGTGCTGCCCTAGCAACTGCTCGCTGTGGCCAAAGCGAAGCCCCGCTAGGCACCCCTAACAATCCGGCAACAGGCCCAGAAGTTAACGCCAATGCCACTAAAGATGTCACCCTGCGCTTCATTGGCACAGGCGTTGCCCAAATCAACGACATTCGAGACAAAGCCCAAGAGGATCTGGGCTTCAAGATTGAACTAAAGGCGCTGAGCACCGAAGAAAACAATCAGATTGCGATCACACAGCCTGGCCAGTACGATATTTTTGATGGTGAATATTTCAGCCTGCCGCTAGTGATCCCATCGGGCAATTTACAGCCGATTGATGTCAGCCGAATCAAGGGCTTCGATAAGATTGTTCCTTTTTTCACCACCGGTAAATTTAACGGCCTCCCGGTTGAAAACGCCCAGGGAACAGCGCCGATTAAGGTGATGTATCTAAAGGACAAGGATTCTTCTGAGTTTTCGGCAACGCCTACTGACTGGGCGACGATGATTCCTTTTCAATACAATGCCGATACTTTAGGCTATCGCCCCGATTTGGTTGACAAAGAAATCACTAGCTGGGCCGACTTGTTCGATCCGGCTTTTAAGGGCAAAACTTCGATTCTCGACATTCCCTCTATTGGCATTATGGACGCGGCCATGGTGGTGGAATCGGCGGGACTGATGACCTTTGGTGACAAAGGCAATATGACCAAGGCTGAAATCGATCAGATTACTGAGATTCTGATTGAAAAGAAAAGAGAGGGTCAGTTCCGCGCCTTCTGGAAGACTTTCGACGAATCGGTAAACCTGATGTCTTCGGGTGAAGTGGTTTTACAGTCGATGTGGTCACCCGCCGTAACCGCCGTAAAATCGAAAGGGATTGAATGTGTCTATGCGCCTTTAAAAGAAGGCTACCGAGCTTGGGGCGGGGGGCTGGGCCTTTCTCGTAACTTGGAAGGGCCTGCTTTAGACGCCGCCTATGCCTATATGGATTGGGTGTTAGACGGCTGGGTGGGCGCTTTCTTGGGCAGACAGGGCTACTACAGCGCCATCCCCGAAAATGCCAAGAAGTTTATGTCGGCAGAAGAATGGGACTTTTGGTATGAGGGTAAGCCTGCTGCGGTAGATATGGTAGATCCATTTGGCACAACGCTAGAGAAGGCGGGCGCGGTGCGCGACGGCGGCTCTTTTGAAGAGCGTATGGGCAGTGTGGTGGTATGGAATTCGACGATGGAGGAACAGGTTTACCTGGTGCAAAAGTGGAACGAATTTATTGCTGCATAGCGCCGTTCTTGTATTGTTTGCGCAGATGAAGGATGATGAATAAAACTTGGAAGACTTTTCAGCCCTATTTACTCGCTGCACCGCAAACGTTAATTCTCTTTATGTTCTTGGTGTTTCCGATCATCATGATCTTTGTGGTGAGCTTCTGGCAGTTTACCGGCTACTCGATGACGCCAGCCTTTACCCTGGACAACTACACCAGCGTCTTTACTTCCCAGGTTTCGCTGTCTACCTACCTGAATACGTTTAAGTATGTGGTACTGGTATGGACGGCTTGTGTGGCGATCGCACTCCCCGTCGCCTACTTCCTGGCCTTCTGCATTGAGCGCGAAAGCCTACAAGTTTTACTGTTTTTAATTTGCACCATCCCATTTTGGACATCCAACATCATCCGCATGATTTCCTGGATTCCCCTGCTGGGCAGAGAAGGATTGGTCAATCAGCTATTGCTAAACTTGGGCCTGGTGCAACAGCCCGTCGAGTGGTTTCTCTATTCTGACTTTGCGATTGTGCTGGGGATGGTGCATCTCTACAACTTTTTTATGATCGCCCCCATCTTTAACAGCATGATGCGGATAGATCGCACGCTGATTACCGCCGCTCGCGATATGGGCGCATCTGGGTTTGAGGTGCTAAAAGAGATTATTTTACCGTTGAGTGCGCCTGGTATTGCGATTGGCTCAATTTTTGTGGTGACGCTGACGATGGGCGAATATGTCACGGTGCGACTGATGGGCGGCGGGCAGTCCGCTTCTGTTGGCAAACTGATTAGCACTCAAATTGGCAGCGTGCAATATCCTTTAGCGGCTGCCAACGCCGTCATTTTGCTATTAGTCACGCTGGTGCTGGTCACCGGCATTTTGCGAGTGGTTGACATCCGCAAAGAACTCTAACGCAAAGAACTCTAAATTCTTACGGCAAAACGTCATGACAAAACGCCATCCGTCTTTCTACATCCTTGCCGCCTTCTTTAGCTTGTTCGTGCTCTTCCTCTACGGCCCGATGCTGGCCATTTTTACCCTCTCTCTACAAGGGCCAGACGGCGCACTGACCTTTCCCTTGCGCAGCTTCGGCTTTTACTGGCTAGGTCAGGTTTTTCAAGAACAGCGAGTCGGCAGCTTTGTAGAGTCATTTCAGCGCTCTTTTTTACTGGGTGTGATGGTCGTGGCGATCGCAATTGTCGTCAGCGTGATGGCAAGTATGGCCTTTCGCAGCCGCTTTACCGGGGCAAAATCCCTCTTTTATCTCACCATTTCTAGCCTGGTGGTTCCCGGCGTTTTAATCTCTTTGGGCATCGGCATTACCTTTCAAGTCTTGGGCATTTCCACCAATTGGTTCTCATCTGGCTTGGGGGCGCATTTAACCTGGACGGTTCCGTTTGCTTTTTTAATTATGCTGGGCGTTTTTAATCGCTTTAATCCTTTTTATGAAGAGGCGGCTCGCGATTTGGGCGCTGGCGATGTCAGAACCTTTCAAGAGATTGTGCTGCCGCTGATTTTGCCTAGCTTAATTGGGATTGCGCTACTCAGCTTTACCCTGTCTTATGACGAGTTTATTCGCACATCGCTGGTGTCCGGGCAAAGAAACACACTTCCCCTAGAGATATTTGGCATGACGACTAATGTCACTTCGCCTGCGCTGTATGCCCTGGGAACATTGACAACGCTATTTTCCGTGACGATGATTGCCGCTGGTTTTTTGTCCTTTAAGGCGCTCTCACGACGGTAAACTTTGCTCCTCACTCGAAGCCCAAGACCGTTACTTCAGCCTCGGACTGTGCAGCATATTGTTGAGCAGTGGTTTCTATTTTTCGGAGCTGGCCCAGGGCTCGACTGCAAGGGAAGCCATATTTTGCCTGAACGCGATCGCTCGCAATCGTCAAAGATTCACGCGATCGCGCCAAAAACTCCGTCACACTATAAGCCGCCCCTGGTTCGAAGTATTTCTTCACCACCAAAGACGGCGAATAACAAACTTCTTTATCACCATTAGGCCATTGAATTTTAAAGTTTATTTCAGGCATAAGAGACAGGTGTGATAGACAAAGGAGAACAACTTTAAATCATCTGATAATACAGATCTAAATGCATATTTGCAGAGGTTTGCCAGCTATAGCGCTGTGGAATTGGGCGGCTGCATTCAATTAAACTGCGAGCGATTTCTGGTTTAATCATAGCTTGCATTGCTTGAGCGATCGCATTCACATCCTCTGGATCAACCAGCATGGCTGACTGCTGAGATAAAAACTCAGTAAAGGGGGGTTGATTGGAAGTGAGTACGGGAAGTTCCGACGCGATCGCCTCCAGCACCACCAGCCCCCAACCCTCCTGCACTGACGGAAACACAAACCCATCCGCCAGCCGATACAGTACCGGCAGATCGTCATCCGGCACCACCCCCGGCAAAATTAGCGCATCTCGCAATCTGGCCGTGTCCGCCAATGCCATAAAATCTTGCCGGTAGTCTTGATAGTCAAACAGCGTCGCCCCGCCAACAATCATCAACCTTGCTTGGGAATGGCTCGCTAGCACCTGGCCAAACGCCTTCAGCAAATTAATCGAGTTTTTACGCGGCTCAATCCCACCCACCGTCAAGTAAATAGGCCCACCCGTAATCTCATAAGCCTCAGCTATCAAGGATTCCGCCCCGCTCAGCTCAGCCGAAAACCGCTCGCTAACGCCATTGATCACTCTGTATGCCTTTACCCCATAGTCCAGTGCCAGCGCCATCCGCCAGCTTTCACTCACACACAAACACCGATCCGGCTGATGAATAGACCTCTCCTGACAGTCTTGCAAATAAGGACTCTCAAAATCCTCCACATGATGAACCGTTCGCACAAAATGAGAGATCTTTCCTTGCGCCTTCAGTATTGCCAGCGCATTCGCACTCAAACAGTCTTGAGCATGATAAATATCGTAAGTTCTTTCATGTCGCTCAAAAAAATGAACAAACTCTTCAATTCGCTGTCGAATTAATTGTTCTATTCCTGCTTCACAGGGTGCAGCCGGTACCGCATAGGTTTCAAACGCAACTTGCCGGTAGAATCCACTGCCGCCTTTATCTAGGGCAAACACACAGGGCTGATGTCCCGCATTGGCCAACGCCTGAGCCAGCTCTAGCGTATGAATCACGCTGCCCCGAGGCTTTGTAGAATAGGTCAACAGCGCAATTCGCAAACCCTTACGCGCCTCCAAAGCCAGTCAAAGCTTGCGCCCCCTCCCAGAATAGTTGTTTCTCACTGCCCTCTGTCAGAAAAATGCTCGATCCTTCCACCACTTCTCCCACGGCTTGACACACTAACTTCTCAGCGCAAAACAAAGCCTTGACGTCATCCACGTTTTCTAATGGCAAACTCAGCAAAAAACCAAAGCTTGGAAAGCTCGTCAGCCACTTTTCCCATTTTACCCCATTAGGCCGAGGCACCTCATCCAAATTCAAGCTTGCGCCACAGCCAGAAGCCTCGCACAGCATCAACAAAGTGCCTGCCAATCCACCCATACTGATATCTTTCCCCACCCCGCACAAACCAGACTCAGCCAGCTTTGGCAACAGTTTTAAGTGCGATCGCAATCGCAACGGATCGCCCTTTGTCGCAGCATTCCAGAAAGGATAATTCTTATAGTAAGCACCCTCCATATTCACCACCATCACCAACGCTTCTCCTGGTCTTGCATCAAAGCTCGTCATCAGCCGGTTCGCTCTCCCCATCACTGCCACTGCCAGGCCGTCATACTCGCTGTGACAGTTGGTATGCCCCCCCACAATCGGCACGCCATAAGCCCCAGCGGCTGCCTGCATTCCGTCCCACAAAGGCCGACTTCTTTCAACAGATTGACTCCACAGGGCATCGACAACGGCGATCGCACTTCCTCCCATCGCCGCAATATCCGACAAATTCACCATCACCGCACACCATCCGGCAAACCAGGGATCTTGCGTCACTAACTGCGGCCAAATCCCCTCAGCCGCCATCAGTAAATAGCTCTCTCCATCCGGAATCGCCGCACAGTCATCCCCCAGCCGAATCTGCGCTCCCTCTACGCCCTGAACATACTGCCCCAGTGCATTTGCCGCCATTTGGATATCTTGCTTGTGCAAAATACTGAGTGAAGAGCGTAGAGACGCTATCAGCGCACAGAGCGACGTTTGTGCATAACCTGTCACCTCAAGCGACCTGTTTAATCTGTTCAATCGGCAGCTCGGGGCGCGGCTGATCGTTTGCCGGATAGTGGGCCAAATCGGCTTCCATTAAATGATGAGGCCGTGCCAACATCTCTATTTCTTTCAAGCTTTGCCAGTGCAAACGAGTAAAAAATCGAACATTTTGCAACTGTACCGTCGCCAAAAACCGATCGCAGCCCCAAGTATTAGCGGTCGTTACCGCCTTTTGAATCAAACCTTTGCCAATTCTGCCGACTCGGCGAAAATCGGGATGTACGCCCAAACGTCCGCCATACCATAGCCGAGGTTCCTGCTCGTATATTCTGACGACACCGACAACGCGATCAAGTTGATTCTCTTGATGTGCGATCGCCACAATCGGATAGCTTCTCCCATCCACCGCATCTCGATCATCTCGCTCAAACAGCCCCTGTTCCTCACAAAAAATCTGCTTTCTCAGATCAAAATAATCACTCACTTCAGCCGCCGACAGCGCTAGCTGAAAGCTATAAGTTCTTTTTGCCATCATCCCTCCTTTCTACGAGACATTCGAGACATTCAAGACAAACTATTCAACCCTCAAACGCCGATAGCGCCGAGCAAGCCCCACATTTCGCACAGCCCGCCTTCATCTCACTCGACAGCAAATTTGCCTGCTTGAGCTGAGCGCCAATTGCCTGATAGATTTCAAACATAAACTCACTGCTTGGCGGCGAATAGTGGGCCAGCGGCGTCCCCGTAATTGGCACAAACGGCACGACAAACGGATATACCCCGACTTCAATTAACCGCTCACTCACCGCCAGCAAAGTCTCCTGACTATCGCCTAAACCTGCCAGCAAATAAGTGCTTACCTGCCCTCGGCCAAACACCTTTACCGCCGCCGCAAACGCCTCAAAGTAATAATCTACGGGCACTTTTGCCTTGCCGGGCATGATTCGCGATCGCACCGCCGAATCCACCGCCTCTAAATGCATTCCCAGACTCTCTACCCCTGCTCTGTGCATCTTCTCAAACCAGCCAAAGTCGTTTGGCGGCTCGCACTGCGCCTGAATTGGCAAATCCACTCGCGCCCTAATTGCCTGCGCGCATTCCGTCAAATAAGCCGCCCCGCGATCTGTTGTATTTGGCGTACCCGTCGTCATAATCATATGCGCTACACCGTCCAATCTCACCGCTGCTTCAGCAACTTCAGCGAGCTGTTCCGGCGTCTTTTTCGCAATTGTTCTATCTGCCGCCAGTGACTGACCAATGGCGCAAAACTGACAGGCTGTTTTACGGTTTTCGTAGCGAATGCAAGTTTGTAAAACCGTTGTCGCCAGCACATTGTGGCTATGCAGCAGGGCAATTTTTGAATAGGGAATGCCGTCAGCCGTTTGCAAGCCATAAAAGCGCGGCGGCTGGGGAAAGGCCAGCGGTGTAACGACCTGGTTGTTTTTGGTTAAATAAGAATTGCCGGTGGTGCGATCGCGCTCTACACCATAAGGCGATCGCGCTGCCCCACTGGTATACACCGGCACCATCACCGTCGTCTCCCCAATCGTTACCGCCTTGTGGTCAGAAGGGCCCGCCCCGCCCTTGCGGCCAGCAGCCCCCACCGCGTCAGAAATTAAATTCAAGCCCTTTGCCTGAAGGTCAGTAATAATTTGCTGCGGACTAATCGGCTCTGTAGAAAGGTTTTTTTGAGTCGGGTAAGGAGTTTTGTTAGGCATAGGTTTGAAGCGGACTGTCTGAATTGTTTTCGGTTAAGTTTTCACTGACCTTTTCGCTGGCTTTTTCGCTGGCTTTCTTGCTGGCCAAAGCAGGTGAAGTTTCAGCAGAGCTGTCTACTTTCAGCACGGCTTTTGTCGAACCAATAGACTCAATCATGCTATACGGCTCATGGTTAGCGCTAAGTCGAAACAAGTCAGGCCGAGCGTAGTGACCCACAGAATCCATCATGCGTTTGCGCTTGGTAATTAAAGAAAAGTCGAGATCTGCGATCGCCATCCCCTCACCTTCCTTAATCGGCTCACACAAATGCACGCCCTCCGGGCTGATAATGGCCGTATAGCACCCACCGCGCAGCACCTTTTGCAATCCCTCATTCGGCGCGATCTCTTCTACCTGCTGAGGCGTTAGCCAGCCCGTCGCACATACAACAAAACAGCCCGACTCCAACGCATGATGGCGCAACGTCACCTCCGTTTGCTCAGCAAAAATCTCTCCCACCATCGAGCCCGGAAACTGAGCACAGTGAATCTGTTCATGCTCTGCCATCAGGCTATAGCGGGCCAGCGGATTGTAATGCTCCCAACAAGCCAGCGCCCCCACTTTACCGACCGCGCTGTCACACACCTTTAGACCAGAGCCATCGCCTTGCCCCCACACCATCCGCTCATGATAAGTCGGCGTTAGCTTTCGCCGCTTTAACAGGCAGCGTCCATCTGCATCAAAAATGAGCTGCGTATTGTACAAAGAGCCCTTATCTCGCTCATTAACGCCCAACACAATCACCATCTGATGCGCCCTAGCCGCTTGGCTTATAGCCTCTGTCACTGGCCCAGGAACCTCTACGGCTTCCTCGTACAGCTTCATATGTTCGCCGCCCATTAGTACCGGCGGTGTTACAAAAGAGAAATAGGGATAGTAAGGGACAAATGTCTCTGGAAAAACAACTATCTCAGCGCCTTCTTTAGCGGCTTCATCAATCGCCTTCAGCACCTTTTCCATCGTGCCGGACTGGCTGTGTAACACGGGCGAAATTTGTACTGCTGCCGCTCTGACGGTTCGAGAGTAATCCATAGTTTTTTCAGAGCCCTAGCATTGGGGACGGGGGCCTAAATAACCTATAGCCCCAATGCCGGTAGCCCTCATGCCAGTTCCGCTCTCCTACATCGTCCAAGTATCTAACACGAACCCTTCCTTCCGATGCATCAGCACAATATCCAACACATCTAGCGGGTTAATCGGTTTAATGCCCGGAATCAAAGAGGGCTCACCATGACCATACAGCGCCTGAAGCGCAAACCGGCAGGCATATACCTTACCGCCGTCCTCAATAATCTTCACTAGTCGATTGTTCATCGCCATGTGCCCCGGAAAAGCCTCGTCGCCCAGCTTTGGAAAGCCCCGCTGCACACCCAAAGTTACCCCTGGCCCATACAACAGCACCGAGGTATCAAATCCTTTGGAAATTAAGCGGCTTACCTGCAAGAGATTAACCAGGCCGATTGAGCCTTCAAAAGCCACCGTGTGAAACGTTACGAGTGCTTTCTCTCCTGGCTCTGCTTGAACATCGGGAAATACTTTTTCCTCGTAATCTACAAAGAAGTCGCCGTCTTTATGCTGTGGGGCGGTTACTGCGGGCATTTCAATCACTCCAAATCATGACATAGCTAGCAGCTTAAAAGGTGTGAGCCTAGCTTCCCGTATCTGTTGTTACAAAGAGAGAAACACTGACAGTTGAGACAGGGAAAACGCACCAAAAGCTATCTGAGGAGCGCTAGAGATGTCCTTACCTGCATAAAAGGGCAGGGTACATTCCCCTTTTGGGGCAAAAAGACGCTTGCCTGCTTATCCAAAGCACCTCTGTCCCCTGTCTGTAAAGCGAGACCTCTCTATTTAGTAGCTGGTGATACAGGGCGCTTTCTCCATCATTTCTATCTTAGGTAAAAAGATATTCTCTTTTTTCACAAAGTCTAACGTATCTTATGAAAGCTCATTTTCCTGTTGTAATTGTTGGTGGTGGTCAAGCTGGGCTTTCTGTTAGCTATTGCCTGAAGCAACGGGGCATTGAACATATCATTTTTGAAAAGAACGCGATCGCCCATGCCTGGCAGTCGAAACGATGGGATTCTTTTTGCCTGGTCACCCCAAACTGGCAATGCACGCTACCCGGCTACCCATACGCCGGAGAAGATCCGCATGGATTTATGCCACGCGATCAGATTGTTCAATATGTACGAGACTACGCAAAGTCTTTTCAGCCTAATATAAAAGAAGGCGTCGCTGTCAGCAGAATTGGTCAACACAAAGATAGCGCCCTTTTTGAAGTAGAAACCTCTATGGGTTGCTATAGCGCGAATCACGTGGTGGTTGCGATTGGCGGATACCACCGGCCAAAAGTACCTAGAATGGCGGAAAAACTGCCTGAAACTATTGTGCAGCTACATTCTTCGGCGTATAGAAGCCCAGAAGCTTTGCCAGCCGGGGCTGTGCTGGTGGTAGGAACCGGGCAATCGGGCTGTCAAATTGCTGAGGATTTGCATTTGGCAGGCAGGCAGGTGCATTTATGCGTAGGGGGTGCGCCGCGATCGCCTCGCAACTACAGAGGCAAAGACGTGGTCGATTGGCTCGACCAAATGGGCTACTACGACCTGCCAATTGACGAACATCCTCAAAAAGAAACCGTTAGAGAAAAAACAAACCACTACGTCACCGGACGCGGCGGCGGACGCGAGATTGACCTGCGCCAGTTCCACTTAGAAGGAATGCAGCTTCACGGTCGGCTAAACACTATTCAAGGGCCACAGCTCACCTTTAATGACGACCTCAAACAAAACCTCGACCAGGCCGATGCAGTCGCCGAAAGTATTAAAAACACTATCAACGAATACATTGCCAAAAACAACATAGAAGCGCCAATCGAGCCTGCTTATCGACCCGTTTGGGAGCCCGACTCAGAACCTTTGGCGCTCGATATGCAGGCCGCAAATGTCAGCACCGTTATTTGGTCTACCGGCTATCACGCCGACTTTAGCTGGATAGAGATTCCCGCCTTTGATGGCAAGGGCTATCCTGGTCACGAGCGCGGTGTTAGCACGGTAGAAGGTCTTTACTTTATCGGCTTGCCCTGGCTTTACACCTGGGGCTCGGCGCGATTTTCGGGCGTAGCACGCGATGCTGACTATCTGGCTAATTGTTTGGGCGATCGCATCGCCACCCAATCCAAAGCTTCCACTCCAAAGTCAGTTAGACTCGTCAATGAAGTCGCGATCGGCTCTTAGCTATAACGGGATATCGACTCTTCTCCTTTAGCGGATCCAGTTCTTTTTGACAGCCGTAAACACAGCTTGCGATCGCGTCTTCACCCCCAACTTGTTCAACATATTTTTAATATGGAACTTCACCGTTCGCTCGCTAATAAACAATTGTTCCGCCATTTCGCGATCGCGCGCCCCGCTCGCTAGTAGCTCAAGTACCTCCTGCTCTCGCGCCGACAGCAGCGATCGATCCTGAGATAAGTCATGAACCGGAGCTTGAGGTAGCTGCAAACGTACCTTCACAACCGTTTCGCTATTTTCTATTTGCAAAGTGCCGCCGAGCGATCGCGCCGATTCACTCACCTCATCCAAGCCAACCACCTCGGCCTGCATGTCCGCTGCCATCATTGCTTCCAAAACAACGCTATCGGCTTCATAAACCAACCGACAATAGTGACAAGCCTCCGCCATCTGCACTGCCATCTGCGTAATTAGCTGCGCGACTGAAGCCGCCAGTGTCTGCTCTGTCCCTAACAAGCTCAACTTTCGCTGACCCAACACGCTCACCAACTGTTCTGACAAGGTCGCTGCCGAACTTTTGTTTGCCTCCATCGCCGTTTGATGGTTGAGCGCACTTGCCAAAGCCCCTGACACAGAAAGACTTAATAGCTGTAATACTTCTAAAAACTCAGGAGCCATTGGCTGAGTGTTAAACACGGCCAGCACACCAATAGCCTGTCCGCTTTCCATCAGCGGCAAACCCGCAAACCCTTGAATATTGTTCTCAATCGCCCAATCCCTATCTTTTACCCAGGCTTCGTCTGACAAGCGGTTGCTCAAAAAAGGAATGCAGTGCTCGGCAATCTTCCCAACCTTAAAAGCGCCCATCGGCACCCGAGCAAACGCTCCATCTAACCGGGTATACAAACCTGAAGACGCCACCAAACGTAAGGCTCGCCGGTCAGGCTCAATCAGCCAAATGCGGGTAAAAGCGCAGTCAAACTGCTCGATTAGACCCTCGGTAACACAAGTGGCGATCGCATCCGCATCCAACCAACCCGTAAACCGATTCACCAAGTCACCGCACCGCTTCAGATCGAACAAAAGCCGCGAAACATCCAAATTGTAATGGGATGCAAGCTGGGGCACAAACCTAAGACAGGCTGACAGATCTACATAAGTAGAGCAGCATCCGAAATTTATATCTGTAGTTGTGACTACGTATCAACAAATTCTGTAGTCAATCCAAACAAAACAGCTCTTCTCCTGTAGAAGGATGCACGGAAATAGTCTCTTTCAGCTCCTTTGAAGTTAATCCCTTCTTCAGTGCAGGCACCAGCGTTTGAATCAAATCAGCCGCTCGTGGCGCAACCAAATGAACCGCCATAATTTCCTGACTGTCCGTATCCACAATGAGCTTAATAAACGCTTCCATCGACTCTGCCGACGCCATCGCATACCTCAGCGGCGAAAACGTACTGCACTGCACCTCAAAGTTTAGTCCTTGCTCGCTTGCTTCTGCCTCAGTTGGCCCCACCATCGCAATCTCTGGCTCCATAAACACTGCCGAGGGCACCCAGCGATAGCCCACCTGTCTAGCTTTACCAAACATTGTTTCTACCGCAGCCTCTCCCTCAGCTTTTGCTACAGGCGTCAGCATAATCGTATTAGTACAGTCGCCCACCGCAAAAATGTTGTCTTCTTTGGTGCGTTTGTAGTCATCAACAACAATCTTACCTTTGTGAGTTGTTACACCCACTGCTTCTAAATTCAGCGCATCAATATTTGCAGTGCGGCCTAGCGCCCCCATCACCTGACTCGCACTAGCCGTAGTGCCATTGTTCAACACGGCCTTAAACCCGCCGTCCTTTTTCTCTATTCCCTTTAAACGAGCATCAGTAACCACCTTGACACCATCGTCTTCCAATATCTTTTTCACCCGCTTGCGAACGTCTATGTCAAAGCCATCTAACACAAACGGGTTTGACTCAACTAGCGTCACCTCACGGCCAAAATACTGAAACACTTGGGCAAATTCCACGCCGATGTAGCCGCCACCCACAATCACAAAGGACTCAGCTAGCGCTTCTAACTCAAACACGTCCCTAGAGTCAATCGCGCATTCTATACCTGGAATATCTGGCATAGCAGGCCGAGCGCCGACCGCTAGCAGCACAAATTCAGTGCTCACCTTTTGCCCATCAATTTCTAACGTATGAGCATTTACAAATTCTGCTTGCCCTCTCAGAATGTTAATGCCTTCTAAGTTCTCTATTTGACTTTCGCGAATAGATTTTACATGGCTATCCATCGCCTGCTTAAAAACTTTCCAGTCAAATTTACTGTTGCAATTTGACCAGCCATAGTCACCGGCTATACGCTGCGACCTGGCAAATTCCGCCGCATAAATCATCAGCTTGGTGGGAATACAGCCTCTGTTAACGCAGGTGCCGCCAATGACGTTTTTTTCTGCGATCGCCACCCGCTTCCCCATCTTTTTCGCCCGCCGTGCTGCCGACAGTCCGCCAGATCCAGATCCTACTACCACCAAGTCGTAATCATATTGCGCTGTCATATTCAGGGTTATTATCACTAGTTCGCCGTTTATCAAGGTAAAGAGTTACTCAGCACCTTAACCTCTGTCGGCAGGAGCAGATTTAAACGATCAGAGATATTTCTATAGGTAACGCCCTAGCAAGAGATATCTCTTTCCAGGTTCTTCTACTTGCAATTTCAGCCCCATAAGCGCGAAAGATGCCTGGATCATAAAAGATAGACAAATCGTAACCTCAGCTAGCTTCTTTGCCTGAGAAAATCAGTAAAAGCTCTATTGCTCTGTCTACAGATGCTAATTACTTAATACAACAAAGGCCATAGACTACCGAATTTTACGGGAAAAGAAGCTAAAAATTTAAATAAACCGATGGTATAGAGACTCACTGGGTAATCTCATAACAATGGGAAGATACATCAGGTTAAAGCTGTCTTTCTCTATGAGAATTTGTTTTAGAGATCACTATCAGGAGTAATAGTTCATTGAAGAAAATTCTGATTATTTTGTCCGAATGGGGTTTTTGGGGCGAGGAACTCATCGGCCCGCTAGAAACTTTTGACAAGGCTGGCTACGAAGTCACTTTCGCCACTCCTAACGGTAAGCGACCGGTTGCCTTACCACCTAGCATGGATCCTGACTATATCGATCCACCTCTAGGCAAGAGCGTCACCTCGGTAGAAGTCGCTGAAAAAGTTAAGGCCATTGACCAGTCGCCTCGACTAAACTATCCGCTCAACATCTCCGAAGTACTTCCCGAGATGCCTTACTTTAGCTCTCCTACGCTGATTCGCGACTTAGAAGCTTACTATAGTCAAGTTGCTAAAGTAGAAAGAGAGTATCTTTCACAGTATGATGCGCTCTTGATCGTAGGCGGCAGCGGCCCCATCGTCGATTTGGCCAATAATCAACGCATTCACGATATTATTCTTAGCTTCCACCGCATGGGTAAACCCATCGGCGCAGAATGTTATGGCGTCGCCTGTCTGGCCTTTGCCCGTGAACTCGAAAATCGCAAAAGTCTCATTTGGGGCAAGCATGTCACTGGCCACTGTAAAGAGTACGATTACCACGACGGCACTGGCTTTATGGGCACAGACTTCAACATGGGGCCACCGCCCTATCCTCTAGAATACATTTTACGAGATGCCACTGGCCCTGAAGGTGCTTACATTGGCAACTTTGGCAAAGAGACTTCAGTCATTGTTGACTATCCTTTTATCACCGGACGCTCTACACCCGATTCCTACCTCACAGGAGAGAAAATAGTAGAAGTATTGGAAAACGGCCTACAGCGATATGGCTGGTAAGTTCAACCGTGCGTTCAACCTTCTCTTTTGACCCCTTTTACAGGCAACAGTTATGACAGGAAAAACCGGTCATTACGCAATTCTAGAACAGTTTATTGCGGATGGCGTAGAATATATATTTGGTAATCCTGGTACGGTCGAGCAAGGATTTATTGATGCCCTTGCAGATTATCCTCAGCTCAAGTACGTGCTAACGCTACAAGAAAGTGTCGCTCTAATGACGGCTGATGGCTACGCTCGCGCGACTCAAAAGCCAGCCGTGGTGCAAATTCACAGTGCCCCCGGTCTAGGTAACGCTGTCGGAGCCATGTATCAAGCAATGCGTGGCCATGCGCCGCTGGTTGTGATAGGTGGCGATGCTGGCGTTAAGTATCAGGCTCTTGACGCGCAGATGGCGGCTGATTTGGTGGCGATCGCCCAGCCCGTCACCAAATGGTCAACTATGGTATCCGACCCAGATTCCCTGCTTAGAGTCCTACGTCGGGCAATTAAAATTGCATCTACCCCGCCCATGGGGCCAGTTTATATTTGTCTACCTCAAGACGTTCTCAATCAGATTGCCTCAGAGCCAGTGCGTCCTACCTCGTTGCCCTCTACGCGCGTTGTTCCCGACGATGCCACCATTCAAGCGATGGCTCAACTACTGGCAAATGCCGCGCAGCCCATGATTTATATCGGTGATGGCGTGGCTTACTCGGGTGCGCAGGCAGAACTGACTAAAGTAGCCGAACTATTGGGCGCTGAAGTTCGCGATATGGACTCGGGCGAGCTGAATATGGACACCACCCACCCACTGTACCAGGGGACAACGGGCCATATGTTTGGCAGCAGTAGCTTGCCCACCCTTCAGCGTGGTGATGTTAATCTTGTCTGTGGCACCTATGTGTTACCCGAAGTCTTCCCGGAAGTCGGAGACATTTTTGCACCTGATGCCAAGGTATTGCACATTGACCTTAATGCCTATGAGATTGCGAAAAACCATCCAGTAGACTTGGGTGTTGTTGCTGATCCTAAGATGACCTTAACCTTATTGGCAACAGCTATTCAAGAAATTCAAAGCGAAGCGCAGAGGCTGCAATCGATTGAGCGAAAGCAGACGCTTGCCGCTGAAAAAGAAGCGCAACGACAACAGGCACTCGCTGACGATCGTGCGGCTGAAGCTGATGGCAGACTCCATTTCTCTGGCTTCATGAAAGCCTTTGCCGAGCAGCTACCGCCAAATCCTATTGTGTTTGACGAAGCCCTGACTTCTTCTCCGGCATTAACGCGATATCTTCCCGCTCGCAGGGTTGGTCACCACTTTGTTACCAGGGGCGGATCTTTGGGCGTGGGTATTCCAGGCGCAATTGGCCTGAAACTGGCCAATCCTGATAAAACGGTGGTTGGTTTTACCGGCGATGGTGGCAGCATGTATACCATTCAGGCGCTATGGACAGCCGCTCGTTACAATATAGATGCCAAGTTTGTAATTTGCAACAACCGCTCTTACAAACTCTTACAGCTCAACATTCAACAGTTCTGGAAAGAAACCTCTATTCCTACCCACAACTTCCCGCTGAGCTTTGATCTCTCTCGTCCGGCCATTCGTTTTGACGAACTCGCTCGCTCTATGGGTGTTGAGGCCACTCGGGTAGAAAAACCTGAAGAAATTGAGGCCGCAGTTCGGCAGGCGCTAGCTCACAAAGGGCCTTTTCTATTGGATGTCGTAATCGATGGCGATATTAATCCGCAGGCAATTGAAGAAGTTTGCGGTTCAATCGGGCTTTTATCCTAGCGCTTTAACCTTCAAACGCGCTTTTTTAATGACTTCTGGTTCTACTTCACTTTTGTTCTTTACTTACTCATTAACATGACAGCAACCGCGATCGCGCCCCTTTCTCAGACTGAAGTTCGTGAATTTGCAGAAGCTTGGTATTGCAAACTCGACGTGCATGAGCCTTTAGCCAACTACAAGCCTTTACTTGCCGACGAAGATCTGAAGATGATTTTTCCTGAAGTCACCGTCGAGAAATTTGCAGGCTTTGCAGGCTGGTACGACAAGGTGATTAATCTCTTTTTCGATGAAGTCCACACTGTTAAATCTGTCAAACTCGTCAGTGAAGGCGATCGCGATGCAACTTATGAAGTGGTGGTAACCTGGGAAGCCAGCCTGTGGAACGCGCCCGAGCCAAAGAGTAAGCGAATTGTACTAGATGCTTACCAAACGTGGGTCGTGCGCCGATCTGAAGAAACTCAAAAGCCCTTAATTGTTACCTACACCGTCGGCGATCTGGTGTATGCAGAAGGATCTGCTGAGCTGTAGTTCGTTGAAAGCTTTTTGTTTCATTAGAAATAGAAAGCTTTATTCTTATCTATTCTTTTTTGCAAAGTACTGATATGGTTAGTGTCCTCAAAGATTTACGTCGCATTCTCAATACGGATGTTAGTGACTTAATTCATCCGCATCACGAGAGCCCCACTGAAGCGAAAAAGGCGATCGCCCGCCGCTACTACCAAGAAATTCTGAACGAAGCCAAGCTCGATGTCATCGACGAACTGATGAGCAAAGACTTTATGTTCACGATTCCGACTCATCCAGAACCCTATTACGGCCCCGATGGATTTAAAGATTTGGTCAACATGCTGCACGGCGCGTTCCCGGATGTACACCTCGAAGTAAAACACCTGCTGGTAGAGGGTGACACGGTTGTAGGCCATTGGATCGGTAGCGGTACTCATATTGGTGGGCCGCTGCATACCGTCAAAGGAGACATTCCTGCCAGTGGCAAGGGCTTTGTGATTGACGGCGTCAGTTGGCTAAAAATTGTGGATGGTAAGATTGTTGAATCTTTAGCTAACGAAGATACCCTGGGCCTAATGCAGCAAATTGGCGTGATTCCATCTGCGCCTTCGCCCCTGACGCCGGATGCAAGCAAAGCAAAGTCTCGTCAGTTCTTTGAAGATCTGATTGCGGGAGGACGCACCGATCTTATCGCCACTTTAGTGACGCCCGATTTTACGCTTCACTTTCCTGCACTGCCTACTCCCGTTAGAGGACAAGCTGCCTTAGAGCGATTTATTAATGTGCTAAGAACAGCTTTTCCTGACATTCGCTACACCCTAGAGCGAGAAATGTGCGACAACACCATGACAGCTTTGCGGTGGCATATGACGGGCACGCACAAAGGCGAATTTAAAGGAATGCCCGCTAGCGGCAACACCGTTAACATGCAGGGCGTTAGCCTTTTTCGCCTAGAAGAAGGCCAAATTGCTGAAATGTGGATCAACGAGAATGACTTGGGCCTGATGGAACAAATAAAGCCCGCCAATCAGCCCGAGCCTGCGACAGTTTGAGACTTACTTCATTCTTGAAACTATACAAAGCATTCAACAAAAGGAAATTTGACCATGACGATGAAATTTTTGAAATCCTTGCCAGCGCTGATGCTGCTGGGATTAGTTGCCTGCACCAGCGAAGTTGCGGTTGAAAAGCAAAATGCTACAGGAGCCGCTCAAGCCAGTGAAGTTGCTGATGCTAGCGGCGGTGAGTTGACGCCTGCCGAGAACAATCAAATTGCCGTTCGCATGTTCGAGGGCGCTTGGAATAAAGGCGATTTCACCGTTATCGATGAGCTGATTAAAGCCGACGCGATTGATCATTCGCCTTTGGGTTCGGAAACAGGTAGCGAAGGATTTAAGAACATCATTGGGATGTTTAGAGGGGCAATGCCTGAGCTTAAAATGTCTATTCAAGACGAGATTTATGCGGGCGATCGCGTTGTTCACAGTTGGAAAATTCAGGGCGATCATACCGGCACTCCTCTCTTTGGCGTGTCTGCCGACGGCAAAGAAATTACTCTCACCGGGATTACTATCGTTCGGCTAGAAGATGGCAAAATTGCCGAGCGCTGGACTCAGCTAGATCAGTTGGGGTTAATGACACAGCTAGGCATTATTCCGCCGATGGGAGAAAAACCCGCCGAGTAGGTGAACAGCTCCATCATCTGAGGTTGACCTGTCACCTTTTTAACCTGTCGCCTCCTAAGGGTAAGAGGCATGTTTCTAACGCTTACAGCTAGCTGTTTTTATGGTCAATTTAAAACCTAGCCTCAACTGCTTATCGCTGTCTTTTTTGGCTTATTCACTTTCTTTGTGCAGCTCAGCTCCAGCAGTTGCTCAATATTTTGTAGAAAAAGAAGCCCCCTCAAAGCCAGCCTCGCCGGTACTACTAGCTCCACCAAGATCAGCGCAACCATTTGGGCCAATCGAAAATGGATCTGTTGGCGAGCTGTCGGCACCAGTAGCATCTGATAGTGAGACCTTGCCAGCCGTTATCCCCGTGCAATTGGCTTCTGAAGAAATCTCTTTTCAGGCTGACGACCTGCGATTTTCTACTGAAAGCTCGGCAGCGATTGTGAACCAGGCAGATCCGCTTTCTTGGGAAGAAGGCACCGAAAGCACTGAGGAAAACCTTGATGAAAATCTTGATGAAGCGCTAACAATTGCGGCTGAGCCTGGGCCGTCAATGCGATCGCGCGCGCTCAACCTCAGCGTTCTACGAGCCGTCAAAAAGCCGCTGTCTGACAGGATGCTCGACACTTCATTTAGCACCCCTTTTCGCCAACGTCCTCAAACCTCCACTTTCTGGAACCGAGACTTTTTATCAGGAGATTGGGGCGGTGAAAGAGATCGACTTTACGATCGGGGCATTGATCTCTATGCGTTGCAAATTGTAGATGCCTATGTTCAACCCACAGGCGGGCTAAACCAAAGCTCAACCGTCAATAGTCTTTCTTTAATAGGGACAGATTTATATACAGATCGGTTGGGATGGTGGCCAGGCGGTCAGGTTCACATCACAGCGGCTTTCATCGAAGCAGAAAGCTTGTCTCAAGACTCCATCGGTGCATTAAATTCAATCTATTTCAACGATGCCCCCACGAATGGAGCCAGGCTGTTTGAAGTATGGTATGGCCAAAAGTTTTCTCAAAACCGCGCAGAAATAAGACTCGGTACGCAATATCCTTTCGTGCGGATTGCCTCTAACCAGCCGTCTTCAATGTTCACCAACACGGCGTTTGACTATCCTCATTTTTTGGGCACAACGCCCGATTTTGGGATGAGTATTCCTTACGCGGCTGCCCCCTTGGGCCTCCAGTTTAGCTACACCTTCAGCCCAGAAGTGTTCTTTATTGGCCAATTAAGCGATGGTTTTCAAGATCCTAGTGGAGGTATCGAAAATTTTCGTAATGCTAGCGTGAGATTGAGCGCTGAAGAGGGGGTAGAGGGCATTTTAGAGCTAAGCTACAAGCTTAATCAACAGTGGGATAGAACAACTGGGCTGCCGGGCAATTACAAAGTAGGGGTGCAGTTTCATACTGGGCAGTTTAATGTTAACAATAGGGCTAATTCAGCTAGAACTCGAAGGGGAAATGCTGCTGTTTATGCCTTGGCAGATCAGATGTTGTATGCCGAGCCTGACTCTCGCAGCCAAGGACTCACGAGTTTCTTGAAGACAGTGTATACCCCCTACGAAGACATCAATATGGTGGACTTTCATGCCTCTGGAGGATTGGCTTATGAAGGGCTCATTCCAGGGCGCGATCGCGATGTATTAGGACTGGCGATCGCCTACAGTCAAATCAGCGAGGGCCTCCGTCAGCGCGATCGCGCTGCTGGCACTAGCGTTCGAGGTGCAGAGACTGTTGTAGAAGCGATCTACTCTGCCGACATTACGCCTTGGTGGACGTTGATTGGCAGCGCTCAGTACATTATTGAGCCTAGTGGATTTAGCGATCGCAAAGATGCCCTAGTCTTTGGCATCAGTAGCCGCTTCGCATTCTAATCCACTCTTTTTTTGACCAACTTTTACCTTCTATCTTGGAGATATCTAATGATTCTAATTACTGGCGCAACCGGCACTAATGGACAAGAAGTGATTAAACAGCTTGCAGCCAAAGGGATTACCGTGCGAGCACTCGTACGTAGCCTCGAAAAAGGTGAAGCGCTGAAAGAATATGACGTAGAGCTAGTTGAAGGAGACTTTTCTGACCCTGCCTCCCTCGAAGCGGCTTTACAGGGCGTAGACAAAGCACTCATGCTGCCACCGATTGCACCTGACGCGGTAGAACTCCAGCATAATTTTATTGAAGCCGCCAAGAAAGCGGGCACTCGCTACATTGTCAAATTTTCCGCAATCGGTGCGGCCCCAGATTCTCCGATGCGCTTAGGTCGCTGGCACGGTGACGCTGAACAGCTACTAACTGACTCAGGCATTGCTTACTGCACGCTACGTCCCAACGGCTTCATGCAAAACTTCCTAGCCTTTGGCCAATCTATTGCCAATCAAGGCGTTTTCGCCCAGCCCGGCGGTCAGTCTTCTATCAGCCACATCGACGTTCGCGATATTGCGGCGGCTATTGTCGAAACCTTGTTAGATGATACGGTTCATGCGGGCAAAACCTATACCCTAACAGGGCCAGAATCGCTCTCTTTCGATCAAGTTGCAGAGATTTTCTCTACCGTACTCGGTCGCCCGGTTAAATACATTGCTCAAACACCTGAAGAGTTTAAAGGCAATATGGTTGCTTGGGGCCAACCAGAATGGCTAGCCGACACCTTCAACGAAATGTTTGCTCTCTATCGCACCGGCTGGGGCGCAGAAGTCACTGAAGATTTCACTACAATCACGGGCCGTCAGCCTCACACGTTTGAACAGTTTGTACAAGACAATCGCCAGGCGTTTGAGCCCGAAGCGGCTGCCGTAGCTGTTTAGGTCATTGCCGTTCAAATCTGTTTAATTCAAGCAAGCTTTGTTTATCATGCAATACGATTTTATTATTGTGGGCGGTGGCTCAGCGGGCTGCGTCTTGGCCAGCCGCCTTTCTGAAAATCCTGAGGTGAGGGTGCTGATGATTGAAGCGGGTAGCGCTCAGCCACCTGAAAATGTTCATCTACCCGCAATGTGGCCCTTCCTATGGCATACGCCTGTCGATTGGGACTATCAAAGCGTGCCTCAGGCTGCATTAGGCGATCGCCCCACGCACGAGCCCAGAGGCAAAATCCTCGGCGGCAGCAGCGCCCTGAACCTGATGATCTACATTCGCGGACACCAGGCTGACTATGCTAACTGGGTCGCTCAGGGTGCGACGGGCTGGGGCTACGACGACTTGATGCCTTACTTTCAAAAAATAGAAGATCAAGAAGACCATACCAGTCCTTGGGCCGGTCACAACGGGCCTTTCAAACTCTCCAGCGCTCGTCTTCACAATCCTAACCCGACCTCGCAAGTCTTCTTAGACGCCTGCAAAGAGCTAGGCTACCCCAGCACAGAAGACTTCAACGGGCCGCAGATGGAAGGCGCTGGCTGGCATTACCTCAATATTAAAGACGGTAAGCGCCAGACAATCGCGCAGGCATATCTCTTACCTATGCTGGATCGGCCAAACTTGAAGGTAATGACTGAAGCAACCGTGACGAAGCTGCGGTTCGAGAAAAAGCGTTGTGTCGGTGTCGATTTTATTGAAAACGGCCAACAACAGAGCGCAAATGCCGATCAAGAAGTGATTTTAAGTGCAGGTGCAATCGAATCTCCCAAACTGCTGATGCTTTCGGGTATTGGCAGCGCCGAACAGCTAGAACCGTTGAATATTCCGCTGGTAGCAGATTTACCCGGCGTCGGTCAAAACTTTCATAACCATGTGCTCACGGGCATTATTGGCAAAACAAACAGGCCCGTGCCCGCCCCAAATCAGAACCTGTCGGAGAGCTGTTTGTTCACCAAATCAAATGCCGCTTTAGCCGCGCCCGATCTGCAAATTAGCTTTGTTCATGTCCCGTTTGACATCATCATCGGCCAAGAAAATCCCGACTCGATCAGCATTATTCCTGGCGTTACACAGCCCAAGTCACGCGGCTGGATCCGTCTGGCAGACAATAACCCACTGTCGGCTCCGCTCATTAATCCCAACTACCTGGCCGAACGCGAAGATGTAGAGCGTTTGATTCAGTCCGTTCGCATTGGTCGAGAAATTTTGTTTAATACCGAAGCCTTTGCTGCCTGGGGCACTGAAGAACTATTGCCAGGGCCAACGCTAAAGACCGATGAGCAGCTAGAAGCCTTTGTTCGTCAGCGAGCAGAGACCTATCACCATCAGTGCGGTTCATGCAAAATGGGCGTTGATGATTTGGCCGTTGTGGACTTGGATTTGCGAGTGCGCGCGGTTGAAGGTTTGCGAGTGGTCGATGCCAGCGTGATTCCCACGGTGCCTTCTGGCAATTGTCATGCAGCGGTGCTGGCGATCGCAGAAAAAGCCGCCGATCTTATCAAAACAGCCCACAGCATCACCTGCCTAGAAGCCGCTACCGTTTAACATTCTTGTCCAATGTCAGTCTATTAAAAGATTCATCATGAAAAACGTTCCCGACAGTCCGCTCGGCATCATGTACGCAGAGCATATCAATCTCATTCTTAAAAAAGACATCAAAGGTCTGTTGAATCAGTACACCGAAGACGCGGTGTTGATTAGCTCTTTTATGAAAGAGCCTATTTACTATCGGGGTCACAAACAGCTCGAAGAGCATTTTCAGGGCATTCTGGGCATTCAAGGTTTAGAAACAGAAATTGCCTTTTGGGCAGAGACCGAAGATCCGACCACGCTGATGATTGTAGAAGCCATCAAAATGACCACAGACGAGGGTGAAGTCGAAATGCGCTTTGCCGATAGCTGGGTGCTGCGCGATGGCAAAATCGCTATCCACTTTGCGGGTATGACCCAGTACCCGGATGGAACAGTTGCGTAGTTTAAATCTCATCCTTCACCTAAATTATTTGGAGAATATTTCCCATGTCTAACGATAATCTTGACGTTGCCCTAAAATTCTACGAAGTCTACAACGCTCACAAGCTCGATCTTCTCGACGAAATCCTTAGTGAAGACTATGTCGGTCATGTTAACGCTCACGATATCAAAGGCGCTGACGCGGCTAAAGGTTTCATTGGTGGTTTTATTAAAGGCATCCCCGACGCCAACTACAAAGTGGTCGATACCTTTGTCAACGAGAACAAAGTCATCACGCGCTGGATTTGTACGGGTACGCAAACTGGCGACTTCTTTGGAGCTGCGCCTACGGGTAAAAGCATTGATGTTACGGGCATCACTATTTTTGAAATTATTGATGGCAAAATTAACCAGCTTTGGAACAACTGGGATCAGTTCACGTTGGTTCAACAGCTACAGGCTTAATTCTCCTGTGTACCGTCACCTGACATTCCTATGAAACTGCAAGATAAAAAGATCGGCATTCTGATCGAGAGTGACTTTTATGAGCAAGAGATTTGGTACTACAATTACCGCTTTGCGGAAGAAGGCGCTGAAGTACATTTTCTCTCTCGCCTGTGGGGCCAGCCTTCTATTACCTTTACTGGCCACGAGTACAAAGCGCCCTTCACCTGTACTGAAAGCTTTGAGAACATGAGCGATGAAGAGTTAAAAAGCTACGATGCCATTATTGTGCCGTCTGCGATGGTGAGCGATCGCCTCCGCTACAGCGAAGATCCGCGTCAGCTCTCTCCTGCCACTGAATTCATCAAAAGAGCCTTTGCCGACACCGGCATTCTCAAAGGCATTATCTGTCACGGTATGTGGCTAGTATCCCCCGCCCCAGAACTTGTGCGCGGTCGCAGAGTGACCTGTCATAACAACCTCTACGGCGACGTTCAAAATATGGGCGCAATTTACACTGATAGAGACGTGGTTCATGACGCCGATCTGGTCACCGCTCGTAGCGGTGGCCACTGTCACCTCTTTGCCAAAGAGATTATCAAAATGCTTGCCAACGCCAAACAATACCACATTCACGCTGTTGCTTGAGAGAGCTGCTCAATGAACGTTATGCAAATTTTCTCACAGGTGGCGATTACCTGCAAAGATGCGATCGCCACCGAAAAGTTTTATACCCAATACTTTGGCTTTCGCCGTGCCCGCGTCGCCGAACTGCCCGAAGGCGATCAAATTGTCTTTCTCAAAATGGGAGACAGTGCCTTCTATCTAGAACTATTTCAAGCGACAGAAGACTCTCCTGTTCCAGTCGCGACTAACGATGGCCCCCAATATCCCGGTGTTCGTCACCTAGCCTTCAAAGTCGCCAGTGTCGATGCCAAACTTGCAGAAATAGGTGACGCTGCCAAAGTTACCCTCGGCCCAATGAACTTTGACGATTTCATCCCCGGTTGGAGAACCGTCTGGCTAGCCGACCCTGACGGGCGCATCATCGAACTCAGCGAAGGCTTTGTCGATCAAGCCAATCCACCTCAGCTCGCAGCCTAAAAACAATCTTGGTTCCGCTTACTCAAACCCTTTTGTATCACCATGCAACCACCCGCTTTCCCTTTCTCCGATTTAATCGCTGGTTACGTCACCCGGTTCGACGCCGACTATGACGTGTTCGGCCTCAAAACCTCCGATGGCCGCGAGTATGACGTCATCTTAGGTGACATGACCTTCGCCAAACTCATTCAAAATTTGGACGAAGCCTACCCAGACGCTACCGGCACTATGCGCACCATGCTCACGCCGGGGCGTCAAATCTTCGTCTATGGCGTGTTCTATCCAGACTCTCCTAAATTTGAAGCGAAGCAAATTGTATTTGTTGGGCGCGGCGAAGATGACTTCAGCTTTGAAAAGCAAAACTGGTGGATTGACCAGGTGAAGTCTCTGGCTGACTTTTATCTCAAGGCTCAGTTTGGCGAAAATCCAGTTGACTATCGTAACTATCGCACGACGCTCAGCCTATCTGGGGTAAAGTCTACAACTAACTATCGCCAAGAGACCGATACTATCTCTCGTTTGGTGTATGGCTTTGCCACTGCCTTTATGATGACGGGCGAAGATCGGTTCCTGGAAGCGGCGGAAAAGGGCACTGAGTATTTGCGTGAGCACATGCGGTTTGTAGACCAGGATGAGGATATTGTTTACTGGTATCACGGGATTGATGTTCAGGGCGATCGCGAACAAAAAATCTTCGCTTCCGAATTTGGCGACGACTACGACGCCATCCCCGCCTACGAACAAATCTACGCGCTCGCAGGCCCCACCCAAACCTACCGAATTACGGGCGACCCGCGCATTCTTAGCGACGCCGAACAAACCATCAAACTATTCGACAAATTCTTTTTAGACAAAAGCGAGCAGGGCGGCTACTTCTCCCACCTAGAGCCCGTCATGCTAGATCCTCGCAGCGAGTCGCTAGGTCGCAATAAAGGTACTAAAAACTGGAACTCTGTGGGCGATCACGCCCCTGCTTACCTAGTCAACCTATTCCTGGCTACCGGTCGTCAAGAGTACGCTGATATGTTGGAGTACACCTTCGACACCATCGAGCAGCGCTTCCCCGACTTCGACAACAGCCCTTTTGTGCAAGAGCGCTTCTTTGAAGACTGGTCAAAAGATCAAACCTGGGGCTGGCAACAGAACCGCGCCGTCGTCGGCCACAATCTCAAAATCGCTTGGAACCTGATGCGAATGCAGAGCCTCAAGCCCAAAGACAAGTATGTGGCCCTGGCAGAGAAACTCGCCCAAACCATGCCTGCCGTTGGCAGTGACCAGCAGCGCGGCGGCTGGTATGACGTAGTGGAGCGCACAACCGAAATAGGCCAAGACTTCCACCGCGTGGTTTGGCACGATCGCAAAGCCTGGTGGCAGCAAGAGCAAGCCATTCTCGCCTATCTCATTCTTTCCGGCTGCCTGGGCAATGAAAAGTTTGATTATCTGCGCCATGCCCGAGAAGCTGCCGCCTTCTATAACGCTTGGTTTCTCGATACCGAAGACGGCGGCGTTTACTTTAATGTGCTAGCAAACGGACTGCCGTATTTGGCAGGCGGTAACGAGCGCGGCAAAGGCTCTCACTCTATGAGTGGCTACCACTCTACAGAGCTATGCTATTTGGGCGCAGTTTACACCAACTTGCTGGTGAAAAAGCAGCCGATGGACTTCTACTTCAAGCCTCAGCCTAACGGCTTTCCTGATGGCATTTTGCGCGTCTCACCCGACATTCTCCCCGCCGGTAGCGTAAGAATCGGTTCGGTCGCAATCGACGGTAAAGCTTACGACAACTTTGATGCCCAGGCACTGACAGTTTCCCTTCCTGAAACTGATAAGGCTGTGAAGGTGAAAGTTACGCTAGAGCCAATTGCATAACGGAAGGATTGAACAATAGAGAGTTCAACAACGCTTTACACAGCCTGAATATCCGATTGCTGTTTACTGACTTTCAATCTATGGAAATTAACATTACCAACGTCGATCAAACTAAAGTGATCGAGGTGAGTGGCGATATCGATGCCAGCACCGCGTCCGCCGCCCAACAAGAAATTTTGCCAGCAGCCAAAGAAGGTGCTCCGGTATTACTCGATCTCACCAAAGTCCCCTATATGTCCAGCGCTGGTCTACGGGTACTGCTTTCTATCTACCGTCAAGTCACGTCTAAAAACATTCCTTTCGTCTTAGTCGGCCTTTCTGAAGAAATTCAAGACACAATGTCCGTCACCGGGTTCCTTGAATTTTTCACGATTTGCGATACTCCTGAGGCCGGTCTCGAACAGCTCAAAAAACCCGTGCCCTGCTAGGAGAATTCGCCATGATTATGATGGAACGCATTGACGCACGGCCTACCCAAACCCAAGCCGGGTTTAAGTTGCGGCGAGGTCGTCCCTTTCCCTTCGGTGCAACGTTAGTGCCGGGGGGCATCAATTTTTCAGTCTTTTCCAGTGGTGCTAAGTGCTGCACCTTAGTTCTTTTTAAGCGACATGAAGCAGAGCCCTTCGCCGAAATTCCTTTTCCTGAAGAGTTTCGCACCGGGAATGTTTTTACCATGACCGTATTCGATCTTGATCCCGAGAGTATCGAATACGGCTACCGAATGGATGGGCCATTTAATCCCGAGTCAGGAGACTGGTTCGATTTTAGTAAAATTCTGGCTGATCCCTATGCTAAAGCTTTAGGAGGTAGAGAAGTTTGGGGCCGTACGCCTGACTGGAGTGCTTCGCAGCAGCATCGCTCCCAAATCATCCTCGACGATTTTGACTGGGAAGACGATCGCCCTTTAGAAATTCCTCACGAAGATCTGATCATCTACGAGATGCATGTACGCAGCTTTACTAAGGATGCGTCTTCGGGCATTAAGGAAAATCATCGCGGTACATTTGCTGGCATTCGTGACAAAATTTCTTACCTCAAAGAATTAGGTGTTAACGCTGTTGAGCTGATGCCCGTTTTTGAGTTCGACGAGTTTGAAAACTCTCGCCCTAATCCAGACACCGGGGAAACCCTTTACAATTACTGGGGCTATAGTACTGTCGGCTTCTTTGCGCCGAAAGCGGCCTATGCGGCAACCGGTCGCTTTGGAATGCAGGTTGATGAACTCAAAACCCTGATAAAAGAGCTTCATAAAAATGGCATTGAAGTTATCCTCGACGTCGTGTTTAACCATACCGCTGAGGGTAATGAGCGCGGGCCAACGATCTCTTTTCGGGGGTTAGATAACAAAACCTACTACATGCTCACGCCCGAGGGTTACTACTACAACTTTAGCGGCTGCGGCAATACGCTCAACTGCAACAATCCCATTGTTCGTAATTTTGTGTTGGACTGCCTGCGCTATTGGGCGGCAGAATACCATATTGATGGTTTCCGCTTTGATCTAGCCGCTATTTTGGGCCGCGATCCTTGGGGCGCACCCATGGCGAATCCGCCTTTGCTAGAAACGCTCGCTTTCGATCCCATTTTGGCGAGATGCAAGTTGATTGCTGAGGCTTGGGACGCGGGCGGTCTGTATCAGGTGGGGTCGTTCCCGGCCTATGGGCGCTGGGCTGAGTGGAATGGTAAGTTCCGCGATTGCGTACGTCAGTTTTTAAAGGGAGACGAAGGTACGGCGGGTGAGATGGCCCAGCGTTTACAGGGCTCTCCCGATTTATATGCGGCGGCAGGTCGAGCGCCAGCAACCTCAATTAATTTCATCACGGCTCACGACGGGTTTACCCTGGCTGATTTGGTCTCGTTTAACGACAAGCACAATGAGGCGAATGGCGAAGGGAACAACGATGGCGACAATGATAGCAATAGCTGGAATTGTGGGGCTGAGGGCTGGACGGATGATGTTGGGATTAATGCATTGCGATCGCGTCAAATGAAAAACGCACTAGCCCTGCTCATGGTTGCCCAAGGCGTCCCCATGCTGCTGATGGGCGACGAAATGGGCCGCAGCAAACGGGGCAACAACAACACCTACTGCCACGACAACGAACTCAACTGGCTCGACTGGAACTTGCTTCACGCCAATCAGAGCCTCTTTCAATTCGCAAAACACTGCATTAACTTTCGCCTGGCTCATCCCGTTCTCCGCCCCGATCAGCACTTTCAGAACCGTGATTACATGGGCAGCGGCTACGCTGACATCACCTGGCACGGCACTCAAGCCTGGAATGCCGACTGGCAAGACAGCAGCCGTTGCTTAGCCTTCATGCTTTGTGGCAGCCATGCTAAAAGTGGCCGTATCAAAGACGACTTTGTCTACGTCGCCATGAACATGCACTGGCAAACTCAATGGTTCGATATACCTGGCTTACCTCCTAGTCAACAGTGGTACATCTCTGCCAATACTGGCACCGATGAAGCAGACCACTTTAGCCCTGGTCAAGAACCACTCCTGGAAGACCAAAAAGGGCTGCTGCTACGTGACAGATCGGTTGTGATTCTAGTCGGTAGATAGCAGTCTTCACTTCTCATATCCTCTTACCCAACATAAACCTATGACATTTACTGCCACTCTCGAAAACCGCGATAACAATGCCATCATTAAGCTTTCGGGTGACTTGGATGCTAGTACCGCCGCTGAGTTTAAAGCGCAGGTAGAAGCTGCCGCCGCTACAACACCTAATCACCTGGTGCTTGACATGCAAGAACTCGACTATATGGCCAGCGCTGGGCTCCGTGTCCTAATTTTTGCCAAGCAAAAGATGGGTAAAGATGTAGAAATTTATGTCGTTTCTCCTCAAGAGCTAGTGCTCGGCACAATTGAGAAAACTGGTTTTCACCACAGTGTTCATATTGTTGAAAAGTACGAAGAAGCTGTTGCAGTCTAGCCTACTTATTAGAAATCTTTAAAGTGGGTGCCCTTTTACAACAACGCTGGCGACAGCCAGTTAGCGACAGGGCACTGCTATCTATCCATCTTCACGGCAGATCGCCCTATGGAACCGCTAACCGTTCCCGGCACCCTAGACTCACTGAAAGACATCGCAGCTTACGTAATGTCTGTCGCTGAGCAAGCAGGGCTAGGAAAAAAGGAAGCCTACAAACTCAGGCTAGCCATCGATGAAATCGCGACTAATATTATAATTCATGGATATGAAGAATCCGGACGTACTGGCAACATCCAGCTAACAGCCGATCTCAATGAACAGTCTCTCACTATCACCTTAGAAGACTCTGCGATTCCCTACGATCCCTACCAGCATAGCTATCCCAACGAACAAGAGCTAAACCAGTCGCTGCATGAAAGACCCATTGGTGGCCTGGGCGTCTTTTTAGCGATAGAAGGCGTAGACGAATTTGCCTACGAATTTGTCAATAATCACAATCGCAATCGTTTCACGCTCAATCGATCGGTAGCGAGCCCTTCTGTTGCCCATCCTACGCTTTAATCGTTATGCCCATCCTGACACCACCCGCTGCAAAACCGCCCACCATCACAGCGCCCGATGCTCAAAAGCTAGCCGCTGACCTCACTGAGATAATTTTGCCTTTGGGCATGGCCCTTTCAAAAGAAACAGACTGCGATCGCCTGCAAGAACTCGTCCTCAAAGAAGCCAAAAAGCTCTGCAACGCTGATGCCGGTTGTTTTTATCTACGTCGCGATGACGCCCTGCATTTAGTCGCCATTCATAACGACAGCCTCAGCATAGAAACAGCAGGATCAATTGACCATCTTTTGAAAATCGATCCTGTTCCTTTAAAGAGTGATTCAAAAGTAGCCAGCAGTTTGGTGGTGCGGGCAGCGCGATCGGGTGATAGCTTTCACATCGCCGATGTCAGAGCGCTGCAAGATGCTGAAGTTTCGGTAATTCGCACCTTTGATGCCAAATATCACTATCAGACGATTTCTTGTTTGACGGTGCCGTTCAAGGATGTGGATGGGAGCGCGATCGCAGTCCTCCAACTCTTTAACAGCAAAAGCTCCAACGGCGAAATTTCTCCTTTCAGCGCATACCAGCAGCAGGTCACCGAGTGGCTAGCTGCTCAAGCCACCGCCGCTCTCAATAATCAACGACTGCTACAGCAACAGTCCCAATTTCTCAAGGGCGAACGCGACCTGCAAATTGGTCGTCAAATTCAACTCGATTTTTTACCAGAGACCTTACCCGAGATTCCCGGCTGGGAAATTGCCGCATACTTCCACCCGGCCCGAGAAGTCGCCGGAGACTTTTATGACGCTTTTCCTATGCCAAATGGTCGAATTGGTCTGGTGATGGCAGATGTCTGTGACAAGGGCGTTGGCGCAGCGCTCTTCATGTCTTTGTTCCGCACCTTGGTGCGCGTATTAGCCCGCCAAACTTACTCTCTAGGACTGCTCGATCAGCTCACCAGCGATACGCCACCGCTCAGAACAGGATCTAAACCTGCCTCAAGCAAAAAACAGAAGCTCCGGCTACCTCGAACCGGTACTCAAGCTCTGCAAAACGCCATCACCATGACGAACAACTACATTGCCGAAACTCACTTTCGCACCAGCATGTTCGCGACCATGTTCTTTGGCGTGCTAGACCCAGCTACAGGCAACATGATTTACATCAACGCTGGCCACGAAGCGCCTATTGTCTGTGGCCCAGAAGGCATCAAAACCCAGTTGGGCTCCACTGGCCCAGCGGTAGGGATGATGCCAAATATGGACTTTCAAATTGAACAGATTCAGCTCGCGCCTGGGGACAGCCTTTTCACCTACACCGATGGCGTCCCCGAAGCACATGCTCCATCCGGCGAAATGTTTTCTGATCAAAGGCTATACGACCTGCTCGAAAAACATGCAGAATCTGTCACCCAAACTGTAAATCAGGTAGAAAAAGCGGTTAGACAACATATCAGCAGCGCTCCTCAGTTTGACGACATCACCATGCTAGCCGTTCGTCGTCTTCAAGTTTAACGCCTAATTATCTCTCTCACCATTCACCATGACGCAAATTATCTCTATCCACTCCTTTCGCGGCGGCACTGGCAAGTCTAACCTCACCGCGAATCTCTCTGTAGCGGTGGCTCAGCAGGGTAAGCGCGTCGGCATTGTTGATACCGACATTCAATCTCCTGGCATCCATGTCATCTTTGGGCTAGATGAAGACAAATTTACCTACTCACTCAACGACTATCTTTGGGGAAAGTGCCCCGTTGAAGATACGGCCTACGAAGTCGGGACAAATCTAGTCGATGGTGAAGGCGCACCCGCTAAAATTGATGGCAGCATTTATCTGGTACCTTCTAGTATTAAAGCCGGAGAAATTGCCAAAATTCTTCGCCAGGGTTTCGATGTGGGCCTGCTGAACGATGGCTTTCACGATTTAATTGATGCGCTCGATCTAGACTTCTTGTTCATCGACACCCACCCCGGACTCAACGAAGAAACTTTGCTGTCTATTGCCGTTTCTGATGCCGCAATTATTGTCTTACGCCCAGACCGTCAAGATTTTATGGGAACTGCCGTCACCTTAGAGGTCTCTCGCAAGCTAAATGTGCCAAATCTGATGCTGCTAGTGAACAAGGCTTCTCAATCATTTGATCGCAACGCCTTAGAAAAGCAAGTTACCGAGCGGTATGGAACCCGGATGGCGGGACTATTTTATGAAAACGACGAAATGCTACAGTTGGCCAGCAGCGGCGTTTTTTGTCTGCATTATCCCGGTCATCTCTTTTCTCAAGAAATACAACAGGTTGCGCAACAGCTTCTTCAGGGTGAGCAGTGAAACAAAGTCGTACCATGAGCGATATTCTGACGCTAGAGGATGCTGAGCGATCGGTTGTCAACTGGGTTTTACGCCAGCGTCGGAGCACGTTAGCCCAAATTTCGCAACAGCTTCAAAAGTCACCCATTGAGCTATGCCCGATGTTAGATCGGCTGGTTGCAGACGGATTTTTATCGAAAAGTGCTGAGACTGGGAGATATCAAATTTCAGTTAGAACGAAGCCTCAGCGCTCAGGCTCAGAACATTTATGGGACGCGCTGAGTGATTGATTCCCATCAACTGGGTTTTATAAAGATGGCGCGATCGCTCACAAGCGCGCGTTCACTTAGTTAGTTTTCAGCAACCGCCGATTTAGCTTCTAAATATGTTTTATGTTGCCATCAATATCTCAAAAGATAACTGCCTGGAAATGGCGGTTTAAAGCGGGAGCTATCTTACTTCTAGGAACATTGACGCTGCTTTTCGCGATGCCTCAGATTTTAGCTGTAGATGCGATCGCTAACGATTCATCTACAGCAGCAATCATCACAGCATTTCCTGAAAAGATGCCGCATACCTCGCTACGTCGAAACAGCCGTGGCCAAGCGGTACAAGCATTACAAGGTGACCTTGAGACCTTAGGATACGAAGCCGTCGGTAGAACTCCTGGCCTGTTTGATACGGCCACCGATCGCGCTGTTCGTAGATTTCAGCGCTCAGAAGGACTGATGGTTGACGGCATTGTGGGGCCGGTAACGCAAGCTCGACTCGCGGCTATCAAGGCTGGCACCGAAACACAGATGGCTCAGTTCGATAATAATCGCGCTAGACTCTCGTTGCCACCCGACATTCAGCGCATCATTGACCGCAAGATATTAGTCGTCTCTCTGCTCGATGAAGACAATCCACCTTTCTTCATGTTGGGGAAAGATGGTCAGCTTGATGGCTCTGATGTGAGAATGGCGCGGGAAATCGCCGCCGCCTTAGACGTTGAGATTGAATTTCGGCGCAGCGCAAAAACCTTTAACGAAGTCGTGGATGACGTCTATGCCCTCAACGCAGATTTGGCTATTTCTAAAATCAGCCGTACCCTAAAGCGGGCCAAGCGAACGCGCTTTTCTGAACCTTATCTCAACCTCCGCCAGGGTTTGCTAGTCAACCGACTACAGCTCGCCCAAGTCTCGCGCGGCAGCAACATGGTAGAGATGATTCGCGATCTAGAAGGCAAAATTGGTGTAATTAAAGGCTCATCTTACGCTGGATTTGTCGAACAAAAGTTTCCTAAGGCAACTGTCGTCAGATATTCCACCTGGGATGACGTGGTTGAGGCCGTTACCAGTGGTGCCGTACTGGCCGCTTACCGCGATGAGCTAGAAGTCAAAAAGATTGTGCTCAGTCGGCCCAATTCGGCATTGCAGTTTCAAACGATTGCCTTAACCGATACCCAAGATGCCCTATCTATCGTGCTCCCCTGGGATAGCAATCACTTGCTGTCGTTCGTAAATCAATACCTCAGTACCGCCGAGCTGATTGACACGACCGATGGCCTGCTAAAAGAGTACACCGACTATTTTCAATCTAGCTAACGCCTGCCCGTTTGCCTGTTTTTCATTCTCAAAGGCTATGCTCGCTTCTCAAAAAAACAAATCTCATCCTTGGCAGATTGCAGCAAGACTTCGTAGCCCCTGGGCCATTGTCATCAGTGTGATACTGGCTGTCTATGTCGGCACAACTCATCCCGCCCTGGCCGAAATAGTCGCCCCCTTCGGCGCTCTCTATTTAGGACTGCTGAAAATGTGTGTGCTGCCTATTTTGCTCTCGGCCATCACCGCTAGTTTGGGACGGTTGATCAGTAGCCCGGATGCCAAACAATATATTCAGCGAATTTTGGTAGTGTTTCCAGTAAGCCTTCTGTTGACCAGTAGTTTAGCGAGTGCGATCGCCTACATTTTTGGGCCAGGACGCAACCTCAGTGAAGCGACCTTAGCGACCTTGGGCGTTTTAGTCAAAGACTCTAGCCTAGACTTTGAAGTCTCGCTCGGTGAAGCAACTGTCATCGCCGACAGCGGCCCAAATATGTCAGAAATTGTCATGACCGTCGTGCCCGACAATATCTTTAGCGCCCTTAGCGAAGGCCAAACCCTCAAGGTGTTGTTCTTTTCAATTATGTTCGGCATCTCTTTAGGACTGCTGAACAAAGAACTCACCGACTCAGTATTCTTGCTACTCGACAGCATATTCAAAAGCTTTAACCAACTCATGCAATGGCTTACTCTAATCCTACCGCTAGGGCTATTTAGTCTGTTGAGCTACCAGCTATCTCATCAAGGGCTAGAAGTGATTTTATCTATGCTCAACTTTGTGTTGGTCGCGATCGCCACTTTTGCGCTGATCTACAGCATCTGTACAGTAGTAATTTGGCAACAAAGCAGTCTCTCATTATCTACTGTACTAACTTCATTACGCGAACCAACCTTACTGTCACTAGCAACCTCCAGCAGCTTTGCCTGCCTGCCTTCAGCCATTGCCACCCTTAGCGAAAAGCTAAATTTTGACCGCCAAACCATCAACTTAGTCACGCCGCTTGCCATTACCCTCTGTCGCTTTGGCACGGTCGTTTATTTTGCCCTAGCGGCTCTATTTGTTGCCCAGCTATACGACAAACCAATTGGGCTGATTGAATTTGGTATTGTCGTTCTCGGCGCTGTCATAGCAGGCATGGCGACCTCTGGCGTCACTGGCATTCTCACGCTAACAATGCTAGGAATTGTGCTCGATCCCCTCAGTTTACCTTTAGAAGCTGTGCTGGTGCTGTTCATTGCCATCGATCCCCTACTCGACCCCATGAGAACCCTGGGCATTGTCCACACCGCCATGGCCGTCACAAGCGTCATCGCTGAAGAACAAGACTCAGCTACCCAGCAATTTCAGCAGATCTAACAAAAATCTGTCATGACTAAATCAAATTCCAACCCTTCAGCCAAATTTTTACCTATTCAGCCATCCGTATCGAAACCTCGGCAAGCAATAGGTATTAAAGCATCGCTGGTAGGCGCAGTCTTAGTAACTATCACGCTGACGGCATCAATTGTCTATGTTCCTTGGGCGCTCACATCCAAGCGCAACCTCAAAACCATTGTTGCCAAGACCAATGAAGAGATTATTCTAGGAACTTCTCAAGAGGTTAAAAGACTGCTGGGCAGTGCCCGTATTGCCAATCATTTAATTCAAAACAGCTTTTATCACGACCTAATTAATTTTGAAGATCCGCAAACCCGTGAATCATTTTTCCTGAGCCTTTTAGAATCTAATCCCGATTTTAGCTGGATACAAATTGGCTTCAAAAACGGTGATTTTTTAGGGGCGCAGCGATTACCTGATGGCAAGCTCAGAACGCACTTTAGAGAATGGGACGCTGCCACTAGTACAACTCAAACAACCATCAAAACCTATATCGGATTAACCCGCGATGACAGTGTTGTAGAAACGACAGAAATCATGGACTTGCCCTTTAACGCGACGGCTCGCCCCTGGTATACCGAAGCCATCGCTAAGCCAGATGAGCAGGTCTGGAGCGTTTATATATTCCGTACGACCCATCGCCCCGGCGTTGGCGCAACGGTAACTCTTTCACGCGATGAAGAGATTTTTGGTGTTGCTGGCGTCAGTATTGGCCTAGATCAGCTCTCTCATTTTTTACGCAAAGAGCTGTGGAACCAAAACGGAGGCGAAGTCTTTATCTTGAATGATAAGCACGAGATTTTGGCCTCGACCGATCTCAATGAGCTGGCCGAAGAGGCTCAAGACGTTGATAACGTCGAGCTGCATCTTTTGAGCGAGGCCGCTAATCCGCTTTTACAGCATGTCAACGAGGCTTTATCGACAACTGGACAAACAGAGCTATTAAAAGCAGGAAATTTTGAATATACCGACAAGGTCTCTGGCCAAAACTACTATATTTCACTTTCTTCGCTCGGCCATTTGGACTGGATGGTCGGCACAATAGTGCCAGCGAATATGTATCTGGGCGAAATTCAGCGCGATCGCCAAATATTACTAGGCGTTATCAGTCTGTTTATTTTCGTAACCGCAGGGCTAGCCGTTCTACTATCCGATCGCTTAGTGGCCACGCCCATTTTAACCGTAGCTAAAGCCGCTGCGGATATTGAAGAAGAGACATTTGAAATCGATAGCCTTTCTGGGCTAGCTCACCGTAGGGACGAGTTTGGTCAGTTAGCACGGGTATTTCAGGAAATGGCGCGTCAAATTTCGGTGCGTCAACAAAAGCTCAAGAAACAGGTTGCCGCATTGACTATCGAAATTGACGACGTTAAGCGACAGCAGCAGGTCAAAGAGATTGTCGATACTGACTTTTTTCAAGACCTGACTACCAAGGCCCTGACGCTGCGTCAGCGCAGTCGCGATCGCCGCCCCTAACCTTTGACGAATGGTGCCTTTCTACCGGGAATAATTTTTGTGTCTCTATGAGCGTTTAATTCAATGCATCTGACTACAAAATCACTTTCATAAGATTTATAGAGATAGAGTCTGCTATGACAAAACTAGCGCCAGCACAGTCAGCCGAACACACGCCAGATCTGCCAATGTCTTCACAGCCTCACAAAGCTCTAGGCATCAAAGCGTCTTTGGTGGGCGCAGTTTTGTTGACCGTTGCACTGACGGCCTCTATTGTCTATATTCCCTGGGCACTCACCTCTAAACGCAACCTCAATACTATCGTCGCTAAAACGAATAAAGAGGTTGTGTTAGGGGCTTCTCAAGAAGTAAAACGTCTGTTAGGCAGCGCCCGTACCGCAAATCATCTCATTCAAAATAGCTTCTATCACGATCTGGTCGATTTTGAAGATCCCAGAACTCGTGAAGCATTTTTCCTGAGCATTCTAGAATCTAATCCTGACTTTACCTGGATTCAGCTTGGCTTTGCCAATGGTGATTTTTTAGGCGCACAGCGATTATCCGATGGCAAACTCAGAACTCATTTTAGAGACTGGGATGAGGAGACTAATACAACTTTAGAAACCATGAAAACCTATGTCAGTTTAGCCTCTGATGCCAATGTTGTCGAAACGACAGCCCTGATGGATTTGCCCTTTAATGCAACCGAGCGACCCTGGTATACCGCCGCGTTAGAAAGCCCAGACGAACAGGCTTGGAGCGTTTATGTCTATCGCTCTACTCATCGGCCTGGTGTAGATGCGACCGTCACAATTTCACGCAATGATGAGATATTTGGAGTCGCTGGCGTCGGGATCGGCTTAGGTCAGCTCTCTCAGTTTTTGCGAAAAGAACTTTGGAACCAAAAGGGCGGCGAAGTCTTTATCTTAAATGCCGAACATGAGCTTGTAGCTTCTACCGATTTGAGTGAAGTTGTGAGGGAAACGCAGAGCGCTAACGGCGTTGAGCTACAGCCGTTAAGTCAGTCTGCCAACCCACTTTTACAATATGTTTATACTGCTCTCTCAACCAATGGTGATACTGAGCTATTAAAGGCAGGCAACTTTGACTATATTGACAAAGCTTCTGGGCAAAGCTACTACATCTCACTCTCTCCGCTAGGCCATCTTGATTGGATGGTCGGCACTATTGTCCCTTCTAACGTGTACTTAGGTCAAATTCGGCGAGAGCAACAGATATTACTAGGTATTATCAGTTTGTTTTTGCTGACAACCGCAGGGCTGGCTGTACTGGTCTCTGACCGCCTGGTGGCTAAACCCATCTTGACAGTGGCTAAAGCGGCTTCAGATATTGAAGCAGAAATCTTTGAAGTCGAGAGTCTGTCGGCGCTAGCTGGCCGTAAAGATGAATTTGGTCAGCTAGCGCGGGTGTTTCAGGAGATGGCGCGTCAAATTTCAGTGCGTCAGCAAAAGCTGAAGAAACAGGTGAGTGCGTTAAAAATTGAAATTGACGATGTGAAGCGGCAGCAACGCGTTCAAGAGGTTGTTGATTCCGATTTCTTTCAAGATCTGACGGTCAAAGTGTTGACGCTGCGCCAGCGCGGACAAGACCGCCGCCAGCACCACAAATCATAATTGTTTTTGTCCTTTCTGTTATGTTCTCGTCATCTGTTTTATTATCTACTCATCAGGTTGCACTACCCGGAATCCTGGGTGGATTGGGGCCGCTAGCCCATATTGAATTTGAACAAAGGCTGCTACAGAAAAGTGTAAAGCGGGGGGCGTGCTACGACCAAAATCATCCGGTGTGGCTGCTGATCAATGCCGCCGCCACACCCGATCGCACTCGTAGCTTACAGGGGTTAACCGATGATTGTACCCCCTGGCTACTGAGCTATAGTCAGCTACTACAGCAAATGGGGGCCAGCTTTCTTGTCGTGACTTGCAACACTGCACATGCTTTTTATCACCGAGTGCAGCCTGAGTTGGCTATTCCATGGATACATATGATGCAGGCGGTGGCCCATTTTATTAGCAGTGAAAAAACAAACTCAAAAAGAATTGGGATTATGGCAACAAGCGGCACGTTACGCGCTCAGCTATATTCTACCTATCTCAGTCAAGTGGGGTTGCAGCCTGTTTTTCCCTCTTTAGATTCCGCCATTCAAAAGGGGGTTATGCAAAGTATTTATGCACCGGTTTGGGGAATTAAATCTTCTGGAGCGACGGTCTCTCCGATTGCTTTACAGATACTGAGCAAAGTGATGAATTGGTTCAAGCAGCAAGAGGTTGATCTTGTAATTGCGGGTTGCACTGAGCTTTCGATTGGGCTTTCTAGACTAAAGGATTTGACATTAGATTGGGTAGATCCTTTGGACGTTATGGCCGATTTAACGGTTGGAGCTGCGCTCGGAGAGTTTTTATTAAAGGGGCCAGAAGAATTATCGAGACCAGAACCCATTGCGTTTTATCCGGCTCGCTCTGCTTTAGTATCGGGCGTCTAATTTTGATGTTATGAGTTGAATTTGTTGTTTAAGGATGTCTGTGAAAATGCCTCCATTCCGTCACCATTTACTGCGGTTGCAACATCATCAAGCCTACGAGAGCGATCGCCATGCAACCTGGCTAGAGTTATTTTTTGATTTGGTGTTTGTGCTGGCGATCGCAGAACTCTCTCACCATCTCCACAGCCACCTCACCTGGGCTGGCATTGCAGGGTTCGCGGCCTTGTTTATTCCGATCTGGTGGCTATGGGTGGACTTCAGCTACTTTGCCGATCAGTTCGATGTCGAACAAGGTGTCTATCGGCTAATCATACTAGGCGTAATGTTTGGCCTGGTTGTGATGGCCTTAACTATTTCCAATGCTTTGGCAGGCGGCTCGGCGCAGTTTGCTATGGCCTATGCAGCACTGAGGTTAGTCATTACCTTTTTATACCTACAGGCATGGCGATTTGTGCCGCCTTCTAGAGAGCTGACGAAGCGCTATGTAATTAGTTTTGCGATCGCCCTCGCCCTCTGGCTAATATCGATTGCCACGCCAACGCCCGTCCGATTTTGGCTGTGGGCCTTGGCGCTGCTAGTAGAAATTGGTAACGGCCCGATTACCTATCTCACTATTCGCAACGTGCCTACCCACAACTCTCATATGGACGAGCGATTTGGCTTGTTTATGATTATTGCTTTAGGTGAAGCGATTGTCGCCGTCGCAGCAGGCGTATCTGAAACGAACTGGGACTGGCAGAGCGTTTTAACCGGCGCAGGCGGCTTTCTAATCGCCGTCAATCTATGGTGGACATATTTTGAGCGAGTCAATGAATCAACCATTAATCAAGCCTTACGCGGTGGAAAAATGGCGCTGCTGAGATCGTTCCTTTACGGCTACAGCCATGTGCTGGCGTTTATGGGAATTGCGGCGACTAGCGTCGGTATTCAAGTCGCGATTGAATCCGCTAACGGCCACGCTTTTAGCGCCGAGGTGCGCGCTGTTTTATGCGGTGGCATCGCCATTTTCTTAATCGGCGTGACTACGCTGCAATGGGCTTCACCAGGATCATTACCGCAGCGAGTCATCAGACTGCGACTAGGTCTGGCGCTTTCCTCCTTTGCCTTCATTGCTGGGGGGGCCAATCTTTCACCAGCAATCGTGGTTCTGTCGCTAGGCGCTGCTCTGATTGCGCTTAATTGGCTAGATGGCGTTCCCTTGTATGGCGGTCAGTTGAGCAAAGCAGAATAATGGAGGATACAAAGTAAAATCTCGATTTTTTGTATAGTCTTAGGTGTCAATCGGGTGCTGTGGCCAGGAGCGCTGACACATATGAGTCCAAATGCAGAAGATAGCCCAAGCGGATCGGTCGCGATCGCCTACGCAGCCCTCCCCCCCAAGCAACAAAAGCAACGCCTGATTGAACTCGCCACCGTATTCTTTCGGCTAGGAACCGTTGCCTTTGGTGGCCCCGCCGCCCATGTCGCCATGATGGACGATGAAGTCGTCAAACGGCGGCAGTGGATGAACCGAGAAGATTTGCTCGACCTCATTGGCGTCACTAACCTATTGCCTGGCCCCAACTCGACCGAACTGGCCATCCATATCGGCTACGAACGCGCAAAATGGCGTGGTTTATTTGTCGCAGGCAGCAGCTTCATTCTCCCGGCGATGGGTCTGGTTTGGATCCTGGCCGCACTCTATGGGCGCTATCAGACCGTGCCGCAGGTGGAATGGCTGCTGTATGGAATTAAACCTGTGATCATTGCGGTGGTACTTCAGGCCCTTTGGAAACTAGGGAAAAAGGCGGCTAAAGACGTGCCCACGACCCTGGCTGGAGTCATCGCCGTTGCCCTTTACTTCTTCGGCCTCAACGAAATCCTGCTCCTGCTTCTGTCGGGCCTAGCCATCATGCTAGTCAAAAATTGGCAGCGCAGAGGAACCACTACCGGCGCATTTTTGCTGCCTTTGTCAGCTCTGGCTCAAATTGGCACCCCCACCGCTACCGCCGTTTCCGTCGGCTGGGCAGGCGTATTTTTGTTCTTTCTCAAAATCGGCTGCGTGCTTTATGGCAGTGGCTATGTGCTCTTAGCTTTCCTCCAGCGAGACCTCGTCGAGCAACATCAGTGGCTGACCTCTCAGCAGCTTTTGGATGCGATCGCCATCGGTCAACTTACCCCTGGCCCCGTCTTCACAACTGCCACCTTCGTCGGTTACTTGCTGGCTGGGAATGCAGGTGCGATCGCAGGCACCATCGGCATTTTTCTACCCGCCTTTCTCCTCGTCGGCTTAGTCAACCCCTGGGTACCCAAACTGCGCCAGTCACCCTGGGCACGCGGCTTTTTAGACGGCGTGAATGCCGCCTCATTAGGGCTAATGGCAGGCGTCACCTATACGCTGGGGCAAGCGGCTTTAATAGATTGGTTGACGGTCACCTTAGCTGGATTGAGTGCGATCGCCGTTTTCCGCTTCAAAATCAACTCAGCCTGGCTAGTGTTAGCAGGCGGCATCGTCGGACTCGCCTTTCACCTGGCTGGACTTATTTAAACGATACACTCCGCAGAATCACTGAACGAATACCCGATAGATCGGTATACAGCGTTTCTAAAAGATTATGAAAACCGCTAACTCTACCCCCGATTTCAGCATCCTTCGCGCTGCGCTAGAAGGGCTACCGGACGGATTCATTATTGCTGATCGAACCGGCGAAATTGAAAAGATCAATACCTCTGCCAAACGCATTTGCAACCTGCTATCGCCAGCAGACAATCAACTGCCGATTGAAATTTGGCGAATGTGCAAGTCTGCAATCGCCGCCCAAAACGCCCTATCCCTTGAAAACACCCGCATCGACGCCGACATCATCTTGCCGATCGGTACCGTGCGCATACGTGTACAAAACATTCACCTTACTCAAACCCCCTACCTACTCATCGTCCTCGAAGACCGTCAGCAAACCCTCCACAACAAAGCCCTCTCCGACGCCGCTCTGCTCGGTCTCACCAAGCGCGAAACCGAAGTATGGCAGCTAAAGCTATGCGGAGCCGACTACAACGAAATCTCCACCAAGCTATGGATTAGCCTGAACACGGTCAAGAAGCACATCAAAAATATTCATGCCAAACAGCGAAGCCACGAGGACGACGGGAAATACGCCCTCATGGCTTAAATGCAACCGTAATTTACACCTGAAAGATTATTCCCGCCAGGAAAACGCTACTTCGCTACCACCGGAGCTTTAGAAACCGCTGCTAGCCCAGCAGCCGGCATTTGAGAATGGCCCGATTGAGCCGCAATCTCTGCGTTACGAACCAGCACTGAACGCTGTAACAAAGGCGTCCGTGCGACAGAGCTATTAGCTAGCTGTAGCAAAGGATTTGCCGCGACACCGGCAAGCGCCGTTACCGTCACAGCCAATACCAAACTAACCTGTAAAGGCCGCATACCTGGCAAAGTCCAATCGCTGTCGATATAGGTTTTCACCGAGTCCGACATTTCTTGAGGCTCTTTGACTACCATCATTTTCACCACACGAATGTAGTAATAGATGGAAATTACACTGGTAATTAAACCTACCAGCACCAGTGTGTACGCGCCTGCCTGCCAGCCCGCCCAGAAGATGTAGATTTTTCCAAAAAAGCCTGCCAGGGGTGGAATACCGCCCAAAGACAACAGGCAAATGCTGAGGCAAAGCGTTAGCAGCGGATCTTTCTGATAAAGGCCGCTGTATTCGCTGATTTGGTCGGTGCCCGTGCGCAAGGAGAACAAAATGACGCAGGTAAACGCGCCCAGGTTCATAAACAGGTAAATAAACAAGTAGAAAACTAGGCTAGAGTAACCCGCGTCCGTGCCGATGATAAAGCCAATCATTACGATGCCCGCTTGCCCAATCGAAGAGTAGGCCAGCAGACGCTTCATGCTGGTTTGGGCGAGGGCGACGACATTGCCCAAAATCATGCTAAGAATGGCCAGCGCCGCAAAGACAAACCGCCACTGCTCGGCCACCATCGGAAACGCGGTTAGCAAAAGTCGAATGGCGAGAGCAAACCCCGCTGTTTTTGAGCCGACAGAAAGAAAAGCGACAACCGGCGTCGGCGAGCCTTCATAGACATCTGGTGTCCATTGGTGAAAGGGCACAGCCGCCACTTTGAAAGCGATCCCGGCAATGACAAAAACCAGGGCAATAATCAAACCAATGGGTGCTTCGGCATTAGCCGCTTCAATTTGAGAAGCAATCAGGCTGAGATTTGTTTCCCCGCCGGATAGACCATACAAAAGAGACATCCCATAAAGAAAAATCGCCGCGCTTGCTGCGCCAATCAGCAAATATTTCAACGCCGCCTCATTCGAGCGAGGATCGCGCTTCATATAGCCCGTCAATAAATAAGATGAAATACTTAACGTCTCCAAAGAGACAAATACCGTGACTAGCTCATCGGCTCCTGAGAGGAACATACCGCCGAGCGTCGCCGTTAGCAAAATAACCAAAAACTCTGCTAGCGCAGTGCCTGATCGCTCTATGTAGCGAATGCACATAGGAACGGTAACGGCTGCTGACAGAGCGATGATGCCTCGAAAGACGATGCTGAGATCGTCACCATTAAACGCGCCTAAAAAGGCAATGGGATCGGGTGCGCCCCACTGAAAGTAAAGGTCGGCGACGGCAGTCAAAAGACCGGCGATCGCAACATAAGGCAACCACTTCGTCACCCCTCGTCCACCGATCAGGTCAGTAATCGTAATGACCATAATCGTGAGGATCACAATCCCCTCTGGCAAAATGATGCCAGCATTTAGCTGAGTGGCAATATTGGCAAAATCCATCGACTATGGCCCAGCAATGTGACCAGATAATGTTTTCCACTTGAAAGCTTACCTTGTATCTTCCTTTAATCCCACTGCTTAGCATCAGATCTTTGTAAAAACCGTAAAGGGTTATCACTAGAAAATTAACAGATCCATTTCTCACCAACAGCGCTACAACGAGAACAAGGCGTCTGGCATCAGGACTAGATAAAGGTTTGCATCCGCTATCGACATTCGTTAGCTTGACTAAAGCGCTCATCTCGCCAAGCGTCTGAGTTAGCAAAAGTGGGGTAGACGAGGTGCCCCCTTTTGCTCTATCGCTATATATGGCGCTATATATAGATGTGGCCCTTGCTGGGAATGCTTCTAGCAACCCGGTGCAGCGTCACCGTTGTTTTTCCAAACTGCCGCCGCCGCCCACCGTCATCAATTCACCACCGCTGTTCACTGCCGCCGTCCACCACCGCTGTCCACCTCAGTTAAACCGCCATAGGTCGTATGTCTACGCTCGTTATTGTTGAGTCACCTACCAAAGCCAAAACCATTCGGAACTACCTGCCCAAGGGCTATCGGGTAGAGGCTTCGATGGGACATATACGCGACCTACCCAAGTCAGCCAAAGAAATTCCAGCCAAGGTCAAAAAGGAAAAATGGGCTCAAATTGGCGTGAACACCGAGGCGGATTTTGAACCGCTCTACGTGATCCCGCAGGACAAAAAGAAAATTGTTAAAACCCTCAAGGAAGCGCTCAAAAACGCAGATGAGCTGGTTTTGGCAACAGACGAAGACCGCGAAGGGGAAAGCATTAGCTGGCATTTGTTAGAAGTGCTGAAGCCCAAAGTGCCAACCAAGCGCATGGTCTTTCACGAAATTACCAAAGAAGCCATTCAAGCCGCGCTCTCTAACTGCCGCAGCATTGACGACAAACTGGTACATGCCCAGGAAACTCGCCGCATTTTAGACCGGTTAGTGGGCTATACGGTCTCTCCGCTGCTGTGGAAAAAAATTGCGTTTGGCCTTTCGGCAGGCCGAGTGCAGTCTGTTTCGGTTCGCCTGCTAGTTGAACGCGAACGCGCCAGACGCGCTTTTAGACGCGGATCGTATTGGGATCTCAAAGCCGAACTTCTCAAAGCCAAAAGCCCCTTCACTGCCAAGCTGGTCTCAGTCGGCGGTACTCGCGTTGCCAACGGTAGCGACTTTGATGAGTCTACTGGCCAGGTGAAAGCCGGGCGAAATGTACTGCTGCTTAACGAACAAGAATCTCAGTCTCTTCAATCTAGACTCGAACAAAGCGCTTGGAGAGTCGCTAATTTAGAAGAACGCCCAAACACCCGTAAACCGGCTCCACCGTTTACGACCTCCACGCTTCAGCAAGAGGCCAACCGCAAACTAGGGCTGTCTGCTCGTGACACCATGCGCACGGCTCAAGGTCTGTACGAGAAAGGCTTTATTACCTACATGCGTACCGATTCGACCAGTTTGTCGAAACAGGCGATCGCAGCCGCCCGTAGCTGTGTCGAAAACAAATACGGCAAAGACTACCTCAGCCCCAAGCCCCGCCAGTTTTCGACCAAAAGCAAAGGCGCACAAGAAGCCCACGAAGCCATTCGCCCCTCTGGTGAAGTTTTCCGCACGCCCCAAGACACCTCCCTGAAAGAGCGTGAGCTAAAGCTATATGACCTGATTTGGAAGCGCACCGTCGCCACCCAAATGGCCGAAGCCCGTCAAACTAACATCACCGCTCAAATAGAAGTAGACGACGCGATTTTCAAAGCAACCGGCAAGCGAATTGACTTCCCCGGCTTCTTCCGGGCCTATGTCGAAGGCTCAGACAACCCAGATGCCGCCATTGAAGATCAAGAAATTGTACTGCCAGCTATGAAAGCAGGCGACGCTTTGGACTGCGCCGGTCTAGAAGCCATTGGCCACGAAACTCAGCCGCCCGCTCGCTACACCGAAGCTTCCCTGGTCAAAACGCTAGAGAAAGAAGGCATTGGTCGCCCTAGCACCTATGCGACTGTGATCAGCACGGTAATTGCTCGCAAGTATGCAGAACTGATTGGCAATAGCTTAGTGCCGACCTTTACAGCCTTTGCGGTGACGGAACTGCTTGAAAAGAACTTTCCCGATCTTGTCGATGTTCACTTCACGGCAAAAATGGAGCAAACCCTCGACGAGATTTCCACAGGCCACGCCGAATGGTTGCCCTACTTAAAAGAATTTTATGGGGGCGATACCGGCCTTGCCAATCAAGTAGAGCAGCGCCAGGATAATATTGACCCGACTGAAGCTCGTACCGTCGATTTAGATGAGCTAGCGGCCAAGGTTCGCATTGGCAAATATGGCGCATATGTGGAGCTAGAAAGAGACGAAGAGACGGTTAGAGCTTCTATCCCTGATGGAGTTAGCCCGGCTGATTTAGACGATGAACAGGTCGAAGTGCTGCTGAAGCAAAAAACAGAAGGGCCAGAGAAGATTGATCTGCACCCTGAAACGGGCGAGCCCATGTACCTGCTGATTGGGCGATATGGCCCTTATGTGCAGCTCGGCGATGTCACCGAAGAGAATAAAAAACCTAAAAGAACCTCTTTGCCTAAGGGTGTAAAGGCAGAAGATGTCACCCCAGAGATGGCCGTTGGCTTACTCTCTTTACCCCGTCTGCTGGGCGTTCACCCCACAACTGGTAACAATATCAAAGCTAGCCTGGGTCGGTTTGGCCCCTACGTGGTTCACACCAAAGGTAGAGAAGACGGCAAGGACGACTATCGCTCGATTAAAGGAGATGACGACGTCCTGACCATTGGCCTGGAGCGGGCGGTAGAGATGCTGGCTCAGCCCAAGGCTACTAGAGGGCGTAAGTCGGTGACGCCGATTTATGAAATTGGCAAGCACCCTGCCGATGAAGAACCCATCAATGTGTATGACGGCCCTTATGGCCAGTACATTAAGCATGGCAAGGTCAATGTATCGGTGCCTGAAGGTAAAAAGCCTGAAGAGGTGACGGTAGAAGAAGCAGTAGCCTTACTAGAAGAAAAAGGCGGCGCAGCGAAAAAGAAAAAGAAGACAACCAAAAAATCGACAGCGAAAAAGAAAACGACTACGAAAGCTTCTACAAAGAAGACGACGAAGGCTTCTACCACAAAATCAGCAGCAGAGAAGACCACTCGGGCAGCGGCAGCAAAAAAGTCAACGAAGAAATCGACCACTGCAAAAGTCGCCTCTGAAGAAGCGAGTGCCTAAGGAGATGCAATAATCTTTTTTGTAAAGGATTACTACTTATGGCAATGCAACTCGATCAGGTAGTTCCTTTTGGGCGGTCTTTGGATGAGTACATCCATATGTTTTCGCTGAGCGATCGCGATCTCAAAAAAACCATTCTCAGCGTTGCCGATGGCCCTGCTAGCTTTAACGCCGAAGGCACGGCTAAAGGGCATAGAATCCAGTCTATTGATCCGCTATATATTTTTAGTGCCCGCGAGATATGCGATCGCTTCTACGCCGTCCGCGACAATATTATCGAACAAATCAAAAACAGCCCTGACGATTGGGTGTGGCACTATCACAGCTCGCCAGACGACCTGAAAGAGCGGCGATCGCAGGTCACCGAACGCTTTGCCGCCGACTACGATATCGGCAAACAGCAGGGCCGTTACCGTATTGGAGAATTGCCTAATCTCGCTGCCCAGAATGACGCCTATAATTTAGGTCTTTGCTCACACTTTCTGTTCCTCTATTCAGATCAGCTAGATACTGCCTTCCACATCGCTGCCATCAAAGAAATGCTGCGGGTTTGTAATGAAGTGAGAATTTTTCCGCTGCTGACTCTAGGGCAAAATCAATCTCCTCATCTCGCCCCGGCTATTCAGCATCTAACCCAGGCAGGCTACCTGTGCAATATTGAAAAAGTCAATTACGAGCTTCAACCCGGCGGTAATCAAATGCTAAAGATTACTCGCAGTTAATTTTTGTAGGGTGCGATCGCAACAGCTTTCGACTTAGTAAGATCATATGTACTAGAATAGATTCACCCAGAAAACGAATCTGTTTTAACTAAGTCTGACTGCATGTGAGTACTGCAATGGCTAAATTACTGCTTATTGAAAGCCCTGGAAAAATCAAAAAGCTCAGCCAGATACTAGGGCCAGGCTGGATTGTCAAAGCTAGTATGGGCCACATTCGCGAGCTGACGAATGACGGAGAAGATGCCCTAGGTTTTGAGATGGCAGGGGCAAAGATTAGCTGTAAATATGCGCCGAGAGATGACAGGGCGCAGAAGACAATTGCGTTGCTGAGGCAAGCCGTCAAGCAAGCAGACAGCGTTTACATTGCGACCGATCCAGACCGGGAAGGCGAAACGATTGGCTGGCATTTGCAGCAGGCCCTGCGGCTGAAGCAGCCTTACCGAGTGGTCTATAGCGAAATTACACCGGCTGCGGTTCGTCGCGCCGTCGCCAATCCCCGCAGACTTGACCAGTCTTTGATTGCAGCCGGTCGGGCTAGGGATTGTTTGGACAAGCTAGTAGGCTACAAGGGCAGTCGGCATGTGGTGTGGCCGCTGAATAATGGCGCTAAGTCGATGGGCAGGGTGCAAAGTGCGACGCTGCATTTGCTGTGCAAAAGAGAACATGAAATCCAAAAATTTACCCCGCAAGACTACTGGAGCGTATGGGTCAGCTACTCAGAAGGATTTAAAGCTTTTTATAAACAAAAGCCAACGGCTAGTCGGCCAAAAGTAGAGGCTGACTCAGGCAAACAAAAGCACAAATCGCCCGAAGGTGAGCGGATAACGAGTCAAGCTAAGGCGGATCGACTGGTGGCTTTGGCCCAGTCTTGTGCTCACAAAGTGCTGAGCGTAGAAGGTAAAACTAAAAGCCAAGCGCCGCCGCCACCCTTTATCACGTCTACGCTACAACAGTCTGCTGGTACCAGGCTACGCTTTACCCCTGAGCAAACCATGAAAGTAGCCCAGTCACTTTACGAAGCCGGGCACATCACCTACATGCGCACCGACTCTGTTGCACTTTCATCAGAATTTGTCGCTGCGGTCAGGGGTTATTTGAGCCAGTGCGATCCCACTAACGTCCCGAAAAAAACGACAACCCATCGCGCTGCCAAGACTGCCCAAGCGGCCCATGAGGCCATTCGACCCACGGTTGTCAGCTTTGATCCCCAGCGATCGCGTGACAGTCTTTCCACCGAAGCTGCGCAACTGTATGCCCTGATTTGGCAACGGGCGATCGCATCTCAATGCTGTGCGGCCAGGCTTTTAAAAACTCGGATAGTCACTCAATCGGGCGCGGCCTATTGGGAGGCCAGAGGGCAGGTAGTCGAGTTTGCAGGCTATACCCGGTACTGGAATAATTTGAGCGCAGATTCGCAGCTACCGAGGCTGGTTCAGGGGCAAGTTTTGCGGCTACAGCAGGCACAGGCAGATAAAAAACAAACTCAGCCGCCGCCAAGATATAGCGAGCCTAAGCTAGTACAGCTTATGGAGCGTCAGGGAATTGGACGGCCCAGTACTTACGCGCCGACGATTAAAGTATTGCGATCGCGCACTTACGTTCACCTGTTAAAAGGCAACCTTCAGCCAACCGAGTTGGGTCTCTCTTTGGATGCTGCCCTGCAAAAGCTGCTGCCAGATTTGATTCAGCCAGAGTTCACGGCAAAAATGGAAGGCGATTTGGATGCGATCGCCGCTGGCCAACAAGAATGGCAAGCCTACCTGACTGATTGGCACCAAAAATATTTTGCCCCAGCGCTAGCACAGGCCCAGGCAAAGCTCTCTGCGGGCATGATGCAGAAGCCTAAAGCTATGAAGCCCGTCAGCAAAAAACAGGGCGTCGCTCAAACAAGCCAGCACCCGCAAAGTCAGGTAAGCTGCCCCAAATGCGCCCGGCCCCTGAGCAAAATTGCTTCCCGCTCCAAAAAGCTGAAGGCCGATCACTTCCTCAAGTGTGCGGCTGTGGGTTGCGATACCGTTATGTTCTGGAGCCCAAGCATAAAAGGATACGAGTTGTCCTACGCGCAACAAGCGGTAGACCCCAAAGCCTTTACCGACTCTCCTTGCCCAAGCTGCGGCGCTTTGCTAATACGCCATGCCTATAAAAAAGAGGACAAAGACAAAGTGATGTTGCGCTGCTCGCGGCTAGAAAATCGCCAAGGGAAGTGTAAAGATGTTGCTTTTTTTCAAACCAGAGCAGGCAGCTTTTGGTCTCCTAAGTTTGGGAATCTGCTGTAGACAGGTTGATTGTGTTTCTTTATTTTGTTGCTTTCACCACAGCGAAACTTGAGGGCCACCGGCGTAGAGCCATCGAGCCGATGCGCCGGGTCGCAAGTCAATGTGAACAAATCCATTGCCGACAGCTAACCCGCCCTTTGGGTGGTATTTCTTTAATCGGTTGAATGTGTCAACCACACTCATCCGCTCCAGGTAAAAGTCAACAGCGTCACCATATAGATGTCTGGAGTTTCTAGCACCGTTCACGCGGCGGTTAGTGACCGGATCTCGGTAGCCAGAAGTCACCTTAATGGGTCTATCGCCCAGGTATGAACGCACATCGTCCATGTACTTGCACAGCTTAACAATGCGCTGAGTGACCGTAGCGTTAATCGGAATGCGAGAGCCCCCATGGGTAAACTCGGCCCAGGTAAAGTTAGAAACGCTGGGTTCATAGTACACCGGTTCGTAAATGCCAATGGGGCGACTGATGCCAGGGATCGAAATTTTGGGGCCTGTGTCAGTTGATTTGGCTGGTTTGACCACCGGCTCGTCTTGCTTAGGGTTGTTGTCGGGTTCGACGCCTTCTACCTTAGAATGCAGGCCATACACAAACCAGCGGATGCCACGATGCCCTTCTAAAGGATTGGCAAGCTGAATAAAGAGATGGTCGTCGTTTGGGGTATCGGGACGACCTTCGTAGGGAAAGTGTTCTAGTATTTCTAGCTCTGTGCCTTCTTTCACCATGATCAACTGATCGGGCAAGTTTTTTTCTTTGAGGAGACTAGCCTGGGTCGGCAGGGCTTTAAGAAAGGTATCAGCCGTAATAATAAGTTTCATAAGGGCTCTCACAACGGGTAGATGTCGTAGAATCAGACTGCTGAATTCAACTATATAAGGATTGCGAAACTAAAATGAGTGCTAGTAATAAAGGTTCTCAATTGAGCTAATAATGGGAGATGTTTTATTGCCATACGCTTACCCTTTTATCTTTACCGCCGCTGATGAGCACATTTTCTAAAGACATATTTTCCAAGGGGGTAAAAGCAACAGTCAAAACCCAGTTACTGTTGTTGTCTAGCGTGTTTCTTAGCTTATGACTGGTCATATTCCACAGCTTTAGCGTTTTATCGGTGCTGCCGCTAGCAAGGGTTTTGCCGTCGGGGCTAATGGCAATGCTGACGACGCGATCGCCGTGGCCGGTGAGGGTCGCCTTTAGCTGGCCTGTTGTAAAATCCCACAGCTTGATAGTGCTGTCCCAACTGCCGCTGGCGAGGGTTTTACCGTCGGGGCTAATGGCAATAGATCGAACAGTTCTACGGTGGCCAGTAAATTCTTTAATAAATTGACCAGTGAGCAAATCCCACTGACGAATGAGGTTGTCGCTGCTGCCACTCACCAATGACTGCCCATCGGGGCTAATAGCAACTGACCAGACCCCAGAATTGTTGTCAATATCATACAGCAGCTCACCGTCTGCTAGCTGTCTGACGGTGATGTGACCGTCATAGCTACCGCTAACCAACGTTTGCTCGTCGGGGCTAATGGCGACTGACCAGACGGGCGATCGCCTGGTTGGCAGGCTATAAGCCAGCTTGCCAGTTTCTAGCTGCCACACTTTTATGCTGTCACCGCTACTGCTGACTAGCCACTGACCCGAGCTAGAGACGGCCAAATCTCTAACGGTGCTGGTATGCCCTGCCAATATGCGGACGACTTCCCCAGTTCGAGCGTCCCATATTTTGATTTGGTGTTCGGCATCGGCGCTGATAACCAGGGTATTACTATTTTTGGGCCTGTAGCTGGCAACTGCCCAAACCTGCCCATCGTTATTGAAAGACTGGGTGAGCGCAAGCTGCTTGTCGAACGCTGTCTCGACCGGCAGGGTAATCGTGCTATTTTTGGCTCGATTAACTACACTTTGCCCGTGGTTTTGTTCGACAGCCGGTTGAGGCTCGACGGGTGCATTTTTTTTGTGATTGGGGCTGCTGAGTGCGGGTAGTAAGCCAATAGACTTTATCGGTAATAGTGTGAATAACAGAAATAGGCATCCCTTATCCTGAGCTTTTCCTTTTAAGCGATCGCTTCCAGCTTATTGACTTGTCCTCGACGATGACTCATCCGAAAGTT
>JBAQZP010000097.1:0-4010 GCA_049791095.1 Phormidesmis sp.
TGTAGACATGGTGATGAACCTCGGGTATTTTGTCTTTCTCAAGCGTTCATCACTTTTCCTCTTTTGGCAAGGCTTTCAGCTTTTTTACCGCTGCATACTGACGCTTATTTGGCCTAGATTTAGGCAATTAAGACACCTAACAGATTTCATTATAGTTGAGCTAGGCTGACGCTAACGTTTCGGTAGTCGTGCGTCAGGGGAAAGTGGTTTTGCTAAAAAGACCTTTAGACCGGCACTCGCAAACCCAACACCAAAGAGTAATCCAGCTATAGCAAACAGGAGGTTGAGATTTGGTATGAAATAGCCAATGAATCCGACCACCGTTGAAATTATCCAAAATGCAGAGATCCACTTGGGGAAATTGCCCGCTATCCAAGAACCCACCGCAAACGAGCTGATGCCAGCGGCGAATATTGATGCTCCTACCGGGTAGAGATTGGCGGTGGACAATGTGCCAGTGCGAATAATGGCGATGCCAATGATGGTTAGTAAAAAGCCGAAAAATCCCCATAAACCAGATCTTTGATGCTGAAATCCATATAAACCCATCATTCCAAACAGGAGGAAAATGTCGGTGAGAAGGTAGAGGAGCGCGATCGCCTCATCCGAAAGAGCACTCGGTAAAAACGAGTTAACGCCTCGCAGAATACCTGCGATCGCTGCCGCAAACCCACCAAGCCGAATTAGATTTGTATTAGACATGTAGCCAAGCCTCTTTGCTACAAACGGTTAAGCAGTCTGTTCTATGGTTAGCCCGATTTCCTGCCCGTATGATAGCTCAAGCGTATGGCCATCAGGATCTTGCAAGAAGGCCCAATAGCCGATGGGATAGCCAGAATCTTTAGGTTCCTGAATCAGCGTCCCTTCCTGCCTTGCTTTTGCACAAAGTGAATCTAGATATTCTCGACTTTTGCAACCCACTCCCAAATGTGCAATCGGCAATAAAACAGACTCTGCCGAGGCCGTTTGAATTAGAACAATCGCAAATGGGCGGGTGCGATCGCAAAGCCACACAACAGATACCCCTGATGCGGCATCAATGCGACGATGAATAACCTGCATTCCCGCATAGGTCGCATAAAACTGAATACTGCGCTCAACATCGGTAACCGGCAGCGCAATGTGAGTTAGTCCAATATCGATTCCATCATTACTCATCACGTTACTCATAGCAGCCTATGGCCTATGCCTCATATCAGCCTGACTTCATAATATCAACAAAATATCGTCTTCCCTAAATCTTCCCGATTTACTCTCCAGATCTTCCCTTTGTTGAGCATTATGGCTTCAAGAGAAAGGAGAGATGTCTTTTACTAAGCACTCTCCTCAACTTCAAAGAATCGTTGCGCTTATCTCATCTTACGATGATCCCTTTAGGCATAAGTCATGAACAGACTTCAGATCGACAACCTTTTACCCAATGTCACAGCAGGTCTGGCTGCGGGCGTAATCTGTGTATCCTTTGAACTATCTTTTGCGGCACTCATTTTCTCGGGCCGTCTTGCCGAGCATCTATCGTTTGGGGTGGGATTAATTCTCTTTAGCGTGGCAACTACTAGCGTTCTCATTATTTTGCTGAGCTCTTGCCCGCAAATTGTAGTCGGTTCAGCCACGGCTGAAACCGCAATTTTAGCTTGGACTGCGGGTGCGATCGCCAAAGATTTATCCCCTGCTGTCCCCTCAGCCGAGATTTTGACTACGGTCATTGCCATGATTGCGCTAACCTCTGTGCTAACGGGGATGGTTTTGCTAGTGCTGGGACTATTTCGAGCAGGTAACCTAGTTCGCTGGTTGCCTCACCCCATTGTAGGAAGTTTCATGGCTAGTTCGGGCTGGCTACTCGTGACTGGCGCTTTTGAAGTGATGGCTGACCATCCTCTGAAGGTAGCTCAAATGCCACTTTTAATTCAGCCAGAAGCGCTGATTCGGTGGATTCCCGGACTGTTGTTTGCTCTCTATCTATTGCTTTTATCGCGCCAAAAAGCCCATCCCTTTGTGATTCCTCTCAGTCTATTTGCGGGCATTGCACTGTTCTATTTGCTGCTGTCTTTCACAGACATACCCATCGCCGAAGCCAGTGCTCAGGGATGGATGCTAGAAGTTCAACAAACTCAGGGACTTTGGCAACCCTTGAGCTGGTCTAACCTGCCTCAGGTACATTGGTCGGCGATCGCCCATCAGTATGTCTGCATTGCAACGGTGGTGTTTCTCACCGCCATTTCGCTACCCCTCAAAATGAGTGGGCTAGAACTGGTCATGAAGCAGACTATTGACTCCAATCAGGAACTAAAAGCAGCAGGCGTTGCTAACCTAGCGGTCGGATGTGTTGGAGGCAGCCTTAGCTACCACGCCATGAATGACACCCTATTGGTACACACACTAGGGGCTACAAGTCGCTTAGCAAACTGGATTGGCGTTAGCGTATTCATTGCTATTTCTGTTTTGGGGAGTTCTTTACTAGCTTATTTTCCCAAGCCCATTTTAGGAGGATTGCTGCTGTTTCTCGGCTTGTTGATGTTGTTAGAATGGTCGTATGATTCTTGGTTCACGCTTTCCAAGCAAGACTACTTCATTGTGCAGCTAATTTTAGTTACCAGCATTCTGATTGGTTTTTTACAAGGCTTGGTCATAGGCTGGGGGATGACGGTTGTTCTATCTACCCTTCGCCTCTACCAGAAAAAGTTTCACCATTCCTGAGATTGTGCCTCAAGGCTACTCCCTAACCACCCCTTATTTAAAGCATAAATGACATGATTCACCACATTTCAATTGATGCCCAAAATCCCCTACAAGTTGCTAGCGTTTTGGCAGAAATCTGGAAGGGAAAAGTATATCAATTTTTCATTCCTGGCAGTTTTCTGGTTATTCCCTTCGATAGCGATGGCACTCACGTTGCTGTTCTCAAACAAGGAGATGTATGGACGCCGGGTAATGATGTCGAATCAGCTAAGATTCGCCCAGCGTCACCCGCTAATTTTGTATCTGCCCATGCTGCCATTTCGGTTCCATCTACCACCTCAGAAATTGAACAGATTGGCCGACGCGAGGGATAGCGCGTTGTGACTCGGCATCGGAGTAAAGCTGTGCCCTTCAGTGCTACTGAGCTTTGGGTAGAAAATCGCATTCTGTTTGAGTTTTTCCCACCGGAGTTTATTTCTTCCTACTTGCAAACTATGCAGCCAGAGGTCATTGAGCAAATGATGGGCCAGCCCATTCAGCTCACGTCGGATCGAGAAGTGTCACTCATTTCTTAGCTAACTTCACCATAACAATCATTAATGGAGCTATTCTCATGATTCACCACATTTCTATCGCTGCTAACAATCCCCTGCATGTCAGCCAGGTGCTCGCAGAACTGTTGCAAGGTCAATCTGTTCCTTTTCCTGGCTATCCTGGAAGCTATGTTGCGCTAGCCCTTGATGCTCAAGGCACTATGATTGAAGTCCATCCACTTGGGACTGCTTTGTTTCCTGGCGGCAAACCTGACGAGGCCACCCAGCTACGCCCAAACCCAAAGTCACCGCACTATACGGCTAATCATGCAGCTATTTCTGTGCCGGTGAGCGCGGCGCAAATTCAGCAGATAGCTGAGCGAGAAGGCTGGCAAATGGTGCATTGCCACCGAGGTGACTATTTCGATGTGATTGAGTTTTGGGTAGAGAACCACTTGTTAATTGAGCTGTTGCCACCAGAGATTGTTGGGCAATATTTGGCGTTTATGGAACCGCGATCGCTGCTAGCCACCGCCGCCCAATTGGCCAAAGCCTCACCTTAAAACAAAGCTGCATAAGCTTATTTCTCGACGCTTATACCTAGCTCATCACTCGCGCTAGAAAGCTCTACTGAGCATAGTTTCCACCTAATTCACTTTATAGTCGCCATGGGCGTTGTTGCACGAATAGGGGTTGCGAAAGGGGTAGATGAAGTAAAGTTTAAGTACCACCAAAAACCGTGACTTCATGAGCTACCGCATTCGCAACTGGTCAGAGTATAACAAGGGACTGAAGCAG
>JBAQZP010000098.1:0-17571 GCA_049791095.1 Phormidesmis sp.
GGCATTAAGGTGGCAAAAGATGAGTTAGAACCGTTCGAGCAACAATGGCAGCGTTCTGAGACGTTGCCTAAGTGGGATGTGACGATTGTTCCGACATAAACGGTAGATTATTTACTTGCGAGTCCCTTATCAGCACGCTAGCCCGCTATCAGGTATCCGTTTGGCAATACACCGCCGAGGAACTGACTGAGGAGTTAGCTGATTTTGACTAAATCTGTCGTTGTTAACTCATCGCCTTGATTTGACGGTGACTGCATGGGACTTGGGTGCTGGTGAGTCTGCGGTTCTTAGCTTCGCCCTAGCTAATAAAGGTTACCGCGCTATGGTAGATGGCGCCGTTGCTCGTAGCTGTGCGCGTGCTCTAAAAATAGCCACTTGGGGACAGGCGGCGCACTGGTACTGGCACAGCAGAGAGGGTTAATTCGCTCTCTGGAAAATTCTCTCAAAACTGTTCAGGACGCTGGCTTGTTGCTATCAAATGATGTCTGTAATATGCTTCAACAGCAGGCTGGGGAAGATTCGGCTTAGAGAAATGTTGTTAAAATGGCTTTGCCAGCTTTCTTGACACCGAAGCCATCAGATTTGCCGACTGCAAACCAGAGCGCGGACAATAAACGTTCAGTTCTCCTGAATCGTCAGTAGCCGCTTTTCCATCGCGGCCCACTCGCTACGAGAAACACGAATAGCAGATTCTTTGCAGCGAATGAGTAACTCAGTGGCATGAAGATAATCTTTCAAAGCCCTAACTTCCATAGAAGAAAATGTGATAGCGTCCTCATCCAGCTCTAGTGTTTCTAGCCAAATGTACCTGAGCTGCATAATCCATCTGTGAAATAGATCTGGTGATGCACATGGTTCAGGAACAGCTTGCGTATGTATTAATAGCTCCTTAGCGACTATTTCCATAGAGCGAGAATCGAATATATGATGTTTACCGTTGACGGTAACCTCTTTCGCATTAGATATTGCAATATCAATATTGCCAGTCAACTCATATACGATAGCGTTGCCTATACCAGAATCAGCGGCATAGTCAATGTCGATAGCCACATCCATTGCACTGGCTGTAGCGATGGCACTAGCAACAGCAGTATCTATGATGCTATTGCTATGTAAGAAAATAAACATAGCGCTGTTAAGGCCAATACCAATACCGATCTCAGCCGCAATCGCAATCATCCCCGCCCGCTGCTCAAGCGTAGACTCTCCTACTTTATTAACAGCAGCCCACTTCACTAGCGCCTTCACTTTCTCGTAAGGTTCAACATAAGCCTTCGCCTGTTCCTCCATAGCTAGCAACAATTGAAACGCTCGGTTACCCATCAGCCCAGAAGCTAGCAAAAACACTTCGCGCCAGCTTTCATCGGTGAGATATTCTTCAACCAGCGTTTTTTCAAGCTGATTGTCTACGATGTACGATGCCGTTAAATATTCCTGAAGCGTAAGGTGAGAAAAAGAATAGGCATCCGTTGCCCTTTCCACCAAAATTCCTTGCTGTACTTCAATCTCTTGTAGAACATCGCTTGCATTCAAATACTTCGGATTCTCAACTGTATCTGCAAGAAACTCAGCAATACGATCTGTGATTGTCTCCTTCGAGAAAAATAGCTGATTCTGACTAAAACTCTCATAAGCGATTTGCGCAAGCAGTATCTTCTCTAGCTCAGGGTTCAGTCGCTCGTGAATAGGATTTCTTTCAATTCGCTTCTGCGCAGACCATTCATCCAAGATGATGTCTAATGCCCGACCGTACAGAACGCTACGCTTACTCGGCAACATCTGCTTGCGGTCATACAGCAGACACAAAAAAGTTAGCAGCAGCGGCGTTTGCGCAAGCTCTTTTGTCGCCTCATGCTCCTTTTGATTGAGCAGTTCCAGATACTTCTCCGCGATACCTAGCTCTTCATCTTCTCGTGAATCAAACCACCGATGAATAAACTGTTCTATCTGCTCATTATCAAATTCAGCAATGGTGACATCTACGAAGCGACGAAAGCTACTGCGATACGCGGCAATCCGGCAAGAAGCGACAAAGCTATTCTTATCGTGTTTATCAACAAAATCCTCAATCCGCTCAATAACAATGTTGAGGGTGCTTACTGGCACCTCATCCAATCCATCAAACAAAACAAGCAGCTTACCCTGCTCCAAAGCAGACTCTACCCAGGCATCAATCGGCGGAAACTGACAAACGTCCAACTCCTTGATAATTTCCTGTTGAATATCAAACGATTCATCTCTAAACTTTTTCAGCTCCAAAAAAACAGGAATGCACTCCCGTTGAATATTTCCCGTTTGCGCCAGCGCTTCAAGCCCAATCTTCCTCAAAAAAGTAGACTTTCCAATGCCTGGCCCGCCCAGCACCATCAAAAACTGCTCACGGTTTGCCACCTCAATGCCCTTAACCCTTTCTGCATTACTAGGCCCAAACCCCCGCCGCCCCGTCGCCCAAAAGCCTTCTTCCAATTCTTCTACGCCCGCAAAGTAGTGAATGCTTCTATCGTCTAGCAGCTTTACATCTGTATAAATTGAGTTCAAATCCAGCGGTGCTTTCATCAACCCCGGCATAATCTTTATCTGGCAATGCCGATTGCGATAATGCTGCTCATAAGCCGCAAACGCCTGCAATACATCCTGCTTGCGCTGCGTATCTTGGTAAGCTTCCTTCCCCTGCTTAACGACATACTTACCCGCTTTACCTGCCGTTTCAACAATTGACCAGGCAATGCCACCAATCGCGCTCTCAAACATAGGCATAAGTAAATAGGGCCGGGCCACTATACACAACGGCTCTAATTTACCTTACGACCGTCTCAATATCAGCTATGTACTTAGCCACTCCGGTAATAAGATTAGCTGCTTTGGCAATAGAACTAGGCGCTTCGGCAATAGGCTGAACGAGTCGGTCAATAGAATTAGCTGCTCGGCATCAAGGACTTGCTGCTTGGCGTACTGATAAGTCATGAGCAAAGCAGAAATTCTCGACGACTTTCCTGACCTGACGCGCGAAGATTTGAGGGCTTGCATTGCTTACGCTGAGGTGAGTTTTACAAGTCCAGCGGTTGGCTTGCGCCGCAGTGCTTGCAATAGGATAGATGCCGGTAGGTAGGATTGTGACAATTCTGGCAGCTATGATACTGCGCATAGCTACAGTGCGGGCAATGCATGTCGTGTTTGCGAATATGTTTAGCGCAGTTCACGCAGCGCATTTTTTGGACGCGATTTGTTGCTTGCAAGCGAGTATTAAAAACAACTTTTTGAAAGAACTTGATTAAGCCAAAGCCAATGACTGGAATCAGCAAAATCTGTAGATAGTTCAGCAAAAAGCGCAATCCGCTAAAGAGCGCTTCGACAAGGTTTGCAATGAGTTGGAACAAAAACCCTATCTGAAAAAATTCAAAGATCTTCCAGATTAGGGGAATGAGGAAAATGATCAGCAGGTGCCAGCTAATCAATGAGACATAGCCGTAGTTTCGCCGTTGGGCAAACCGGTGTACTACTAAGGCAAGCAAAATCAGCGGCAGTAAAAACAATCCTTGAAAGAAGAGTTGAACGCTCGGATGCCAGAAGCTTGCACGGTTGTAGCCTTTGTTTAACTTTTGAAACTGCTCGTCATTGGTCAAGATGGCCAAATAGCTTTGGCTTTGGGCTGTCGAAACTAGCTCTGTTTTAAGCGCGGCGAGGGTTTGTTCGCGCTGTGCGATCGCCCGTTCATTGCGTTCAATTTCTGCCCTTGCCTGCGCCGCTTCTACCGCGTTAATGGACTGCTCTCGGGGCTGGCCCGCAATTTCTTCTAGCAGCGTAGAGTCATACTGCTGGCGAATCGTACTGTTTTTATTTTGAAAGGAATAAATTTCTGCTTGAGTGTTATTAACTTGGACAGAAATCTCTTCATTCTGGGGTGAAGAAACTTTGTTGCGAAGCGATTCATACTGCAAGCAGATATTGCTGACTTTGCCTAAATGTCCGTCAGCTAGGGTTGAGTAGCGCTGCTGCTGCTGCCATTCTTCAGGTGCGATCGCCCCCTCAACCACCGCATAGTCTTTGTCAGCCGAGGTATCCTCGCGGTAGCTTTGCCATTCACTGTAGCAGGGGTAAGCTTGCTGTGGATTAATCGGCCAGCGGCTAATGTCATCTAGCCCAGCAAAAACGTTAAATAAAATGAACAAGTCTACCAAAATAATCACAGCCAGGCTGACTTTGTTGATCGGCTCGTGATTGATGGTGCGAGACTGATTGAAAAAGCGACTGATGAAGCGACGCAATCGTGAAAACATAGGAACTTTTGCCAACGCCTATATATAGGCTTGGCCCTTAACCGACAGTATGCGGCTAAGATACCCGCCTTTACAGTAAGAATAGGGGAGAAATAGACCTTTCTAAATATTGGACTACCGCCTCAAAGATATCTCTGAGGCGGTAGCTACTGTTCTATAGGTGGTGGTCTATCGGTAGTCTATAGATGGGCGGGCGTAAGTTGTTGCGCTGTTTCGCAAATCTATCGGCTACTACTGCCTACGCCTTTTTTGCGAGCAGCGGTTTCTAAATTGAACAAGATTTGCAACGTTTCCATGGCATTATCGCGCGCGTCCATGTCTCGCTGGGCCCGAAGCTGCGTCATCGGGTCATGCAAAATCTTGTTGACAATGCCACGAGTCAGCGCTTCAACCACACCACGGTGCTTTTCAGAAAACTCTGAGCCCAGACGCGACATTGCTTTTTCTAACTCTTGGGTGCGAATGGTTTCTACTTTGCTGCGCAGGCTGCTGATAGTGGGGACGGTGTCGAGCGATCGCAACCAGTCCATAAACGCCTCCACCTCCTCATCCAACAGCGCCTCCGCTTCTAGCGCCATCTGCCGCCGGCTCTCTTGATTCTGCGCAACGACCGCCTTCAGGTCATCAACATTAAAGGCAAAGACTGAGTCAATTTCACTAATGTTGCTATGCACGTTCCGGGGCACCGCGATGTCAAACACCATGATCTGCGAACCATTACAGACCGGCTCTAGATTCTCTCTGTGCAAAATGGGCTCTATCGAAGAGGTGCAGGTGAAGACCACATCAGCGGCAACGACAACCTCTAACATGCCATCTAGGGTGCCAGTTTCAATTTCGACATCGCCAAACTGAGCTGCTAGCTCATCCGCTCGCTTGATAGTTCTATTGAGCAACGTAATCTTGCTTGCCCGCTTAGAAATCAGGTGCTGAACCAGCAAACGGGCCATTTTACCCGCCCCTAAAATGGCAATGTGGCAGTTGTCAAAGCTTTCTACCTTCATCAGGGCAAGTTCGGCAGCGGCAGAGCTAATCGAAACTGCGCCTGTGCCCAGGTTAGTTTCGGTGCGGACGCGCTTGCCTGCCTTGATGGCGTCCTTGAGCAAGCGGTTGAGCACGCGGCCAACGCCCTTGTGCTGCTGGCCCAAGCTGAGGGCGTGCTTGACCTGGGCGAGGATTTGACCTTCGCCAAGCACCAAACTATCGAGTCCGGCAGAGACGCGCATGAGGTGGGTGACGGCGTCTTGCTGAAGCAGCACGAACAGGTGCGGACGCAAATCGTTGAGCGCAATGCCGCTGTGTTCGGCTAAAAACCGCATGACATCACGGACACCGGCTTCGGTTTCGGGGGTGACGATGTGAATTTCTAGGCGGTTGCAAGTGCTGAGGATAGAAACTTCTTCGATGGAGGGCGAGCCGCTGAGATCGGCGATCGCATCAGCGACTTGAGCAGAAGGGATGCTCAGCTTTTCTCGGACTTCAACGGGCGCAGTCTGGTGACTGAGTCCAATGACAGCAATATTCATGTTTGCTTCCTGGGGATCTGTGATGAAGAATCTTCTATTAATAGTGAGTGAGCGGTGGGCTCTCTTTCTAAAGTATTAAATAACCGAGGGCTATCTCAAGAAAACTCAACAAAACTCTATTTTAAAAGATTCTGATGGTGGCGTGCTTTGCAGGCTGTCTCTAGAGCAGGCTATCTCTAGAAAATAATTTAAACAAACAAAAGGCGCAAACAAACAAAAGGCGCAGGCTAAATGCCAACGCCTCTCGATTATTCGCGGCTACAAACCGCGTTAGTTCAAGCTTACCCGCTTCGGATTGCCGCCCATGTGAACGGTGTCTACAAAGCGAGCCGTTTTAGACTGGCTAGAGATAACTAGACTCTGAGTGCGGTAGCCGCCGTTAAAGAAGCGCACGCCGTTCATCAGGGTGCCTGGCGTGATGCCGCAGCCCGCAAACAAGACATTTTGACCGTTGGCTAGCTCTTCAGCGGTGTAAATTTTGTCAGGATCGTTAATGCCCATAGATTTTAGACGATCCAGGTTGGCTTCTTTGCTTTCGCCAATCAGGCCCGTTTTCACGACCGCCGGATCGTAAATTAGCTGACCCTGGAAGTGACCACCCAGGCAGCGCATGGCAGCGGCAGAAATCACCCCTTCAGGCGCTGCGCCAATCCCCATCAGGGCATGGACATTCGTGCCTTCAAAGCCGCAGGAAATCGCCGCAGATACGTCGCCGTCGCTAATCAGGCGAACGCGGGCACCGGCATCGCGAATTTCTTGAATTAGCTCGTTATGACGTTCGCGCTTCATCACAATGACGACTAGCTCATCAACGCCACGATCTAGGCACTCGCCCAAAATTTTCAGGTTTTCAGCAGCGCTCTTAGTAATGTCTACTTTGCCTTTTGCCGCTGGGGGTGCGGCCAGCTTGCGCATGTAGAAGTCAGGCGCGGCAAATAGACCGCCTTTCTCGGAGATGGCGAGTACAGCCATAGAACCGGGCTGACCGTAGGCGCAAAGGTTGGTGCCTTCGCAAGGGTCAACGGCAATATCAATTTCTAGTAGCTCGTCAGGGGTGCAAACCTCTTCAGCATTGGGCTGTGTGCAAATGCCGACTTCCTCCCCGATGTAGAGCATGGGCGCATCGTCACGTTCGCCTTCGCCAATGACGATTTTGCCGCGCATGTGAATTCTGTTCATGCGCTCGCGCATCGCTTCTACCGCGACTTCGTCAGCGATGTCCTTTTCGCCTTTACCCATCCAGCGAGCAGATGCGATCGCTGCCTGCTCGACGACTTCAATAATCTCTAAACCGAGGGTGGTTTCCACGGGGTGTTTATCCTCCAAATTGCCGAATCTAGCCGATCTTAAAAGAGTCTTTATATCTCTTGCTTGACCATCATCGAGTTTATCAGCTAAAGACATCACACCGTTAGCAAAATGCTCGCAGTGAACAGCACTCACTAAATAGCAAACTGGATAGCCGTCTGGTAGGCTAGCTTTTTGTCAGTTGCGATCGCACCCCTTAAACCCGGTTTTACCCCAGGGTCACAACGCGCCTGGCTTGGATCCTTTAGCCAGTTTTATGTACAAGTCGTAGTCCATGGTCTGCCTGTCCACGCTGGCAGTTAAGCCCACGGCCTGAATTGCTGCGGTTGGGCCATCAGCAGAAAGCTGCGGCAGCGGAAACACCTCGCCGTTGAGCGCGTTTATTTGGGTGAGGTCAATATAAAAGTGGCCGTTGTTAGGCTTGGGCGCTTGACTGGTCAGGGTTTGAAAGGTTCGAGTCTCGGCCAAAGATCGGCTGGGCGTCGGCGCAATCACATCGGCAACGCCATTTCCTACGGCAAAAAAGGTGATATTTCCCGGTAGCCAGCCGTGGCTAAACTGCACGCCCTGAAAAGGGGAATTCCACTTTGTCAGCGAGCCGCCCTCGAAGTCTTCGGTTTTTACCTCAAAGCGGTATTTGCTGACCATTACGTCATCTAGCTGTGCCCAGACTGATTCTGCTGCTTCGCGATCGCTCGTCTGCACCATAATCATCAGCGGCGCACTTTCAATCGATGCGGCTTCCGGCTGCTGAACGGGTGAATCTTGCGGTTCTACGCCGGTTGCCGCTGCTTCAGTATTCAACGGCGGCAGCAGGCCCAGGGCAAACTCACCTGCGGCCCAAGGCATAATGTCCTCGTCAAGGTCTAGCCCTGTTTGGGTCAACAATCCGGCCTTTAAGTTTTGCGGATCGGGCAAAAACGGTGGCGATGTATTCCCTTCACTCAGGCCGCGCCAAAACTGCTGCAAGTTACCGCCTGACATCATTACCAGCGTGTCGCCCGGCATCCGACGCGGCATTTCACCCGCCTCATTGCTTAGCTCGCTATAGGCCAGGTCATTTTTGGGCGCTAGCCAGCTCGTCCCCAGAAAGCGCATCCCTTCCGATTCCACCAGCGCCGTTGCCACAATCCCTTCAGACCCTTGCAGCGGTAAAATACTCCGGTTGTCGCTGCCAGTGCCTGTACCCGAGGGAGTGGCCATCACTCGCGTGGCGGCGGGGATATTCAGATAGATTTGAGCAAAATTCTTACCGGGTGGCTGCGGCGATTCTATCCGCGTTGCCGCCTTGCGATAGTCCGCTATGTTCAGCAAAGAGCGTCCACCCTTGTAAGTGTTGATGGCCTGTTCTATGCCGTCGGTGCTGTTGCTCAATAGCAGCCACCCAGCTCCAATCACGGCTAGCTCTGTAGTGTCGCCGTCGGCACTCTTTAAAGTCTGGATATCTATGCCTTTGTAGCTACGACTTTCTAGCTTTACGGTCGGGTTCTTTGGCCCGTCCTTTAGCAAAGATTTTGCCTTCATCGGCTCGGCAATCGGCACGACCAGGACAACGTTTTGAATAGCGTCGGTCAGTCCGCCGCCAGCGGTTTGATCTCGATTAGCGGCTTTGTCGGGTAGGAAGGCTAAGGTGACGCGATCGCCTATCCAGGGTTTAATATCGCGCTTGTAGCTATAGCCATTGTCAGTAAACAGACGATCTTTCCAGTCGCTCAACAGCGCATCGAACTGCTGCTGTGTTTCAGCGGTGCCAAACTGCCGCAGCTTTATCCAGGTCAGCTCGTCGGTCGTCACTGTCATGGTGGCGATCGCATCTTTGGGCACAAGCTGTGTTCCGGCTGGGGAAAGGCTTTTGGGTGCTCGCTGAACAAAGTTGAGATAAGCAATCGCCCCGCCCCCAATCAAAAAAGCGGCTCCGAACGCCAGTAGCCTGGACGGTTTTTTGGGCGATCGCATAGCAAATTTGGAGGTCACAGGCGGATCTACTCTCTGGTGCAGGTCAAACGAATACAGGTCAAAATCTTGGGCCGAGTCGCCATGCACTGTAGCAGAGAACTTGACAAGCGTGACCTGTGAAAACTTCTAGCTAACCAAATTTATTTGATGGTAGGCAATCTGCGTATTGTTCGCATTCTGACGTATTCCTCGCATTCTATCGTTTCGGTTCATCCAACTTTGAGTTTTTTTGCCATCCGCCGAAAGCCTTTAAGCAAAAGGCTATGCTAACTTCTGGGCCTTGGCCTGCCAATCGACTGCTTTAATATTTGCCCGATACCAAACGCTCTTTTATGGTGACCCAAACGGTTAATCCCCAGCAGCCAGTTCAGCCGCCAGCCGATCAGGCTTTGGAGGCTCTACCCTCTCAAAAGCAGCTATGGATGGCGGCCATCAAACCCCCGATGTACTGCGTCGCGGTCATGCCAATTTTGGCAGGCAGCGCGGTTGCCTATGCCCAAACCGGACAGTTTAATCCGGGCATATTCGTCACCTTTGCCCTCTCTGCCATTCTGCTACTGGTTTGGGAAAACCTGAGCAACGATGTTTTCGATGCGACCACCGGCATTGACGAAAACAAACACCATTCGCTGGTAAATCTCACTCAAAATCGTCCGCTCATTTTTTGGATAGGCAACCTGGCGCTGCTGTTGGGCATTGCTGGAATTTTGAGCATTTCGCTGTGGCAGCAAGATTTGACCGTGCTCAAAATGGTGCTCGCCTGCTGCGCCTTGGGCTATTTGTACCAGGGCCCGCCTTTTCGGCTAGGCTATCAGGGACTGGGTGAGATTTTATGCTTTTTTAGCTTTGGCCCTTTGGCGGTGGGTGCGGCTTATTACGCTCAGCTTCAGCAGTGGGGCGATCGCGCCTGGAGCTGGCAAGGCCCGCTTTTACCGACGGCGCTGATTATTGGCATTACCACCACGCTGGTGTTGTTTTGCTCGCACTTTCATCAGGTCGAGGATGATTTAAAGGCAGGGAAAAAGTCGCCCATCGTCCGCTTAGGCACTCGCCGGGGGGCGCAGCTATTGCCTTGGGCCTGCGGTGGAGTATTTGCCGCGTCGCTGGTGGCCCTGGTTCAAGGGGGATACTCGCTCAGCGCCTTGTGGCTGTGGGGCAGCCTGCCAGCAGCGGTGCGCCTGTGCCGTCATCTGCTACAGTTCCACGCTCAGCCAGAGCGAGTAAGCAATTCTAAGTTTTTAGCGATTCGCTTTCATTTTTGGAGTGGACTGCTGCTAACGCTGGGCCTGCTGCTGTAGCGTCGCGTGCAATCCAGATACGCTTACTTGATGGCTACCCCCAATCTGGCTCAGATGCATGACCTACCGTTTCGAGTTTCGGCCCTATCGCAGGCCCTTTCGTCAAACTATCAAAACCAGTCACGGCGCGTGGAAGCATCGTGAAGGCATCATCTTGAAGTTTACCGACGAGCAGGGACACACAGGGTTTGGCGAAGTAGCCCCGCTGCCCTGGTTTGGCACAGAAACCCAAGCGCAGGCATTGGCCTTTTGCCAGGACGTACCGCATCAGCTTTGTGAGCATAATGTATTCGCGATTTTGCCAACTTTACCGGCTTGCAATTTTGGATTCGAGCTAGCTATAGACAACCTTTCTCGCGATATTCACTGCGCCGAACTAGAGACGGCTCGCTGTAGTGCGCTTTTGCCAGCGGGTAAAGCGGCGCTCTCGGCCTGGACAGGGCTATGGGCCTTGGGCCACCGCACGTTTAAGTGGAAAATTGGGGTTGCGCCCGTGGCGGTAGAGCTGGCGTGGCTTTCGCAGTTGATGGCGCAGCTTCCGCTGGGGGCAAGGCTGCGGCTAGATGCCAATGGGGGACTGTGTGAGCTGACGGCGCATCATTGGTTGGATCAGTGCGATCGCCTCGGTCACCGCATCGAATTTATCGAGCAGCCCCTACCGCCTAATCGCTTTGACGACATTATGAAGCTAGCCCACCGCTACCAAACCCCGATTGCCCTAGATGAGTCCGTCACTACCTTCGATCAGCTCAAAGCTCACTACTTCAAAGGCTGGCGCGGCATTTATGTAGTCAAAGCCGCTGTTTTAGGCTCGCCCAGTCGGCTAATGAGCTTCTGCGCCGATTACCCTATCGATATTGTGGTGTCCTCTGTATTTGAAACTGATATTGGTCGTCAGGCACTAATCGATCTCACCGCCGAGCTAGAAAAACTGCTCCCCCACTTTCCCCGCCGAGTGCTGGGATTGGGCACACAGCAATGGCTACCGAACGACGGCCTGGACGATCCAGATTGGGAGGCGCTGTGGAAACGGCTGCTCAGGCTAAGGTGACGCTAGCAGCAACGCCAAAAGAATTATGGGAGGGGCTGAGACCCGATTGGTTAGTCGTCAAAGAATTGGGCAACCAAACGGAACATTGGCAGCGGCGAGTCTGCCATTACCGCCAACAGCTAGAACGTTCTCATCAGCAACATTGTAGGTCAGATTACGACTCAAAAAACCTAGCAAACTCGCGTCGGCCCTTGCTGTTATTGGCAGAAGCTGAAGCGGCAGATTTTTTAGCTGGATTTATGGCGGCTTTGCTAGCGGATTGGGATGTGGCTCTTGCCAACCCACGCTGGGGCCAACAAGAATGGCAGTCGGTAGGTCAGCCTATACGCCCTGACTGGGTTCTGGGAAAAAATCCTTTTCCCGTAGATGGGCCAGTTCTCTCAGAAAATATTAATCGGCAAAGAACCGCCCAAAGCGCCATCCTCATCCCAACCGGCGGCAGCAGCGGCCAAATAAAATTTGCCTGCCATACCTGGGATAGTCTAATGGCCTCAGTCAGCGGCTTTCTCCAATTCTTCTGTCCCCAGGCACAGCCCGTCAACAGCTACTGCACCTTGCCGCTCTATCACGTCAGCGGCCTCATGCAAATCCTTCGCACCTGGCGCAGCGGCGGGCAAACTACCCTGCTCTCGTGGAAAACCCTTTCCCCCTTCCCCCCTTTCCCCCTGCCCCACACCTACCTCTCCCTCGTCCCCACCCAGCTACAACATCTTCTCCACACCGGCCAAACCCCCTGGCTCCGTCACTTCCGCGCCGTTCTTCTGGGTGGAGCCCCCGCCTGGCCTGACTTGCTGAATCATGCTGCCGACCAGCGCATTCCCCTTAGTCTGTCCTATGGCATGACGGAAACAGCGGCGATGGTAACAGCCTTGAGTCCTGAAGCATTTTTGAGGGGCGATCGCAGCAGTGGACGCGCCCTTCCCCACGTCACTGTCCGCATCGAGCAAAACGGTCAGATCTTACCCGCCAAGACCAATGGGCAGATCGTCATTCACTCGCCAGCAACGGCCCTTGGCTATCACCACCTGTCATCGCCGTCTTTTTTGTCAAACACCTTTTACACCGATGATTTGGGCTATCTCAGTGCCGAGGGTGATTTGTACATCACCGGACGCATCAGCGGCAAAATTATTAGTGGGGGTGAGAATGTTTTTCCGGCTGAAGTGGAAACCGCAATCCGCAGCACGAAACTTGTTAAGGACGTGTGCGTTATCGGTATGCCCGATCGCCAGTGGGGAGAAGCGGTCGTCGCCGCTTATGTACCAGTGAACGCGAGTGTGTCTGTTGAGGGGTTGAAAGCGGCGATCGCCCTTAAACTCAGCCGGTACAAACAGCCCAAACACTGGGTTTGTCTAGAGGCTTTACCCCGCAACGCTCAAGGCAAAATCAATCGGCAAGGGTTGCTGGCTCATTTATCACCTGTATCCAGTCTAGAAGCTCAGCCGTTAGCGAATGGCGACGGCGATCGCCCACGCTAATGCAAACATGGCGGGTCAGGGCTTTGCCAGCAAGTTTATCTGTCGCTTGAGCTTGAATTTTGTAGCTAATTTCAAAGCTGTAAGGCGTTAGCTGCTGCGGCACCAGGGTAATGGCCAGTTTATCTCCACATATCAACGGCTGGTAAAAGTCCACCTCGGCATGAACAATCGGCACCGCGACTGCGCCCGTCCGAGAAAAAAACTGACCCAGGTCAATCCCTGCCGATGCGATCGCCGCCTCATACGCCTCATGGCACAGGGTTAGCAAGTTAGAGAAATACAGCACCCCTGCCGCATCGGTTTCGTGAAAACGAACCACCCGAGAGTAACGAAAGGCCACAGCGTTGACTAGCTAGCATTAGGCTGAGCCGGACGGAACGGAATGCCGTTCTGACCAGGGCTCAATGTTTCAGTGCCCGCCTCTGTCTGCGCCGCAGCGGGTAAAGCGCCAGCCCGTTTCAAATTTAAGTCCGCCAGGTTAAAGTTCAACGCCTGCATAGGGTTGTTCAGTGCCCTTACCAAGTTTGACAGCGAGTTCTGCACCAGGCTATCAGCATTCACCAACACCCAACCATCAGCCGTAGCCTGCATCATCTCAAAGTGCAGGTGAGGCCCAGTCGAGTTGCCCGTACTGCCAACCAGGCCAATGACATCACCTTTATTCACTTTGGTTCCAGGCTCTACCAAAATTTCTGATAGGTGAGCATAACGACTCTGCAATTGAGTGTCTTCTACCCGGTGATTTAGTACTACCATCAGCCCATAGCCTCCGGCAGTGCCCGCCGTTTCAACGCTACCGTCTTGCACGGCTAATACTGGGGTGCCTTGCGCCGCACCGATGTCGGTACCGGCATGAAAACGGTAATCGCCAGTAATCGGATGGACTCGATAGCCAAATAAGGAGGTAATCGGCGACGGAATGGACAGTGGAAAGATAAACTGCTGCGCTGCTTGAAGGTTGACGAGCGGGCGCACAGAACGGTTGAGATACGCCCGGCCTGCTGCCGTAGTCGAACCAGAAAACCGAATACCGTTGACGCTAAAGCTAACCGGGCCGACGTTCACAGCAGGCGCACTCGCAACTGGTGCCGCCTGATACGCAGGCGCTGTCGGCGCATTGGCAACCGGCGCTGGCTCATTTCCAGCCGTCAGTGGGGCAGGGGCAGGCGCAACACTACTGGCGGCCCCACAGGCTCCATTGGGTACAGCCTGGCCTGCCCCGACGACAAATTCACAGCCCGTAGACTGCTCAGAAACCACAACGCTAGGGGATTGAGTAGATTCAGGCGCTTCGGTAGCCCCGACGCTGTACTCGGTCGGATCGACAAAAATGCTGTTATATTCCTCGGGCAAGCTAGTGCCTTCAGGAAGAGCTGCCGGAACAATTTCAGTAGATTGAATCGGGGCAGGCGCAGCAGCCTCTGGCGCAGCTTCAACAGTGGGTTCAACAGTAGGCGCAGCAGCTTCTGGCAAAATGTCAGGGACGGCGGCGGCAGAGGCTTCGGAGGAAGCCATTAATAATGCCCCCTTTGAATCAGCGTCTGCTAAATTGTCTGCGGCTAAGTTCGTGACCGGTCTTCGCATGTAATTAGACAGCGGCGTTGCCACAGCGCTGGCCTCAACTAGGCCCACCAGAGGACTGCGGTTGACCGCCTTGGCGAGCGGCTTTTTCACGGTAGTAAAGGTTGGCGGTGCGACTGGGCTAACAGTGGGCGCAACCCTAGAAGCTGCCGCTGTGGTTGTTGCAGCAGGCGCAACTTCAATCTCGATACTCGACGTGACAGCAGTCTCAGCGGCGGGGGCAAAGGCTTCAGCGGCAACTTCAGGTGCTGGCGGGGCTTCGATGAAAGCGGCAGGTGCTGGCAGATTAACTGGTACGGCTTCAAACGTAGGCTCTTGTAGCGTAAACGTCGTATCAGAGACCGCGTAGTTGGTGCTGAGGGCAGCCGCACCAGGGCTAGTAGCATAGTCGTCTAGCAAAAAGTCACCCTCGGCGAGGGCAAAATTTACTTGACTGGCCACAAAGCCAAAGCTGCCCATCAGACCGAGGGTGACAAACCAGCATCTTTGAAGCTTGTCGTAGTTAGCAGGGCCTTTACTTTCCTGGCCTTCAATCAGTTGACCAGGGGTTTGGCCAGTGGGCTTTTGGTCTTGCTGGGGCACAGTCATATGTCAGTAACCTAAAATAATCCCGATCAATCTTAACTTATGTGAATCTCGCTGGGTCTAAATAGCAAAATTGGGCGAGCTTCATCAGGCGTTTGGCCATCAGGCGTTTGGCCATCAGGCACTTGGCCATCAGGCACTTGGCTATCTAGCTCACAGCTATCTAGCAGACGGGCTCTGCTTTTAATAGCCTTGCCTATAGCAACCTGTAAGTAACCTTCTTCTGATACCCCTACGACCTCTCCGGAACGGTTTGATAATCGGCGATCGCACAATTTTGAGGGCGGCGATAGGACAGAGCGTTCTTGCCAAGGCAATAGAGAGGGGCGAATGGCGAGGGATAGCTGGTTATCATCCAGTGAAACAACTTTACCAACTTGTGTCAGTAGATCTGAGTAGACCTTCATGAAAACTTGACTACCGACCTGCTGCCGAAAGTAGGCTCCCTGTAGAATTCCCTTAAGTACCAGGGCAGCTAGCACCTCTAAACAATTTATTTTGTTATTGGCGGCGCTGTCGGGCCGTCTCTCCAGTATTTGTGCCAGCGTAATTCCCGTATCGGGGACGCGGTTGTGCCAGTTAATCCCTACTCCGATGACAGCTTGCTTTATACAGGCTGAGGGATTAGGACGATCGCCCTCAGTCAATCTTTTGACCGACAAAGCCCCCTCGGCTGGTGACAGCTTCGTCTCGGTCAAAATACCGCCTAATTTTTTGCCTTCAAAAAATAAGTCATTGGGCCATTTTATTTTGATGGGCAGTCCTAAATTATTTAAGGCAGTGGCAATGCCCCAAGCGCCCAGGCAAGTGAGCTGGGCGCTATGGCTAACGGGCCAGTTGGGCTCTAAGGCTAAAGAAAGGTAAAGGCCACCGGGTTCTGATTGCCAGATGCGATCGCGCTGCCCCCGACCTGCCGACTGACGCTGCGCAATCACCACTGTGCCAGCCCCCGCGCCAGCTTGTATCATTTTCCATAGGCGCGTGCTGGTAGAAGGCAAGCTTTTATATAGATGCAGGTCGAACTGAGGATGGATGCGCTTAAATTCGCGGCAGATGCCTAAGTTCTCTGCATCCATGGCCAAAGCGGCTTGAAGCTTCTGGACAGTAAGCTCGGTCGGCACTCTCGACTTTATAATGACAAACCTCCCTCCCCTGACAACTGAAACGCTGTGGGCCATTTTAAACAACGAACTGCCCGATGACACTGTAAACCGTCTAGTGTGGCATCACTTAGGCTATCGCCTGCGCTCCGGCGATCAGGCCGACCTATCCAAGCCGGTTTGGCTCACTGATAAAGTAGACGCAAGCTGGGCCGAAAAATATCCTGAACCGCCCAATTTCATTGAGAGTCGCCCGGCTACAGTGCAGCTAACGCGATCGATTCCTAAAGAAAACAAGCAGTTGCTCAAAACCCTGCTTGGGTTTAAAGGTTACTCGGTTGACCAGCTAGTGCCTCGGCTGACTCGGCGGGCGACGATGGCCAACTGGCTGTTGAGTGAAATGCGCGATCGCGCTCTAATATAACCAGTCCTAAATCTCTTATCCTAAATCTTCTAATAGATACGTAAAATACGTAAACGTCATATAGGTAGGCATAAACCATTAATTTGAGTGAGATCACCCCCTCAATCGGTTTTAACCTTGTATTTACCTACGAAGAGATTGCCCCCGCTATAGTCCTGTAAGTGAGCTTCCTGATAACTTATGGCAACCGTATTCGATTTCTTGGCAAAAGGTGGCCCCGTGATGGTGCCAATCATCGGGGCATCTGTTTTTACCGTCGCCTGCGCCCTAGAGCGAGCAACCTTTTGGACTAACCTGCTCAAGCGAGAAGGTCGAGTGACGGACGAAGTTTTGGATATGTCGCGCCGGGATTTAGAAGGAGCCGCTGCGATCGCCGCCCGCGCCCGCGACCTCCCAATTGGCCGCTTTCTGCTCGCCCCCCTCAATCTCAAAAATCCATCTCCCGACACCTTTCGCCTGTCACTAGAGAACGCCGCTGACAAAGAATTTGTGAAAATGCGCAAAGGGGACAAGCTTTTAGAAACTGTCGTCGCCGTCGCGCCATTATTAGGACTGCTCGGCACAGTAACCGGCCTCATCACCACCTTCGAGAACCTCAACATCGGCGGCGGCACCGAGGGAGCCGTCGGCGCAACCGAAGCCGCAGGCGGTATAGGAGAAGCCCTGATTACCACCGCCGCAGGCATGGTCGTCGCCATTTTAGCCCTACTGGTACTGCGAATCATGGTTACCTTGCAAGCCCAACAAATGGACTACTTCTCTGAAGCAGGCAACGAGCTAGAGCTAATTTACCGCGAGTATTGGTATGAAGCTGGTCGCCTACCGCATAAAGGCCCCACCGCCCGCAGCCACCTAGCCGAACAGGGCATTCCCCCATCGGCTTCACCAGAACCCCCAAATCAAACCATTCCCCGCCCCTCCTTCTAAACTCCCTTCCCCTCTTCCCTCTTCCCCCTTTCCCTCTTCCCCCTTCCCCTCTTCCCCGAA
>JBAQZP010000099.1:0-84160 GCA_049791095.1 Phormidesmis sp.
TCCCGTCAAGCTCTTCAATATGCGAGGTTTTCCCTTCAGCTCTGCGTAGGTTATTCTCATCACACTGCTCCGATTTCCCTGGCCAATTTTTATTTTACCGCGTTAATTCCCGATAAAGTCTAATGATCAATTGTGCCACACCGAATAGATTGCGGAGGGCATCACGTTATATTGAATCCATGAGTTGTCACCTATCAAAAACAGGCAAAGGAAGCGATATGGTCAGTCAATCTGCTACAACCAGCATTCGATGGACGACTCAAGATATTGAGCTGCTGCCTCAAAATGAGTGGACGACTTACGAAATTATCGACGGAGAGCTGTTTGTGTCCAGATTGCCCCATCGCAGACATCAGCAGATAGCGCTAGAAATATGTAGTGCTCTCAATACGTGGTCTAAGCAATCGGGGTTGGGAGAGGTGATTATTGCGCCGGGCATCATTCTATCGGATGCTGATAATGTCATTCCAGACGCGGTTTGGGTCACAAAAACAAGAATGACTTTGATAGAAGATGAAGCCGGTCACCTTAATGGAATACCTGAACTTGTGATTGAGGTACTGTCTTCAGGGCGTGAGAACATTCGACGCGATCGCGAAGCCAAACTAAAACTCTACTCCGCTCAAGGTGCTCAAGAATACTGGATTGCCGATCGGTTCTTAAAGCAGCTAGAAGTATATCGTCGCGAGAACGCCAAGCTAGTGCTTGTAGCCACACTGACGACCAGTGACTCTGTCAGCTCACCGCTACTACCCGAATTTTCTGGTCGCGTCAGTCAGTTCTTTGGCTGATCGTTCACTACAGCTTTCACGATGGGAGGCAAAAGCGTCCCTTTGCCCTCAACTACTGTCCGAAATCCTGGTATAAGGATCAGGTGGCTTTTGCTGGGCCTAAGTTAAGTGTGAGGGATTTGGAAGTGAACTGTCGCTGGAAGCAGGGAATATGGAGGTTACTGGGTGGCGTTGTCGGTGCGATCGCCCTCCACCAATCCCTCACTATCCGACCAGCCGCCGCCGAGCCCTCGACCGATCTATTCGTTGCCTATCCTCCGCCAGAGCACGAAACCGTTGCCGACCGAATCTTTTTCATTGGCACTGCCGCCCCTGATGAACCTGTCACTATCAACGGTGAGCCGATTGAAAACCGCAGCGGCGACGGTCACTTTGCACCAACGCTGCCGCTAGCGCTTGGTGCAAATACGTTTACGATTACGCAGGGCGATGAAAGCTTAACATTACAGATTACGCGGGTGTCGAGTGAGCCGCCTTTGCCGGAGGGCGTGGGCTTTGCTGAGGGGACACTGATGCCTGCGGCGGATATGGCGCGGCTGCCGGGTGAGTTGGTGTGTTTGAGCGCGATCGCCACCCCCAACGCCCAAGTCTCTGCCCAGCTCGGCTCCCAAAAAATAACGCTCACGCCTCAAACCAGCGTAGATCTGCCGCCTAACTCTGCTGTACTAACTTCGCAAACAGCGCCCGTCGAACTCAGCGCTACAGAATATGCAGGCTGTACGATTCCGATTGAGCCCGGCAACTTAGGAACCCCTACCCTTACCCTTCAAGCCCAAGGTGAGACTGTCACTGCCGCTGCCCCAGGGCAAGTAAGCATTCTTTCTCCTACTAACTTTCAAGTTGCCGAAGTGACTGCCGAACAAGGGGTTGCCCGTACTGGCCCAAGTACCAACTATTCGAGAATTACGCCCCTACCAGCGGGCACTCGCGCTGCCATTACCGGACGCGATGGCGAATGGCTACGGCTCGACTACGGCGGCTGGATCAAAGCAGCCGAAACAACTGTTAGCAGCGCTTCCGTGCCCCCTGAAAGCATCATTCGCGGCATCAGCGCCGAGCAAATAGGCGATTGGACGGAGGTTGTATTTCCCTTGCAAACCCCCGTCCCTATCGAAGTTCGTCAAGATGAACAGTCTTTAACGATGACCTTGCATAATACAACTCCACAAACAGACACTATCTACTTTTCTAACGATCCGGTGGTAGAAAGGATGGATTTCAACTCTGTTCTACCAGACAGCGCCGAATATACCTTCCATTTCAAGGCACCTCAGCAATGGGGTTACAAACTTCGCTACGAAGGCACTAGCCTAATTCTCTCTTTGCGCCATGCGCCCCCAAACAACAGTTTGCAAGGAACAACAATTTTAATTGATCCCGGTCATGGTAGCGACGCTGATTTAGGATCTCGCGGCCCTACAGGCTACCCTGAAAAAGACGTTACGCTAATCGTTTCTAAGCTATTGCGTGACGAACTACAAAAGCGAGGCGCTACCGTTGTGATGACCCGCGAAGGTGACGATGATTTATACCCGGGCGATCGCGTCGAAATCATTGACGCCACCGAGCCCACCCTAGCTTTGAGCCTGCACTACAACGCCCTGCCCGATGCTGGTGACGCCCTGAGTAGAACAGGCATCGGTTCATTTTGGTATCACCCACAGGCTCACGATTTAGCCACCTTTCTCCACGATTACTTAGTAGAAAATCTAGATCGCAACTCGTATGGTGTGTATTGGAACAACCTTGCCTTAACTCGCCCCAACGTAACGCCCTCTGTTTTATTGGAACTAGGCTTTATGATTAATCCAGAAGAGTTTGAATGGATCACCGATGAAGCGTCTCAAAATCAGCTAGCGAGAACATTATCTGATGGCATCGAAGCCTGGCTGAAGGAGCAGTGAGCCCGATGACTTTCTCGCTGCCTTCCTTTAACTCGGCGTCGCTTTGGCAGCAAGCGATGACGCATAGCTCTTATGCCAATGAACATCCCAATGCAGGCGAGCACAACGAACGCCTGGAATTTTTGGGCGATGCCATTCTTACCTTTTTGGCAGGAGAATATTTATATAGCAAATACCCTCAAAAGCCCGAAGGCGAACTTACGGCTATCCGGGCTGAGCTGGTAAAGCGATCGCAGCTTTGCCAGTTTGCTAAGGCACTAGAACTTGGCAAAGTGCTCCGTTTTGGTAAGGGCGCGGCACAGTCCGGTCGTCGGAGTTCTCGATTGCTATGCAGTGCTTTTGAAGCGATGATTGGAGCGTACTTTCTCGACACAGGGCGAGACATGCAGGCAGTTAGCGCCTATGTCCTGCCGATGTTCGACAAAGTGATTGAGGACGTGGTCAAGTCAGGTGACAATGCCAAAAGCCGGCTGCAAGCGTGGGCACAGGCAAATTTTGGTGTGCTGCCTGACTATAGAGTCGTCGGTAGCAGCGGCCCCGACCATGCAAAACAACATGAAATAGAGGTTTACATTGAGGGGAAGTCCTACGGAAAAGGGCACGGATGCCGTAAACAAGATGCAGAGAAAGCCGCTGCTGCTTCAGCATTAATAGCTATAGACGCAGCAGCAACTAGCTAACAGTAAAGCCTCAGAAGCTTTTTAAACTCGGGGACGGCTGATTCCACCTGTGATTAGCGAAATCACAAAAATGATCAAGAACACATAGAACAAAATTTTGGCAATACCCGCTGCGCCCGCCGCGAGCCCCCCAAACCCTAAAACACCCGCTATGATTGCAATAATTAAAAAAGTCAAAGACCAACGCAGCATAGGAATTCCCTACCCATAACAACAATGTAGCTAAATCCAGTAAATAGGAGTGGTTATAGAAACCACTCCCTCTCCGGGAATATACGTAGTTTCCAAGAATCTTCCGTTGGACATACGGCATTCTTAGTATGTCCGTCTTCTATGTCCTCAACTTCCTTTGCATAGCTTGCTATGACTTATCTATAGCAAATACTATCTGAGAGATGACGCTGCTTTTTAGTCATGATTTTTGAGTAGAAATCATGACTTTTTATTTTAATCATCTCGCCCTTATATATATCGAAATGTGACGCAAAGTTTTGGATGCGACAACACTTTAGGGAGAACTCAAAAGAACGCTATCAGGTGTATGTTTGATTGTGCTCGGGCTAGCGCGTGTTCGACAAATGTCAAGCTTGCCCCAACTGCTAACGTCCAACTTTATAGCGTATAAATGTGAGTGTAATAAACAATGTCACTTTCTAAAGACCATTCTTTGCTCAGGCTACGAAATAGCTGTGGCCGCTATTTGTTGGTAACCACTGTTTTAGGTAGTTTGCTCCTACCAACCTTTTCGGGTAGTGCTGAAATCTCCTTAATGTGGGCCGCTGGTTTAGGTGCCTTGATAGAGTTGCTGCTCGAAGGCATGCTCAAATCACGGCAGCGGCAGTTTCACTCGCCAGAGACCTCAGCGCAGCCGCTGCAAATTTCTCAGCCTTTGTCGGCACCGTTGGATCTTCACTCTCACCTAAAATAATTCTCCACTAAAACAACTAAAGCTGATGTCTTGGCAGTCAGTGAAAACTATGCCTTGAGATGGAGAGATACCGCATTCTGAAGTTGTTAGTGTTTGGAGCAATTGGATGCGAGTACACAGAGTTTGAAAGAAACCCAAACCGTGAAAGCATCGCAACCAAAGTGACAGGGTTCATTAAGTTAAAAATTAATTATTCAGAAAGATCGCTAGTTCGGAGATAGATTAAGATATGGCCATTGACAACACCCCTTCAGATCAGAGTATAGATGGCGTGCGTGGCAGAGAGGTAACGCCTGAAGAGATTGCTCGGCGTGATGGCTACGTGAAAGGCCGCAACGATGAAAACTACCAGCAGCAAAGCCTCAGAAGCCAGGAGCGCGTCGTCGCCCAGTCAAGAGAGAACGATAGTGCTGCTAGCGGTATGGTGTTTGGCCTGCTAATTGCGCTGTTAGCCGCAGGGGTTGGCGCTGCTTTTTACTTTTTGAGTGGCGATCGCACCGCCCCTGTCGCCATCCCTCAAATTCAAAAAGAAAAAGTTATTGAAAAAGAGACGACCGTCATTGAAAAAGAGGCTTCAGAGCCGCCAGCCGTTAGCCTACCCGACGTCCGTATAGAAACGCCAGATATCAACGTTACGAACGAGACACCCCCGGCTGAGTCTGCACCTGCCGTCGAACCTTCTGCACCCACCTCGGCTGATCCTGCCGCTGAGTCATCCGTAGAGCCCGCTGCAACCGAGCCACCCGCAGAACCGGCTAATTAACGGGCAACGGTCTCCTTGCATGGAGGTCAGAAGCAGAGGATATGGAGGAGGAAGTTTCCTGTGGGGAAGCTGCCTCCTTTTTTGCGATCGCTCCCCTTATTGACTCAGCCAGGCTATAGCCTCTCGAATCCAAGCCTCAGTATCCTCACTTTTGCTCAGCGTTTGGCTACTACCCACTGCCATCAGCGCCTTGCTAATTTCACTGTTGGTATAGCCTAGCGCCACCAGCATCATCTCTACATCCTCCTGCACCACTGACACTGGCCCACCCGTCGGCGCAACCATTCCAGCCTGCTGCCGCCATTCGCTCAGCTTACTTTTTAACTCCAAAATAATGCGCTCAGCCGTTTTATTACCCACACCCGGCGTCCGCGACAGCATCCGGGCATTGCCATTCACCACCGACTGAATCAAATCGTTAAGACCCAGCGTATCCAGCAAGGCCATCCCCATTTGGGGGCCAATCCCACTCACCGAAATCATCAGCCGAAACACATCGCGCTCGGCCTTACTGCCAAAGCCAAACAGCACTTGTAAATCTTCGCGGCTCTGCAAATGGGTAAATATCTGCACCGGGTCGCCAATCGCAGGCAGCTTGCTCAGCACTCTAGGGTTTACCTGCATATCATAGCCAACGCCACCTGCCTCCACCGTCAAAATCACCCGACCATTCGGTAGCTTCTGACTGTCAGCAAGAATTCCTTTAACGTAGCCGATCATGGACGCTGACGAGAATTACGCGGCGGGACGGAAGGGCGATCTTGCAACTGCTGACGCGGCAAGGAAGTCACTTCTCGGCGGCTGACCGGTCGATCGGCTGGACGCGCTGTGCCCGTCGCTGGATTGATTTGCTGGCTAGGCGAAGTACTTTCCACATCTAAAGATTGACCGCCCTGAATCTTTTGGCGACCGTTACGTAGAACATGCAGCATTTCCATAAACTGCCGCTCCATGTTCTCTAACACCTGATCAGCATAGGTGTCGGCATCTTCCTGAATCGTTTTGGCTTCGGTGACGGTGCGGCTACGGGTTTCCTCCCACTCCTGACGTGCCTGTGTCTGTAGCTGATTGACCTCTTCCAAAGTTTGAGCCCGCAAAGCTTCGCATTCCTGCTCTGTCTGCGTCCTTAGCTGTGCGGCCTGCGCCTCTGCTTGGCGAATAATACTCATTTCGTTGAGAATCGCAGCCGCTTGTTTCTCAGCGGTCGTGACAATTTCCTGAGCGTATTGCTCTGCTTCCGTTAATATTTCCTCTCGCTGCTCGACAATTTGTACGGACTCTTGAATCGCCGCTGGCAAATTGACACGCACCACATCTAGCTGGTCGAGCAGCTCATCTTCAGAAATGACAGTTTTTCCTGATAGAGGTACCCTCGGGCTCTCCAGCACAATTTCCTCAATCCGATCCAGCTCTTGCTGAATGTTGAAGCGCTCGGGAGCCGAGTTTTTATAGTATTCGCCGTTTGCAGGAGTGTTCACAAAATTATTCAGATGAGAGATTTTCAGACGGTAGGATGCGCTTAGTAGGCTTTTGATAAGCGCTTGGATCAGACGCTTGAGGGCCTTTGCTTCAGTTAGCTATTCTACTAGCTGGCTATAAAATCCATTCCTATTATTATTTAAAGTCGGCGCTTCCCATAACATTTTTCAATATCAAGGGCGATGTGCTCAGGCACTAAGTGCTTAATCGGGCCGCCAAATCTAGCAATTTCTTTGACCAGGCTACTGCTCAAAAAGCCATATTCTGTAGAGGTCGCCAAAAAGACGGTTTCAATCTCGTCTGAAAGGGTTTTATTGGTATGGGCCATTTGTAGCTCTTTTTCAAAGTCGGAAAGTACCCTTAACCCGCGTAGTAGTACTTTTGCGCCCTGACTGGCAGCATAAGTCACGGTTAATCCATCAAAGCTATCGACTTCTACGGGCGCTAGATGGGCCGTCGTTTTTTTGATTTGGGCAATTCTTTCCTCGACGGTAAACAGCGGATTTTTGCTGAGATTGCGAGAAACTACTACGATGACTTTTTCATAAAGCTTGCTGCTACGAGTGATGATGTCAAGGTGGCCCAGGGTGATCGGGTCAAAGCTACCGGGATAAATTGCAATCATGAAAGGGGCAAGGGAAGATAAAAGAGTCCTATCGCAAGTGTATTATCCATGCCCAGAGCCGTGCTTAAATTCTCATCCGAAGACTGCGGCATTTGCCACAAGATGGCCTTTTATGATGAAAAGGTCGCGAAAGAGCTGGCGCTAGATTTCGTTGATATCAAAATGCAAGACACGACAACCTACCGTAAGTATCGCCAGGTCTTGCTGAGTCAGTATCCAGACAAAGCTGATATGGGCTGGCCTACCTACCTGATTTGTGACGATCCTGAAGGCGACTTTAACATCGTCGGTGAAGTGAAGGGGGGCCATCCCAAAGGTGAGTTCCGTAAGCGTCTGCAAGCGGTTATTGGCGCTTGATCCTGGCCCGGTAAAAGGTCTAGTAAAAGCAAAAGCCTGACTCCGCGAAGGAACGTCAGGCTTGTTGGCAAGCAGATTACAAGCCTGCTCGCCGATGGCCTAGAGCACGCCAATATTGGCCAACCCTAAAATGGCACCTGCACCAATGACATGCCCCAAGCTAGTGACCCCTAAGAGTGCGGGCAGCCCGAGACCTAAAAATGTGCCGGGGGCGGGGCCAGCATCGGGGATTTGAATGACTTGCTTGCCAATCGCGAATGCAAGCAGGTTACAGATAATCATGACGATGGCAACGCTAGGCCCCCATGTCACGGTATGAGGGACGGTGGGCATAGCTGCTATTACAGATAACATAGATACCTTTCTCCAAAAATTTCAAAAAGATTAATGACGGGTAGAGCCTCTTGCATATAACGGTAGACAGCCGTCAAGATAAAGGAACGCTACTGGTGATCATCTTTCATGATGATGGAGATCTCAGTCTCGAAACCGCCGCGATTCGTTGTAAGAATTAACAGTCAATTGTAAGAATTAATATTGTTAAGGTTAGGTTGTTTGCTGAGGAAATAATATGGTGCGAGGGTTGCTTTGGCTGCCGTTACTGGCCGTGTTTGTCGGTTTGGCTTGGGCGGGCTGGAATGAATATCGTAAGTTAGAGGCTTACAAGCTATGGGCGCGATCGTTTGAGCGGGCCAAGTATGATATCTATGCGGCGCTGGGCCAGCAGGGTGATGTGTTGACTTGGGGGTCACCGACTCGGCAGGGGGTTTTGGCGGCAGAAACGCTGAATTTGATGGAGGTGAAGCAGGCGGTCATAGAAGTAGATCAAAAGCCTGTAGCGCGCGATCGCCTGCCAGAGAAGGGGCGATTCGCTTTGGGGTTTACGCTAAAAAATGGTCGCCATTTTTCGATTCCTTTTACCGATGGTGAGATGGCACTTCAATGGTTTGATTTTTTGTGCCGAGAGTGGCAGCTTAGTGACTGATGTCAGGGTTACCCTGCCTGTGCCAGGGTGGCTGATGTTTTGAATAGCTCAAAGCACACTGGTACCGCTGATGCGAGATGCTCTTTTACTTGAATTTACTTGCTCTAAATTCTGCCTTCAATGACGATGCTTTCTAAGTTTGATGCGCCCTCGGCGAGTGAACTGTCTCGGCGCAGGCAGTATCTGCGAGCTAAGCGACGGTACAGCTTTTACAAAACGGTATGGCGATCGCTAGCGATTACCGCCATAGCGACTGGTACGCTATGGCTGGCGACTTCCCCTGTTTGGCTATTAAAAAGCGGTGAGCAGCTAGAGGTCAGCGGCAATCAACTGCTGTCAGATAAAAACGTTCAAGCGCTGGTACCGCTAAATTATCCCCAGTCTTTATTAAAAGTAAAGCCCGATGATTTAGCTGACAGCTTGGAAACTTATCAGCCTATCGAGCGCGCAATGGTGAGCCGTCGTCTGATTCCACCGGGCTTGCATGTACGAATTCATGAACGTGTGCCAGTGGCGGTGGCACTGCCGGATATCACGACCCCTGTAAAGGCAATTCCTGACCAGCCGGTGCCCTTTAAAGAGCCCGGCTTGATCGATGCGGAGGGATACTGGATGCCTCGCAATAGTTTTCGAGATATTGGTGCGTCAGCCAGTCCGCCTAGTTTGATGGTGGTGGGCATGCGCAAGGGATATGAATCGTCTTGGCAGGCCATGTTTGAAGTGCTTGCCCGCAGCTCTGTCAAAGTTACGTCAGTTGACTGGACACACACCAGCAATTTAATTTTGCAGAGCGAACTGGGTGAGGTTCACCTTGGCCCCTATGGCAAGGGGTTTGAGGCCCAAATGGCGGCACTTGACCAGATGCGATCGCTCCCGAGCGAAGTCAACCCCGAAAAAGTTGCTTTCATTGATCTGCATGATCCGGCAAATCCCGTGATAGAAATTTTGCAGGCAGCCAGCCAGTAGCCTATATTCTTGAAGAATCTGTAAAAAAAATAAAGATTTTGAAACGCTGGCGGCTCAGTAAATTTTTGATGCGTATTAAATTGATACCGAAGCCAGCATTAACAGCCACCGAAAAGGATACTCTTTTCTCGCTAACATCGCTAACAATAAGATAAAAGCATTGCGACCGCAGAGTTTGGCTTTTTTAGCAAGTTCCCCTATAGTTGACTCAATCCATATATACCCTCCCACATTCATATCCCTAGCTCGCCTTATGAACAACGCATCCCTGCACACAAATTCTTATGCGAGCGACGGGCCAGGTGTAAATTCGTCTGCTTCAGGTAATAATGGCAATGCACTGTCATCAGAAGGGCCGATGAGCGCAGATATCATTCCAAGTAGCGTCGCCAGAATCAAAGTGATCGGTGTGGGCGGCGGCGGCTGTAACGCCGTCAACCGTATGATCGACAGTGGCCTGTCTGGCATCGAGTTTTGGACGGTCAATACAGATGCACAGGCGCTGACTCACTCGTCTACGACCAACGCGATGCAGCTCGGCCAAAAGCTTACCCGTGGCTTGGGTGCAGGCGGCAACCCGTCCATTGGTCAAAAGGCGGCAGAAGAATCACGCGATGAGATTTTCCAGGCAGTCGAAGGCTCTGATCTGGTATTTATTACGGCTGGTATGGGGGGCGGAACGGGCACGGGAGCGGCTCCTGTAGTGGCTGAGGCAGCGAAAGAGGCAGGTGCGCTAACGGTGGGTGTAGTCACCAGACCCTTTACCTTTGAAGGGCGGCGGCGGACGTCTCAGGCAGAAAGTGGGATTGCGGCTCTGCAAGCTAGTGTCGATACGCTAATTATTATTCCAAATGACAAGCTGCTCTCTGTGATCTCCGAGCAAACGCCCGTCCAAGAAGCGTTTCGCGTGGCAGATGACATCCTCAGGCAAGGTGTGCAGGGTATTTCTGACATCATTACGATTTCTGGCTTGGTCAACGTTGACTTTGCCGATGTGCGGGCGGTGATGGCCGACGCGGGTTCGGCGCTGATGGGTATTGGGGTTGGCTCGGGTAAATCGCGGGCCAGAGAAGCGGCGATCGCAGCCACCTCTTCTCCCCTGCTCGAAACCTCCATCGATGGCGCAGGCGGTGTCGTCTTTAACATCACGGGCGGCAGCGACCTGACCCTGCATGAGGTCAATCAGGCCGCTGAAATCATCTACGAAGCGGTCGATCCCAACGCAAATATTATTTTTGGTGCAGTCATAGACGATCGCCTCCAGGGCGAAATTCGCATCACCGTTATCGCCACCGGGTTCAGCGGTGACGCTCGCAGCATTCCTTCTATGACCAGTGCGAAGGTGACGCCGATGAGCCGAACGCCTGGTAGCAATGCCTTTGAGACCGCGCCCGCTGCCCCGGTTGAATCGGCAGGTGAAGACACTACTAATCAGCCCGTGATTTCACCTAATCTCGACATTCCTGAATTTTTGCAGCGTCGTCGTAACCGATGACTTCAATGACGCTTAGCCGTCCCCACGCTGTCCCTGTAGCGCTGACGATCGCTGGTTCTGATAGCGGTGGGGGCGCAGGCATTCAGGCTGATTTGCGCACGTTCTCATTTCATCAAGTCCATGGCACCAGCGCTTTGACCTGTGTAACGGCGCAAAACACAGTGGGTGTAACTCGCGTAGACGCTTTGCCGCCTGAGGCTGTGATTGCTCAGATAGAGGCGGTAACAGGTGATATTGGTGTGCAGGCTGCTAAGACTGGAATGCTGCTGAATCAAGGCATTATCGAAGCGGTGGCGGCTCATTTAAAGGCGCAGCCAATTGCGCAGCTTGTGGTCGATCCGGTGATGGTGTCGCGGACGGGGGCCACGCTGATTGATGAGGGTGCGATCGCTGCACTACGCCAGCAGCTTCTACCCCTAGCTGCCATCTTGACGCCCAATCGCTACGAGGCGCAGATGCTGGCGAACATGGAGATCGAAAATTTGACCGATATGCAAACGGCTGCTAGAAAAATTCAGGCCCTTGGCCCAGCGGCGGTAGTCGTGAAGGGCGGTGGCCTGAAAGGCGATTTGCGCAGCGTGGATGTATGGTTTGACGGCACTGAAATGGAGGTGCTGAGGGCCGAGCCTGTAGAGACGACCAATACGCATGGTACCGGGTGTACGCTGTCTAGTGCGATCGCCGCTAACCTTGCCCAAGGCAAAGCGCCCCTAGCCGCCGTTATCGCCGCCAAAGGCTATGTAACCAACGCCCTGCGCCATGCTCTCTCAATCGGCAAAGGCCAGGGGCCTGTGGGCCATTTCTATCCTTTGCTAGGGATCGGCTGAATCATCAGTGGCAGCCTGCGGCCAAACTGACTCCCAATCTTCGCAAGCATCACCCTCTGGCCCGTAGGGATGCATTCCGCATACCAACATGTCTTCGCCATACTCGCCGCCGTGATAGTTGCGGCAGCCTATGCAAGTCGGGTGATTTTGCAACCAGGGATTCACAGTGCATGTTAAGGGCGCTGTGCTTTCCTCTATCCAAGGCGCAACCTGCTCACCAAAAAAAGCGAGTCCTGCCTCTAACGTGCTGTCTATTTGCTCGTTAAACTCATCCAAGGTAGGCGCTACCGAGCGCTCAAACTCATGCAGCACATCGACCGAGCTATCAACCCATTCTTCAATTGCCTGCTCAGCCTGCTGAGTGACCTCAGCAAACCAGTTGCTAGAATCGCGAGCGGCTTCATTGATGCCTGCCTGTACCTGTTTCAACCAATCATCCACGGCGGTTGTTCCTCTGCTATTCTGCTGCTGTTTTGGGGGTGTTTCTAAGGCATAAAATGTGCTTACTGAAGCTTCTTCAGCTCTTCGCGCAGCTTTTCGACTTCTTTGCGCAATGCTTCAGCCTGACGCTCTTCTTCGGTCAGTGATTCACTGTCATCTAAAATTTGAATTTGCCTGGGGCCATCCGGCTGAGACGATTGAACGGGTATATCCGCCGCAGCGGTTTCTGCGCGTTCTACCATGTCGTTCATCATTTTTTGCGCTTCTTCGGCAGTAATCTCGCCGCGCTCTACTAGCTCATCTACCAGCTTTTGCGCCTGACCTCGTAAATCACCCAGCGCACTGCCTGCCTTTTCGCCTGCGTAGGAAGCGATCCCCACTCCTAAGTAAAATGCCTTTTGCACTAAGTTACCAAAGCCCGCCATGGATAACCTGCTCCTATACGAATGCCTAACAATGCTTTTAGGATAAGAAAAACTGCCCTCAAACGACCAGCGCCAATAACCGCCCTAACAGGTAGGTGTAACCCGATCGCAAACCCGACCGCAACGTTTAAACAGCAAAAGGCCCGAAGTCCACGCCTATTACAAGCATCCCGTATTGCTGCTACCTTCCGGTCCTGACAAGATTTGGGCGTTGTAATTGCATGGGTTCGAGCCATCTACACAATAGCATTAGTAGCCGCCCGTATGGCAAGTCTGGATCGTAACGCGCGGCTATTCACGCATGATTCGAGCCATCTCTTCGACGGTACGCTGGACTTCTATCATCAGGATGCCTTCCTTTACGTCACAGCTAGTGAGCACTAAAAAGAGCGCTTCGGGTCCGCAGAGGGTCAGGAAGCTATAGCCGCGATCGCCCGAAAATAGAATGTACTGCATAGAGCCACGTTGGAGTTCGTCGCCAATGCGATCGCCTATCGTCATCGCCGCCGCCGCCATCGCCGCCACCCGATTCTCCGCCATCCCCTCAGGCAAGCTCCCGGCTAAAGACAACCCTGCCGGACTCACCAGCGCGGCCCCCTGCACATGGCTGGTATCCACAACAAAATTACGAACAATATCGTCGAGCTGTTGAGTGTCGATCGCCATCGCTAATGAGCCTGTGCCACTTGAAACGCCTGCTGAGATGCCTTAAAAATTTCGCCAGAGATGAAGGGAACGACCACCTCTTTTTGATCCTGTAGCCTTCCTTCCGTAAAGATCACAAGCTGATAGGGATGAACGCCTTCTGCTTCTACATAAGCGGCGCTGTGGTTTACCCGTTCGTTACCACCGCCTTTAAACCACACTGGCGCGGTCTGCGGTATCCCTACACTTACCGTTTGCCGTAACAGATCCATCATGCGCTGCGACCTTGTGGCACTCACCGAAACACCACCGACAATGCTATGCAAGAGCCGGGCGGTGGCCTCGGTGGTGAGCAAATTACGATTTTCGCGGGCGGGGCCTAAGAAAGCTTGTTCGCGTCCGTAGGGGCGATCGCGCCAAATCTTCTGGTTCATATTGACCGCCCGTAGCTCCGGCCAGCCCAACTGCTGAAAATAGCGATTCACAATATTGCGTTGAGACTCCCAAGTCGCCAGCGGCCCTGGTGGAATTGGTGGCCCGCTGGTGGTGCCGCTCAGCACATCAACGACATAGCTAGTCGCCTCACTGCTGTCTTTTGTAATCATGTCGCCAAGCGCCTGCTCCAAATCAGGTGAAGGCTGAACCATACCCTGCTCTAGCCAGACATGCGCCGCGACTAAGTAAAACAAGGTGACGAGGCTGGCCGGTTCAATCAGCTCTACCCCTCGGTAGCTAGCACCAGACGGCTGGTATTGCCAAAACTCTTCTGCGCTGAGCCCGCCGCCTGTATTGATTCGATAGGGCGGCTCGTAAACAATCCAGGTGACAGCAACTTGGTTTTGAGCCAGTTCAGGAAAGGTCTCCCAGGTTTTTTCTAGAATGCCTGCTAGCGTAGATTGAAGATCGTTATCAGGCGAAAAGAATTTGGCAGGCATGGAAGGGAAGTTAGCAACGGTGAACGCGGAACGGTGAAGTTAGAGATGCCTAGCAACTGTAAATGGGTTCTTAAGATTATCGCGCTAGCGCCACTCATCGCTCATCGTTCCTACTTCATCGCTTTAAACAAATCCTAAATTCGTTCCCTTGCCCGCATGTACTAGGGCGAGCTGTTCGTATTTTTTGGCATGTTCTATCAAATCCTTGGCTTCGGCTTCTGATAGGGGGCGAAAGATTTTGCCAGGGACGCCGACGACGAGCGATCGCGCAGGCACATCCTTGTTCACCACCGCCCCCGCCCCGATCATGCTGCCCGCCCCGACCCGCACCCCATTTAGCACGATCGCTCCAATCCCAACCAGACAGCCCGTTTCTATATGAGCACTGTGAATCACGGCCTTGTGGCCAATGGTGACGTAATCTTCTAGAACGGTAGGCAAATAGGGGTCACCATGCAAAACCGCACCGTCCTGCACATTGCTACTTTTGCCAATGCGCACCCAATCCACATCGCCACGCACCACCGCGCCATACCAAATGCTCGCCCCTGGCCCAATTTCTACCTGCCCAATCACCGTGGCATTCGGCGCGATAAAGGCGGCTTGTGAAACATCAGGAGCAGGCCAAAACTGACCGGGTGCCCTCAATAAAGGCTTAGATTCAGACATTTCAAACTTCTCCACTCGAACTCAAAAGTTATAATGATCGCATCAAAAATAAATGGCCAAAAATAAATGGCAACGACAAAGGGTTTGAACCCACTTTTGATACGCTGTTTTTGACAGTCTGTTTGGAAACCTCTGTTTGAAACCCCGCGTGATAGATACTCTTGATGCTTGGCTCCGCCTCTCAATATCCCATATACGGCCCCGAAGTACAGTGTCCTCACTGCTGCCAAACCATTCCGGCCCTTTTACTAACCGATAGCTACCTCTGTTCGCGCCATGGTGCGTTTGAAGCTAACCCCGAGACCAAAGAATTGGTGCATGTACAGTCGGGCCGTCACTGGCGACAGTGGGAAGATAAATGGTACCGTCAGCATACCCACCCAGATGGCATTCGCTTCGAAATTCACGAAGAGCTAGACCGGCTCTATACCAAAGGATTTCGGGCAACGCGGGTGATTATTGCCGACCGCTACAGAGATCTGATGACCCCTTACCTGGAGCATGGCGCTCCCTGGCAAGACGATCAGGGTGAAAAAATTCCCAAGCTTTACGGCCTACCCGTTAGCTTTAGTGAAAGGGCGACCACCGACTCGCGCTGGGAAATTATTAACTTTGATTTAGAGAAAGAACCTGGCGTACCGACCCAATATCGATATCTCAAGATTTTTGAATGAGTTCCGCGTTCTTTTCCGAGCCCCGTCTATATGATGATGATGAAGATCGAGTTCAAAACTTAGCATCTGTATAAAGTTATTAGCTCACATGCCCCAGGACGGAATCATTAGCAGGGGTCTAACCGTCTCAAAAACTATCAGACATATAGACAAAGGGCCTTATGCACCACGTCTCTATTAAAACTGCGGACATTCATCGGGCCGTTGCCTTTTATGAGCAGCTTGGCTTTACGGTGCAAACGCGGTTTACGGCGGGCATTACGCTAGCCTGCTGGATGGAAGGGCTAGGCGGACGTATAGAGCTGATGCAAGTGCCCGAGCCTCGCCCGGCTATTGACGCCTTTGCCGACGAGCATTACACCGGCTATTACCATCTCTCGTTTGATGTCAGCGATGACGTAGAAAGTCTGCCCGATTGGTTAACCAATTTACGCCAACAGTTTGAAGAAGCTGGGGGGGCTCTGAAAGTTCTGCTAGACCCTCAGCAGCAGCAAATCGGCGATGAGGTGTATGAGGTGGCGTTTTTAGCGGACACGGACGGGCTACCTTTGGAATTTATTCGGCGGATAGAGGCGAAGTGACACGATGGGCGTTGACTTGATGCCGTTTGCAGACAATTGGGCGTATTTAAAGACGGAACTGAGCTGGTTGGATCGGCTGTTGATGCTGTCGATTGCCAAGCAGCGTAAAGAGACAAAGGCCATTAATAAAGTGGCTAAAACCACCGCCGATCAGGTTAGCAGCTACTGGTGGAAAGGCGTTATTTCGGTCAGCAAACCGGCTTATGACGACTGCCGAGTACCTGCTGCCACTTTGGCTCGTAAACCAGTGGGCTATCAACAGCAGCTAGAAAGCCGTATTCAGCTCAGTGCCAAAGATGAGGTCGTGCTGGCGCTACCCTCATTGCGTCACTATTTGAACCTGTCTCTGTTCGAGAAAAATTTGCTGTTGATGGCGATCGCGCCAGAAATTAATCGACGATATGGGCGGCTGTATCACTATTTGCAAACCGGTAAAGACTGCGCGACGGCTTCTGACTTGCCCACACTCGATTTGGCGCTGCGGTTGCTATGTCGCAACGATTTAGAACGCAGGCGGGCGCGGGCCAGTCTCACTGCGGCAGGGTCTTTGATTGAAAAGAGAATTCTGCGCTATGTCTCGACCTGTCCGAGCACGCGGCTTAATAGCTATCTTCAGCTCAGCGATAATTGGGTCGATTATCTGCTAGCTGAGCAGCCCGATCAGCATATGTTGTTTGCCCAGCTAGCATCTCCTGCGGAACCTGTGCTGGCCCTGCCCGAGCCGACTGCGGCTACTCGTGCGGTCAAAATTACTCAGCCCGAAGTGCCTTGGGATCAGCTCATTTTGCCTGCGCCGCTACTCACGCAATTACGAACGCTAGGGCAGCAGACATCGGCAGGGTTACGGACGCGCTATTCGGGCGTATTATCGGGCTCGGAGCCTGCGCCTATTGGTAAGGGCCAAATGGTGCTTTTGGTCGGTGCGGCTGGCACAGGGAAGACAACGGCGGCGGGTGCGATCGCCACCTCACTCCGCCAACCCCTCTGCATCCTCGACCTCAAGCAAATCTACCCCGAGCACTGGCTAGAAGTGCTGGAATCCTTAGACTCTACCCGCTATCCGGCTTTGCTCGTAAAGTCAGCCTGGGTTTGGTTTGGCCGCAAAGACGCGCTGCCATCGGCTCAGCTTTCCCAATGGCTACAGCAGCGTCAAGCGTCACCGGGGATAACGCTGCTCAGCACTGGTTACTTACATACCGTGAAAGCAAAATGGCGGCGGCAACTAGATGCGATTCTAACTTTGCCTTTGCCACACCGGGCTGCAAGGACGACCCTTTGGCGGCAGGCATTTGCGGGAATTAGCGGGAGCGCTGAAATTGATTGGATAGAGCTAGCCAAGCAGGTGAGGCTCTCAGGTGGAGAAATTCAGGCTGTTGCTGAGGATGCATTGGCGATCGCACAGTCTAAAAATGCAAAAACCATCACGTTGAATCACATTCAGCAGGCGTTAAACCAGCGGCAGAAATAGCAGAAGCTAAAGCTCGTCTGGATCTACACCCATCGCTCGGAGGCGCTCCGCCAAACGGTCGGCTCTCTGGCGTTCAGCTTCAGCTCTTTGGCGTTCGGCGAATTGACCTTCTGCACCAGTGGGAATTACCTGCCCATCGCGATCGCACCAGCGTAGCCACAGCCGAGATACGGATTCTTCAAACGGCCCTTGCCAAAGCGTCAGGCCCAGCCCTACCGCATCTAGCCAAACCATTTCACCTGTTTGGACGACGCCTGCAGCCGGGGTTAGTTCGCTGTAGCCACTGGCCGCAATTGACCAAACTCGCAGCAGCGCCCCTGCCATATTGTCCTCGCCCTGGAGCTGTCGCAGCGGATCGAACACCACGTAATAGCGCACGCCAATTTGAGCATAGAGGTCTCGCTTAGCGCGCGTTTTTCCTTTCTGTCGCGACTTGGCGCTCAGCGTCAGTTCATCGCCTTCCTGATTTGAAACAATCTCGATACAGACTTCAGGAACTTTGCCAAACTCCCAAACAAAATAAGAACGGTTGCGCCGCTCAGAAAAATCGTCAGGTCGTTGGACGCCCAGGCTCAGCATGACATCCGGTACGATCGGATCGCCTCTGAGCTTGTAAAACAACCCAACATTAGCCGCCGCCAAAAACGGAGATGGCAGCGCAGCGGCGCTGTAAAGTGGCTCGACCAACAGCCGCTGCTCCACTTCCGACTGAAAATTATCCACAGGGGTATCATCCTCAAGGGTCAGGTGGCTGATATCCAGCCATGTGACGATTTCTTCGTCTAGGATTTCTTGAGCCATCTAATTTCTTGAGCCATCTAATGGAACCTCAGAACGCGCCACTGGCACAGTAAAGGTCGAACTGTTTTCATATTAGCCTACTGACCTAGTTGACTAAGCAATGCTGCCGCGCTTGCGAGCTTCTTTGAAGGAAGTGCCGACGTTTTTGAGTCCGGCGCGGATCATTTGTTGTTCTAGTAGGGTGAAAAAGCGAGTGCGATCGCCCCCCCTGACAACCGCCTGATTATGCGCCTCTGCCAACGCCACCGGATAGCCAAATCCTTTCTGCACTTGTGCCAGCATTAAACTCAACGCCGAATTCAACAAATCGCTATCTTCTACCACCCACTGCGGAAACTCAACGCGCGCTACTTCCGCGCCCACATGCACATAGCAAAAGTACACCGCATGATCGCCATAGCAACTCAAAATGTCCGCTGAGCTTTTCCATAATGGCCCGCGTTCTCCCGGTGATAAAGACGTGGCCCAAAGCGTGACATCGCGCAAAGGCGAAAAGGTATTACAGGGCGTTTGAGCGCGATCGTCTTCGCAATGGCTCAAGCAATCGGGAGTTTCGTAAGGACATGACTGTAATCGCAAAAAGTTCAACGCTTCACCACTGCGAGAGGCGCTGATGTAGCCCATAACGGGGACTTTGGCTTTACGTAAACGATCCCAGGATTCTAGGACGGGTAACAAAATTTCATCGCGAGCCTGAGCCGGAATCTGTTCTAAAAACCAATAGATTAAGGAGCCATCCGTCATTGCCAACGCTGGTACGTCTGAATCCTGGCTATCAGCCACTGTTTTGCCGAGTTCACCGAGCATGACCGCTTCGGCGGCGGTGCGTTTGTAGCCCATCCATTCTTCGGTGCGAATGCCCCATTTGCGAGAGGCATAAAGGTCTTCGGGGCGATAGATGACTTCGGGGAGGCTGTCGAGCAGGGGGTAGCGGCTTTGGCCGTAGTGAATGATTACCCGGCTGATGTTGAGCAGATAGCAGTAGGCAATTTCGTGATGGCTAGGAGAGATTTGTGAGCCGTCGGCAGAGACGACGGTGTGGGCGGCGGGGGCGGTGAGTAAGGGAATTTTGGTATCTAATGGCTCGATGGGTTCGGCGGCGGCGAAGATGAGGCGATCGCGCCACTCCTCCAACTGAGAGACAATCACATCTTGCCTTGCAGTAGCTCTAGCCATCAGTCCGGTGGCAATCTCAATGCGACGCCGAGCCGCGTCGGCCTCCTGACTCAGGTGGTCGCTAATTCCCTGCATTTGACGAGCGAGCTTGGTGAGATCGAGCATGTGCTTTCATCGACAGCAGCCTTACGGCCATTTATCGAACTCTTGTACTACTTGCTCTAAGGATAATAGATTAATTCGAGAATCTTGTCTGGCAAATTCTCTATCGGGCTCCAGGTTGTAGCCCCAATCAGCCAAAAATAATTGCACTTCTACCAAATCGCGCTGTTCCTTTACATCCCTGAGCGCAGGTAAGCGGTCTTCGATAAACCAAATTGTATCGGCAGAATGCTTTTCTTTTAGCAGGCGAAGCGTTTCATATTTTGGTCGCTTTACCTCTTTTCCTAGAATGCGGTCTTCTGGAAAATCAACGCCGTTTTGTTTTAGTAATGCTTTGATGAATCGCCCTTCTTTTGTACTGACAATATATACCGGCAGATCGCCCGCTAATAGTTCACTGATTCGATTGAGTATGCCTGGATAAAACCGGTGTAAGTCTAGCCAGCTTTGTAAGTCGCGGTTTATCCAGCGATCGCGCACCCCATCCAACGCCTGTACAGACTGTGCCTTACTCAATCCCGCCGTTTCCAAATAGGGCAGCGCCATTTGTGGCCATTGTTCAACAATTTTCTCACTGCTTGCCCCTTGCACCAACGCCTGAATCAACACCGGCATTTCCCATCCCGTTTCAATCACTGGGCGCAGCGGATAAAACTTCTCGGCTAAGCCCTCGGGCGGCTGGTCGCTGCTAGGCTCAAAAATCTGACAGTAGGCTCGCCAGGCCGTTTGGAAATATTCGATGAGGCCATCACAAATAACCCCGTCAAAATCAAAGGCGATGAGCTGCGGTGACTTCATGAATGTCTCCTGGAAGAGGAATTATCTGCGCTGGGCGCTGGGGCGCTGAAGACTGATAGCAAAGCGGCAAAGTGATTGTAAAGGTCGATCCCACATTGGGTTCTGACCTGAGCCGAATGCTGCCCTGAAGTAGTTTTACCATCTGATGCGTAATCGCTAGCCCCAAGCCTGTGCTGCTCGGTAGCTGCTTTCCGGCCTTGCCCTGATAAAAAGGCTCAAAAATTCGGCTTTGCTCAGCAACATCTATCCCTAGCCCGGTATCAATTACTTCTATTTCAATCCAGGGTTTCTCAATCCAGGGTTCTGCTGGCGACAACTGGGTTCTGCCACGTCGCACCACCACCAAAATGCTGCCTGATTCCGTATAGCGAATGGCATTACTGATCAAGTTGGTAATGATTTGCCGCAGTCGTTTTCTATCGGTTGTGATGGGCTGCTCAATCGGTTCACAAGTCACCGATAATGTCAGTCCCTTTTGCTGCGATAGCGTTTCTAATACAGCAGTGACTTCTTCCACCACCTGACAGACCTGCACTGGTGCCAAAGACACCTGCATCTTACCGGCCTGATACGAAGACATCTCCAGGGTTTCGTTGATCATCTCAAGCAATCTGCGACCGCCCGTTAATGCCTGCTCGACATATTCTGGATAAACTTGGCCGCTTTGTGAATACCGCCGCAAAAATAAATCTGAATAGCCCATAATGCTGCTGAGCGGGCTTTTTAGCTCATGCGCTAGATGGGCCATATTGGTTTGTTCGCTGCGCACCATGCGGTCTAGCTCTTGATTGTTCGCCAGCATTTCGTCGTACAGCAAGTTCACTGCCTGTAGCCGTTCTTCGGTGTAGTGCTTTAGGCAAAAGGCGATCGCCTTATCGAACGTGCCATCAATCAGTCGGATCGTTCGTAGCAGCACTGCGGGCTCGCTGCTCAAAAGTTCGGGTGCTAGCGCATCGAAAATTACCTCACGCAAAATGGCATATTCGCGCACAATCTCTTCGGCGTCGTATCCCTGCTGGGCCCTGACTTCGCCATGGTCTATGCCCTGCTGTAGCAGAAGGCGAGTTTCTTCGGTGGCAGGCCGTGAGAGGAGGCGGGCGATCGCATCCATCAGCTTCGGCAAACTATCCAAAATACCTTCATACGTAAGATTTTGCGCACTCGCGATCGCCACATCCCGACGCACCTGAGCCATCCAGTCTTTGATTATCTGCTCTCTTTTCTGGGTAAATACCTCACTAAGCTTCATCAGGGCTCCTGCGATTCCGCTTTTTATAGTTCTAGTCTTAATGATTGGTCTTGTCCGTCTAATTATTAAGAAAACATTTACTTATAACAGCAACTTACCAAACTTAGCGGGAGGCCAACGTCCTTTTCGTTCAAATATCTTTCTATAGTGTGGATTCATAGAGACAATACGGAGCGTCTCGCGAATCGCTAGAATAAGCTTGCGGACAGCATGGTTCAAATTGGTTCAAATAAAGTATGAGCGTCTCTTTTTCAGACGAATTTGATGTAATTGTCGTAGGTGCAGGTCATGCGGGCTGCGAATCGGCCCTGGCTTCAGCGCGTTTGGGCTGCCGCACACTTTTACTCACCATGAACCTTGACCGCATTGCCTGGCAACCTTGCAACCCTGCCGTCGGCGGCCCTGCCAAGTCTCAGCTCGCCCATGAAGTCGATGCCCTCGGCGGCGAGATTGGCAAAGTTGCCGATCGCACTTATCTGCAAAAGCGTATTCTCAACAGCTCTCGCGGCCCTGCCGTCTGGGCATTACGTGCCCAAACTGACAAGCGCGAATATGCCAGCGTCATGAAGTCTGTGGTCGAAAATCAGGAAAACCTGACGTTGCGTGAGGGCATGGCGACCGATTTGGTGCTGGGCGAAAATGACGAAATTATTGGCCTAGAAACTTACTTTGGCATGACCTTCGGCTGCAAAGCCGTCATTCTGACGACCGGCACTTTTCTCAACGGCACCATTTGGGTGGGCAAAAAGTCCCTTTCCGCCGGTCGCGCGGGTGAACCTGCCGCCATCGGCATGTCAGAAACGCTCAACCGCCTGGGCTTTGAGACAGGCCGATTAAAAACAGGCACGCCCGCCCGCGTAGACAAGCGCTCGGTAGACTACAGCAAACTAGAAGATCAGCCAGGCGATACAGACGTGCGCTGGTTTAGCTTTGACCCGGACGCATGGATCGAACGCGAGCAAATCCCCTGCTATATGACGCGCACCACCGCTGCCACTCACCAGTTAGTACGCGACAATTTGCACTTGTCTCCCGTCTATGGGGGCTGGGTAGAGTCTAAGGGGCCGCGCTATTGCCCCTGCATCGAAGATAAAATCGTGCGCTTTGCCGACAAAGAAAGCCACCAAATTTTCATTGAGCCCGAAGGCCGCGATTACCCCGAGCTATATATTCAGGGCTTCTCGACAGGGCTACCAGAGACGCTGCAAGTCGAAATGCTCAAAACGCTGCCGGGCCTGGAAAACTGCACGATGCTACGTCCGGCCTACGCCGTTGACTATGACTACCTCCCAGCGACTCAGTGCTTTCCTACTTTGATGACCAAGCGGGTACCGGGCCTGTTTTGCGCGGGGCAAATCAATGGCACCACTGGTTACGAAGAAGCCGCTGGTCAAGGACTAGTGGCCGGGATCAATGCGGCGCGGCTGGTCAAAGGGCAGGAGATGATTGTTTTTCCGCGAGAAGGCAGCTATCTGGGCACGCTGATTGACGATCTTTGTACTAAGGATTTGCGCGAGCCTTACCGAGTGTTGACTTCGCGCTCCGAGTACCGCCTGATTCTACGCTCAGACAATGCCGATCAGCGGCTGACGCCTTTGGGCCGCGAAATTGGGTTAATTGACGATCGCCGCTGGAAGCTATACAGCCAAAAGCAGGCAAACATTGCCGCTGAAAAAGAGCGAATGCACAGCACGCGGGTGAAGGAGCATGATGAGCTTGGCCAGCGAATATATGCCGATACTCAGCAGAAAATTAAGGGTTCGGTGACGCTGGCAGATCTAATTCGTCGGCCTAAGTTTCACTATGAGACCTTGGCAGCTTACGGTTTGGGCAATGCTGATTTGACCCGTGCTGAGCAGGAAGGCGCAGAAATTGACATCAAGTACTCGGGCTACATTCAGCGTCAGCAAAAGCAGATTGATTTGGTTTCTCGTCAGGCCAATCGTTCTTTGCCGCAAGATTTGGACTATATGACGGTTGAGACGCTGTCGATGGAGTCTCGCGAAAAGTTGAATAAGGTGAAGCCGCTGACGGTGGGGCAGGCGACGCGGATTGGCGGGGTGAATCCGGCGGATGTGAATGCGCTGTTGGTGTTTTTGGAGGTACGCGATCGCACAAAAGCGTTGAGAGAAGGTGATCGCGATAATACGATAAATACTTCGATGGCATCTACCGCTAAGTAGCAAAGATTGTGCTACTTAAGAATTCTCTAGACGTGCCATCGAGCATATGTCGCAGACGAACAATGTCTTTACTCTTTGACATAGACGACCCAAGCTTCCGCAGCGACTTGTTCTCGAAAGTAGCGACTCAGACATTTTGGTGTGTTCAAATCAACTTGGCGACCAATAATCTCCGATAGCCTATCTTGAACGTCAATGAACTCAAATCCTGGTGTTTTGCCGGGTTCAAATTCGACCAAAATATCGACATCGCTATCGGGCCGAAAATCTTCTCTGAGAACGGAGCCGAACAGGGATAGTTTATAGATGTGATATTGCTGGCATAGAGAGGCGATCGCCTTTCGCTCAATATCAATAGGAAGTGTTCGATTAGCGGCTGACATAGCAATCCCATCCTTTTTCTGTACTCTACTCTATCGCTAGAGGCTTGAAGATAATCGCCGATTCGACTTTTCTTGAATATTAGTTATGACGATAGTGAGTGAGCCGTTAGCGAAGGGTGCCGTCATCAGACTCGACGCTAAACGCTTACAGTGAAAGTATCTAGTGAGGTAACCTCAGATGCCGATTGATGATTATGACTTTGCCCTTGCGCTCAATGATCAGCTAGCTGAGAGCGTCCCTTTTAAGGTGCGTCCAGGCAAAGAGCTGCTAAAGCTGATGAAAAGCAAGGGTACGCCGATGTCAGCGGAGCGAGACTATATGGTGGAGCATGTGATGTATGGCGGTGACGAGGGCGGTATTACCTGTATGCTTCAGGGCTCGGCTACTGATACAGAAGTTGTAGGATCGTCCATCACTCATCTGATTATTGACCCCGATCATCCTTTAGCGGCGCAGGTAAAGATGTATCAAAAGCAGCGCACTCGCCGATTGATGCTAGAAAATCAGCGAGGATTTGCGGCGTTGGTTGAGGCAGAAAGGTCGGGCAAGAAGAAAAAGCGAGGGGGCGGTTTTGGGTAGGCAGTCGGCGGGCGTAATGGCTCAGAAAGTTTGTTGTTTATTATGGCCGAGCTGCGACTTATGGGGACATATCCATCAACGTTATGAACGCTCCTGCAAAGATTTGAGATTTCCCGCAATGGTTTGAGTGAGTGGATGGTCGCCGCCTAGTATCCGCTGGCTCAGCGCTAGAGCCTGTAGATAGAGCGGCTCTGCCTCGTCATAGCGTCCCTGGCTTCGGTAGAGTGCTGCCAGATTATTGAAGCTGATTGCCACATCAGGATGGTCATCGCCTAATATCCGCTGCCGCAGCGCTAGGGCCTGTAGAAAGAGCGGTTCTGCTTCGTCATAGCGACCTTGGTTTCGGTAGAGTGCTGCTAGGTTGTTGAGACTGGATGCCACATTAGGATGGTCATCGCCTAGTATCCGCTGCCGCAGCGCTAAGGCCTGTAGAAAGAGCGGTTCTGCTTCGTCATAGCGACCTTGGTTTCGGTAGAGTTCTGCCAGGTTGTTGAGGCTTTGTGCCACATCAGGATGGTCATTGCCTAATATCCGCCGCCACAGCGCTAGGGCCTGTAGCAAGAGCGGTTCTGCCTCGTCATAGCGGCCTTGGCTTTTGTAGAGTGCTGCCAGGCTATGGAGATTTTGTGCTACATCGGGATGGTCGCCGCCTAGTATCCGCTGGCTCAGCGCTAGAGCCTGTAGAAAGAGCGGTTCTGCCTCGTCATAGCGGCCTTGGCTCCTGTAGAGTTCTGCCAGGTTGTTGAGGCTTTGTGCCACATCAGGATGGTCGTTGCCTAATATCCGCTGCCGCAGCGCTAGGGCCTGTAGATGGAGCGGTTCGGCTTTGTCATAGCGACCTTGGTTTCGGTAGAGTGCTGCCAGGTTGTTGAGGCTGGATGCCACATTAGGATGGTCATCGCCTAATATCCGCCGCCACAGCGCTAGGGCCTGTAGATGGAGCGGTTTTGCTTCGTCATAGCGTCCCTGGCTTTCGTAGAGTTTTGCCAGGTTGTTGAGGCTGAATGCCACATCAGGATGGTCATCGTCTAGTATCCGCTGCCGCAGCGCTAGGGCGTGTAGAAAGAGCGGTTCTGCTTCGTCATAGCGACCTTGGCTTTGGTAGAGTAATGTCAGGTTGTTGAGGCTGGATGCCACATCAGGATGGTCATTGCCTAATATCTGCTGCCGCAGCGCTAGGGCGTGTAGAAAGAGCGGTTCTGCCTCGTCATAGCGTCCTTGGCTTTCGTAGAGTAATGCCAAGTTGTTGAGGCTTTGTGCCATATCAGGATGGTCGTTGCCTAATATCCGCTGCCGCAGCGCTAGGGCCTTCAGATGGAGCGGCTCTGCCTCGTCATAGCGGCCTTGGCTTTCGTAGAGTGTTGCCAGGTTGTTGAGGCTGGTTGCCACATCAGGATGGTCATCGCCTAATATCCGCTGGCTCAGCGCTAGGGCCTGTAGCCAAAGCGGTTCTGCTTTGCCGTACTGACCTTTTTTATACAAAGCGAATCCCATCCGATTTTTGCTAGCCGCAACTTCAACAGCATTCTCATACTGATCGGGTTGAACTGCTCGCTCTCGCTGGGCCGCTAGCTTATCTGCTAAATCCTGCTGACCCAGCTCTCTACATAGCCTGATTTGAGCCTCTACAGCAGCAATGGCATAGTCATTATCTGACCCCCATACACCCTGCGACTGGTCAATCGTCTGCTGATAGCAGTCAAACGCCTGTTGCCACTTGTGCCTACCCATATGGCTATAAATATCACCCAGCAGCGCCACACTCCGAATCGAAAAAAAGTGCTCTTCTGCCTCTGGCAACTGCGCCGAAAACTGTATCAGTTCTAGACATTGCTTCTCCGCCTCATCCAGGCTATCGGCATGGCAACATACATTCGTCGCTGTCCACTTCAGCTCGCCCAACTGCAAAGGCGTCACCTCGGGCAGTACCGCCGCAATCTCCACCGCCTGCGCACTCAGCCGCCGCGCATCCGGGCGTCTCTTTTGATGAAAATACGCCCTCCCCTGCCGACTCAATGCCTGCGCATAAAGCAAAGACGCCTCCCCCAGCAGTTCCCCCCAAATCCTCGTTGCCATCTGCGCAGATTTCAAGCTGTCAAAAGCATTCTCCTGCTCCAAATACACCTCAGCCAAGGCATACCAGGTTTCCGCCGCTGCTAACTGATCTTCCTGCGACTCTGAGCGATCCGCTGGCGCTAACCGATTCTCCGCTAGGGCTGTCCACTGCTGAAGAGCCGTTTCTAATGCACGCTCGGCCTCGCGCCAGTCATAGACAGCCGCTAGCGCCTGACCCAACCGCGTATAAGCTAGGGCAACTTGCGCGGGTAATAGCACATCGGGTACAGCTACCGCCGCCCTGACAATCTCTGGAATTGCCGGATGGGGCCTTCGTTCAATCGCCGGTAAAACCGCTGCCAAGAACCAATCGATCGCCGCCCCCGGCTGCGCCGACTGGAGCCCGTGATATAACGCCTCTTTCAAGCCCAAAATCTCTTGCGTCGTATTGGTTGCCAACGCCCGATAATGCTCAAACAGCCAATTATGAACCCTTTGCCTTTCGACTAACGGCTGACTTGCCAGCAAATACTCCCGCATCTCCCGCTGCCAGCGCCAAGTTCCATTCCCCAACGCCAACACATACGGCGATTCTGTCAGAACCGCTAGCTTCTCTCTCAAACTCTCTTCATTCAGCCCTTCTACCTCTACCTCATCCGACAAAAACTGCTGAGCCAACAGCGCCAACAGCGCCTCATCCCAATACCGAGGAATCGCCATTAGCTCAAATAGTTTCCGCTTCTGGTCGCTCCAGTCATCTCGCACCGTATCTACTGACGTCAGCAGCGCATTCTCCCACCCTGCCATCGGCACCACCGCCACCTGCTGCGCATCCTCCATCCACGGCAACGGACGCTCCGCCATAATGACCCACAGCACATACGGACTCGACTCCGCCTTGCTTAGCATTGCCTCCAGCCACGAGCACTGCCCCGCTTGCGACTTGTCATCTGCCAAATGGTCGTACCCATCTACCAGCACTATTGCCGTCTTTTGCCCCGCCGCCAAATCCGTCCGCCGAAAATGCTGCTTCAAATCCCTTGCCAAAAATAGCGGTATCCAAGGCAGCACATCAAAAGGCCGTCCGCGCTCAGCCTTTAGCTCTCGCAGGTCTTCATTACCCCGCTCCTTCCACCAAATCCGTCGCCGCTCTTTCAACCCGACAAAAAACCAGGGCAGCTTCGCCGCAAACACCCCAAACGGAATAGCTCCCTCTATCAGCTTGGCCGCATCGCTGATCATCTCCGGTATCAGCGCTTGCGCTGTCGCCGACATATCCGCCAGCTTCATCTGCTTCAGCACGCCCGAAAAATCCAAGGCTTGCCCGGCCCCCACCAAATCAGCAAAGGCGCTGATTTTATCTGCCCGGCTCATCTTTTTAGCAAACTCAACCGAATCAATCGCTTGCATAGGGTTTTGCGCCACCCAAAAGCACCAGTAGGCAATGTCGTAACAGCTAAAGTCAATGCCACCCCCCAAATCGGATCGCAGCAAGAGCGGCCCCCTCTCAAGCGGCGATTCCGTATGTTCCTTTAGTCCCACCCCATCGACAAACGCGCATAGCTGCCCTTGCTCTAGCAGTTGATTGTGCAGCGCCCTACTGAGCCGACTCGTTAGCGCCGGCTCACCGTAATAAACTAGGATGTTCCGATTCTTTTGCCCTAGCTGAGCGATCGCACCATAAATATCATTCAAATAAGGCAACTGAACAAGCTGACTAGTCGAACTATCCATAAATAACTCGTCGAAACTCGTCAAAACATCAGGCGCTAAAGAAAGATGGTTACCCTTGGTTTTAGCCTACAAGGCTTCAGTCCCTCATCCGTATCGACTTTATCTGTTTTGTCTAAAACTTTGTTGAGATTGACGAAACCTATCCTTGCAGCGATAGTTAAACCTGATCCGGTTAGTGACCGTAGCAAAGCTGCCATACTATAGCCAAGTCATCCGTTTTTGAGAATCCAATAGTGATTGCCACTTCACATCGCGCTGATCGGGTTTTGTTAAAAGATATTAGCTGGGAGCAGTTTGAGAAGCTGCTAGAGAATATGGGCGATCGCCCCACCACTCGCATTGCTTACGACAACGGCACCTTAGAAATTATGGCCCCACTGCCCGAACATGAGCATTTCAAAGAAGTGATCAGTGATGCGGTGAAGGATATTGCAGACGAGCTAGACCTTGATTACGAAAGTTATGGTTCTACAACTTGGCGAAAACGAGCGGTAAGAGCTGGTGTCGAGCCGGATAACTGTTTTTATTTTCAGAACGAAGCCATCATCAGAGGCCGAATAGATTTGGATCTTAGCAAAGGCGATCCGCCGCCTGATTTAGCGCTAGAAATTGATATCACCAGTAAGTCTTTAGAACGCTTTCCGCTCTATGCTCGATTAGAAGTCCCAGAGATATGGTGCTACGACAGTGGAGCGCTGAAGATTTATCATCTCAAAAGCGGTGGGTACGAGGAGTCATCCACAAGTTTGGCACTGCCACACCTGCCTATTGGAGAACTGCCTCAGTTGATTGAGGCCAATAGATTGGCGGGTAGGCGCGCCATCCGGAAAGCGATTAGAGAATGGGTGAGGGTTAAACTGCTGAATTAGGTTTAGATTTGAGCTTGAGCCAAACAGATCCAGATGGGTGAGAGGGTGCCTCAGTTTAGGTAAATGACTCTGAACCTGACGAAGACATGATTCGCGCATTATCTCACTGAGAAAAGCTCTCTCACATGAAAGGAAACGTTATAAGCAATACTTCAAGAACCGACTGGGATAGAATTGATGCAATGTCAGATGAGGATATTGACACCTCTGATATTCCGCCTCTTACCGACCGATGAGTTCTTTATAAAAGCCAAATTGCGGATGCCTTCTTCCTTAGCTACTGTCGCTATCCATATTGATGCTGAGACTCTGGCTTGGTTTCAATCAAAAGGCAAGGAGGCAGAGCAACACATGGCGGCGGCTTTGCGAATTTACGCAGAAGCACAGAAAAATGCTGCTAGTATGCGTCAATCAGCCTAACAATTCAAATGTAGCGGACGGTTGAGAGCCACTGGTGCTGGAATTAGAGATGATTTGCCGCCGCTGATTTGAGTCGTTAGCTGTGATGATGCGAGACCTATGCGAAAACTCTTTATGACACTAATTCTATTAGCTCTGAGTCTGGCTCTGATTTTGAAGCTGGAAAGACTTTACTGTGAGAGGTATGTCGAGAGGGATTTTGGTCAAAGTCCCATGGGCGCACGTCACTGTCCATTCGGAGGAGTATTGATTTAGATACATAAGAAATGAAAAAACCGGTTGATGAACTTTACCAATATGCAAAGTCAGTAATCAATCCACGCAGCCTTTCCGCAGTGTCCTGAACACGCCGCTGCCGCTGCAATGGTGACAGCGGGAGAAAGTCGAGTGATCCGAATGGTCGCTGTGAATTGGGAGGAAAGTGCACTACCACCGTGTGGTCGTTGCCGAGAGTTCATTAGCCAACTTCACCCGGATAACGTCAAGACTGAAGTTATGATCAGTGCCGAGCAGATAGTGACTCTTCGTGAGTTGTTGCCGCACAATTGGTATAAGGCAGCAATCGACGAAAAGTGGTGCGATCGCGTGTAGGCTGACGTAAAAATTCAAAGACAACAGAAAGATAACCCTTCAGTAGTTACCATAATTCAGGCTAAAATAAAGGGGCAATGTTGAAGCTAAGAGCAACCTATGACTGTTCGCCAACGACGTTACAGCAAAGAAGAGATAGCCGAACGTGGGCAGAACCTCTATGAATCTGGCGTTCGGCAGCAAGTCGAAGCAGGAAACAAGGGGAAAATCGTGGCGATTGACATTGAAACCGGGGCTTTTGAAGTTGATGAAAATGTTGTTCCCGCAACGAATCGGCTGTTTGCGCAATATCCTAACGCTCAACCATGGGTGATTCGGATCGGACATCGCGCGGTTGATCATTTTGGGGCGCGGAGTCTGAAACAGAATCTATGATTTACGGAGTTGTGAACTTGCGCCGTGAAGCAACGCTTCCCCTTGTAGTTAGCAACGCAAACAAACAACAGCAAGTGGTTGATACTGTAATCGATACAGGATTCAGCGGATTTTTGTCTTTGCCATCCGCGATCATCACCACCCTCAATTTACCTTGGAGTGCTTCTGATTTGGTAACTTTGGGTGATGGCAGCGAAACCCTGTTCGATTTATATGTGGCGAACGTGATTTGGGACGGACAATACCGTGAAATTTATATCGCAGAATCAGAAACGGAACCTTTGCTTGGAATGGCTTTACTCTATGGTTATCGGTTACAGGTCGATGCCATTGAGGGTGGTAGCGTTAAGATTGAAGCCTTAAGATCCGAAATGAAAGCAAATTGGTGAGGCTCGGTCTAAAAATTCACATGCAGCGGCAGCGGACGGTTGAAAATGCTGATGGGGCGATGCTGAGCTTACGAGTCGCCGCTGATTTGAGTCGTTATACGGCTTCGGTTAGTCGTGTTGGCGGTAGTTGTCAGGTTATTGGTATTGGGAAGGATTGTCACGAAACGAGTTTCATCTGTACCCTGTCGTATATGTAGAGACAGCAGGCTAACAATTCGCTTGGAGCGGACTGCCGAAAGCTCCTGGTGCATTGCAGGTTAGATAGTCTAAGAGCGTTTGAACCGGCACTCGGGTTCTTGCAAAAACGGGTGTGCCACTCATCATGTCAGGAGAGGTGCCAATCATGGATAGTTCGTCTGTCATAGTTACCTGCTCCCTTGTTCAGAGTCTATGTTCTCAAGCTTAACAGTTTGCAGTGTCCACATGAGCACGTGATAACTGGAAGGCAACATTGATTCTTCTCGTGGCGATATTTTCGTCTTTGTGGGGCGTCGCACTCCCGCCAAAACAACTTTCATCCCTTTACTAACCGCTGACACTTCTATCACAGCAGATTTTACTGATTAATTAGCCGCTAACACTTTTGTCAAAACAGCTTCTATTTTTTCACTAGCCGCTAACACTTCTGTAGCAACAAACTTTACTTGTTGGTTAGCCGCTAATGCTTTTGTCAAAACAACCTTTACTTTTTCATTAACGGCTAATACTTCTTTTGCATCGACAAATAGTTTTCTCACTTCCGTAAGCTTACGAATAATGGCAGGCTGTTGTATATCAGTGCCTCAGATTTCCTGTGCTTTCACTGAATAACGACTGTTCTTTTTGTATCATCTAACGGGCATCTTGATCATCAAGACAGATAGCCCATTGCCGCCAGGCGAAGGTTCTCTATCTTGCCTCTGTGTAAATCCTAAAAAATATTGTGAGGTGCATCATGGCACGCAGAAAAAAAACGTCCCAAGTTCTTCCTAAAGCGGTTAAACGACTTGCGAGCATTAAGTCTATTGACGAAAAGCTTGACCTCGGCAATGGTGTTACAGCCGCTGCTTTTGCCAAGGATATTGAAACGCTTCGTCAGAAATTAGACGATTACAACACATTGCTTTCCAAAGTAGATGCGGCTTCTAATGAAATAGAACAAGCTGAAAGAAAAGTGCTGCTAACTTCTAAAAATGTGCTCAAAGGCGTGGCTGTGAAATATGGTGAAGATAGTAACGAGTATGAAATGGCAGGTGGTACTCGCCCTACCGAGCGGCGTCGTCGTCGGGTGAGCCAACCGGCAGCAGCAGCGGCACTTGTTTAGCGCTGGGTGAGCGATCGCACACACCACACCCTCTAAATTTCATTGGTAAGTAACCCTGTACAAATAACTCTTCAAGAGAGATGGCTGTTGTCATCTCTTTTTTTTGTCGTGTTATCACGATTAAGCCGAATTTGGCTAGCTAGCTTGCAGGTAAGGTAAAGCTGCGAAGCGGTCTGTCTCTGCTGATGTATAGCGGGTGACGCGGTTGGCCAGAGCGGTTCATTTGCAGGTAGGTAAGTTTGGGCTGATGCGGACGCAGTAGGGTAAGGATGGCGCGATCGCGTCCCCCTAAACTCCCCCAATTTCCCCAAGCCAAAACTACCTGCTGCGCTTCTGTTACTGCCTTCAGCACATACTCATCATTCTGCGGGCCGACCGGATTGTCAGCCTTTTTGAGCATCGCCGGATGAGGTGTCCGGTAGCCAAACAAATTCACCACCGAAAGGGCCGAGTACTCCCAACGCTGCGCAAATTGAATGCAGGCTCGCAGCGTGGGGTCATCGTGGGTATCATCTGCTCGGCTAGGATTCAACATTACAAAAGCAACCTGCGCACCGCCCTTTTGCCACCGTCGCCCTAACCAATAGCGATAGTTTTGGCTGCGATCGAATACTGCTGTTCTTTCTATGACCGCTTTTTCTGCTGCTTTTTCTGCTGCTTTTTCTACGGAAGCTATCGGTGGGCTAAGCATCATCTGTTCAAGACATATCCGTCTAGGACATAGAGAGTCGCATACATTCGCCTTGAGGCGGTAACAGGAATTAGTTTACATTTGTTAACATCGCAGATAGCTAAAAAATATTGGATCGAACCCAATTGCGAGGTTAGTTTTTGACACTTTTATTAAAATTTGAGCCGTCACTGCGGCGCAATCTGATTATTTTCTTCTGTGCGTCTCTATGCTTTTGGGGTGGCCTGTCGGGTATGCTGCCCAACCTTTCTCCCTATATTAAAAGCTTTGACGCTACTAACCAAGAGATTGGCTGGGTGATGGCCTCCTTTGCGATTGGCCTGCTGGGAATGCGGCCTAAAATGGCGCGCTTTACCGATCGCGCAGGTCGTAAGCCTGCCCTGCTAGTCGGCATTATGGTGATTGCGATCGCCCCCTTACTTTACTTAAGCGTCCAGGCCATCCCCTCAATCACCTTCACGCTTCCCGGCACACCCTGGTCAATCAAGTCAGCCGTGCTATTGCTGGCCATGGTTCGAGCCTTTCACGGTATCAGCATTGCGGCTTTTGCCACTGCCTATAGTGCTGCCGTTGCCGATATGGCCCCGCCGCAGCACCGAGGCGAACTCATTGGCTACATGAGCCTGTCTAATCCGCTAGGGATGGCCTTTGGCCCAGCAATGGGAGGGTATTTGCAAGGGAATTTTACGCTGGCCTTTCTAACGATGACTGCGCTAGGAACCATCGGCACAATCTGCGTCCTAGCGACCCGCGAGCCTTCTCGTTCTCCGGTGGATGAGCCTCTAGCGCGAGCCGTTAATGCCCCTGCACCTAAAAGGGCAAAGCGTTCTGAATACGGGGCATTTTGGCGGCTGCTATTTGCGCCGCACATCCGCGTGCCTGCGCTAATTCTGGCAATGGTGGGCATTGCTTTTGGCTCGATGGTGGCTTTTGTGCCGCTGTATGCCAGTCAAATGGATGTGGCGGTCAATATTGGGTTGATTTATACGGTGAGTGCGATCGCCTCCTTTTCTATCCGCGCCCTCTCTGGCAAAGCCAGCGACCAACTAGGCAGAGGCCGTTTCATCAGCCTGGGCCTAGCCTGCTACACCGTCTCTATGCTGATTTTGGCAACTGCCGACAGCGCCCAGATGTTCCTACTTGCCGGAGCCTTTCAAGGAGCAGGCAGCGGCACCTTGATCCCGATCATTGCCGCCCTCATGGCCGATCGCTCTAGGCCCAACGAACGCGGCCTGACGTTTGGCCTGTGCTTAACTGGTTTTGATCTTGGGATTGCTTTAGCAGGGCCAGTGATGGGCACGATTGCCGACATTGGGGGTTACAGCGTCGTTTTTGCCCTATCTGGCCTAATGACCTTCCTGGGATTGGTTGCTTTTGTCACCACCTCTAGCAAAGACCTACCTCATTCAATTCGCTTTGCCCTCAGGGGTGGGCGAGATGTCTATGCGCTCAAAAGCTGAAAAAAGCTGAAAAATTGAGAGAAACAAAAAAGGTGCCAGGCATTTTCTGCTTGACACCTTTTTCATTGAGCGAGCCTGGAGAGATTCGAACTCCCGACACCGTAGTCCGTAGCCACGTGCTCTAGTCCACTGAGCTACAGGCCCACCAAGTTTTCTGAGGGTCTCGTAAGTGACTTCCCCAGATTGGGTTCTAATAGTAGCACACCACTAGCGCCCCATTGCAACTTCCTTATGACTTCTAGCAGCCCCTCCGATCAGGCTTCAACGCTTACCCACTTAGATGCGCAAGGGCAGGCCCAAATGGTAGATGTTTCGGCAAAAGAGACGACTGTAAGGCAGGCGATCGCCACTGGCACCGTCACCATGCAGCCCACTACCTTACAAGCCATTGAATCTGGCAATGCCCCCAAAGGCGACGTCATTGGCACCGCTCGCCTAGCAGGCATCATGGCCGCCAAGCAAACATCCGCGCTAATTCCGCTATGCCACCCCCTACCGCTCAAGAAAATTGAAGTCACCATCGAGCCCGACACTTCCCTACCCGGCTATTGCATCCACGCTACTGTCAAAACCAAATCGGAAACCGGTGTAGAAATGGAAGCCCTGACGGCTGTATCTATCGCTGCTTTAACGCTCTATGACATGGCCAAAGCTTTAGAGAAAACAATGCGAATTGGCAATATTCATCTGGTTGAGAAAATCGGTGGCAAATCGGGCCATTGGCAAGCAGCTACTACAATATAAATACAACCGTACCCCCTAAAGCCTATGCCTCCTCGTTGGCCCCGCCAGCCCGATCCCAAAAACGATCCCGCCCTCCGTAAGCTAGAAGATCGCATTAATTTTGCCGTGCATGTGGCTGGATTCGCAGCGGTAAATTCTACGCTGTGGTTTTTTAATACGCTCAACCCCGGCTCATTGCCCTCAGCCAAAATTGTGACTTTTGTGATGTTGGGGATTTTGTTTGCCCATGCGACTTATATTTTTGCGATCGCAGACTATTCTCCCCCGCTGCCCACAGCGACCTCTACAAAGGTAGATGTCGGCAAATAACGCGCTAAGTCAACTATTTGCCTCTTTAGAAGGTTCACCGCCTAAGCAAGCTGCCCTTACCCTAGTGAAAGGTTTTCAATTAACACCATTCGAGGGGGCAATATGACCGCAGCATATTCGACCGAAGCATTAGAAGCACTCGCTGCTGAAATCGGCGAAAACATCTACATGGACATTGCCAAATGGCACCTGTATCTAGGCTCTGCCAAGCTACATACCCCGCTGGCAGAAAAACTAATGCCAATGGTCGTCAATGGCGATATTTCTGAAGACAGCGTCATCAAGGTACTGCAAGATATTCCGATTAAGCTCGGCGGCGGTCGTAAAACACTTCCCCTCGCTGACCTGTTGCCGATGCAGTGTCAGGTCAATTTGATCGATCTGCTAGAAGAGTATCAGCAAAAACTTTAAGTCCGATTTTCTACTAAGATCCTGCTTTTCTCTAGCTGCTTAGAAAAGTTTCGTCAAAATGACCTTTCTAAGAAAGGAAATAAAAGTTAATCTATAGATATATATCGTTCGTTTCCATAGTGAGTTAGGAGAACAATGGGTCTTTTTGAATTTGTGTTTGGTAAAGGTGCTCCCAAAGATGACACTCAGGGCAAGCAGGCTTTTTATCTAAGCGATGACGATGCTAAGACGTTTGGCAACATCGACTACATGCGCTCTAGCAAAACCGTACGTCGTACGTTCGCTAAAAAGAAAGGCAAAGAGCATCTAGAAAGCGTCAGGTCTGTTTCAGCAATGAAGATGACTGACCTGGATGGCAATCGTAGCAATGCTTCTGTAGCATCGTCCACAACCTTTGGTAATACAGACTTCCTCGGGGCTAGCAAGTCTGGTGGTGATGCGAGTGTCACTCAAGATACGCCTAGTACGTCTACTAACATTCCAGCGCCTCAAGCTAAAAAGCCTCGTCGTACGCCTGGTAGTAATGACATGGACATGTTCCGCAACATGGCGAAAGACATCCGCAAGTAGATGATTGATCGCTCGAATGATTTTAGTAGGCTTCATAGCTACAAATCTCAGCTTTCAATTTAAAGACGCTTAGCGATGACTGGCACTGCCGGTCATCGCTTTTTTTGGGCCGCCAGTTAATTGACAGTTTAGTTGGCTGCATCGTCGCTAGCGGCGACGGCTAGTGTAAGTGGCACCTGAAGAGCAAGGGTTAGGGCTCTGGTAGCCATCAGCACTGTTAGTGATAGCCATAGTAAATCAGGGCTTTGCAACCAGCTAGCCAGTAACGCTAATGGCAAAAAACCAAACGCTGCGGCGACTAAGGTTGAGTTGCGCAGCGTGCGACCAGCAGTGAGTCCCAAAAAATAACCATCTAATGTGAAGGCAATACCGCCCAAGCCTAAGACGGGCAATAGCCAGGCGACATAGCGGGGAAGTTGGTTGAGTAGAACATCGTGACTGGTAAGCAAGCTGAAAAAAGGAGTAGGGGCAATTGTGAGGATGAGGGCGATCGCAATCCCCAAAAACGCACTGCCTACCCCTCCAATCATCACTAACCAATACAAATCGCCCTGTGCCCGCTGCCCATAAAAATTCCCGGCATAGCTTTCCACCGCCAGCGCAATCCCATCCATAAAGTAGGCAGACATCAGCACCACTTGCAACAGCAGCGCATTTACCCCCAAAATTGTCTCGCCCAGCCCTGAACTAAAGTTGGTAAACAGCGACATGGACATTACCAGCGCAAACGTGCGAATCAAAATATCTCGGTTGAGCCCAAACAAACTGCGCAATGCCGCCGGTTGCCAAAGCTGAGACTTGATTTGCGCCCATCGCTGCCAGGGAACGGCACTTCGCAGCACGATCGCCAGTCCCGTTGCTAGCGTTAAATACTGACTTAATGCGGTCGCTAAGCCTGCGCCGTAGCTACCCCAGCCCAACTGCCGAATAAACCAGTAGTCCAGCAGCACGTTGCCAAAGTTACCGACCGTTGCCAGTATCACCACCTGCCGCCCTTTCCCCAAGCCCAGCAGCCAACCGAGCAATACGTAATTTACTAATACTGCTGGTGCGCCGATGATTCGTCCGTTATAGAAATCTACGCCTGCTGCCCGCACGTCAGGGCCTGCCTGCAATAGTGCAAATCCCACCATAGAAACCAAATCGCGCAGTAACCAAATCAGCAGCCCAGTGCCCAACGCCAGCAGTGAATTTCTCAGCAAGATCAGCCATACGCCAGTGTCATCGCCGCTAAGTCTGGCCTGTCCAACGGTTTGAGCCGTCGGCCCCGTCGTCCCCATCCGAAAAAAGTTGAAACTCCAATAGATCACGTTGAAGATAACTGTGGCTAATGCGACGCCATTGAGGTAGCGAATGTCATCGAGGTGTCCCAAAAAGGCGGTGTCTACCAGTCCGGCTATCGGCACCATCAGGTTTGAGGTGGTATTCGCTATGGCAAGTTTGCCAAAAGGTTTTACCCACCCTTTCGTTCTCGACTTGGTAATCAAATTGGCAATCATTGGGGCCGAGCTACTTTGAGGACATACTACTGTGGCCAGCGCATATATCTATTCTGCTGTGTTCTGGTTGTTTGTGGTCTTGGGCAATCTACGCTTGCGAGCGCTCACTTGCCCGCTCTCGTCCGCATACTCTGCACAGGAACGTCATGAATCGCAGTGGTCTCACGTTTTTAGGTATCACCACCCTTTTTGGTAGCTTAATCAATATTCTTCCTGCCTGGGCCGACGGCCTGGGTGTAGAAGAGTCCTTTGACGCGGTGATTTTGCCGGTGTTGAATGTCGATATAGAGCCTCCCTTTATGGGAGATGTAGGCAGCAGGCTTGAGGTACTGCCAGAACTGCTGCCAGCAGATAGCCCAGTGGAAGCACAGATGCCAGCGGCGAATCCTGACAATAACCGGGTGGTGCCTGTTCTTGTAGAATCCGAGAATGGTGAACCCGAGAATGGTGAACCCGAGAATGGTGCATCCGAGAGTATAGATCTAGAGATAGACCTAGAGAACGCAGAATTACAGGTAGACCCAAGCGCACTCCAGGCGGTGGACTATTACAACCGGGGAGTCAGAGCCTATAGGAAAGGTGAGTTTGGCCAGGCGGTGAGTAGCTTTGACGCGGCGATCGCAGCCAATCCCAACTACGCTGAAGCCTACGTATTCCGAGCGGCAGCGCAGCTTCAGCTCAACGATGGCGCAGCCGCGATGGATGATTATATTTCGGCTATTTCTGTGCGTCCGGACTATGCGCTGGCCTATTTTTCTAGAGGCGCACTCTTTTATGAGATGGGTGAATTTGCCTCGGCGATGGATGATTTTCAGCAGGCGATCGCAATCAATCCAGCGTATGTAGAAGCCTACAATTACTTGGGTCTTGCCAAAGCGACCACCGGTGACTACGAAGGTGCGCTAGCCGATTACGAAATGGCGTTAAGCCTCGATCCTGACTATGCGCCTGCTTACCTGCATCGGGGTGCGGCTTTGATCGAGCTAGGGGAGTTTGACAGCGCGATCGCCAGCCTTACCCTCGCCATCGACAACCGTCAAAACTACGCCGAAGCTTTTTTAAATAGAGGCGTTGCCTACTACCGCTTGGGCACATTTTCCGCCGCGCTTGCCGACTTAAACAAAGCTGCTCGCCTCAATCCTGACAGCAGTGAAGTGTACTTCAATCGTAGCTATGTCTACTCGGCTTTAGGTCGCCCTAACGATGCGCTCGGCGACATCAACAAAGTGCTCACCCGCCAGCCCAACTCGATTGAGGCGTACATGGCCAGAGGTACTTTATATAGCGCCCAGGGAAATAACACGGCGGCGATCGCTGACTTCAATCGCGTCATTGAGTTAGATGCTAACTCCAGCGCCGCCTACGAACAGCGGGCGATCGCACGTATAGCTAATAACAACTTACCCGAAGCCATTGCCGACTATGACAGTGCCATTGTCCTGAATCCTGTAGATGACAGCATTTATAAAGGTCGTGCCGATGCCTACGCAATTTATGGTAATTTGCCCGCTGCGATCGCCGACTACACTTACGCCATCGAGTTAGACAACAAAAACGAAGCTGCGATCGCCGCCCGTGGCCGCTCCCTCTACGAATCTGGCGACGCCCGCCGCGCCTACCAGGACTTCTCAATTGTGATTCGCCAAAATCCATCCACCAGCCCCGATGTTTATTACTACCGGGGCCTGACCCTAATGGCTATAGGTGACGAATTTGCAGCTTACAACGATCTGCAAACCGCCGCCGAACGCTACCTGGCGGCTGGCAGCGCCGAAGGCTACCGCGCCGTAATTAATCGGATGAGAGATCTCTAACTGTCACCATAAAACGATGTTTTGAAAGGGGCTGTACACTAAGGACGGCCCCTTTCTTTTTTATCAATGACTCAGCGCCAGCTATCTTGGCTTCGTTCTATTCGTCAGCATTTTCGGTCTCTGTTACATAAGCAAACTAGCTGTCTGATTCTGCTCGCAGCTCTGTTGTTTTTCTCCTTTGCCCCTGCCGCTGTTGCTTTGCCACTGGCTTCTATTCACACCTACAACGAGCGCCCAGGGCAAACTACCTTTCGCTCCAAGCAAAGCCTCAGGGATAGAAGCGACAGATCCTGGCAGGTAATTCTGTTCAAGCGCTATCAGGCCGACAATCTGCAAGGTCTTTATCTGAGACTGATTGGCTTTCCTGGCATTGTTGCAGTAGATGCCCATAAGCCGATCGAAATTGCCACCGGATCTAGCGCTCAATGGCAAGCTCAACCCGCGCTAGATCCGCAGACGAAAGCCTTGCCAGAGAATGTAGCTCAATACGATGTAGCGGCTGCCATTGACGCGCTACAAGGCGACATTCCGCTCCAAATCAATATTCCGCTCACGGGCGGCAGCACTGCCCAGCTTGTGGTGCCGCCCTTTGCTGTGCATGAATGGAGAGATCTCAATGCCCAATTTCCTCAAGGTTCTTCACCCGCATGATACGAACTGCGCACTAGCGGGCCAGATCGCACGTGCGTAAACCCTAGCTCGCGGGCAATCTCTCCTAACTCGTCAAATTCTGCGGGTGTCCAGTACTTTTGCACGGGTAAATGGGCTAGCGAGGGGCGCATGTATTGGCCAATGGTGATGCGATCGCAATCCACCGCCCGCAAATCTGCCATCGCCTCTACTAGCTCAGCCTTTGTTTCGCCATGGCCCACCATCAGCCCAGATTTCGTCAGTATAGTAGGATCGGCTGCTTTGACATAGCGCAGGACGTTGAGCGATCGCCCGTACTTCGCTCCTCTTCTCACCGGCCCCTGCAATCGCTTCACCGTCTCCACATTGTGATTAAAGCAAGCCGGTTTCGCCCTCACCACCGTCTCTACCCTCACCCGCTGCTGCCGCTCAGCATCGACGCCGCTCCAAAAATCAGGCGTCAACACCTCAATCTGCGTCTGGGCATTATTCGCCCGAATAGCGTCCATCACCTTCACAAACCAGCCTGCGCCCCCATCGGCCAAATCATCCCGCGCCACCGCCGTCAGCACCACATAGCGCAGTCCCAGCAGCTTCACCGACTCCGCCACCTTTCTTGGCTCTTGTGGATCTAGCGGCATCGGCGAATGCCCCTTATCCACCTGACAAAACGCACAGCTTCGCGTGCAGGTCGGCCCCATCAGCAAAAAAGTCGCTGTCTGGTTGGCGTAGCACTCCCCCCGGTTTGGGCAACGCCCTTCCTCACAAATCGTGTGAATCTGCCGTTGCTTAATCACCTTTTGCACCGCCGACAGCTCACTGGCCTTGCCGATCGGCCTGCGCAACCAATCCGGCATCGCGATGATCTCGGGCCGAGGCGCATCTACTGTCTGATTAGAAGTCGTGGTCATGAATAACGGTTATAGGGTGCAAGTGCTCTCAGTGTACAGTCATCACTTATCATTCATCATTTCCCCTTGTTCACTCTCCCCTGCAATCTGGGCAACTTAAAAAGTAAGCGTCTCCAAGAGACAAGCGTCTGCCAAAAGATCTATCGATTCGTCTGATATCTTTTCAGGCACAAATCTTTCTTCATCTTGCCAGTCAAAGGAGTCCGTCGTGGCCAACAAAATTTTAGTAATCGACGACAGCCGAGTCATTCGAGCCCGTGTAAGAGACATGTTGCCTCAGGGCAATTTTGAAGTCATTGAAGCCAAAGACGGCGTCGAAGGCATTGATGCCATCCGTACCCAAAAGCCCAACCTGATTATGTTGGACTTTTTGCTGCCCCGCATGAGCGGCTACGAAGTTTTTCAAGAAATTCAAACCCGGCCCGAATTTCAAAAAATTCCGCTGGTAATGATGTCAGGCCGCCGCGAAGAACTCGCCGAAAAAATCAAAGAGCCCTTCGAGTTTTTTGAGTTTATTGAAAAACCTTTTGAGCAAAAAGAACTGATCGGTGCCATCAAAGGCGCTATGGCCAAAGCCCGTAAGCCTCGCCCTGTTATAGCAGCACCCGCCGCACCCAGTACCCAAACCGGCGTCGATTCCTCTGCCGAAGTTGCCGCCCTGCAAAAGCAAATAGACATCCTCACCCAAGACGTTGCCGCCCTCAAAGCTCAAAATAATAAAATCCTCGCCTTCATCAAAAAGAAGCTGGCCTGATGTTAGGGGTATATCGGGTCAAGCTTGCGCGATCCAGCCCTCAAAATTCTCAAACCATTCACTGTTGCTCAGCGATCGCATAGCCAGTCGCTGAGCTTCTTTCTGGCTGTCCGCCTTTTTGGCGTTATGCCGATGTGTAATGAATGCAGTCGTCGCAGGGGCCGTTAGGGTTGATGGCACAGCGGACAAGTTCGGAGCGGGCATTGTAGGTGCAGGTAATGTCGCCAATGACCCAGGTGCCATTGAGGAGGGTGCGCTCTTCGGGTACGGCTGTCTGTTTGACATGGACGACTGCTTTGTGCAGGTAGTAGCGGCCTAGCTTGAGCTGATACTGGTGGCGACGTACCAGAATTTGATAGGTCTGACCGTCGATATCGACGTAGGTGCCCGGATACAGGCTGCGATCCATTTTGATATGGCCCAAGACTGTCTTGGAATCACTTAGGACGATATCGGTGGGTAAAGCTTTTAACTCCATAGATAAATCATAGCTAAATAAACACAGAACGCATCCTCTAGAATTTGCCAGAGGATGCGTTCTGTTAAGTCATGAACTCAACGTCAGAGCAAGGTCAGAAAGTCTACTTTTTGGCAGCTTCCTGGCGCTCTTTGGCTTCTTTGATCACTTCTTCCGCAACGTTTTTAGGACAAGGGGAATAGTTGCCAAATTCCATCGAGAACTGACCACGGCCAGAGGTCATGGTGCGCAGATCCCCGATGTAGCCAAACATTTCGCTCAGGGGCACGTCAGCCTTAATGCGAACGCCCATGGGGTTGGAATTTTGAGACTTGATCATGCCGCGACGGCGGTTGAGGTCACCGATGACATCACCCATATGATCGTCAGGGGTGAACACGTCTACGTTCATGATCGGCTCAAGAATTTGTGGGCCAGCTTTGGGAAAAGATTGACGGTAGGCGGACTTGGCGGCGATTTCGAAGGCGATCGCACTCGAATCCACCGCGTGGAAGCCACCGTCTGTAAGCGTCACTTTCACATCCACCATCGGGTAGCCAGCCAAAGGCCCTTTTTCCATGCTGCTAGCAAAGCCCTTTTCTACCGCAGGCCAAAATTCACGAGGCACGTTGCCCCCGGTTACCTTGGACTCAAACTCAAAGCCCACACCGGGTTCAGAAGGCTCAATGGTGTAGTCAATTTTGGCAAACTGGCCCGAACCGCCAGACTGCTTCTTATGAACGTAAGTATCGTTCAAAATCTTGGTAATGGACTCGCGATAAGCCACCTGAGGCTTACCCACTTCGACTTCTACGCCGTGAGTGCGCTTAAGAATGTCCACCTTAATATCCAGGTGAAGCTCGCCCATGCCTTTGATAATAACCTCGCCGCTTTCCTGATCCGTCTCCACGTAGAAGGAGGGATCTTCTTGAACCATTTTGCTCAAGGCCATACCCATCTTCTCAGAGCCGCCCTTCTGCTTAGGCTCAATCGCAATCGAAATTACCGGGTCGGGGAATACCATCGGCTCAAGCGTGGCCGGATCTTTCGGGTCGCACAGCGTGTGCCCGGTCTGCACGTTCTTCATCCCAACAATCGCTACAATGTCTCCCGCCTGGGCGGTGTCGATTTCTTCGCGAGAATTGGCGTGCATTTCAACCAAGCGACCAATCCGCTCAGTTTTGCCCGTAAAGGTATTAAGCACGGTGTCACCTTTGCTGAGCGTACCAGAGTAGATCCGGGTAAAGGTGAGTGCGCCATAGCGGTCGTCCATAATTTTGAACGCTAATGCGCGCAAAGGTGCATCAGGCGTTACTTTGGCGACTTTCCCCGTTTCATGACCCTCTAGGTCAACCTCAGGCTGAGGCTTCACTTCCGTAGGATTAGGCAAGTAGTCAACCACTGCGTCCAGTACGTTCTGTACGCCTTTGTTTTTAAAGGAGGAACCACAGAAAGTCGGGAAGAATGCTAGCTCGCGCGTGCCCTTGCGGATGCACTTTTTGAGGGTGTCGATGTCAGGTTCGTTACCTTCTAAGTAAGCCTCCATCACATCGTCGTCCATTTCAATGGCCGTTTCAATCAGGGCTTCGCGGTACTCAGCCACCTTTGCCTTCATTTCTTCAGGGACATCAGTGATTTCGTAGTTCATCGGATCGCCAGAGTTATCCCAAATCCAGGCTTTCTCTGTGATCAGATCGACAACGCCTACAAAGCCTTCTTCAACCCCGATCGGCAGCACCATGACAAGGGGCTTAGCCACCAGAATTTCTTCGACTTGCTTAACCACGCTGTAGAAATCTGCGCCAGTGCGATCAAGCTTGTTGACATAGATGATACGAGCAACCTTGGAATCGTTGGCATAGCGCCAGTTTGTTTCAGACTGGGGCTCTACACCACCGGACGCACAAAATACGCCGATGCCACCGTCAAGTACCTTTAACGAGCGGTAAACCTCAATCGTGAAGTCTACGTGCCCAGGGGTGTCAATGATGTTGAGCTGGTGATCTTTCCAGAAGCAACTGGTGGCCGCAGACTGAATAGTGATGCCGCGCTCTTGCTCTTGATCCATGAAGTCTGTGGTGGCCGCACCATCATGAACTTCACCGATCTTATGGATTTTACCGGTGAGCTTCAAAATTCTTTCGGTGGTGGTGGTTTTGCCCGCATCTACATGGGCAAAGATACCGATATTCCGGTAGCGGGTCAGATCTTTCATGGTGATTCTTTAGTTGAGTTCTAGAAACGGTCGGCACACCACCGCAAGGAAGACCACAGGGTAGGGCTTACAAAATGAATGGGTTATTACATCTGGCAATAGTACCAACTGTTAAACATTGTAAATTAGATTGCCATCGTCGTGGCGGCAGTTTTTATCGGGCTCTATACGGATTACACGCCTTATAGCATGGCGGTTTTTGCGATTGAGGCAGCAAATATGATGCTCTGGGTAAGGGTGATTCAAAGGGGATAAGACGCTTGTTGTGATGTTTGCTACGCGCTCTGGCTCAAACGTCTTCATCCCTTCAAGCAGCGTACGGCTTCCAGCATGCCCTTTGCTTTGTTCAGTGTCTCCTGATATTCACTTGCTGGCATCGAGTCAGCAACTAACCCAGCTCCGGCCTGTACACTAATGGTTTGGCTACCATCATCAGCAGATTGGACAACCATTGTCCGAATGGTGATAGCACTGTTGAGCTGGCCTTCAAAGTCGTAGTAGCCGTAGACGCCGGAGTAGGGGCCTCGGCGGTCGGGCTCTAGCTCGTTAATGATTTGCATGGCGCGGATTTTGGGTGCGCCGCTGACGGTGCCTGCGGGGAAGCTGGCGGTGAGTAAATCCCAGGCGGTTTTATCGGGGGCCAGATCGCCGACGACGTTGCTGACAATATGCATGACGTGGGAATAGTTTTCGATCACCATCAGCTCGTCTACAACGACGGTGCCGCTAGTGCAGACACGGCCTAGATCATTGCGGCCCAAATCGACTAGCATGACGTGCTCGGCGACTTCCTTGGGATCGGCAAGTAAATCGGCAGCATAGTCCGCATCCTCGGCGGGTGTTTTGCCTCGGGGGCGGGTACCGGCAATGGGGCGAAGGAGCGCTTGCATAGGTTTGCCAGGCCCGGTTTGTGTGGCTTTTACCATGACTTCGGGGCTAGAGCCGATGAGCTGCCAGCCGCTGAAGTTGAAGTAGCACATGTAGGGAGAAGGGTTGACTAACCGCAGGGAGCGGTAGAGATCGAATGGGTCACCGTTGTAGCTGGCCTGGAGGCGTTGGGAGGCAACAACTTGGAAAATATCGCCAGCGCGGATGTAGTCTTTGGCTTTTTCGACGCAGGCGCAGAATTCTTCGGGGGTGCGGTTGCTGGTGTATGCCAACGGCGGGGCGGTGCTGGCTTCTGGGGATGTCCAGGCGAGGAGAGTGTCTGTGGCAGAAAGGGGAAGACGGAGTTTGTGGATGAGGTTTTTGGCGCGATCGCCCGCCCCCTCATAAGCATCTCGCAAATCCACATCCGCATCTCGCAAATCCGCGTAGGACACCGCCCAAACCTTCCGCTTCACCTGATCGAAAATCAACAGATTATCCATCTGCATCCACAGCCCGTCCGGCAAATCGTTCTCATGACGCGGATAGGTCGTCACCGTCGGCTCAATCCAGTTGATTAGCTCATAGCCCCAAAAGCCAAACAACCCGCCAATGCCTGGCGGTAACTGCGGCAAGCGGACAGGTCGCAAAGGTCGCAGGCAATCTTGCAAAATCTCGAACGGGTTGCCTTCTAGTACCTGCTGGCTAGAATCACGGAAGGTTTGAGTGGTTTGATCGCCCTTTGCTTCTAAAACCCACATCGGATCGCAGCCCAAAAAGCTGTAGCGCCCTAGCGTTTCACCGCCTTCTACCGATTCCAGCAAAAAGCTGTACGGCTGACCTGCGCAAACCTTGTACCAGGCTGAAACAGGGGTATCTAAATCAGCCACCCACTCCTGATAGACCGGCACAAAGTTGCCTTGTGTGGCCAATTCGCAGAACGTTTCAAAGTCTGGAAAAATCATGGGTCGCTACGCGGTCGAGTGGGTTCCAGGCGCGCTTCGTTAGAGGCTTGCCTTCAGCTTGTTCACAATCTGCTCAATCGTTTCCTGGGATAGTTCTGGCCAGATTGGTAAGCTCAATACCTCTTTTCCCAGAGCTTCACTTACCTGGTTGGTCGGATGCTGACCGTCGTAAATGGGCAGGCGATCTTGCGGGATGGGGTAGTAAATCATAGAGCCTATGCCCGCATCGGCGAGGGATTTTTTGACGCGATCGCGCCGCCCCCCTAAAATCCGAATCGTATACTGATGAAACACACACCCTTCAGCAATCGGTGGCGTGATCACCCCCTTCACCCCATCCAAAAGCTGGCCATAGGTCTTGGCGACCCCAAACCGCTTTTGATTCCAACGGTCAATATGGTTTAGCTTCACCCCTAAAATGGCAGCCTGCATCGCATCCAGCCGCGAGTTGTAGCCCAGCATTTCATTGCAATATTTGTCTTTTGCGCCATGCACGCGCAGCATTCCAGCCAGCTCGGCAATCTCATCATCATTCGTCGTAATCAAGCCACCGTCGCCGTAAGCCCCCAAATTCTTAGTCGGGAAAAAGGAGAACGCGCCGACATCGCCGATAGTGCCAACCTTTTTGCCCGTAGTAGACTGACGAATGTGGTCATCGCAGCTTTGCCCACAGCCGACACAATTGCCTTCATACACCGCCCCAAACGCCTGCGCACAGTCCTCTATGACCTTGAGATCGTGCTTCGCCGCAATCTCCAATATCTTCGCCATAGAAGCCGGAGTGCCATACAGATGCACCGGCATGATCGCTTTTGTTTTTGGTGTAATCGCGTCTTTGATCAGGCTCGTGTCAATGTTGTAGTCTTCGGCTCGAATATCTACGAACACCGGCTTAGCGCCAACGCAGCTAATCGACTCAGCCGTCGCAAAAAAACTAAAAGGTGTCGTAATCACCTCATCGCCAGGGCCAATGCCCAGGGCGCGCAACGCAATAATCAGCGCATCCGTCCCCGAGTTCACACCCACGGCATGTTTCACGCCCAAGTACTCGGCAACATCGGCCTCAAACTGCCGAACCATAGGCCCCAAGATAAACTGGCCCGACTCAAGCACCTTGTCAATCGCGGCTTGAATATCGGCCTTAATCGACTGATACTGAGGCTTGAGGTCTAAGATCGGAATCTTGATATCACTCATGGCAGTTTCCTCACTTCGGGGACAGAGATTCAGGGCAGATAGCAATAGGTACCCAATGTTAATAACATTCGCACCGTAAGCATTCGCATCAAACTTTATCACGTCCTTACCGCAGCTATTTATCGACTTGAATCGACAAACAAAACCCAAAGCTACTTCATTAAAGCGACTTACTTAAGTCTGATCTGGATCAATGCCTAAATCACGCAACTTCTGCTTCAGCTTCTCTATTTCTTGCTTCGCTTGTGTGGCTTCTTGCTTTGCTTCTAGCCATCGTCCTCTAAGCTCGTCAGGGACTAGCAGCTTCTCGCCTGTGTCCAACTTATAGAACTCAATCAGCGTATCTTCGACCCTTAGTTTTAGCTGCAAAACCTGACTAATGCTGTCTTCTATGGGCCTGTAGGCACCGTCAACTAGCTGATAGCCTCTTAGCTGCCCTTCGATCCATTCGTTTCGAGGATCAAATTGCCAGTATTCAATGACGCCGAGGTTTTCGTACAGCTCGTACTTATCAGCTTCATCTTTTTTGCGGGTACCTGCTGAGGTCATCTCAAAGATGACGGCGGGTGTTGCGCCTTCCTCCCAAGTTTTGAAGCTGTCTCGCCCGCCGGGCTCAACCCCAAAAATGACCATGACGTCTGGGGCCACGCGCAATCGAGGATAGTTTTGCGCGTAGTACATAAATTGATTGCCCAACACCGTCGCCTGCTGACCGATTAAATACTGCCGCAGTACCTCCAGGGTCAGAAATAGCGCATACATGTGGTCATAGGTTTCTGCCACGGGCGTGCCATCTCCAGTTGGGTAAATTACCTCTTGAGGGTTAGAGATTATCCGAGGAGTCATCGCTGTCATTGAATTTCTCCGACTTTGATCGCGCAGCAGTAGGATCGCGCAGCAGTGGACATCCAGACAGAGCTGACGCTAGCTATAGGATAGCACCGGCTCAAAACCATAGCACTAAGGCAGTTTCTTGATTTCGGTGGGGCTGACCTGCTGATATTTCACCCCGGTAGAATCTACCGCGTAGCCGTCTGCGTTGAATTCTAGGACGTCGCCATAGGCGCTCATCCATCCGATTAATTTTGCCGGAACGCCAGCGACCATTCCGTAGGCGGGCACGTTTTTGGTGACGACCGCACCCGCCGCCACAAACGCACATTCATGCAGGGTCGTGCCGCAGACGATGGTGGCATTTGCGCCAATGCTTGCCCCTCGTTTCACTAACGTGCGCTGATAGTCGTCGCTGGTATTGCGTGGATATTCACTGCGCGGCGTTTTCACGTTAGTAAATACCATGCTCGGCCCGCAAAAAACGTAGTCTTCTAAAATGACGCCTTCGTAGATGGCAACATTGTTTTGTACTTTGCAGCCGTTGCCGATCGTTACGTTGTTAGAGACCAGAACGTTTTGTCCAAAAACGCACTTTTCGCCAATTTTGGCCTTGCTCATTACATGGGAAAAATGCCAGATCTTAGTGCCCATGCCAATTTCGGCACCGTCGTCAATATAGGCAGATTCATGGGCAAAATAGTCAGCCATTGTGTTGTTTATCCAGTTGTTTATTTAACAACAGCTTATGAGCGCATTCTAAAATTTCTACAACCGCTACTCCGTTCCACCCGTCAGAGCGCGGACGTTCTCTGCTATCTATGCAGTCTAAAAAATGTTGACATTCTAGCTTCAGTGGCTCAGCAGAAGCGATGTCTATAGTTGTTTCGCCTTTGTCGCTGTGCTTTAAACTCTCAGTGTCAATTTGTTGATTGTGGATGGTGACGGCTTGTTTAATTTCGTCGTATACCAGTATTTGCTTTTCGCAGAGGATGGTGGTGCGACGTTCCACAGTTGGCCAGTACCAGGCGCTGTGGATGTGGGCAGAAAGCCCCTGTTCAAAAGTGAGATCGACATGTACGTAGTCTTCTATGGTGGGCTGCACCATCGCTTGACCCTGGGCCGAAACAGATTTGAGCTGAGGGCGATTGAGCAGTTCTAAGACAACGGAGACATCGTGAGGGGCAAATGACCACCAGACATTTTCTTGCGATCGCACCCTTCCCAACTTCAACCTTTGCGCCGAAATATGTCGCACCTTGCCCGCCTTACCGCTGACCAAATAATCACGCATCCAGGCAACAGCAGGCTGATATAGCAACAAATGCCCCACCATCAAAACTCGATTATGCGCATCAGCATATTCCGCTAGCCACCGAGCCTCAGAGACATTCAAGGTCATTGGCTTTTCAATGAAGACATCTTTACCGGCTTCCAGGGCGGCTCGGGCAAACTTGTAGTGGGTCGGGGCCGGGGTTGCAAATACCAGTGCGATCGCCTCACTATCCAAAGCCTGTTGATAATCTTCAAACAAGGGCACATCAGAATACTGTTCGGCCACGCTCGCCCGCAACTCAGCACTCGCTTCAGCAACACCTGCTAGCGCTCCCAAGTCATAGAAGTTTTTCACCAGGTTTTTGCCCCAGTTGCCAGCGCCAACGACAATCACTTGAGGGGCTGCCTTGGCGGTAGACTCAGAACTCATAGCAAAGTGACCTTTTGGGCAAAATTTTCAGCGCCAACCTGTTCGATCAAATGGCGAGTAATGCCGCGCGTATCTAGCACATGCTGAGATTGCGCGATCAGTTGCGTATAGTCAACCCCTGTATGGTCAGTGGCAATGATCACCAAATTTGCAGAGGCCACCGCGCTGGCACTGAGGGCCATTGAAGATAGCTGGTAGTCATCTACCTGAATATTGGGCACATGCCGATCGTGGTAGGCCACCTCTACACCGTCTTTGAGCAGCAGTCGAATAATCTCAATCGCTGGCGATTCGCGCCAGTCGCTCAAATCTTTTTTATAAGCTGCGCCCATTACTAGCACCTTCGATCGGGCGGGCGCGATGCCTGCTTTGTTCAACACTCGTCGCACTTTGTCAAGGACGAACAGGGGCATTTTTCGGTTAATCTCACCGGCTAAGGCGATAAAGTGAGTGTTAAAGTTCAGCTCTTTTGCTTTCCACTCTAGGTAGTGAGGGTCAATCGGAATGCAGTGACCACCGACGCCAGGGCCAGGATAAAACGGCATGATGCCAAAGGGTTTTGTATTGGCTGCGTCCAAGACTTCCCAAACGTCTAAGTCCATGCGATCGCACAGCATTGCCAGCTCATTTACCAGGGCAATGTTCACCGCCCGAAACGTATTTTCAAATACCTTGACCAGTTCAGCCGCCTTGGCACTGGTGACCGGGACGACATGGTCAATGGTTTGTTGGTAAAATAGGGTAGCGATCGCCAGTGAATCCGGATCAGAAGCCCCTACCACTTTGTTTGTATTTTTAGTGGTGTAGCGCTGGTTACCCGGATCGACTCGCTCTGGCGAATGGGCCAGAAAAAAGTCTCTACCCTGAACGAGTCCACTCACATTTTCTAGGATAGGGCGCACGACCTCATCCGTTGTCCCTGGATAAGTGGTTGATTCTAAAGAAATCAGTTGACCTGGCTTGAGGTGTTCAGCGAGCGATCGCGTCACACTTTCCACATAAGACAAATTAGGCGTTAAGTTTTTGGTCAGCGGCGTCGGCACACAAATCACCATGACATCAACTTCGCTCACGCAGTCAAACCCAACGACTGCTTTTAGCCTGCCACTCTCAACAATTGCCTTCAGTTCAGCGTCATCGACATCTGCAATGTAGTTTTCGGCGCGATTCACCTGCGCCGCCCGCTCCTCGCTCAGCTCGATACCAATCACCGGAAAGCCCACCTTCGCTTTTTCTACAGCAAAAGGAAGACCCACATAGCCCAAACCCACTACACCTACAGTTGCAGTATGATCTTTTATCTTTTGGTTCAGGGCATCCAGCACAGAAGCCGTTTTTGTAAGCATGGATAGCAACCACCGTTGATCGATCGAACAGCTCTAACTCTGACGAGGCTTAGAATCAGTCTTCTATCCTACTGTAGATTAGTGCAGGTATAGGTTGACGCAGATCAACTGGAGTAAAATGCCTTGATCAAAGATTCAAAAAAAACCGTAGAGCCATTGCTCTTTTACCTTCTTTTCTTTACCTTCTTTGGGCAGGCACCCCCGTCTCGGGCGCTAAGACCTCTGGTAGAACCACTTCGGCGGGTGAAAATCGCACTTGCGATCGCAGCCACTCAGTAATCAGGCGCGGGCAGTTTTTTTTACTCCAGCGCAGCATAAATAACCGGAAAATCGGCTTAGAGCGTCGGGCAATCAGCTTCATTATCCGGTTGAGGGGACGAGAATGCACCCGATGGTTTACCAGGTTGACCGAGCCCACATCATAAAGGCAATCAACAATCAGCCGTAGGGTAACTTCTTCTCGCAAAAACATGCTTTCGAGCAGTATTTCTACATCTCGCATACGCTCATTCTCGTTTTGCTGCTCGCGAAAAATGGTAGCGGTCTTAGACGATTTTGGAAGCCTCAACATAGTGCGCTAGGTATGGGTACGAACCGTAAGTTACCCTCCATAGCTTACAACTTACAGATTGCAAGCGGGCATAGGGGCACTCTCAGTGTAGATAGACAGTGTAGATAGAGAAAATCCGCAGACAGAGAAAATGGCGCAGACACCTGAGGTTAATAACGCACAATGCTAGCAAGAATTTGGAGTGCTTCACTCATCGGGATTGATGCGCTGAAGGTGGGTGTAGAAGTTGACCTTTCGGGTGGGTTGCCGGGGGTGGTTGTGGTTGGGCTACCGGATACTGCGGTTCAAGAATCACGTGAGCGGGTGCGGGCAGCCCTGAAAAATGCCGGGTTTGCATTCCCGATGCGCAAGGTGGTGATTAACTTGACCCCTGCGGATGTGCGCAAGGAAGGGCCGATTTATGATTTGCCAATAGCGATTGGGATTTTGGCAGCGGCGGAAGGGATCGAGCGCGGCTGTTTGGATGACTATCTGTTTTTAGGTGAAATGTCGTTGGATGGGACATTGAGGCCCGTGGCTGGGGTGGTTGCGATCGCAGCCGCTGCCAAACAACTCGGTCTCAAAGGGTTAGTTCTGCCTATAGACAACGCCACCGAAGCAGCCGTGGTGCCGGGCATAGAAGTTTATGGCTTCAAGCACTTATCTGATGTGGTGGACTTTTTGAATCGGCCCGAGCAGTATCAACCTGTGAGTTTGGGTGCGCTGGAAGAGCTGTTGCGATCGCCCCACCCCAGCCAAGACCTGCGCGATGTCAAAGGCCAAGCCCAGGCCCGCCGCGCCTTAGAGATTGCCGCCGCTGGCGGTCATAACCTTTGCCTGATTGGCCCACCCGGCAGCGGTAAAACCATGCTGGCCCAGCGACTCCCCGGCATTTTACCCCCCCTCACCTTTGCTGAAGCCCTGGAAGTCACTCAAATCCATTCTGTCGCGGGCCTGCTAAAAGAAAAAGGCAGCCTCGTCAACCAGCGGCCCTTTCGCACACCCCATCACTCAGCCTCCGGCCCTTCCCTGGTTGGCGGTGGCAGCTTCCCCAAACCTGGGGAAATTTCTCTGGCCCACCGGGGCGTTCTTTTCCTCGACGAACTCACAGAATTTAAGCGCAGTGTCCTTGAGTTCCTTCGCCAGCCCTTAGAAGATGGCAAAGTTACGATTACTAGAACCCGCCAGTCTGTAGAGTTTCCGGCCCAATTTACCCTGGTATCTAGCACCAACCCTTGCCCCTGCGGCTACTTTGGCGATACCGTCCAGCCCTGCACCTGTACCCCTCGCAACCGCGAACAATATTGGGCCAAGCTCTCTGGCCCGCTGATGGATCGGATCGATTTGCAGGTGATTGTGGGCCGTTTGAAGCCTGAAGAAGTTACTCGTCAGCCGCAGGGTGAAGATTCGGCCACGGTGCGCGATCGCGTCCAAGCTGCCCGCCACCACGCCCAAACCCGATTCGCCAACGCGCCTGCCCTTCAATGCAATGCGGATATGCAGAGCCACCATATCCGTGAGTGGTGCCAATATGACGAGGCCACCCGCACACTTATAGAAGGTGCCATTCGCAAGTTAGGACTTTCTGCCCGTGCGACCGACCGCATTTTAAAAGTCGCTAGAACCATTGCTGACCTGAGCAATGAGCCCAGCATTCAAACTCATCACGTGGCCGAAGCTATTCAATACAGAACGATTGATCGCATGCAGTAATCGGCAATAGAGATCACTTCCTAAGCTAACTATCTTCCTTAAGGCTGTAGCAGGAAAAGCCGTTCTTCTCTTTAGATACAGTCAGTGAAATTATGGCTATCCTGTTATTGGCGTAGTAATGCGCAACTTTGGTTCTTAGAGGAGTGATTTAGGTATGTTTGGTAAAATAAGCTTTACAAAGCAAGGGATTTTAGGGGCTGTCGGTCTAGCTCTACTGTCGGCTGGGGTGCAGCTACCTGTAAGCGCACAGGCGATTGAAGAAACGATGCCCACTGAGACTGTATCGACTGAAGCTGTATCGACTGAAACTGTATCGACTGAAGCTGTATTAACTGAAACCGCCTCGACTGAAAATAGCTACAGCGCTGAGGCATTGATGCCAGCGGATGCTGAATCGATGACGGTTCAGCCGGTTGCAGAAGGTGCGGAAACGGTGACTTACCCTGTAGAAGGTTCTACAGAGCTAGCGCAGGCTCGTCGTCGTACTCGCAATACCGTGCTTGGTTCAGACTTTATCGGCATTGGTGCTGACTTTGGCTACGCTGACGATGTCTCTTTCGCTGTGATCAGTAAGCTGTCGCTGAATGAGCAAATCGCGGTGCGCCCTTCGGTGCTAGTTGGTGATGGATTTTCAGTGTTAGTGCCGGTTACTTACGAGTTCAATCGATTCTCTACTGATGTCGGAGGCTTTCAACTGCGACCCTACGCCGGAGTGGGTGCATCCTACGTTGACGATGACAATGACGAAAACTTTAACTTGCTGGTAGCCGCAGGCGCAGATGTTCCACTGTCTCAACAGTTCACCCTAAATGCTCAAGCCAATTTGGGTCTATTTAATGACACGGACTTTGGGGTAACGGTGGGTGTTGGCTATAACTTTGGCAGAGCTTTCCGCTAATTACAGGGACTGGTCTTAGCGCGTTGTAGTGCCAGAGAATGTTTAACAAGCGCGACTGGGTGAATATCTGCCCAGTCGCTTTTGTTTTGCCTCGCCGTGCTCAAATATTTTGATAGGTTCTGGGTAATCTCAAACCATGGATTTATCAGCGGCGTTGTCTCTGCTACGGCAAGAGTTTCAAAAAATATGGGGCTATGAAGATTTTCGTCCCCCTCAAGGAGAAATTGCCCAGGCGCTATTGCTCGGACAAGACAGCCTGATTATTATGCCGACGGGTGGCGGTAAATCGGTGTGCTTCCAACTGCCAGCGCTGTTGAAAACAGGGGTGACGCTAGTGATATCACCCCTGGTAGCACTGATGGAAAATCAGGTGCAAGAGCTGAAGGTGAAAAACTTACCAGCGGCGGCCTTGCACAGTGAGTTGGATAAGAAAAGTCATAAGGCGGCGCTGCGATCGCTCTCTCAAAACCAACTTCGCCTGCTCTACCTATCACCCGAAACCCTTTTAAGTAAAGCCGTCTGGGAAGTTCTTTGCCAGCCCCAGGTAGACATTAATGCGCTAGTGCTAGACGAAGCGCACTGCCTGACGCAGTGGGGCGATAGCTTTCGGCCTACGTATCGGCGGTTAGGAACGGTACGTCCGGCCTTGCTAGCGCACAAGCCTGAGGGAACGAGGATTGCGATCGCAGCCTTCACCGCCACTGCCGACCCCCTCACCCAGACCGCCCTGCAAAACGTCCTCCGCCTGCAAAAGCCGCAGATTATTCGCCTCAACCCTTACCGCAGTAATCTCCATCTCTCTGTTCAAACCATTTGGACGCCCAGAGGCCGCAAACGAGCGCTACTTGAGTTTGTGCAGAGTCAGGGCAAGCAATCGGGCCTAATTTATGCGCGGACTCGGCGGGGAACCGAGGCACTCGCCCAATGGTTTGCTAGCAAAGGCTACTCCGTTCGCGCCTACCATGGCGGATTGGGCGCACCCCAACGCCGCCAAATCGAAGCGCAATGGATTGACGGCGACTGTCAGTTCGTCGTCTGCACCTCTGCATTTGGCATGGGCATCAATAAATCCGACTGCCGGTTTGTCGCTCACTACGAGGTGCCCAGTCTGCTGGCCGAATATGTGCAAGAAGTCGGGCGAGGGGGCCGCGATGGAAAACCCGCTCAGGCACTTTCACTGGTAAGCGAACCGACTGGCCTACTGGCCTCAGAAGACAAAAGCCGCTGGCAATTTTTTGAAAACAAAGCCCAGCAGCTTCAGCAAGAAGCCCTCCGTTTGGTAAAACACATTCCGGCTGAAGGGCATATAGACGAGGTTCGTCAGCAGTCTCGCCGGGGCGACCAGGCGCTAGCACTGCTTCACCGCGACGGTCAGCTCAAATGGTTGGATCCCTTTACCTACAAACTCCAAACCAATCGGCAGTCTCGCCCAGGCAAATCGATAGAGAAACCGGTGTCGGCAGTGAAGGTGATGAAGCGCTATCTGTTTACTCGGCGGTGCCGTTGGCAGGTGTTGTTAGAGGAGTTTGGCTTTGCGCAGGAGGCTAAGGGAATGCGGTGTGGGAAGTGCGATCGCTGTAAATGAAATTACCAAACGGCCATCATGCTTACATTGGTGATAAGTTAGAGCGCTATTGTCTCAATACCAGACACAGCCAAGGCAAGCACAAAGCAGCTCTATTCTGCAATAGACTAGGAATCACGCTAGAGGAGACAGATCATGATCATCAACGAATATGACATCATTGCTCTTACAGCAGATATACCGGCTACTCACTCGGAAACTCAGCAAACTATTTTGCTAAGACGTGGTCAAGTTGGCACTGTACTTGCGGTGTTCAACGGTGAAGCCTTCCTAATCGATTTTGCCGATGAACAAGGCAAAACTCACGCCATGGAAACTGTACCTTTGACGAAGCTTATGCTGCTTTTCCACGAGCCGGTTGTAACAGCAGCTTAGGGACTAATCCCAGTTTTCTCGGCGCAGCAGCGGATTGATAAACTCATTGAGCCCTTCGCCAATCAGCGAGAGGCCCGTCACCATCAAAGTGATTGCCAGCCCCGGAAAGAGCGCAGTCCACCATATACCCGTCGGCAAAGCATCCAGTGCCTGACGTAAGGAGTCGCCCCATTCAGGGGTAGATTCTGGCAGGCCCAACCCCAGGAAACCGAGCCCACCCAGGATCAGGACAGCATCGGCAGCGTTGAGGGTAAACAGCACCGGCACGCTTTGCACTACGTTCAGGAAAAGGTAGCGGGAGAGAACGGCCCAGGTTGAAGCGCCCATCGACTGCGCGGCTTCTATGAACAGCTCTGTTTTGACGCTGACGGTGTGATTGCGAACGACTCTGTAATACTGCGGCACATAGGCAATCGAGAGTGCCACCGCCGCATTGAGCACGCCCCGTCCCACAACAAACGCCAGCGTTACCGATAGCAAAAGCCCTGGCAGCGTATAAATAGTATCCATAAAAAATAGCAGTGCCCGATCGAGCTTGCCGCCTCGGTAGCCGCTGACCATGCCCAACGGCACCCCAATCACGACACTCATTGCGGTGGCTAATAGCACGACTTGCCAAGCCGCACGCGCGCCAAATAAGGTGCGGGCAAATACGTCATAGCCCTGACGGCTGGTGCCAAACCAATGGGCAGCAGAAGGCGGCTCGTGGATCGGATTTTCTAGCCCGGCAAGCGGATCTTGTATCCAGCCCCAGTTCTGCATAAGGGGCGCAAAGAGAGCTGCTAATACGAACACTGTTGTAATAGCAATGCCTATATACATCAGCGCTACAGAAATTGTTAGAGGCCGGGCGTTTCTGCCTAAAAAACCGCCTAAAAAGCCGCGTCGCGTTTCTGGAGCCATAGTGCAATTGATATAAGGAGTTGGCCCTATTGTCGCAGGAATTAGCCTAGTTAAAGAATTCTAAGCTGCTTCTGGAGGGCTCGGCGGTAGGCTTTTACCGCCTGAGTTTGATGCGGCTGATCGATGTACTGAGCTAGTAATGACAGATCGAGACTCGGCAATAGAGCGCTGGTTTCTAATTTTTTGTAACCAGATGCTTGATCGATCAAGCTGTAGAGGCTAAAGCTTTGGTTTTCCCAAAACCAGACTTCTTGAACGCCCAACCCCTGATAGACGGCCAGCTTGTCTATGCTGCCGCTGGCAAGTACGATTTCGATAGCAATATCTGGGGTTTCATTCAGAACGCCGAAGGTATAGCATTCATCTGGCTCTAACCCACGGGCGGCGGCTTCCCGGCGAAAGGTTGCTGAACCGTAACCGTTTAGATCTAAGTCGGCCTCTTCTGCAAAAGCTTCTATGAGTCGGCCAATGATTGTCTTGAGACGCTCATGTTCAGGAGAAGTGGACATGAGTTCTAAAACGCCCTCCAAATAGGTCATCCGCAAGGCTGGAAACTGATTCATGAACAGGGCGACCAGGGCATCGTATTGCTGCCATGTGATGCCTTCTAGACGAAGACGTTGTTCTGCTGCTGGCAAATTTTCTGCCGGGTTGATCAAAGATGCCGTCATGGCCGGTGCCTTCTATCACTACAGTTTGCGCGTTGATGTCTACACGTTGATGTCTATCGGTATTATATGGGTGCTGTTTGGCGAAGCGATCGCACCCCCTTCACCACAATCTCCCCCGCCCGCTCAATCTCTTCCTCGGTCGTCGTCCGCCCCAAGCCAAAGCGCAGCGTCGCCCTCGCTAGCTCATCACGACGCCCTAGCGCCTTGATCACATGAGAAGGCGTTGGATTGGCCGAGCTACAGGCTGAACCAGAAGAAAGCGCGACCTCGGATTGCAGTTTTGACAATAGGGCTGAGCCATTGACGCCTTCAATGCTGACGTTTAAGTTATTCGGTAGTCTCTGCGTTGGGTGGCCGTTGAGATGGATGCCAGGCAGTTTACAAAGGTGAGTCCAGAGGCGATCGCGCAACCCTCTCATCCTCTCCATCTCCACCGCCTGCCCAGCCAAAGCCAGCCGCACCGCCTCCCCAAACCCTACAATCTGCGGCGTATACAAAGTGCCAGATCGCACTCCCTTTTCCTGCCCCCCGCCATGCAACTGCGGCGCAATCTGCACCCGAGGATTTCGCCGACGCACATACAGCGCCCCAATCCCCTTGGGGCCATACAGCTTGTGAGCCGTCATCGACAGCAAATCGATATTCATCGCCTGCACATTCAACGGAATTTTGCCCAACGCCTGAGCCGCATCGGTGTGAAAAATAACGCCTCGCTGATGGCAGAGCTGGCCAATCTCAGAAATCGGTTGCAGCACGCCAATCTCGTTATTCGCCGTCATCACCGACACCAAAATTGTCTCAGGGCGAAAAGCTTCTTTTAAAGTTGTGATGTCAACTAAACCGTCTGCATCAACGGGTAAATAGGTCACGCTAAATCCCAAAGTCTCTAAATAGCGACAGGGATCGAGCACGGCGTTGTGCTCTGTTTGCACTGTAATAATGTGCTTGCCATGAGCCATATAGGACTCAGCCACACCCTTAATTGCAAGATTGTTGGCCTCAGTCGCCCCACTCGTGAAGATAATCTCTACTGGCTCCGCATGAATGGCTGCCGCTAAGATTTCTCGGGCCTTTTCGACCCCTGCCTCAGCCGCCCAGCCGTACGAATGATTCAAGCTGCTGGGATTGCCAAAGTAATCTGTAAAGAAAGGCAACATTGCCGCCAGCACTTGAGGATCAACTGGCGTCGTCGCATGGCTGTCGAGATAGATGGGACGAGTGGAGAGTGAGCTACTCATAAAGGGCTACTAGCTATGGTTGTGCATCTTCTTTTGCATAAGGATAAAACCTATCGAAGATACCGACAGTTTTGTAGGTTTCGAGGGGTGCTTTAGTCTCGTAGGTGCTAAAAAAGAGATAGTTTTTTCTCTCTGTATTTTCGGCAACGATCTCTTCAATACTGTCATTGCCTAGCACTTTACCAATTGTCGATTGGCATAGCCCACTAACGGCTTCGTCAATTCTTTGAGAGAGCGAAGGAATTTCTCCTTTTGGCTCACAGAGGTATGCCTGAGCTTCGTTGCTCATGGTTTGAGAGACATAGTCGGCATAGTCGGCTTCGCTAGGATTGGTAAAGGCAAGTGTACCGCCGAGGGCGGCGAGAGAGAGCAGGGCAAGGGTAGGCACAATTTTCATAGAAGTCAGCGAGTGTGGATTGCGTTGGTCGAGGCGGACTAGGTTATGTATAAAAGAACACCTTTAATATAGCGCCACGCTGATGGCGGTGACCTTTAGCAGTGACTTTGAGAGATACACGCGGAAAGGGTAAGTTTACGGGAAGGTACTACTTGAAAGGCTGCTTGAATGAACACCCCTGCCCACGCCATTTTTAACCTGGCGATTTTAGGTCGCAAGCAGCGGCCCGACTGGAACCCTTTGATTATTTGGGGCGCGCTGATTCCCGACTTGGCCATGTTTGGCTTTTACCTGTGGTATCAGCTAGCAACCGATATGCCCGAGCGTCAGATCTGGTCACAGGCGTACTTTCTCCCGAGCTGGCAGCTTTTGTTCGATCTGTTCAATTCCATTCCGCTAGCATTGGGGGCGATCGCACTCACCCTCTACTTTCACCGCACGGGAATTGCCCTGCTCTTCACCAGCATTCTGTTGCACTGCCTGGAAGACTTGCCTTTGCACAATGACGACGCCCATCGTCACTTTTTGCCCTTCAGCAATTTTCGCTTCGAGAGCCCGGTTTCCTATTGGGATTCGGCACACTACGGCCAGATTGTGGGGACGCTTGAGCTTGGCCTGATGCTGATAGCAAGCATTTATGTGTTTAAAAGAGTGCGATCGCGCTGGACAAAAGGCTTAATCATCTCAGCCAATGCACTGCCGTTGCTGGTGTACCTGTACTTTTCCATTCGGTTTGGCACCAGCTAACTGGCCAGTTAGCTGACATTTCATCTGCGGCAATCGCCACCAGGGAACCTCAGGAAACGCATGGTGCTCGCGGTGATAGCCAAAGTGATAGCAGGTCACTAAAGAAAGTAAATAGGGCCAATAAGTACTGTTCGAGCGCAGCGGCGTGCTGTAGGTGTCGGGCAACTGGCGGTGAACAAGATAAGTGCCAAAGTAAAAAAGCTGTATGGAACTGAGAAGAGATGGAATTGCCCAAAACACCAGCAGATTTGCTTCAGGCACCCCCATTACTCGATATAGGCTGTTGTAAATCACAAAAATCCCGACCGTTTGGCGCATTGTCCAGTAGCTGTTCATAAACCGGAAATACCACAGCACCGGATGAGTCTGGTTGCCGTCATGAAAGTCAGGGTCGTAGTGGCTAGCCGGATAACAGTGATGACTCGTATGGGCCTGATAAAGCTTGTCGTAAGGAATTAGGCCGTATAGAAACAAAGCTAATTCGCCAAATGCGCGATTTAGCCGGGGTCTGCCAGGGGCAACGCTGCCATGCATAGCATCGTGACCTGTGACAAAAAGACCCGTGTATAAAAAGGTGAACCAGGGAATCAGCAGAATGCAACCTGACGTGCCAATGTCTTTAGCGCCGATGCTAAAGGCCGTGCAAAAACTAATGGCCCAGGCTGACAAAATTAAAAGTGCGACGGCGACACCGCTAGCAGTTGCTGACGGGGTTAGCCAGCTCATACAAAAAGGAGAGAAATTTTGTCTGATGGGATTTGCCTGAACGTCAAGGAACAATGGCGTTGGCTTTTGGGCGCAAGCTGGCGTAGACCGAATCAAAGCCTATGTCACTATAAAATTACGCAGACAGCATTACAAACTGTGACAGCCTTTTCAAGCTCGTTTATGACAGGTTTAAAGGCTCAACATCGATCGTTAGCCGCACACCCTGCGGGCAGTGCTGTCGTAGATGCGTCAGTTCAGGCATTGGCATTTGCGGATCCAGCTTGATTAAAATATGCCAGCGATAGCGACGGGCAACTCGGAAAATAGGCGCGGGAACTGGCCCCATAATCTCTACATCCTTTGGTGACAGGTCTTTGGGCGGCAAATCTTTTTGTAGCAGACTGACGAGCCTATTAGCTGTTTTTTCAGTCACGATGGCGTCTAGACCGCTGAGGCGCAGCAGAATTAAGCGACCGTAGGGGGGGTATTGAAGGGCAGCGCGATCACCCATTTCCGTTTGCAAAAAAGCCTCATACGCCGCCTGCGAACCGCCTGACTGAGCCTTTCCAACTTGAACTAAGGCTTCAACCGCCACATGCTCAGGACTGTAAGTTTGCACAATCACCCGCCCCGGCTGCTCGCCGCGTCCGGCCCGGCCCGCCACCTGCGTCATCGTTTGGAACGCCCGCTCACTTGCCCGATAATCTGGCATAAATAGCAAGCCATCTGCGGCAATCACCCCGACTAAAGTCACCTGAGGCAGGTCTATTCCCTTGGTCAGCATTTGAGTACCTACCAGCAAATCAGCCTCACCCTGCGCAAACCGGGTCAAAAGGGCGCGATGGGCTCCCTTGTTGCGGGTGGTGTCACTATCGAAGCGAATACAGCGGGCCTGAGGCAGATATTTTGCCAAGTCATTCACTACCCGCTGAGTGCCGCTGCCAAAGTTTTTGAGGTAGGGTGAGGCGCAGGCAGGGCACAGGTCAGGATGCGATTGGCCATAGCCGCAGTAATGGCACCGCAGGCTAGCTTTGGCCTGACGGTGGGGTTGATGATAAGACAAAGACACATCACAGTGAGGGCATTCCATCACATGGCCGCAGCTTCGGCAAGACACAAAGCTGCTGTGCCCCCGCCGATGGATAAACAAAATGCCCTGGTTACCCTGTTCAATCAGATCTTCTAGAGCAAGCTGCAAAGAACGGCTGAAGATGGTGCGATTACCGTCGTGCATTTCTTTGCGCATATCGACGACTTCGACCGGTGGCAAGGGGCGAGCATGAACCCGCTGGGGCAAGGAAAGGTAGTGGAATATAGGAGATCGGAGGGTCTTTGTCGGTTGAATTGAATCCACGCAGCCCGACGCAGCAGCCGATTTGAACTTAAACCTTACCCAGGTCTCCAACGCAGGCGTCGCCGAGCCCAATATCAGCGGACAACCCTCCAGCTCGGCTCGCCACCGGGCAACCTGCCGGGCGTGGTAGCAAGGCATGGGCTGATCTTGCTTAAAGCTGCTGTCATGCTCTTCGTCCAAAATAATCACGCCCAGATTCGGCAGTGGTGCGAACACGGCTGAGCGGGTGCCGATAATGATCTGGGGCTGGTTAGTCAGCATTTGCCGCCAGGTGTCGTAGCGCTCGCCTTCAGACAAACCGCTGTGGTATACGCATACTTTGTCGCCAAAGCGGCTGCGGAAGCGGTCTGTAAGCTGAGGGGTGAGGCCAATTTCGGGCACGAGGACAAGGGCAGATTTTTGACGCGAAAGGATGGGTGCGATCGCCTGCAAATACACCTCCGTTTTCCCCGATCCCGTCACCCCATGCAGCAGCGCTTCACCATAGCCCTCCATCTTGTGAAGAATAGCCAGGGCCGTCGCCTGATCGGCTGTCAGCAGTTTAGGCCGATCGGGCAATGCCGTTGAATGACTACCACTGCGCAGCACCTCACGGGGCTCAATCACCAGGTAGCCTTGCGCTGCGATCGCCTTCAGCGTTTTGCTCGTCGTGTGCAATAGCTGAAGCGCATCGCTAAGCCATAGCTCACCGCCGTGGCCTTTCAAGGCCATCACAATTTCCTGCTGACGCTTCGAGAGTTCAACATCAGCAGGCCGAATTAGCACAACCGCCTGCCGCTCTTGCGCTTTGGGCTGGCGGGGCGGAGCCAAGTAGCTTTCGACTAGGCCAAGGCCGACCAACTGCCGTAAGGCAAGCTGCGTAGCTTGAACCGTATTCACCCTGGTGTTGCTACCAGCCTTTTCGCCAGTCGCCCGGCACTGCTTGAGCTGACGGCGCACATGCTGCCAGCTATAGTCACCCTGCGACGAACGGCGAAGCGTCGCTATTAGCGGTAGGGCCATTTCTGATAGACCCTGCGCCTGGGCCGATCGCGCGATCGCCTCAACCGGAATTTGGCTGTTTAAACGTATCCTTCTTTGTGATTTAGACAGCAATCCAGGCGGCAGCGCCGTGCGAATTACCTGAATAATTGGCGTCTGATAGTACCGTGCAACATGGTTTAGTAGCTGCCAATACTCTTTAGTAAAGAAGCCGCGATTAATAACGCTTTCTATTGTTTTGATAGATGAAGGGGCTAAGCCCTCAGGTAATGTGTTGGTCAGGCGAATTGCGATCGCACCGACCTGCTGAGCCCCAAAAGGCACACTCACAATATCTCCAGGCTCAACAGCTAAATCCTTAGGTAATCGGTAGGTGTACAGCCCTTTCGCCCCTGGGCAATCAACCAGTACCTCCGCCCACAAAGCCGACAAATCCTGCTGAGTCTCGCGCATAAATAGCCGGTAAGAAATGCAATAAGCAATGAATTAAGAGCTTCCGTTATCTTTACACGCTGTCACATATCAGTTCCTTAGAAAGTCAGCCAGTATCGATCACGAAACGTAACAAAAATATGTTGATAGCGTAAAAGGCTTTACAGGTGAGGCGATTAGGTAATAGCCAGAGGGATAGGCGAGGATACTTAAGTTATCAAATTGAACAGTTTCGCAATGCAGGATTGCTATAGTGATCTGGTAAGTCCAGAGTTTAGATCATTCGTATTCAATCGTCTGCTACCTAGTTAAGGTAATTCTTAAGTTCGTCCGGAAAATCGTCCTGACGTGAACCTGATTCTAAATATGACAGCCCCCTATAATTCTGACATCAGCAGTACTTCAAGGACAACCAGGACACAGACAGTGCCTGAGCGCTCAGGTGCCCCGGCGCGAGCTGTGGTCGCTACCAGAACGCTCGTCAGCTCTATAGAAAACACAGGTACAGAAGCAAAGCCATCTGCTGGTAGTGCCTCCCATCCTGCTGAAACTAACTGGGAAGACACCCTATCCACCGAGTCGGAGACCACCCCTTCTGGTAGCCAGCTCGCCGGTATCACCGTCTTAGATGATGAAGAGGACGAAGCAGACGATGACTTGAGCGATGACGATTCGGAAGACACGCTCTCTGACGAAGATGACGCTCAGTATTCCGTTCAGTATTCCGATCAAGATTCAGCCGCCGCCCGCTATCGCAAGTCCTCGAACGATGACGCTGTGGGGGCTTTCTTTAAAGAGATGGCTCGCTACCCGCTGCTGAAGCCTGACGAAGAAATTGAGCTGGCCAGGCAGGTGCGCGTCATTGTCGAGCTAGAAGAGCGTTCTGAGGCATTGAGTGAAACCCTTAATCGTCGTCCCAATCTGGCCGAGCTAGCCGACTCTTTTGGCTGCACCGAAAAGCAGTTAAAGCAAAGGCTACAGAAAGCCAGAGCCGCCAAGCGACGAATGATTCGCTCTAATTTGCGTCTGGTCGTTTCCATTGCCAAGCGCTATCTCAATCGGGGCGTCCCGTTTTTGGACTTAATTCAAGAAGGGGCGTTGGGCCTAAACCGCGCCGCCGAAAAGTTCGATCCCGACAAGGGCTACAAATTTTCGACCTATGCTTACTGGTGGATTCGTCAGGGCATTACCCGCACGATTGCCAACGATGCGCGCACCATTCGCCTGCCGATTCACATCGTTGAAAAGCTCAACAAGCTCAAAAAGGCTCACCGCGAGCTGCGCAAGGAGTTGCAGCGAACGCCAACAGAAGTTGAGGTGGCAGCAGCGTTAGACATGACGCCCGAACAACTGCGGGCTTTGCAGCAGGTACAGCGCAAGTCGCTATCGTTGAACCATCGGGTCGGTAAAGGCGAAGACACTGAGCTAATGGAACTGCTCGAAGATGGCACGTCACTATCGCCCGAGTCGAAAATTAGCGAGTCGATGATGCGTCAGGAAATTTCTGATGTATTGACCGAGGTTCTGAGCGATCGCGAAAAAGAAATCATCGCCCTCCGCTACGGCCTTACCACTGGCGAAACCCACACCCTAGAAGAAGTCGGTCGCATTTTTCAGCTCTCCCGCGAGCGCGTCCGTCAAATTCAAACCAAAGCCATGCGTAAGCTGCGTCGGCCACAAGTGGCCTCTCGGCTAAAAAACTGGCTGAAGTGAAATACTACCTCTCTTCTCCTATCCCGAGCGCTTGTCTGTTTTTGTTCTGAAGGTGACATTTACCCCTTCATTTGTTTGCTCTAAAATTAATAGCGGCGTCGGCTTTGCCTTTTGATCCCACTTCATATTGGCGATACGGCCCTGAAGCGTGGGCTGCCAAAAGCCCTCCTCTTTGGGTGGGTTGAGAAAGTTTTCAATGCACTTGACAACTTCTTCTACGGTTGTAGAGGTTGCTTGGGCAGGGACTTTGGTCAGGCGAATTTGGATGCGAAAAAGCACGCGCCTGCGCTTTTTAGGATCGTTGGGGGCGACGTACTCTATGTCAAATATTTGATTGATTGGCCTGGGCTTACTAGCGATGCCTACCATCCCTGTGTTGGCCTGACTGGGCCGCAGGGCTTCACTCATCCGCTGCTTAACCTTAATCTTCAACTGGTTGACAATGGCAAAGTTAAACTGCTTTTCTTCCATCCGCATTCGCAGATAGTCGAGGTTGAAGTCGCGCGAGTGGATTAAATCGGGGTTGCTCTCCATTTTGGTAATGGTGCTCAGCGCTAGCTTGACCCGCTTGTGCAGCTCTTTGTTTTTATAGGTTTCAAACTTTAGCTGCTTTTGCAGCTTTCTGGTTTGCAAATAAGAAAAAACGCCGAGACCGCCTAGCAGCACAAACAAGCCGCCTGTGCTATACATCCACAGGTTAACTGGCGTTGGCGTTGGGGGGGCCGATACCTGGGCAATGATTTTCCCTGAAAGCGGCTGCACCCACAGGCGGAGAGCCGCGTCAGTCAGTTGTGATTGGCCAGTGAGGCTGTCAGTTGACATGGGAGGCTCGCATGTGCAGTATAGGTCTGCTGTAGAATGCCCAGACCAGTCCACAGAATATATAAAATTGATGCTTTTGTGGCCATATTTAATGCTTTTGCTAATGCCATAGAGAGGCTCATCGAGATAGTGTGATACATGTTCCGCCTTTTGACAAAAGCGCTGCTCATGCCATCTACCAGCCTGCCACCGCCGATTCTGACAGCACTCAGCCAGTCTGCGTTTTCTGACATCCGCTTGTTGGCGACTGATATGGATGGCACGTTGACGACAGCCGGTAATTTCACCCCAGCGTTGCTACAAGCGTTCGAGGCGCTTGGGGCAGCGGGCATTGACGTGATGATAGTGACCGGACGCTCTGCTGGTTGGGTCAGCGGGCTGGTGAATTATTTACCGGTGGTGGGCGCGATCGCAGAAAACGGTGGCCTTTACATCAGCAAAAGCGATCCACAGCCGCTGATCCTGCCAGATATTCCAAAGCTCAGCAGCCATCGAGATCGGCTCTCATCTTTGTTCGAGCGGCTCAGAGTTCGCCGCCCACAATTAAAACCCGCCTTGGACAACGCCTACCGCATTACTGACTGGACGTTCGATATTGACGGACTCTTAAGAGCCGATTTCGACCAAATGCAGGAAATCTGTGCTGCGCTGCATTTTGGCTTCACCTACAGCACCGTGCAATGTCATCTCAAGCTCGACCGTCAAAACAAAGCAGCCGGGCTGCGAAAGGTCTTAGCCCAGCAGTTTCCTGACCTGACTATGGCAAATGTTGTAACGGTGGGTGACAGCCCCAACGACGAGAGCTTGTTCGATCCGGCGCAGTTTCCTTGCTCGGTAGGCGTCGCCAACATCGCTCACTATTTACCAGCGCTGGCACATGCCCCGGCATATGTGACCCCTTCGTCTGAAGGTGCAGGGTTTATAGAGCTAGTAGAGAAAATCTTAGGCGCGATCGCATAGCCATTCATACCCCCGGCATCTAGGTGCAGCTACTCGGTTGACGTCGCCAGTCGTTCAGCAGCGATACCAGCCAGCGAATATCGCGCTGGCTCAGAGCACCGTCTTGAACGCTTAGGCTGTAGCAGTCGCGGGGCTGTTTCGTGCGGTTGTGATGCGTCAAAATTCGCAGGGTGCTGTCGTCTGGCTGGCTGCTGATGTTGTAAATATCGGCGCGGCGGGTGTTGACGATATAGGTAGGTGATCGCAACCAGTACTTGTAGGCAATCAACAGCACGTCAGCTTCTAGCTGAATATGGACAGTGCGAAGCAAATAAGTGCCCAGCAGGTAAAAGCCGCTTCTAAAAAAACGAAAGCTGTACACACAGCCCATGATCGCCAAACTCGCCGCTGCCAGAGAGGACAGACCGCTAAAGCTCGTCAGGGTATCCGCCCTGAAGCTGAGCTTACTGAGCAAATGCAGCGCGACGCCCAACAGTGTAGAACCCATTGCCATTGGCGGCAAGGCCCGCTTTATTTGAGAAAAACGCAGTCCCACTGGCGGTACTACCAGCTCTAGAGAACGCATCTTTTTAGACGATCTGATTTGAGTAAAGAAAGGTTGGTGAGTCTCTTGACGGTTATTTTTAATCGGGATGGGCATCATTTGGAGCTTCGATGGCCGTAGCTGCCGCTTTAGCATTGATAGGGGCAAATGGTTCAGAGTCATTAACGCCTGCTGGGCCGAGCGCGGGCGATCGCCCCGGTAAGGCTCAATCAGCCAGTTTAGCCACTGCTGAAAGCGGGCGCTGAGTACAACCGTCGAGCAAGCAAACTTTGCCTTTTGGCCGCCGTTACGTGGATGACGAGACAGCTCTCCCAAGTGGCGACCTGTGGCCAAATAAATCAGCGTGGCCCCCAAACTGTACAGGTCAGAGGCAAACGTCGCCTGGCCGCCCACTTGCTCGGGGGGCATGTAGCCATAGGTGCCGACCAGGGCGTCATTGCGCTGAGCCTGAATGTATTGCACCGTGCCAAAATTCAGCCAGCAGGCTTGACCTAGCCCAGTATCGCGCTCAGCAATCGCAATGTTGCTAGGTTTGATATCTCGATGTACCAGCCCTTTGCCATGCAGATATGCCAGCCCTTGCAATAGCTGTTTGGCGATCGCCTTAATCTCGGCTTCGCTAAAGCGCTTCCCGGCCTCTACCTGCTGAGCGAGGGTATGTCCGCCCTGATGCGCTTGAACTAAAACCAGTCCTTTTCCTCCGCGACCTTGCTCGGTTGTGTTGATCGTAAATGAGTCGATATAGCGAGGAATGGTGGGATGGCTGAGCGATTCGAGCAAATGAATCTCGCGTTCAAAACAGCAAAGGTCGCCGGTAGGGGTGTCCTTTTCAATAGTCAAAGACTTGATGACCACAGCGCGACCTTGCTGGATGTCGTTGGCCAAAAACTGCTGGTAGCCAAAGGGCTGACCGATAGGCTGCAAAATCTCGTAGCGATCGCCCAAGCGCTCAGCAACGATGGATTGGAAAGGAAAAGTAGCCATACTCGCAGCTAAAGAGAAAGGTAATTTGATTATTCCCAGCATTTCTTGATGGATCCGCAGACACCCAGCCGAAATAATCGGCCAGGTATTCACCCGAAAACTGACTGGCCATTTCGGTTAGAAATTTCCATCCGTATGTCAATTAAATATTTGCACTCGCCACAGTGGTCTACTGACTGGCGAATCTACAGCGAGTGCGATCAAAGCTAATGTCCCTAACAGCGGCTCATGTCAAAGACAATATCTGATGATTTTGGATCAAAAATAGTGGATGCGCTACTCAGAATATCAGGGATTCTCATCTCGTTCAGGATGATTATTGACATATTCAAACAACCATTCGTAAGGCTGCATAAAGTTTCTACAAACCTTTGCCGATCAGATCCGCAGCCGCTCAACCTGGAGTGCTAAGCCAACGGCTCAATCAGCGGTTATTGATCTTTGCAATTATTCGGCGCAGCGTCAGGTAAGCAATCCGCCGCCGCGTCAGTCGGGGAATATCACTTGGTTTTTGGTTGCCCTGATTCTGGTTTAGCGGCTCTGTAATACCGCAACTAGTTTGATAGTCGAAGAAGAGATTAATGTCTTGTAGAATAGTGCGCAACCGCAGGGTTAATGGCTTGGCCCGGTAGGCATCAAAAAAGTGAGCAGGTAAAGTGCAGCCGGTTGGAAAAGCCTCTACCGATCGCAAAATCCGTTCAGTGTCGTAGGCTGTCGCATAGCCTGCAATTTTTTGACAGTTGAACCCTGGATCCAGGTAGTCAGCTAGCGCATGGTTAACACTAGAAAACACCTGGCAACCGCAGGCTAGGGCTTCCATCGGCGGCAGGCCAAAACCTTCGGTAAGGCGGTAGCGTCCCCAGTATTCAGCAGAGTCGTACAGATATACCTTTGCCCGGTTAAACAGGCCGACAATGTCTTCTACATAGCTATCAAGTACCTGCACATTGCACCGCGATTGCAGGGCAGGTACAAGCTGTTGTAAAAGATACTCGGACGACTTACGCGATTGCACAAGTACGTCTATGTCGCGGGGAAGCTGTCGGTTTTCAAAGGCGGGCGAAATCTCGTTGGGCAAGTAATAAATCAGTGAACTCAATGCCTTTTCACCCCAATAGCCCATAGTGTTGCGACTAACGGTGATGATCGGGATGCGGGCGGGCAAGGCAAAACCGTAGCCGCTGCTGTGGGCGTGATAGAGAGTGGGTCTATCGCCTATTTGGCGAATTAGTTTAGGGACGTCAAACCCCCAGCTCATAACAAAAATACAGTCCTGATAGCCTTTATCTAACAGAACATCTTCTAAAAACGGTGTGTCTTTTTCTCGCTGACGGTAGGTGACCACGGTGGCTTCGCAGATAGTTTTCGCTAGCTTCAGCGTTTTAAGTTCGGCAGTTAATCCGCCAGAAAAAAACTGTTTAGTGGTGCCGGGTAGCAGAAATAGCAGCTTTCTCATCAGCTTTATCGGAATATGCTTCCTCACCACCATACCGTTGAGCACCGCCTGGATCTCGCTCTGGTTCTGAATACAGATGCCTGAAAGTATCTAAAAAGGCGTAAGTCGAAGGGGTAAGCAGCGTATCGCGTAGCCAGCTAATGCCCAAAGGCCGGGCGATGTCGAATGGGAGATGGGCCGTGCGAACATCCTGTGGGATGGGTTGAGCTGCAAGTTTTGGCAAAAGCGTGATTCCTAAGCCCTGGCGAGTCATGCCGACAGCAGTAGAATCGTTAGAGATCAAGTAGTCTACTGGGATAGGCGGTTGGGCGGCCTGTAAGTAGGCAGCAATTATTTTACAGCAGTCGCTAGAGGAGGTAATGAGGGGGTGCTTGCGGAGATCTTCCCAGGTGAGTTGGCTATGAATATCTGGCCGGTTCGGCGGTAAAAGGGCGATAAAGGGATCGTCCATAATTTTGAAGGTTTCAAACTGGCTGCCCTGAAGTAGGTCGGCCATGGAAAGGTCGGCCTGGCCTTCGGTAACGGCATGAATGAGCGCTTGCAGACCGTCAAATTCGGTGATGGTGATTTGGATGGTGGGATGGTGCTCGTGAAGGTGGGCGATCGCACCCGGCAATATTTCACTCGCTAAACTACGAAAAGCGGCAATCCTCACCAGCCCGCCCTCTGTACCTCTCGCTCTGGTGGCCTCAAGGCCCATTTTATCAACCAGCCCGAGCACGGCTTGAGCCTGAGCACAAATTACCGAGCCCACAGGCGTCAGCGATGCGCCCTGGCGACCCCGATGCACCAGCACAACGCCGAGTGCATCTTCGAGCGTGGCAATGCTGTGACTAATCGTAGACTGGCTCACGTCTAGCTGCAACGCGGCCTCACTAAAGCTACCGGTCTCTGCAACCTCGATCAAAGATCTGAGCTGAGAGAGCTTAACTTTATCCTTGAAATCTTTTGCGGGTTTTCCGGCCATAACGATGCTGCGGTAAGCGCGTTGAGCAGAGCGGACGAATGAAAGGACGGCTGACACTCTCTTTGTTGTAAGGCTATCGTACTGAAGCGATCGCAGCGCATCGATCTTTTGCATAGGGCCTATTGATAATGTGCTTTGCCGCTGCCTGTTTGATTTCTTACAGTTGATACATCGGAGTTTTGAAACCGCCTCAAGCCTTTTAGGGCCTTTTAGGCCGGTCTCAACTGATAGATCTTTCAGTCACAATAGACGATTCACTTTAGAGCGTTGCTTAAAAGCCGATCTCTACCACCTACAAATAATTGCCGCATAACTGGCAAAGGAGATCCCACCATGAACAGCTTCAATTTTTCTGCTAATCAATCCCCCATTGATGCTTGTGATGCTTGGAGCCAGCAGACCGATGCCAACCGGCAGCAGCTAGAGCAACTGTGGCAATCCACCGCGCCCGAACCTGCCGTCGCCGCTCGCTGGCAGAAGATTGGCCGCTGGTTGCTAGCCGCCCTTACCGACAGCCAGCAGGTGCGCGTTTGGACAAGAATCACACCCGCTGGCACAAAATGGTACGCATACGATCCTCAACTTGGGCGCAGCGTCGCCTATCATTCCGAAGATGATTTGCGAGCCTGGCTAGAGCAACGCCATCGATAAGGATGGCTTAATGATAGTAAGCAACATTTCCGTAGTTGTAGCGGGTCAGGGGTCACAGATGCGATCTCTGACCCGCCTTTACGTGAGGGCGTGAGGAATATGGTCTGCTATTCGTCATAATAAAAAGTAGAGTAAGCAAACGGTCAGCTATATGTCTCTTGCCATTAAACAATCTATGGGGCAATCTATGGGCAAAGTACTCACGCCGCTAACTATCACCAAGCGTTTGGATGAAGCAGATGCCTCACGAGGATTCATTCCCGCTGAGCAAGTGCGCTCAGTCACGTTAGAAGATGTTCTGGTAGACACAGGCGCGACTACATTGTGTCTACCTGCCGATGTAATTGCTCAGCTTGGGCTAGAGCTGCTAAAGGAAGTAGCGGTCTCAACCGCCACTGGCCTCAGTAAGGCCCGCATCTTTCAAGATGCCAAAATTCTTCTATGTGGCCGCGAAGGCACGTTTGATTGCTTGGAACTTCCCGGCGGAACCAGTCCGCTGATTGGCGTCGTTCCTTTAGAATTTCTAGGGCTGGAACCCGATCTCAAAAATCAAACTTTGAAAGTACTGCCCTCAGAGTCAGCCGACACGTATTTGACCATTCTTTAGTGCCTGTAAGGACTATGATGGTTCAAAGCACAGCAAAGGTAGGAGCGCGTCATGTTTGGTTTGGGCGTACCAGAAATAGTCATTATTGGCGTGGTAGCCGTTTTAGTGTTTGGCCCAAAGCGAATTCCTGAGCTGGGTGGTGCGCTCGGCAAAACCCTACGCGGCTTCAAAGAAGAACTGGATAATCCGAACGAAGACGAAGAAGAATACTTTGACGGCGACGAAGACAGCGGTTCTGCTTAAGGCCAATCGACTTTCATCATTACTGCTATATATCTAAGCGCTGATAAACCTTGTTCAAGTTGCGGAGCTGATAGTCAGGATTAAAGCATTCTTGAATTTCTTCGGTGGAAAGCTTTTCAGTGACCTGCGGGTCAGATTCAATCAGCTTTTGGAAGTTGCCGCCGGGGGTGTTCCAAGCTTGATGCGCGTTGGACTGCACAATGCGGTAAGCATCTTCGCGGTTGATGCCTTTTTCAACGAGGGTCAAAAGTACGCGCTGGCTGAAAACCACGCCGCCGTAGAGGTTCATGTTGCGCTTCATGTTTTCGGGGTACACCTGAAGCTTTTTAATAAGCTTGGTGGTTTCGACCAGCATAAAGTGGGCGAGGATGCAGCTATCGGGAAAGATGACCCGCTCGACAGAGCTGTGGGAGATATCGCGCTCGTGCCAGAGGGCCACGTTTTCGAGGGCAGCCACGGCGTTACCCCGCAGAATACGAGCCATCCCGGTAAGGCGTTCGGACTTAATCGGATTGCGCTTGTGAGGCATGGCAGAAGAGCCTTTTTGCCCTTTAGAAAAGAACTCTTCGACCTCAAGGACATCGGTGCGCTGAAGGTTGCGGATTTCGACGGCGAAGCGTTCGATAGATGCGCCAAGGCCCGCCAGCGTCATGATAAATTCGGCATGGACGTCGCGCGAGATGACCTGAGTGGAGGCGGTATCGGGCTTGAGGCCGAGAAGCTGGCAGGTGAGTTCTTCGACTTCTGGGTCGATGTTGGCGTAGGTGCCGACAGCGCCGGAAATTTGGCCGACGGCGATTTCGTCATGAATGCGGGTGAGGCGTTCGCGGTGGCGCTGCATTTCGGCCAGCCAGCCTGCGAGCTTGAAGCCGAAGGTCATGGGCTCGGCGTGGATGCCGTGCGACCTGCCAATCATCACCGTGTCTCGATGCTCTTGCGCTTTGTAGCGAATCGCCTGAATCAGGTTCTCGGTGTGGGTGAGGATTAACTGATGGCTGGCAACGATTTGCAGCGATAGGGCTGTGTCGAGCACGTCGGAGCTAGTCATGCCAACGTGGATATAGCGGCCTGCGTCGCCCACATATTCGTTGACGTTGGTGAGGAAGGCAATGACGTCATGATGCACTTCGGCTTCAATTTCGAGAATGCGCTCAACGTTAAAGTCGGCCTTTTCCTTGATAGTATCTACGGCTTCTTGTGGAATCAAACCTAGCTTAGCCTGCGCTTCGCAGACAGCAATTTCCACCTGTAACCAGGTTTGAAACTTATATTCGTCTGTCCAAAGTTCGCCCATTTCGGGCAGGGTGTAGCGTTCTATCAAGGGGTGTACTGGGCCTAAAGCAACCGGATCATTCTATCGGGTAGAGGGGGTTATCTCATACTTTTGTTGGCTGACTTTGAGTGGGCGGCTGAGCTTTACGGAATGCGCGGATATTTCAAGGTAGTTATGACTACCCTAAGATCATGTTCATGTTCATGTTTAGACAGACGCTAGCGATAGAAAATACGTCACACGAAATTCGCGATACTGTTACGACTAGAATTTATAACCGCAAAAACCTGGTTCCCCTCTATTGGTATGCCGCAGACGGACAGTATCTGTACATTCACAAAAGCAAGCCTTACAAATTTTTTGAGCAGCGCCCCCCTCGAATACCGCTGGAGCATTTTTTGAACTATCGAATTTTGCGACTGCCAGGGAAGTCTCGGTTCTTTTGGCTTGACTTAAAATACGATGTGGTCGCGATCGCATGCGCTTCCAGGTTTCATAACAGCTTAGGCCAACTTATTGAGGGCGTAGAACAAAGCCAGCAAATCGGCACTACAACCCTTTCTCTTAAGATGTTACCTTCGCAGGCAGATAGGCTGGGCGAGTATCTTCAAGGCAAAGGCATACTGGCTTATTCTGCCGAGAACCGGTCGCCCGAGCAGGTACAGTTTTACCAAAAGCTTAACCGTTTTTTAGAAGGAGTTGCCGGAGATTACTCAATACTCGAAGCCTATAGAGCGCAAATTATCGCCTATGTCTTGTTTTTGCTGGTAGGATGCATCGCGATCGCGGCTATAGGAATATTCAATCCGCATCCAACCCAGTCAGCAACTGACGTAACTGCCATAGTGTTCAAGGTATTCAGCCCTTTCCTTTTAGCGCTGGCTTTAATGTACTACTGCTTATTACCTTATCGGGTTGAACTATCGACGGCTGGTATCTCACTTAAATATCTGAAATCTTCCTACGAAGTCCGAGCCGCAGATATCGTCTCGCTTGAAATATCGCAAGTTAGATCCATAACATCAATTGAGATCTCTACGCTTGATGGCAAGGGCAATTCATTTACCGTGCCAAACAAAATGCTAGGCAAACTGCATGGGCTTAGCAAACTGTACCGCTACTCACGAGGTCGCAAAAGCCTTTAGCCGATATCGAGACGCCTAAATAAAGACTGCTATGAAAACAAAAATCTATCTCTCGCTAGCCCTTCTCATTATCTTTGGCGTTTTAGTCCAGACCTTCGCCAGAGAATTCAACCAGTTTTCTGCTGAACGATTGCCCGATCGTCAAGACCGCTCAGTTAAAGCACTGCCGGTTGAAACGTCAGAAGCTCCCAGCACCAGCAACTCTGGATCGAAGTCATCAGAACCTGATAGTACAGCCTTAGCGGAATCGACGAGTTGAGATTGTTACTACATCGTTAGACTAGTTATTTCGCTCGACAGTAATCTTTTGATGGCAACTTTTAGTAGTTGCGAACTGGCAGCGGGCGACGCGGCTCAACTGGCTGAGAAAAAGACTGAACAATCGTCCAACAAACCTTAATAGATGCCATCACCAGCGCTGCAATAATTCCAAAGGTGATGACAACGGTTGGCATATGTAGGACAGCCACGATGACGCCTGAAGCGATTAGCAGAAGAATGCTCTTATCCATAAGTGGCTCCTCGGGCAAACATCTTTATAAGGAATATCTCAATGTTAACGATTGCACTATGAAGCGATCCCCAGATCACGAGAAACCTTAGTAACGCTTAATCCTTTTAGGTTGTTTCGTAACAATTGCGATCGCGATTGTTACAGTCCGCTACAGATCTTCGGGCTGCATCCCAGAAACCACGGGAGCAGTATTGCTAAGCTTTAGCGCCGGGTGATCGCTTTCAACCTGGCGGCAGTTCCATTCATTTTTAAACAGCAATACCGGGCGACCGTAGCTGTCTTTGACGGTAGCGGTATTAAAGATGCGCCCCGCTTTCTCTAGCGCTGGCCAGCCACCGGTTACCCAGCGAGCCACACTGTAGCCGATCGGCTCTAGCAGGGTATCGACGTTGTATTCGTTTTTGAGACGAAACTGCACTACCTCAAACTGGAGCTGACCGACCGCCGCCAAAATGGGATCGCGGCGAGACTCGTCGGCAGAATACATAATTTGCACCGCGCCTTCTTCCCGCAGCTCAGAGACCCCCTTGCGGAACTGCTTGAATTTGGACGGATTTGGATTTTTGAGGTAGGCGAACATCTCTGGAGAAAAGAAGGGAATGCCTTCATACTCTAGCTTTTCGCCCTGATAGATGGTGTCGCCGATAGCGAATACGCCAGGGTTGTTGAGGCCGATGACGTCGCCCGGATAGGCGACTTCTAAAGATTCGCGGCCCTGTCCAAAGAGCTTTTGGGGGTGAGAGAGCCGGACGCTTTTGCCGGTGCGGGCATGGGTGACAACCATGTCTTTTTCAAATTTGCCAGAGCAGACGCGGATGAAGGCGACGCGATCGCGGTGCCGAGGATCCATGTTCGCCTGTAGCTTGAAGATAAAGCCCGAAAAATCTTCCCTTGTCGGCGCTACCGGCCCCTGCGTGCTCTCGTGCGGGCCAGGCTTGAGGCCATAGTCCAAAAAGGCATCCAAAAATAGCTCTACGCCAAAGTTAGTCATGGCGCTGCCAAAAAATACGGGCGTCATTTGCCCGGCGCGCACCATTTCCAAATCCAAATCGGGGCCAATTTCATCGAGCATTTCCAGCTCTTCTTTAAACTGGTAGTACAGATCTTGGCCAATCAGGTCTTCAATGCGCGGATCGCCCAGGTCAATGACCAGGTCTTTCGCGGCTTTGCTGCCGTGGGCCGTGCGCTCAAATAAATGGAACTGCTGCTTGCGCCGGTCGAACACACCTTTAAAGCGATCGCCCATGCCAATCGGCCAGTTGACTGCATAAGTCGTCAGTCCTAGCTCCTGCTCAATTTCATCCAGCAGCTCTAACGGCTCTCGGCCAGGCCGATCTAGCTTATTAAAGAAGGTAAAAATCGGCATATCGCGCATTCGGCACACCTCAAACAGCTTGCGCGTCTGCGGCTCCAAACCCTTAGCGGCATCTTCGAGCATCACTGCATTATCCGCAGCGGCCAGAGTGCGATAGGTGTCTTCACTAAAGTCCTGGTGACCGGGCGTGTCCAGCAGATTGATCCGATAGTCGTCATAGCTAAACTGCAACACCGTCGAGGTAATCGAAATTCCTCTTTGCTGCTCTAGCGCCATCCAGTCAGAAACCGCGTGCCGCTGTGCCCGTCGCGCCTTGACCGACCCGGCCTCATGAATCGCCCCGCCGTACAGCAGTAGCTTCTCGGTCAGCGTTGTTTTACCCGCATCGGGGTGAGAAATAATTGCGAAATTTCGGCGCTGTTCTACCGCCTGCGCAATTTCGCTGCTGTGGGATACAAGAGTGGAAGTCATGGGCGAAAACTATTAGCTCAGTAAAACAATTGTAGGTCTTCATGCTAGACCGCCGCTGGTAATAGTTTCCTCACTAGCAGCTCCGCTTGCCTATGACTGACAAACCACGACTTGCCGCGCCAAACGGTTCCGAAGGTTTGGCTATCTCAAGCTGGGCTCAGAAGATTTAATCTTGTCGGAAGCTTTTGCAGCCCGGCTGTCAAGAATGCCAAAAACAAGGGTTGGTAGCGTTAACACAACGACGAACCCACTAAAGTAAACAGCCGCTTCAAAAGCAGAGGGAACGTAGAGCCAGTCAGAAAGTGTAGTGTAAGCCAGCATGATGAAAAATCCATAGCAATGCTGTTGTGATAACACACCTCAAAGAGGCATGCAGGCCCTGGCATGTATAGATTTGTCGCGTTAAGTTTCTGCTTGTTTACAGTCTGTAACGAGTCGATCGGTGGCAGCTTGCCTACAATGCACTCACGATTAAGCTCAGCATAATTAGCACGGCTAAGGCTATCCACAAACCCTGCTTTTTGCGAGTGGGCATCCGGTATATCTCTTGCTGGCTAAGCTCCGGCTGGGTTTGAAGATTTTGATAGAGCGTGCAGGTCATGGCGTGAGGTCGTTTGGGAAAATTGCAGCTATTGTCAGCCTCGTAAGCGCAGGTGGTGCATAAAGGTTCGGGGCTGGTAGCGCGGTGAAGGGTCATGCCAGGATGACCGTGGGCGGTGAGTTCTAGCTCGCAGTGGGGGCAGCGAATGGCGGCTTGAGTGATGGGGCGATCGCATCGAGGACAACTAGGCATGGCAAATACGGTAAACCGCCCGCTGACGGCAGAGATTGTTTGGCAAAATGAGAGCGTACTGGCGCTAACATGCGCTCACCGCTTGGAGAAAGCTATGGACACTTCTAATCTGCTCAGACAGCTTTTGATGTTGGGCATTGGCACCACTTCACTGGTAGCTGAACGGGTCAAGCAGATGAGTGAAGAATTGGTGCGTGACGGCAAGCTAGACCCGGAACAGGCAAAGGGCTTTGTCGATGATTTTATGGCTCAATTTAATATTGACCAAGGCACCTTAGAGAAGCAAATGCAGCGGCAGGTACGTAATATTATGCAAGATTTGGGCGTGCCTCGGCAGGCGGAGATGGATGAGCTGCGTGGGCGGTTGGATCGTTTGGAGCGGCAGCTACGGGATCTAGAGAATAAGCAGTGGAAGTGAAGAGAAGGCAGAAGGCAGAAGTTTAGAAGGTAGAAGTTAGAAGGCAGAAGGCAGAAGCGGGTTGAATTCGTCGTACACTGTGCGGGAAACTAGATTTTTTGATTTAGATTGCAATGAGAGAAATATTAATTAGCTTTGGTGTAGTGGTTGCCCTCTGCGCAGTTTTGCTAGTTGCTCAGTTTACGGGTGGCGATGGCGAGCGGGCGATCGCAGATAGAGCTACACAGGCCCCTACGTCTCAGAGTGAAGCCCCAGCAACTGCTGAGGGCGAAACGCTAATAGCCCAAGGGACAGCGAGCGATTTGGTGACCGGAAGTACGACAGGAGGAAATGCGGTGACGAACCCAGCGGCGGATGCCAACAATATTGTAACGACTGATTCTGGCTTGAAATATGAGGTGATTGCTGAAGGGGATGGGGCGCAGCCGCAGCCGGGCAATCGGGTGTTTGTGCATTATGTGGGCACGCTCGAAGATGGCACTAAGTTTGATAGTTCGCGCGATCGCGGTCGCCCCTTTGACTTCACTATCGGTCAGGGCCAGGTAATTAAAGGCTGGGATGAAGGCGTTGGCATGATGAAAGTCGGCGATCGGCGTAAGCTAATCATTCCGCCCGAGCTAGGCTACGGTGCGCGTGGGGCAGGCGGCGTGATTCCGCCGAATGCCACCCTCATTTTTGATGTAGAGCTATTGCGCATTGGCAGCTAGCGATGTCTTATTGGCCGTTATCTTGACCTTTCAAAAGCGGTAGCGACACATAAAAGCAACTGCCTGCGCCTTGCTGGCTGGTGACCCAAATTTTACCCCCCTGCTGCTGTGCAATGGCATAGGTAATTGCCAGTCCTAATCCGCTACCGCCTGCTCGTCGAGTGCGGGCTTTGTCAGCGCGCCAAAAGCGGTCGAACACATGAGGCAAATCGGCTGAGGCAATGCCGATACCAGTGTCTTTTACCTGTACTTGAGCGCAGCGCTGAGTGCGCGATAGGCTTACAGTTACCTGACCAGCTTGGGTATAGTCTATGGCGTTTTGCACCAGGTTTGCAAAGAGGCGGTAATACCGAGTCGGGCTACCAGCAACCCAAACGGTTGCCTGCGCTTGTAGGCTCAGGCTCAGCCCTTTAGCGTTTGCTAGCTCTGTGTAAAAGTCAATAACTTTGCGCAAGCACTCGTTAAGCGAGACAGTCGATTGATCGATTGGCAGCGATGGAGAAGCGGGAGAATTTAGAGAAATTTTTTGACGTATTTTTTGAAATGGAGTGTTTAAGGGCGCGTTATTTGTGTTCGTTCGAGCTAGCAACAGCAGATCTTCGGTCAGAAACTGAAGCTGCTGTGAGGCGCTGGCGATCGCCTGCAATTTCTTTTCGTCTTTCGGGTGAATGCGCTCAGGATGCTGCTGCATCACATTGACAGAGGTTTTGATGGCGGTGATAGGGCCGCGTAGCTCATGTGAAGCGTCAGCCGTGAACTGCTTGAGCTGGCGGTAGTTGCGCTCAACAGGCTGAAGAGAAATTCGGGTGAGCCATAGTCCCCCTGCGCCCGCCAACAACAAACTAATACTACCGCCTAAGCCTAGCCCCACTAACAACAACTGCTGCGACGTTTGAATATCTTGAGTGGTCTGACTGGCGCGAATGAAGCCTTTGAGGATGGGAGGGCTGGCATTGTTTTGCGAATTTTCAAACACAGAGATGGTGTAAGCCCTGATCGGCGGATCGGACGATATCATCTGAGTGCCCGCCTGTAGAGGCGCGAATAAATTGGTTTCACCCCGCGACGCTAGCCAGTTACCATTGGCATCGAACCATTCTAAGCTCTGTCGGTTGCGGTTAAAGATGTCTCGCCAGGGCACCTCATCTAAATCTTCAAGGTAGTTCTCGCCAGCGAGGCTAACCGCCTTCATAGAGGGGGTCGCCGCCTGCGCCAGCGTCATCAGCTTTTGGTCGAGCTGACGATAAAGGCTATGGCTAAAGAGCGTGTAGACCCCGGCTCCGAACGCTGCCAAAATCACCGCCATAACCGAAAGTTGATAGAGCAACAGTCGCCAGCGCAGCCCTTGAAACATCACGCCTCCTGCTTGAGGCGATAGCCCAGCCCATAGACAGTTTCAATTAAATGCTTGGGCGCACCCGCAGCCACTAGCTTTTGTCGCAGGCCGCGAATGTGGGCCTTGACGGTGGCTTCGTCGGGCAGGCTCTCAAATGACCAAACATGCTCTAAAATTTGTGCGCGGCTGAACACCCGCTGTGGATGGCGTAAGAAAAACTCTAGCAAGCTGTATTCTTTGGGGCTTAAGTCAACGGGCTGCTGGTCGTAGTAAACGCTGCAAATGCTAGGGTCGAGCCGCAGTTGCTGCCAGGCTAAAATCGGCGGACTGGTGGTATCGTTTCGCCGTAGCAGGGCTCGAATGCGGGCAAAGAGTTCTTCTAATTCGAAGGGTTTGATCAGGTAGTCGTCTGCCCCGGCGTCTAGGCCAATCACGCGATCGCTGACGGTATCTTTGGCTGTTAGCAGTAAAATGGGCACTTGCAGGCCCGCCTTGCGTAGGCGGCGACAGAGCGTAACGCCATCAATTTCGGGCAGCATCACATCTAGCAAAATTAAGTCGTAAGGGCTCGCTTCAGCATAGTCCCAACCGGCTTGACCGTCATAAACCACATCTATAGCATAGTTTTGGTCGGTTAAGCTTTCAGCTAACGCATCAGCGATACGCTCATCGTCTTCTACCACTAACAGTCTCATGCGCTACCTGCTTTAAGGATTTAATAGGTTTTCGAGGCGCTTCAGGGGACGTTGATTATCGCGATCGCTCATGCCATAAAACGTTGGATTGCGGCTATAGGCTTGCGCCGCACTGGGCGTATAGCCAGAAGAACCGCCGGTAAATTGACCGTTTACCGTATAGGGATGCTGCAAAAACCGGTGCCCCGCCCGACAAGCCGCTACGGCACCATATGCATCTCTCACACGCTGCTCGTACCCTTCGCCTATTTCCATATTGTCATCGTAGCGAGGCGTTTTTGCTAGCCGAGCAGCACTCAATCCAGCCACACAAACCTGTCTATGTGCGTAGTCAAAACGGGCCAGCCCAATTGGGACTAAAACGGCTTTACTTAATTCGCCAATCACTGCTTCAATGGCTAAATAGCGAAAGCTGCCGCTTTCATCCACTAGCAGATCCTTAATCTGGCCGACTTTTCGATCGTTATCTGAGCAAACCGCATAGGCCATCAAATTTCCGCCTGGCCAGACGACTTGCAGCGGATTTCTTAGCTTACTAAAAAAGTTCTTAAACGAAGTAAGAGGCATCGTGTTGCTTCTCCTTGAAACTTACAACTTGCCCACAAGCTTAGCGAGCAAAAGTAAAAAAGCTGGTAAGACGCTCAAATTTTCCCTTTACCGAGTTTTTTACCTTTCGCTGTTAGTCTGTGTTTGCTTGAGTAGTTTCAAAAGATTAATTCAACCCAATTAATCAAAGGGAATCTGCTCAAGAGACTCACTGTAGAAGAATAAGCATGTTATTTGTTAGCACCGCTGAGCCTCAGCCAAATCTCGCATCAGTTGATTGTTCAGCTCGCCTCATGATTGGACTGGGCTTGTTTCTCAACTATCAAGATGCAGAGATCGCTTTAGACAAGATCAGGCAATCGAGCATATCTGCGTCTGGACTTTCCTTTCTTGCTAAATGCGACGATCTCTATGACGATCGCTCAGTCAATCTATCACCCGTCTCCCCACAACAGCCGATCTCTATACAACGGTTGGAGAGATCATCAGAGAGCCGGTATGTTGGGTTCGTTCCTGCAACACCTATGCCGACCTCACACGATGTCTTAGCTAGACTCATCAGTCTGGTCAACGCTCTTGGTTTGTTTAACCTACAAGAAATCGGCCCTGCGGTTGTCGGCGGGCGACTCCATTCAATTGTTTCTTCTCATCACAGCTTCAGAGGATCTGTGGTAGAAGCATTAGCTGCTTTGGGGGTACCCGAGCAGTCGGCGGCGCTGTATCGCGATCGCCTAGTTCGAGGTGACTGTCTGATTGGGATCGAAGGCTCTAACCAAGACATTGCGCAGGCTAAGCGACTTCTACGTCACTGTCGGATTGTTCACTGGCAAAGCTATAAAGTATAGCGATAATGCGCGGTGGAGATCCAAGCTAACGCGATGTCGGATCGTCAGTGTTTCGCATTTCTAAGAGATCGTCTTTAGAAAAGAACTGACCCAATCGTTCGGGCAATAAGTCATTTAGTGGACTCTCTCGTTTGTAGCTGTTCTCAGCCGTGCTTTTGCTGTTGGGATTGTTTTCGTTATTTTTAATGGCTTGTTCCACAATCGGTCGGACAGGCTCACCATAATGCTCAACCGTTTTTTCACCCCGAGCCTTGTCCATTTCATAGTCAACGCTGTAGGCGATCGCGCTGCCTGCTGCCGGAATAATTGCAAGTCCAACAGATAAAACGGTTGCCATCGCCAGCTTAAATAGCTGAGTGCAATACCGCCGCAGATTTCCATTGCCGATCGTTATTTTGGTCATTAAATCGTTTAAGCCTCGTTAGATTGATGATATGTTACTTGCTGCGTTATTAGGGACTCGCAAGTAAATAATCTACCGTTTATGTCGGAACAATCGTCACATCCCACTTAGGCAACGTCTCAGAACGCTGCCATTGTTGCTCGAACGGTTCTAACTCATCTTTTGCCACCTTAATGCC
>JBAQZP010000100.1:0-20002 GCA_049791095.1 Phormidesmis sp.
ATCGCGCGATCGCGCCAACCTCCTACTCGAAACCCGATGGGCCGTCACCCCCCGTGACATTCAGCGGGCCATGCTGGAAACCAAACCGAGCATCGTACATTTTTCGGGCCGATCAGGAGAGGACGACTCGCTAGCAGACTTCTTCCAACTGTTTGCCGACCGGCTAGAATGCGTGTTGTTAAATGACGATCATTCGGCAGTATCCGCAGCGGCGATCGCCCAGCATATCAACTACACCATCGGCATGAATAACAGCATTCCAACCCAATCGGCGATTGAATTTGCCGTTGGCTTCTACGATGCCATCGGTGCGGGGGAGTCAATTGAGTTTGCCTTTAGCCTGGGCTGTCATGCAATTCGGCTGGCCCGGCTCGCCGGTCACGATGTACCAGTGTTGAAATGCAAAGGTGCGATCGCGGCCCCCTCAAGTTCCTAGCCGCCACCTTTTAGCCGCCACCTTTTAGCCGCCATAGTTCCAACCCGTGTTCTCTAACAACAACGGCTTGCCCTCACGGTGCTCACCCGCGCCAATCACTTCTCCGACAAATACAGTGTGATCGCCCTTCTCTACCGAGCCCACCACAGTGCATTCCACATAGCCCAAAGAATCTTTAATCACCGGGCATCCCGTCTCTTCGCCAGGGTAAAACTCAATGTCTTCAAACTTGTTACCCGTGCGGCGCAAGGGCTTAAAAAAGTTTTGGGCAATGTCTTCTTGGTTGTCTTCTAAAATGGTCAGCGCGAACACGCCGCTTGCCTTAATCATGGCGTGAGAAGTAGAGTCGGCTTTCACACAGGTGACGACCAGCGGCGGCTCAAAAGATGCTTGCATCACCCAGCTTGCGGTAAAGCCGTTGACCTCTTCACCGTCTTTGACACCGCAAATGTAGAGCCCATGAGGAATCTTGCGGAGCATGGTTTTTTTGGCGGCGGCGTTCAGCATAGTTTGGTTCCTTTATTTAACGCTGGTTAATCAGTTTATGGCAAAGGGCTGCGGTGCCGCTCACCCCACTGGCAGAATTCAGCTACTTTTTAGCGATTCCAGCAGCGCGGGCAACTTCTTTGACAGCGGCGGCGACGGCGGGGGCCACGCGCTTGTCAAAGACGGAGGGCATGATGTTGTTGACAGTAAGATCTGGGTCAGGGATGAGAGCGGCGATCGCCTTGCTAGCGGCCAAAAACATCTCCGTGGTAATCGCCTGTGCCCGGCAGTCTACCGCGCCGCGAATCACGCCCGGAAAGGCCAGCACGTTATTGATTTGATTCGGGTAATCGCTGCGCCCAGTCGCCATCACCGCCACGATGTCTTGCACTAGCTCGGGCTGAATTTCGGGTACCGGATTTGCCATCGCAAACACAATTGGTTTAGCTGCCATCGATTTCACCATCTCTACCGTCACCACGCCCGGCGCACTCACGCCCATAAACACGTCGGCATTTTTCATCGCATCGGCCAAAGAGCCTGATTGTTCTACAGCAAAGGCTAGTTTGGCCTCGGTGAGTTGGGTGCGATCGCGGCTAATAATTCCTCTAGAATCACAAATCGTTAGATTCTGCACCCCTGCCTCCAAAAACAGCCGTCCCATCGACAGGCCCGCTGCCCCCGCACCGTTGATTACCACGCGAATATGCTCAATTTTTTTGTCCACCACCTTCAGCGAATTCATCAGCGCCGCTAGGCTGACAATTGCTGTACCATGCTGGTCATCATGGAATATCGGAATATCTAAAGCTTCCTGCAATCGTTTTTCAATCTCAAAGCAGCGCGGCGCGCTGATGTCCTCCAGGTTGACCGCCCCAAACACAGGTGCAATTCGTTTAACGGTCTCAATAATTTCCTCAGTATCCTGCGTATCCAGGCAAATCGGAAAAGCATCCAGCCCCGCAAACTCCTTGAACAGCATGGCTTTGCCTTCCATTACCGGCATCGAGCCCGCCGCCCCCAAATTCCCCAGCCCCAGCACCGCGCTACCATCACTGACAATCGCTACGGTATTGCCTTTAATCGTCAAGTCGTATACTCGTTCTGGATGGTTAGCAATTTCTACGCATACCCGCCCCACGCCTGGCGTGTAGGCCATCGCCAAATCATCCTGTTCCCGCAGGGGAATCTTTGCTTCTACCCGCAGCTTTCCGCCTCGATGCAGTGCAAATGTACGGTCATACACTTGCAGCACTTCTACACCCTCTACCGCTCGCACGGCGTCTTCTATGTTACCGGCAGCTTCTGTACTGGCCGCATCTACCGATATTTCGCGAATAATCGTCTCGCGACTTTTTTCAATCACCTCAATGTTGCCTAAATTACCTTCCGCTTGTGCGATCGCCTCCAGCACCTTAGACAGTCGGCTCACCTGATTGGGCAGCTTGATTTTGAGAGTTAAACTATAGCTAGGATTCGGCGTCAAACTGACCATAGAAATAAAGTATGAAGTAGGAACGATGAGCGATGAGTAAAAGGGTATCGCTATTTCATACAATTTGAGCAGACGCCTAAATCCCATTCATCGTTCATACTTCATACTTCACATCGTTTCCTCATGCCTACTATCTACGCTGAAATCGACATCAACGCTCCTCAAAGCGTCGTTTGGGATGCGCTGGTTCGTAAAGATCAGTGGCGTTTTTGGAATACTTTTTTGTACGATTGCGATCCGGGTCTGCGGATTGCTCGTGGCAACGAAATTTTTCTGGCGATGCAGCGGCTAGAGGGCGATGAAGAAACTGAGTTTCAGCCTGTGATCGCGATGTTGCGGCCTCCCTACCTGATGAAGTGGATTTCTACTATTCCAGGGCTAAAAAGCGAGCATGTGTTTGAACTGCAAGAAACCGTACCTGGCCGCACGCGCTACATTCACCGGGAAACTTTCTCTGGCATTCTTTCTAAAGTCTTTTTGCCCTTTATCCGGCAAGACGAGCGCCAGGGCTTGCGGCGTATGGCTCAGCAGCTAAAGCTGCATGTAGAAAATACAGTCTTAGGCAATCGTCCTCCCGAAAGAGGCTATAGCGATCGCCCTCAAGGCCCTTACGACCGGCCTTATAATGACCGGCCCTATGGCGATCGCGCAGATCATGACTGGGGCGATCGCGATCGCCGTTATGACGCCCCACCTCACCCCAATTCAGGCTACGACGGCAGAGACTATCCTCGCGATTACGACTATCGCCCCAGACGTCGCCGCTAGGGAACAAAGTAACGTAGCCCAGGCGATCGCTTAACGGCGTAGCTCTAGGACGAACGCGATCGCCAGACTAAACGCGATCAATACAGACATTGCCTGTAGCAAAGCCGCAATCAGGCCATCGAGACCCATAAATGGCACCAGGCCAGGATAGACCAGCGCGACTGACATAGACAGCGCCATGCCAAACAAAACCATCAGTAAAGAAAACGGCACGACCCCTGTCATCGCTCCCAAGAGACCCGCGCTAGCGCGTCGGCGTACGGTATAGGTGCTGGGCTGCATAGCCGGTTCAGGCCTACGCTTTTGGGGACTAGGTGGCGCGACCCTCGGTGCGGTGATTGGCTCAACCAGACGCCGTTGCTGGATTGCGGGCTGAACCTTTGACAGCTCGTAGCCCAAATTTACGAGCTGATCGCTCAGCCCTTGAATTTGTCGCCGCATCGTCAGCGTGCTTTCTTCATACATCTGCACGCGCGCCTTGAGTTCTGAAAGTTCTACATGCAGCGAACCCACATCCAGTGAGCTAATGTCATTTTGACCCAGATTATTGTGACCGATGTCGTTGACGACTACGCGGCGATCGCGCTGGTCATTCAGTGCGCTCTTTGGTTGATTGGCTGGCACGATATCGTCAGCTACAGGCAGCGGTAGGGCCTTTTCAGCCGCTTTAACCCTGTTCAAGTCAGGGTTAGCAGTAGATGGGTCAACGTTAACGAACTTAGGCATGGGGGATAGCTCCTTTTCAGCCGCAGTAGGCCGAATGTTCGGTAGACACATTTTCTTTTGGCATATCTCACTCTCACACTCACTGCCTGTGAGATCCATACTCACAAAAGACAGGTGCTTGACCTCCTCATCGTCCAAGAGCTGGCAGAGCACACAGCCCTGCGGCAAGCTTTGAGCCGGAAAAGTGTCATCAAAAAGGTTAAAAGGCTTGTTAGATGGGTCTTTAGATTGAAACTGAGACATGTCTCCTCCTAGGGCATTAGGTAGAGGGTCAGCCGAACTTTTCATTCGGCTTCTCGTTGCATCTGATAGTCACGCACAACAGCGGCGGACAAAAACCGTACCAAAAGGTGCGGAAATCTCACTTAGCCTCACATTTATAAAGTAGCGGGCTCGCAAGGTCTTGTCAAGAGGAGATGAAGCTTGGTTGAACGCTTGATAAATTTATGGGATCACAGGCTAGCGAGTCCCAGGAACAAGTCTGTAATCCTTGATACAATTAACTTTTTGAAGGATACATTGATTTTTCTTACGCTATCAATTCACATATCCTCACAAGAGATTTTGTGAGGTAAGCTATGTGAGCGCAATTGCAAACATATCAAGCGTACTTAACTTAGTAACGTGGCAGTGAACGCGGCAGACTTATGGTTGACTCCGGATTTTCAGAAGCATTTTTGACCAAAGCAGCCAAAGATAAGCGCGTTTCTGATGGCGAACTCGCGGCGCTGAGGCTAGCTTTGAGCAAAAGCAAAAGCAAAGACATTGCCAAACAGCTTCATATTTCTGAAGCCGCCGCGCGCAAGCGATTAGGGGAAGTTTATAAAAAATTTGCCATCAAGGGCAGCGGCCCTGGCAAGCTAGACTCTTTGCGAGAGCATTTGTTTGCGATCGCTCGTGACAGTTCAGGCAGCTCATCGACCGAGAAGTTAGCCGCCGAAAAGTTAATTAGTCGAGGTTCGAGGCGCGATCGCACCGCCTACAGATGGAACGACGCCCCCACCCTTAATTTGTTTGAAGGCCGTCATATCCCTTTAGGTACGTTAAAACCATGGATACTACAGCCCGCTGGCACGCCAAAGCTGCTGACTATTTGCGGCATCGGCGGCATCGGTAAAACCTACCTAGCCCGAAAACTTTCAGAAGATATTGGCGACTATTTCCAACAGGTTGTGTGGCTTTCTATCAAATCTACGCAGCAGCCCGTAGAGACCTTGCAAACGCTCCTTAAAATGCTGGAAAATGTGCCTGATTCTAAGCCAGATCGGTTTGAGTCAGAAGTGGAGCCCTTAACCGTCAAGCCTACGCTCGAAGTTGGTGAATCTCTGATTCAGAAAATCGTTGACAGACTTTCTCAGCAGCGTTGTTTGGTTATACTTGACGGCTTCGAGCAGGCATTTAAAGGATTCAGCACCAGTCACGCGCCGATCGAAGTCGAAGAAACTCAATTTGGGGGGCATTCCAACGATAGGATTCCTACTTTCGATGCCAGTCGTCGTCAGCAGGCTAGCCTATACGAGGACGGATTTGAGGTCTACGGCAAACTGTTGGAGGCAATTCAGAATGCCCATCCAGAAAGGGCCCATTCAGCTAAAGCCCGCTCAGCTAAAGCTCAGAGTAGCTGCGTCATTTTAACCAGTCGCGAAAAGCCTAGAGATATCTTACTCTTTTCACCAGAAGATAGTTCAGCCACCTGCCTGTACACGTTAGACGGGTTAGATGATTCGGAAGTAGAGGCGTTGCTCAGCAGCTTTCGGCTGAAGGGGAGCACCGAAGACCACACAAGATTGATTGCTCGCTATTGTGGACACCCGATGGCTATCCGACTAGCCGCCAACACTATTAGAGATGTTTTTTTTGGTAAAATTAGCAGCTTTTTAGACCAGGAAATTTCTGTTTTTGACGATCTTAGAAGCGTCCTGAAAACTCAGTTTAAGCGCCTGCCGCCCGTAGAACAAGAGGTGATGTACTGGTTAGCGATTAACTACCGACCCTGCTCTTTGGAAGATTTGCAGGCAGACATTGTAGCAACCGACCATAAAGAGAACTTGATTTACACAATTAAGTCCTTGCAGCGTAGATTTTTGGTGGAAAGCGAAGAGTCTGACGTGCCGCTGTTTCACTTGCATCCAATTGTGGCAGAGTATGTTTTAGACAGATTTATTCGAGCGATTTTTCAAGACCTGATGCGCGGCGATTTGTATTTGTTTAATAGCCATGCCCTGATGAAGGCTGATGCTGAAGACGAGCTGCGCGAATTCCAGCGAGAAAAGATTGTCGAACCGATATTAAATCGACTAAAGAACTATTGCAAGAGTCTCTATCGGGTAGATGATTACTTGAGCGATCGCCTCGACAAATTCAGAAAAAACAATCACCATCGCCTGGGCTATGCGGGCGGCAACTTTATCAACCTGCTGGTGCAGCTTTCAAAAGGAGAAGCGCTATATAAAAAAGACTTCTCTCAGCTCACGATTTGGCAAGCTTATTTGCAAGGCGTACGGCTACGGGACGTCAGCTTTAACCGCTGCCAGCTTGATCGCTCTGTGTTTACCGAGACGCTAAGTGATGTGATGGCGATCGCCCTCAGCAGCCCCCAATCCCAGCAGCCTTCTTTGCTGGCCTGTGGCGATACGAACGGGATTGTACGCCTGTGGAATACGCAACCTGTCGGACAAAAATCTATTGGGGAAAAGTGCGCCGAGTGGGCAGCGCACAGTGGGTGGGTACGCACCATTGCCTTTATTCCTCACCAATCGCTACTGGTCACCGGCGGCGACGACAACAGAATTAAGCTATGGCGCTTACCGACCGGGCAACCTCTCGCTCAGCCTGTACAGGTTTGGCAAAAGTCAGCTTATGACTGGGTAAATACTGTTGCTGTTAGCCCCGATGGTCAGGTGATTGCCAGCGGCGGCGATGACAAAATCACGCTGTACCTGACTCACAATGGCAAAGTTGTTCATCAGTTCTGCGAACAGATAGCCGATCAAAAATGGCCACTTTCTGCTGAAGGCCCATCAGAAAAAAGATCGGAGAAAAAAATAGAGAAAGGCTCAGAAAATAACAACGCCCTGACTTCGCCAATCGTTTCCAAAGCGATTCAACAAAACCGTATTCGCACGCTCGCGTTTAGTCCTGACGGTCGATGGCTGGCAAGCTGTGGTGAAGACTATATTATTCGGCTGTGGGCAGTTAGCCTGGATGACAAAGCTACTGCGCCCGTGCTAAAAGCTAAGCTCACGGGTCATACGGCATCGGTGCGATCGCTCTGCTTTAGCCCCGATAGTCAGCGATTAGTCAGCGGCAGCGAAGATCGTTCCATCCGGGTATGGGACGTAGACAAGGGCAAGTTCTTGCAAGCGCTCGATCGACCAAGCGACCATGTGCGCTCGGTGGCAATCAGCGAGGATGGACAGTTTCTCGCTAGCGGCGGCGACGATTGCCAGGTCAGGCTGTGGGACTTGAAAACATTGAAACATATCAAAGATATTTCGGCGGGCCAAAGTCGCATTTGGTCGGTGGCTTTTCAACAACAGCAGGGCAAGCTGCTGCTGAGCGCAGGCGGTGACAAGCAACTGTTGAAGCTGTGGCAAATTACGCCGAATACCTCCAAACCAGACGGGTTGAAGGTACGACCGATCAGAACCTATCAGGGCTATACCAGCGGCATTCGAGCGGTGGCTTTTTTGGGGGCACGGATTGTGGGCGGCGGCGATAGCGGCGAGCTGTCGGTATGGGATGTCGAAGCGGGCGATCGCAAGGCCACCCTGCATCTTCATCAGGGGCGGATTTGGTCGGTGGCGGTTGATGCTCAAAATGCGCGCATTGCCAGCGCCAGCGATGACCATACCGTCCGCCTGTGGGATGCCAATACCGGCCAGTGCCTGACCACGCTGACGGGTCACAACAACTGGGTGCGCACCGTGGCTTTTAGCCATCGCGGCGGGCTGTTGGCCAGCGGCGGTGATGATTGCACCATCAGGGTTTGGAATATGGCTTCTGGCTTTTGCCTGAACATATTAGAGCAGTCTGCCTTAGAACAGCCCAATAAATGGATCCGCTCGGTCGCCTTTGACCCCACCAATAGCCGCAAGCTCATCAGCGGCGGCGACGATCAAGTTGTTAGACTTTGGGATCGAAAAAGGGAATCCTATCAGCTACTGGCCCAACATGAACATCGCATTTGCTCAGTGGCTTACAGCCCCGACGGCAAAATGATTGCCAGCGGCAGCGACGATGCCACGGTGATTTTGTGGGATGCTGAAAAGTCAGAAGTGATTCACCGGTTTGCTAATGCTGATTTGGGCGTCAAGGCCGTGACGTTCAGCCCTAATGGTGAATATTTGGCTTGGGGCGGAGACGATCAGCTCGTGTATGTTTGGAAGCTAACGAACACTAACCCAGAGAAACACTGTTGGGTGCTCAGGCCCAAAGATTACGCGGGGGTGGCCGGGGGCATTCGCTCGGTTGCCTTTAGCCCCGACAGTCGATTTGTGATTAGCGGCGGGCTCGATGAGATGGTTCGCATCGGTGATTTGAGCCAGATGAAAAGCTCCCGGCAGCGAATGTTGAGACCTTTGATTCAGCGCGATCGCCCCTACGAAAACACAAAAATTGAAGACATTCGCGGACTGAGCGTTTTGCAAATAGCGAACCTGCTCGCCTTGGGCGCTGTCAACAGAACGCGATCTTTGCTGAGTTAAGCGGTTCTGATTGGGAAAGCCATGGCGCTATATCTGGATATGCCAGGTAAAACGTTAAATTTCTATAGGCAATTAGCGCTGACGCCGGATTTCACCTTATTGTGAGAGCTGACGCTTGGTGTGTGGGATAAGGCTATGCATTTGCCAGGATTAAGGCCAGGATTAGGAAAGCTGCGATCGCTACTCACCCTTATTTTGCTAGGCGGTGGGGTAGTGTTGGGGTCGCCCGGGCTAGCAAAGGGGCAAATTGTGCCGGATGAGACGTTGGGGGTGGCGCGATCGCAGCTCACCAGCGAGACCATTCGAGACCTCCCTAGCCAGCGAATCGACGGCGGCGCTGCTCGGGGCGAAAACCTATTTCACAGCTTTCAAGACTTCAATATTGGCATAGGGCAAGGCGCTTACTTCTCCAATCCAGCAGAAATTAACCGCATTTTTTCACGAGTAACCGGCAGCAATCCCTCCAATATTCTGGGTCGATTAGGCGTGTTAGGAAGCGCCGATCTGTTCTTCATGAATCCCAACGGAATTTTGTTTGGGCCAAGCTCTAGCTTAGATATACAAGGCTCCTTTGCCGGAACCACTGCGGATGCCATCGAGTTTGGAGAGAATAGCCGATTCAGTGCGACAAGTCCAGACGTTCCCTTGCAGATACTCACTGTCAATCCCTCGGCATTTTTATTTAGTCAACTTAACCCAGCAGGAATCATAAACAACTCAATCACACTCGCAGGAGCAAGCCCTTCTGGCATATTGCTATCAGGATTAAGAGTGGTAGATGGTCAAAGCTTGTTGTTGTTAGGGGGCGACATCACCATGAACAGCGGTAGGCTCAATGCCCCAGGCGGACGAATTGAGCTAGGGGGGTTGGCAGAACCTGGCGTCGTTACCTTAAACCCAAACGAGCCATTCTTGACGCTAACTTTTCCGGAAGATAGTGCCTTGGCCGATCTTTCCCTGGCCAATGAGGCAGTAGTTGGCATTGCAGGCATTGGTGGGGGTGCCATTGTTGTCCATGCTGACAAGTTTACTGCAACTAGTGGAGGCAGACTGGTTACGCTTGCCGAGGGCACCAGCAACAGTGGTGATATTGAAGTTAACGCCAATGCTCTCAACTTAGAGGGCATCGGCAACAGCAGCAATCGCTCTGGGCTAATCTCTTTTTCCCTGGCAAATGCAACTGGAACAGCGGGCAACATTATCGTCAATGCTGAGTCGGTGACGGTTCAAAATGGAGCAGCCATTGCATCGGCAAACTTCGGCGGGGGAGATACAGGCAATGTGGTAGTAGATGCCGACACCATTGAAATAGCTGGCAGCGATGCCACTGGGCAGTTGTATAGTGGCATTTTTGGCCAGACACAGGTTGGTTCTTCAGGCAATGGTGGCGACGTGAGTGTCTTTGCCCGTATTTTGAGCATTCGAGACGGCGCTACTATTTCAGCCAGTACCTTTGGTTCTGGTACGGGTGGCAATCTGAGAGTAGAGGCTACTGAGCGAGCTGAACTGATTGGCACAGCCATTAACGCGCAGGGACAAATAGCTGCTAGTGGGTTATCGGCTGGCACCACTGGTGGGGACGCGGGTTCGCTGCGGTTTGATGGTGGACAGCTACTGATTCGCGACGGCGCGGGGATTTCTGCCTCTACCTCTGGGGAAAAGGATGCGGGCGCTGTCATCGTGAACGCCGATACGATTGAGATAATAGGGCTCGATGCTACTGGTCAGGGCGCTAGCAGTATAAATAGTGAAGCAACGGTCGGATCTTCTGGCAACGGGGGAAATGTCACGGTTTCTACTCGCCTTTTGGAGGTGAGAGACGGCGCAACGCTCTCGACCAGTACCCGAGGCTCTGGAGCAGGCGGTAACTTGATCGTAAACGTCACTGAGCGAGCTGAACTGATTGGCACAGCCATAAATGCTCAAGGACAAGTAGCTGCTAGTGGGTTATCGGCTGGCACCACTGGTGGGAACGCGGGTTCGCTGCGGTTTGATGGTGGACAGCTACTGATTCGCGACGGCGCAGGGATTTCTGCCGCTACCTCTGGTGAGAAGGCTGCGGGCGCTGTCATCGTGAACGCCGATACGATTGAGATAATAGGACGTGATGCTACTCAGCAGTTTGCTAGCGGCATTGGAAGTGAAGCATCTGTAGGTTCTTCAGGCAACAGTGGCGATGTCACGGTTTCTACTCGCCTTTTGGAGGTGAGAGATGGGGCTACTATTTCAGTGAACACAGTTGGCTCCGGTACAGGCGGCAATCTGAGAGTAGAAGCCACCGAGCGGGCTGAACTGATTGGTACAGCCATAAATGCTCAGGGACAAGTGGTTGCCAGTCGGCTATCGGCTGGCACCGCTGGCGGCGATGCGGGTTCGCTGCGGTTTGACGGCGGACAGCTACTGATTCGCGACGGCGCGGGAATTTCTGCCACCACTAACGGCGCGGGCGCTGCGGGTGCTGTGCTCGTGAACGCCGATACAATTGAGTTAGTAGGGCTCGATGATACTACCCAGCAGTTTGCGACCAGTATTGAAAGCGAATCAGCGGTCGGCTCTTCAGGTGATGGTGGCGATGTCACAGTTTCTGCTCGTCTTTTGCAAGTAAAAGACGGCGCTATTATTTCAGCCACTACCCGAGGCTCTGGAGCAGGCGGCAACTTGATCGTAAACGTTACTGAGCGAGCTGAATTAATTGGTTCTGCCATTAACGCGCAAGGGCAGGTGATAGGGGCAAGTGGTTTGTCTGCGGGCACCATGGGCAGTGGCGACGCGGGTTCATTGCGGTTTAACGGTAGGCAGCTACTGATTCGTGACGGCGCAGGGATTTCTGCCTCTACCTCTGGGGAAAAGGATGCGGGCGCTGTCATCGTGAACGCCGATATGATTGAGTTAGTAGGTCTCGACATCAGTCGGCAGTTTGCTAGCGGCATTGGGAGTGAAGCATCTATAGGTTCTTCAGGCAACGGGGGCGACGTCACGGTTTCAAGCCGCATTTTGCAAGTCAGAGATGGCGCAACGGTCTCGACCAGTACCCGAGGCTCTGGAGCGGGCGGTAATTTGGTCGTAAACGTCACTGAGCGAGCTGAGCTGATTGGCACAGCCATAAATGCTCAAGGACAAGTAGCTGCTGGTGGGTTATCGGCTGGCACCACTGGTGGGAATGCGGGTTCGCTGCGGTTTGATGGCGAACAGCTACTGATTCGCGATGGTGCAGGAATTTCTGCCTCTACCAGCAGTGGAGGCGCTGCGGGCGCTGTGGTCGTGAATGCCGATACGATTGAGCTAATAGGGCTCGATGCTACTGGTCGGGGCGCTAGCAGTATAAATAGTGAAGCAACGGTCGGATCTTCGGGCAACGGCGGTGATGTCACGGTTTCTACTCGCATCTTGCAAGTTAAGGACGGCGCAACAGTTTCAGCGACCACCCGAGGCTCTGGAACGGGCGGTAATTTGATCGTAAACGTCACTGAGCGAGCTGAGTTAATCGGTTCTGCCATCAATGCACAAGGGGTGATAGGAGCAAGTGGTTTGTTTGCGGGTACTACAGGTAGTGGCACGGCGGGTTCGCTACGGTTCGACGGTGAACAGCTACTGATTCGTGACGGCGCAGGGATTTCTGCCGCTACCTCTGGGGAGAAGGATGCGGGCGCTGTGGTTGTGAATGCCGATACGATTGAGTTAGTAGGGCTCGATGCCACTGGGCAGGGCGCTAGCGGCATTGGGAGTGAAGCATCCGTAGGTTCTTCAGGCAATGGGGGAGATGTCACGATTTCTACTCGCCTTTTGCAAGTCAGAGACGGCGCAACGGTCTCAACCAGTACCCGAGGTTCTGGCATGGGCGGCAATCTGAGAGTAGGAGCTACTGAGCGAGCTGAACTGATTGGCACAGCCATAAATGCTCAAGGACAAGTGACTGTCAGCGGGCTATCGGCTGGCACCGCTGGTAGCGGCAATGCGGGTTCGCTACGGTTTGACGGTGAACAGCTACTGATTCGTGACGGTGCAGGAATTTCTGCCTCTACCAGCAGTGGAGGCGCTGCGGGCGCTGTGGTCGTGAACGCCGATACGATTGAGCTGATAGGGCTCGACACTACTCGGCAGTTTGCTAGCGGCATTGGGAGTGAAGCATCTGTAGGTTCTTCAGGCAACGGTGGCGGCGTCACGGTTTCCAGTCGCATTTTGCAAGTCAGAGATGGCGCAACGGTCTCGACCAGTACCCGAGGCTCTGGAGCGGGCGGTGATTTGATCGTAAACGTCACTGAGCGAGCTGAGTTAATCGGTTCTGCCATCACTGCTCAAGGACAGGTGGGTGCCAGCCTTTTATCTGCGGGTACCACAGGTAGTGGCACGGCGGGTTCGCTACGATTTGACGGTGAACAGCTACTGATTCGCGACGGTGCAGGAATTTCTGCCGCTACCAATAGTGGAGGCGCAGCGGGCGCTGTGGTTGTGAATGCCGATACGATTGAGTTAGTAGGGCTCGATGCCACTGGGCAGGGCGCTAGCGGCATTGGGAGTGAAGCATCTGTAGGTTCTTCGGGCGACGGTGGCGACGTCACAGTTTCTGCTCGCCTTTTGCAAGTCAGAGACGGCGCTGTTATTTCAGGCGGAACTTTTGGTGAAGGAGACGCTGGAAGTGTAAGGGTTGTCGCCGACTTTATTGATTTGACTGGGTTAGATGCAAGCCAGCGATCTACCGGGGGAATTGGGAGCGAAGTGGGGGCATTTGCGACTGGCAATGGTGGCGACGTTATGGTCTCGGGCAGAGCGCTACGGGTTCGAGAGGGCGCTGTTATTTCGGCGAGATCGTTTGGTTCGGGTGATGCGGGTGATGTAGAGGTGCAATTTACAGAAGATGTTGAGTTGAGCGATCGCGCCCAAATCGCCACCGCTAGCCTACAAGAAAATGCTCGGGCTGGCGATATTACAATTACCGCTGGCAATACTTTTTCAGCCACCGATGGCAACGTGGTTACTTCTGCGGCTAATGCTTCGGGTGGCAACATTACCATCACGGCCAATGGCGTTCGTTTATTTGGCAATAGTGATATTCGTACCGATAGCGCCCAAGACGGCGGCAACGTTACCATCACGGCAAATAGTGTAGTTGCTTTAGATGACAGTGATATTTTTGCATCAGCCGCGCAGGGCCGGGGGGGCGCAATTAACCTCGAAACCACTGCATTTTTTGGCCAGGGCTATCGACTTGAAGCGTCCGAAAACGATCCGATTGAAACGTTAGAAGGCAATGGCCGCGTCGATCTCAATGCGACTGGGCAGGTCAGCTCGGGCATTATTTCAACTCCTGACACCAGCTTTATTCAAAACGACCTTGCCGAGCTGTCCGGGAGCTTGGGTAATACCGACCAGATTGTTGCCAGTAGCTGCATTGCTCGCACGGATCAAGGCGGCACCTTTATCGCCACCCATGCTGACGGGTTACCCACAGGTCAACAAAGCACAAATGAGACCTACGCCACCGGAGCAGTCCGGTCGATTCCGACAGCTAGCGAAATTTCAGCAGAACGCCGCAGCCAACCGGAAGATTTCATTGTGGAACCTCAGGGCGTTTATGAATTGGCTGATGGGCGGTTGGTAATGGGCCGAGCTTGTGTGGACTAGCTTGGGCAAATGCTGAACGCGGGCTTTTATGGCGGTGTGCTCTCTAATCGCCCATAATTTTAGGCACTTTAAAGAAACTTTCTTCGCGGTCGGGGGCACTGCTTAGAATAGCTTCGCGGTCGGCGAAAATCTCTAGTCGATCGGGGCGGGTGATGTTGCTAACTTCAATCGCCCGAGTCGTCGGAGGGACGTCAGTGGTGTCTAGCTCATTGAGCTGCTGCACATAGTCTAAAATGCCGTTGAGCTGACCGGTAAACTGCTGCTCTTCGGCTTCGCTTAGCGCCAGGCGAGCGAGGTTAGCAACTTTGCGAACTTGTTCAATGTCAATCATGCTTTCAGTCGTCTTTTGAGGGCTACACCATATCAAGCTTCATTCTGCCAGTTATCTTCAGCCAGTTTTGAGCTTCAATATAGTTATTCGGAGCCATACGAACCGCTTCTAGCCAGTGGCGGGCAGCTTCATCATACAGCTTGTCAGACTCCGTTTTGTCGCCTGCGGCCTCAGCCTGCTCGCCTCGGTAGTGATAAATCACGGCAGTGTTATTCAGCGCCTGAATCATGCGCGGGTTTAGCTCTAGGGCTTCTTTATACAGGGCCAAGGCTTCGTCATGCTCGCCGTTGCTGGCATGGATAAGGCCCATGTTGTATAGGATGTAGCCTCTGTCGTAGGGATCTTCCTCTAGCGTGAGGGCTTCTTTGTAGTTGTCCATGGCTTCGGCATATTCGCCATCGGCCTGGGCCGACATGCCATCCCGGTAATAGGCAAAGGCTTCTTTGGCCTGCTGCTTGGCAGGCAGCATTTTTAAGATCATGTCGGCCATGACCGTGAATGACTTATCGATGAAATTGTCGTTCTTTTGAGTTCTGGGCATGAAGATTCTCGGGGGCTACCCGCGAAGGGCCATATGCTTTTAAAGGGTATCAAACTGTAGCAGGGGCGATCGCACAAACGTAACGGTTTTTTAACGACCGCAAAAATAAGTAACGCCCAGAACGCTGATCGCTTCGATCGGTATCCTGGGCGCAAAAAATTATTAAATAACGCTCTGACTGTATAAGGCTTTGATGATCTGCTCCGCACCGGCTTCTGGCACTAGGAAGCTTGGGAGGCGACCTGCTCCATTAAGAAGGTCGCCATTTCGCCGAGGGTAATAAAGTCAGATTCGTCGAAGCGATCGCTTAAATCCACCTCAAATGCCTGAAAAAAGTCTTCGCAAAAGGTAATAGACCAGTCAAACCAGCAAACCAGCGGAAAATGCAGGTGGCTATTAAGGCTGTCATCAGGGCGCACGCGGCGAAAGTCGAGGCCAGAATACTGCGCAAATTGTTCGTAAATGAACGCTAGCACTGCTTGCGCTTGTGGTTGATGGCTAAATAGATGGCACCAGTCTGTGCAGCTCAAAGCTTGGCGATCGCGTCTCATCATCCAGTCATTGACTTCCTTACGAATGCTCAAATCAGGGCTCATATCAGCATAAGCATTGATACTGCTGATGAAATTATTGAGCTTGCTACTTGAACCGGCCAGGTCACCAATTTGCGTAATTTGATCAACTGTGAGCTGCATAGTCATAGAGATTATTGGTTCCGCAGATACCATCAGAGCATTGTGTGTTCAATATTCCCACTCACCCCACGGAAATTACGGTATCTTTTCTCACCTTGTGTACGGAAATTGTTTTTCCCTATTCAGGCATCGTCGTGAATACATAAAATTTTAGCCATTTTGCTGTGGCCATTAGCCTGCCCTAAGCTGGCGCAGGCTGCTCGGTGTCAGTCATTCTCAGCTTTTTCTCAAAGTCCTTTGCCTGCATGGGTTTACCAATCCAATAGCCCTGTAAATAGTCGCACTGATACTGATTTAGCAGGGCTTGCTCTTCGAGAGTCTCTACCCCCTCGGCGACCACTTTGAGTTTCAGCCGGTGGGCCAGCTCAATGGTTGACTGCAAAATCGCCTGATTTTTAGGGTCATGAGGGGCACCGCGCACAAAGCAGTTATCAATTTTAAGAGTATCGACGGGCAGCGCTTTCAAGTAGCTGAGAGAAGAGTAACCCGTCCCAAAATCATCAATTGCCGTGCGAATGCCCAGGGATTTGAGTTGGGTAAGGGTGGCGATCGCCGCTGCGGCATCCTGCATCAGCGCCGTTTCGGTTACCTCTAGCTCTAGCTGCTCGGGAAACAGACCGCAGGTAATCAACGTATCTTGAATAGAATCAATTAAATCGGGCTGATTGAACTGTACGCTCGACAGGTTGACCGAAATGTATGACAGACCTAAGCCCATATTCTGCCAGCGCTTTGCCTGAGCGCAGGCGGTTTCTAACACCCACTGGCCAATCGGCACAATCAGTCCTGTCTCTTCGGCCAAAGGCACAAACTTGGCCGGTGAAATGTAGCCATGCTCTGGGTGGTACCAGCGAATCAGGGCCTCGCTACCTTCTATCTGCCCCGTTTTAAGGTTGAGTTGCGGCTGGTAGTACACCTCAAACTCGTCGCGCTCTAGTGCGTAGCGCAGCCAGGTTTCCATCGCGATTTGGTCACTAAAAACCACTGGCATATCAGAGCGGTAGAACTGACAATAGTTGCTCTTTTGCTTTTTCGCTGATTCTAAAGCAGCATCAGCCTGACGCAGCAGCATTGAAAGGTCTTCGCTTTGGTGTAGTAAAAAGGCGATGCCGATACTGGTGGTAATAAAAACTTCTTGCCCGGCTTCTTGCCCCATCAGCGAGAAAGGCCGACTCAAAGAATCCATAATTTCTTCGGCGGTTTCTCTGGCCTGTTGAGGACGCTCTAAATTAGGCAAAAGTAGTGCGAACTGGTTGGCCGTCAGCCTGGCCAATGTCGCCTCTGGAGGGATACAAGCCTCTAAGCGACTAGCCGCTGCCTTCAGAAGTTCGTCACCAGCGGAGTGACCCATCACGGTGTTGACCAACCGCAGCCGATCGAGGCTGATAGACATGAAGGCCAGCGCTTGCTTGCTGCTGTGGGCGGTGTTGCTAGCCTGCAATAGTCGCTGGCTCAGCAGCCGATAGTTGGGCAAATCGGTAAGGCTGTCGTAGTGGGCCAGGCGGTTAATGCGATCGGCGGCAATCCGCAGGCTGTTGAGATACAGCTCGCTGGTGGCCGTTTGCCGGTTTAGCCGAGCGGCGATGCTGCTAGAAATTTCGGCCTGGCTGAAGGGGCGAACAATACAGTCGTCGGCCCCTAGCTCCATGGCGCGGCGGGTGTGCGATCGCCCCGGATCATCCGTCAGCAATATAAACGGCGTGAGCTGCAAGTCATGGTCTTGGCGCACCGCTTTTAGCACCTGATGGCCGTCTAGCCCTTTGCCGCCAGAGGCGATCGCCCAATCGCACAAAATAATATCAGGGCGAAGCTTTCGGCCCACGTGAATGCCAGCATGGCCATCATTTGCAGTGTCTACCGAAAACTTTTCAGACTCCAGGTAGCTCACTAAATTAGCTCGGCTGGCACCTGGTTTTTCAATCACTAAAACTTTCTGCATGGACGTTTCTCAGCCCTCGCGCCCCAATCTCAGAGGCGTGAATAAAATAAGCAAAAGACGCACCATCACCGTTCTAAGGGAGTAACGCTAACACACTGCAAGGAGGGCTGCGTTGGTTCGCCAGTCAGTTTTCGCGGGTGGATCGGCTGTGGACATGTCAGGGAGACAATCCCAGAATGCCCGGCAGCCATAAGGTAAGCCCAAACTACCGCCAATACCATCAACCAGGCTAAATTCTGGCTAAATTTCGGCTTTTGATAGCGTCTCGATAAAGCTAGGATAGGACACGGCAGCCGCCTCTGCTCGATGGATGCGGCTGATGCCAGTGGCTCGGGTGGCCGCGATCGCCAGGCTCATCGCAATGCGGTGATCGGTATAGCTATCGAGTGTCGTTGCGGTAATGGTTGCACCTGCGCCCATGCCAACAATCTCCATGCCGTTGGTATGTTCGGTAACAGTACCGCCCAACTGGGTGAGGGCGTCGGCCATAACGGCCAGGCGATCGCTTTCTTTGACCCGCAGCTCGGCAGCGTCAGTAATTGTAGTCGTACCTTCTGCAAACAGCGCGGCCACCGCCAAAATCGGCACCTCGTCAATCAACCGAGGAATCAGGTCGCCGCCAATTTTGCATCCCTTCAGTTGGCTGTAGCGCACGTGCAAATCTGCAACCGGCTCCCCCGTGACCTCTCTTTCATTTTCTAAGGTAATGTCGGCTGCCATTGCTGCTAAAGCATCTAGTACGCCCGTGCGAGTAGGGTTAATGCCAACATTTTTAATCAGTAAATTAGATCCTGGCGTAATGGCCGCAGCCACTAGCCAAAAAGCCGCAGAGCTAATGTCTCCCGGTACGATTACCGTTTGGCCAGTGAGTTGCGCTGGGCCATGCAACGTCACGCTATGGGTAGCGGCATCAATTGAAAGCTTTGCGCCAAAGGCTTGGAGCATGCGTTCGCTGTGGTCGCGCGACAGGCTGGGTTCAGTCACAGTGGTGTCGCCAGCAACAGAGAGCCCGGCGAGCAGCAGGCAGGATTTTACCTGGGCAGAGGCAATCGGAGAATGGTAGTGAAAAGGCTTGAGTTCTTGGCCTTGAACGCTTAGAGGCGCGAGGGTGTGCCCCGCTTTACCGGCAATCACTGCGCCCATTTGGCTGAGCGGGGCAATCACTCGCTTCATGGGCCGGGCGCGAATGGACTCATCGCCAGTGACTACAAAAAAACGACCGGGTTGAGACGCGAGCAGGCCCAGCATCAACCGGAATGTAGTGCCCGAATTGCCTGTATCTAGAACATCGTCGGGTTCTTGCAGTTGGCCGCTGGTACCTTCAACGGTGACCCATTCAGCTTCAAGGTTAGATATTTTGGCCCCCATGGCGCTAAAGCAGGCGGCGGTACGGCGCGGATCTTCACCAAGGAGTAAGCCTTTGATGCGGGTGGTGCCTTGGGCGATCGCACCCAGCATCAGCGAGCGATGAGAAATCGACTTATCGCCAGGGACTGTTATTTCGCCAGTGAACGAGCCACCTTTGCTGCTGTCGATCTCCAGGGTTTGATGAGGAGCGCGATCGATCAACTGCAAAAAAGTCATGATTACAAAAGCTAGATGCCTAGCCCAATAGAAGATCAGCGAAAAAAGTCAGCAGGAATTGCTTACAGAAGATATGTTACAGGAGCCGATCGCGCTAGTGTCACCTTAACGCCTGCGCCCGCTCCTTCGTCCTAGCTAACGCCCAACTCCACTTCGCAGTAAGTATTAAACGCATCAATAATTGTCTCTTCTTCCGTATCGAGGGTTTGAATCTCGCCAAAGGCCCGATTTGCCTGCGCCGTAAAGTCACCAAAAACAGCTTTGAATTCTGCTTCTGTTTTGGCATCAATCACGAGCTGCATAGCCTTGCCCGCTTCCGTTAATGCAGTTTTTGATTCTGAGATAAAGAGCAGATAGCTTTCCCGATGTTCGCTAAGCTGCGCGTCGTCAATATTAATGCCTTCAAACGATTGACGCATGGTATCTAGCTTTTGGGTAAGGGTATCGACAGCGGCGGTGTATTCCTTAGCAGCGGCCTGAAGTTCTTCCAGGCTTTGGGCACCGGAGGCGCTAATTTGGGCGCTTTCGATTTCGCTGTCAAATTGGCTGCGAATATCTGCCGATTGCTGGGTGATTTCGGCAAATTGTTTGCATTGCGAGGCGGGGCCGCTGCAAGCGGTGAGGGCGGTGAGGAGGTGGATGCTGAGGGGTGTGGTGGGGGTGCTGGGCATTT
>JBAQZP010000101.1:0-42380 GCA_049791095.1 Phormidesmis sp.
AAGCTCTTCAATATGCGAGGTTTTCCCTTCAGCTCTGCGTAGGTTATTCTCATCACACTGCTCCGATTTCCCTGGCCAATTTTTATTTTACCGCGTTAATTCCCGATAAAGTCTATTGATTAGATACGGCATCGACTTCACCATTATTGAAAAAAATGAAGGGGTAACGCCGCTTTCTAAGGCATTGGGCACTCAGTCGCGCACGCTCGAAATATACGAACAGATAGGACTTGCTGAAAAGGCCCTCGCCAGAGGAGAAATTGCCAGCCGGATTCAACTGATATCGGGTGGCAAAATTCACGATGGATTCGATCTCTCAGCGATGGGAGCAGGCATCAGCCCCTATCCATACATGCTGGTATTAGAACAAAGCAAAACAGAGCAAATGTTCTACGAGTATCTACAGGTGCATCAGCGAGATGTGCGCTGGGGCACTACACTAGAGAGCTTTACGCAAGACGACACAGGCGTTGAGGCCGTAATTAAACAAAACGACAGTCAGACAGAAACCATCACGGCCCAATACCTGGTCGGCTGCGATGGTGCTGGCAGCTTTGTCAGAAAGTCTCTCGGTCTCTCTTTGGTAGGCGACACGTTTGGGCATATGTTCTACGTCGCTGACACCGAAATGGAGAGCAATTTAGCGCATGACACCTTAAGCTCTGTCTTAGCCAAGGACGCCTTTACATTCTTCTTTCCGATGCCCGGTGGTGATAATCGCTGGCGCATTATCGGCAGCCTTAGTGAGTATAAAACTAATGAAAATCTCGACTTTAGAGTCGAAGCGCTAGAGTCTAAGGTCAAGGCAGAGACACAACTTCCGTTAGAGATTACGGCTGTGAATTGGTTTTCTACTTATAAAGTACATACTCGCCGGGTAGATCAGTTCTCTTTGGGCCGTTGCTTTTTGGCAGGAGACTCTGCTCATATACATACCCCAGCAGGCGGACAGGGAATGAACACCGGTATCCAAGACGCCTATAATTTGGCCTGGAAGCTGGGATTAGTGATTAAGGGGTATGCAGACGAATCGCTATTAGAAACCTACAATCAAGAGCGATTAGAGAATGCCAAAAACCTGGTGGAATCAACCGACAGACTTTTTGAGCTGGAGGCGGGCGGCAATCAGCTTGTGAGTCTCTTTCGCACCTTAATTTTACCGCCGATTGCGAAGTATATTTTTGCCATCAAAGCGGTTCAAAGAGTTGTCTATTCGATGATTTCGCAAACAGGCATTCATTATGCAGATAGTAAGCTGAGTCAGTCGTTGCGATCGCAACCTTTTGAAGTAAAACCAGGCGACAGAATGCCCTATTTTGAGGTGGAAGGTAGAAGCATCTATGACAGACTTCATGCCCCTAAGTTTCATCTGCTGACGTTTGCGGAAAATGGCGCAGATTATTTAGCTTTAGAAGAGAAAGTAAACCATGATTATAGTCATTTTGTTGACTATCACACGCTGCCGCTGTCTGATGCGGTTACAGAAATCTTCGGTACACAAGCGCCGTTTTCTCTATTGCTTAGACCCGACAACTACGTTGGGCTTGTCTTTGATCAAAAGTCTATAGAGCCCCTTGAGCAGTATTTCAGTGCGATCTACCCTCGAAAAGGGGTCGCTAGCCCAATCGAGAAATCTCTGCCAGCTTAGAGACACGGCAAGAAACCATTGCCACCTGCTAAAATTATTGGCCAAAGAGTTTCTCTAAGTTATTGCGAATCCAGTCAACTGGGTTTTGATTGTATTCTTCTGGGTTAATTAATCCTAGTTCTCTAAGCTGTCGGCCCTGCTGCGAAAGTTCTTCTTCGTGGTGACCCATTTCCTCAACCATGACATCGTATAAGTGGGGCTGATCGCGCAGTAGTTTCTTAAAGCCTTGGGGGCTTAATGCAAATAGCGTGGTATCTTCCAGCGCTTTGACCGTCACCGTGCGAGGCACCTCTAGCATCAGAGAAAACTCTCCGACAAACTGCCCGGCTCTCATAACAGTTGTTTGTCCCGACTTTTGAAAGGTGTAACCTACCGCACCGCGCAGAATAATATAAAAGGCATCACCGGGATCGCCTTCTTGATAAAGAATTTCGGCAGGTTCTAATCGCTTGCGATGGCCAATCTCGACCAGTTTGCGCAGCTCGATATCACTGCATTTTTCAAAATAGGGAAGCTGTTTAAGCAGATCTCTGACGGCAACAGGTTTAGAAAAGGCGTCTAAATTGCTCTCTTGCGGCCTTTGCAAAGCGGCGTGCTGTGGATAATCTTTGGCGTCAGAAGCAATTACTACATTGGGATTGCGATTCCAAACGTCCATTCTTGGTGACGCCAACCGCAGGCCGTGCTGCTTCAGGTTTTGGCGAATAATAAAGTTAAGCGAACTCTCTGTTTTAAACTTGTTGTCGATTTGGTTTGTCCATACCCAAAGCTTAAAATCTAACGAATTCTCGCTGATGCTGCTGAAGTAAACCTCTGGCGTCTGCTCTAGTGAAACGGTTTCTTCTAGATAGGCCGAGTCCATCAGCACCTCAATCACCAGCAGCGGATCGCTTTCATGCGGAACGCTAATAGGAATGGAAACCCAGCCCTTAGTATTGAAGTATGTCCAATTGGTAACGCGGTTGCTGACCAAATCGCTGTTGGGAACAACAATATGCTTTTGGGTAATGGTGCGAATCACGGTGGAGCGCAGTGAAATTTCTGCAATGTAGCCAGTGAAATCGTCTAGCTCGATAAAGTCCCCGACTTTTAGCTTGCGCTCGACTAGCAGCGTCAGGCCACTGATGAAGTTTTTGGTGATTTCTTGTAGGCCAAAGCCAATGCCGATGCCCAGGCTACCGGCCACTACAGATAGTGAGGCCAGGTTAATGCCAACAGCCTGTAGTAGGACAATACACAGCAGCGTGCCAAAGGCGTAGCTGGTAATAGCGGCGACCGGTTCACGAGTTCCCTGGCTTAGCCCCAACCGGCGCAGCACCCGCAAAGACAAAAATCGCCTGAGCCCAAAAGAAACGATCAGGGCAATTAGAATGATTAGCAGAACCTGGGCAACTGCACTCAAAGAAATCGCTGAGCTACCCAACTGAAAAAACGGCGCTTCTAAACGCGATAAAAGCTGCTCTAGAACATCCAACAGTTTTGTGCCCGTTTAATCCTCACGACTCCTAGCAATCATAGTGCAATCAGGCATCGTGAAACCAAACGCAGAAAAATCGGGCAGCTACCGGGTTTTTGCCCAGTTTCCACCCGATTTCAGGTTCTAGCTAGCTTTAGCTAGGTCTAGTTATAAAAGGACTTCGCAGCCGACATGTTTAAAAGCTGCTGAGTTGTCCAGCCGGTTCTCTTGGCTTCTCGCTTTTGGTCAGTGCTCATAACGCCTGCGCCATAGGCACCCTCAAGCAGTCTACCGAGGTGGAGCAGATGAGCGCGTTGAGCTGATGAACGGCGAGAAGTGGATTGCTCAGGAGTGTTTTTCATAATGGTTCGCTTGCCTGTAAAGGTCTTTTGTTCAACACCCTTATAATACGAAACCGTAGCGAGTGATACCAAAACTAACTTGCACCCTTTGCATGAGTAGACTTCATGCAATATGCCAGCCTAGAAAGAGAACTGAGCCTGGAGGTTGAAGACGTAAATGTCTGGATTACTCCCGAAGTTGTTGACGTTATTGATCCAATAGACGGAAGGGACGATGGCCACGTTTTGACTTAACGGATAGCGATAGGCAACCTCTACTTCCTGCTGAACAGAGCCATCGCCATTACCAGATGCCAGAAAATCGCTGCCGTCAAGCACGTCAAAAGGCTGAACGTAAGAGATGATGCCCTGTGCGCCTTTCTTAAACAAGTCAGGAAAAGCCACCCCTACCTGAAAAGATTGAGCGTTCACCGTACCGTCGGGCAGGGTATCGCTGACGGGGTATAGATCTGTACTACCGTAGCTATAGCGGCCAAACAGTCCCAATCCCTTGGTAACTAGCCAATCGAAGTTAAACAAAAACGTATCCGCAGCGGCTGTACGCAATGGCCCGCCAAAGCCATCGTCGGCAAAGCCATAGATTGGCTCACTGATGGCTCCGCCGACAAACCCGGCTGCGTTGGGCTCTATATTACTGCGAGTATATAGAAATCTCAAGTTAATGTTGTCTGTGGGGTATACCCCTAGTTGTCCAGTAAGCGTGGTTGTCCCGGCAAACAGTCCATTTTTGCTTGAGCTGCGCGGGCCGGGCAAGAATTCTGTATTCTCGGCTAAATAGCCCACCCGAAAGTCTAGCCAGTCTGCAATATCGAATTCTGCGACTGCGCCCGCGCCCCGATCGACCGCATTAACTTGGGTACCACCGCTAGAGTTGAAACTGTTGGCTCCGGTGACAAAAAAGGTAAACCGGTTGCCGTCAAAATGTCGGTACCAGTTGATCGCCGGGCCAACCGTCAGCGAGAGCTTGTTGCCCACTGGGAAAGAGTAAAAGACCTCCCTAACAACAAGGTTGTCTTCCCCCGAGGGTGTGCCCGTTTGAAGTGCGAAAGGAACGCCAAAGGTATTGAACAAGCCTGCCGAACCGTAGAAGTTGGCGTCACCATTGCCATCTCCGGTGGCGAGCTGTAGCTGTAGGCGATCTTTTCCGGTAAAAGAGGTCGCAAAGTTTAGGAAGGTGTAGTAGCTGAAGGTGGGTTCTGGATCGCCTGTGATTGTTCTGACTACTGGCTGGTTGGTGACGGGATCGCGGGCGGGCGCGAAGACGTTGATCCCTTCGGCGAGGACGTCGCCACTGGCAGTGGCATAGTTGAGATGGGTATATAGCTGAGCGCTGAATTTTGTCGTGGTCGAAAACTGGTTGGCTTCTAGTTCGGCGACGTCGGTTTCTAGGGTGTCTACTTGCGATCGCACCGCATTCAGCTCAGCCGTAAACTCTTCTATCAGCCGACCCAGGGTTTCTGCTTCCCCATCACCGCCATTCAAAAGCTGAGTCACAACATCCAAGCAGGCATTTAAACCTGCCGCAAACTCGTAGCGGGTGAGGGCGCGATCGCCTCTAAACGTACTGTCGGGGTAGCCTTCCAAACAGCCATATTCTTCAACCAGTCGCTGAAGTGCCGTAAAGGCCCAGTCGCCGGGCTGCACATCCGACAGTTCCGATACGCTGGTCACTTGAGCTAGCTCGGGTGCGGCTTCGATCGTCACCGCTTCTAGTCGCTGAAAAAGCTGGTCAGTAGCAGGGTTTTCTGGCTCGCCCTCTAAAGCCTCGGGGGCTTCGTCAACGGTAGGAACGTCAAAAGGAACAGGCGATAAAGCGATCTCGTCATCGATCCCCGTCAGATTAATTGCGAGTTCGGGCTTCTCCCATTCGGATTTAATTTGCTTCGGCGCTAGTTCTGCGGCCAAGGCTGTGCCTTTTCCTGGACTCAGCCCGGTACTAACGCTCAAAAGACCAACACTTAATAGTAACTGAAACCAAAAGCTCGGCCTAGTCCGGGCCTTCTCAACAGTTGTTTCTGACATGAATTATTCCTCACACACACTCTAAAAAAATCGGCCATCAACAATCTTGCACCCGGCCCTAACCCTTTAGGGTGTTGGGTGCGACTAAAACGGTTCCTATTGACGAACTAGCAGGCGGCTGACTACTGACCAGCGCTAAGCCTTATTCTCTGGTTCCAGGCAGCAACATGTTCAGGATTAACGCCGTCAAACCGCCTGTACTAATACCTGAAGAAAAAATACTCTTCACCAGTGCAGGCATCTGATCCAAAATGTCAGGCACAACGCTAACGCCTAAGCCCAAGCCCAGCGAGGTCGCCAAGATAATCGACGCCCGCTTGGTCAGGTTGACGCAAGAGATAATTTTGATGCCCGCTACAGCGACTGTGCCAAACATAATAATGGTGGCCCCGCCCAGCACTGGCTGAGGAATGGTTTGGAATATGCCAGCAATGATGGGCACCAATCCTAGAATCAAAAAGACAACCGCAATGAAGTAGCCGACGTAGCGACTGCCGATGCCTGTGAGCTGAATGACGCCGTTGTTTTGGCTAAAGGTAGTGTTGGGAAAAGTGTTGAAGATAGCTGCGATCGCAGAATTTACCCCGTCGCCCAAAATACCACCTTTAATCCGCTTGAAGTACTTCTTACCCGTAATTGGTTCGCCAGTTAGCAACGAAGTTGCCGTCAGGTCACCTGTCGATTCAATCGTGGTAATCAAGAACAAAAATGCGAACGGAATAAACGCCGCCAGGTTAAAGCCAAAGCCGTACCGGAAGGGAATGGGGATTGTAATCGGTGCTAGGCCGCTGAGATTGCTGAAGTTGACCATGCCCATGGGAATGGCGATTAAGTAGCCAACAATTAGGGCGATCGCCACCGAAGACATTCGCAAAAAGCTGCTAGACAAGCTGTTCAAAATCACAATAATCGCCAGCACTAACCCCGACAGCAACAGATTTTGAGGACTGCCAAACGTGCCTGCTTCCTTGGCCGCAAAGCCGCCGCCCATGCTGGTAATGCCGACGTTGATCAAGGTCAGTCCAATCAGCGTCACCACAATGCCCGTCACCAATGGCGTGATGATTTTGCCTGCAAACTCAACAAACCGGCTCAAAAACATTTCGATAAATGAGCCAAAAAAACAGAGCCCAAAAATGGTGCCCAGGGCGGCTTGGGGGGTTCCGCCAGCGGCAATGACGCCGCTACCTGCCGCGATAATCGGGCCAATAAAAGCAAAGCTAGTGCCCTGAATACTGAGCAAGCCAGAGCCAATTGGCCCAATGGTTTTAGCTTGAATAAAGGTAGCAATCCCCGAGACAAACAAAGACATACTGACCAAGTAAGCGCCGTCCGCAGGCTCTAACCCCAAAGCGCCCGAGATGATCAAAGCAGGGGTAATGATGCCAACAAAACAGGCAAAAACATGTTGCACAGCCGCAAAAGTGGCATCCATAAAAGGCGGACGATCTTCTAACCCATAGATAAGATCTGATTTAACAGCAGTTTCTGACGATTCTGCTTCGGCCAACACCGTTTCAGGGGTAGTTGGCTCATTTGTAATAATTTCACTGTTGCTCATAGCTAAAATTTCCAGAACGTAAACAGGTCAAGTCCAAATTGCCGTAAAAAAGGAGCGGCTACTTCAGCAATCAACAGACTAGACACATCAAAAAGCTTTTGAAGCATTAACCATGCCCAAGCATTGTATACAACACTAATGCGAAGAAAAAATAGGGAATGTGTTCGATGTTACATATTGGAAATTACTTGACCCATGCCAACAGGTAGAAAGTTATCTACACGTGACATTTAGCATGGTAAAACTGTGGCAACAATGTTATTCTCCTCTATGTATACAACGAGTATACATAAAATCTTTTAGTCTACTTTGCAGGTAGACCTAATCTTTGCAGGTAGATAGTTAAGCAGCTCATTTTGTTGGAGAAAGAATGAAACACGCATCTGTAGCTCTGAGCACAGAAGAAGAATTGACTGATTGAGACTATAGTTACCGGTGTATAAAAGAGATTGGCACTCTGTATAGCAAATTAGCCATAGCAAATTAGCTCTGTACATGCTGATTGACGAAGATAGCTCGCTAAAAAAAGCTTGAGCAAGCCGAGGCGCTTAACGAAGTGGCCCGGTTGAGAATGGTTCGCTTGAACCCAATTTATCAGTTTACTAGGTTGACCTTATGAGTACATGTTCCCTATCAAAAAAGCTTGTGAAAAAGCTTGGCACCTTAGCGTTGTGTGCTGTTTTGTTTGCCGGAAGCTTAGCTGGGTATTCAACTCCAGCTAGAGCCGTTTCAGTCACAAGCAGGATAGGTTCTGTTATTCAATCCAATATCGAGCCCAACGCTGAGCGGCGCATGTTATTGGCGAATACATTTTTGGCGGATGGCTTATTGCCAGACAGCCTGTTGCCGGATAGCCTGTTGCCGGATAGTGAGATTGTGGAAGATGAGGAGGCTGCGGCTGCGGCTGAAAAAGAGAAGCTAAAGGCGGAGGAGAAGGCCGCTAAGGAAGCGGCTAAGGCCGAGAAAAAAGCAGCTAAGGCTGAAGCAAAGCGGCTAGAAAAAATTCAAGAGGAGGAAGAAGAAGCGGTTGAAGAGGCGGCAAAAGCGGCTAAAAAGGCAGCCAAAAAAGCAGCCAAGGCTGAAAAGAAGCGGCTCAAGGCAGCCGCTAAGCTTGAAGCCGCAGAGGCAGTGGATGACTAGTTTATAGCGCTTGAGTTTGTAGCGCTCAGTTTGTAGCGCTCATAAGTATGGAAATGAGGCTTTATCTTCTAGGGGAGTCATGACTACTGTCTCGCAGCCCAATAAATCCTTTACCATCAGTAGCTTTCTGACCGGTGATAAGCCAGCGGGTTTTTTGCTCAGCCTGGTAGCAGGCTTTGTCGATACCGCTGCCTTTATTATCTTGTTTGGTATTTTCACGGCTCACGTGACTGGAAATATTGCCCTGGCAGGATCTTCTTTTGTTAGCGATGATGAAGAGTCAACGCTAACCCGGCTGCTCATGCTTCCTGCTTTTATGGTGACGGTTGCCTTGACGTCGGTGCTAGCAAGATACGCCCGGCGGAAGCAGTGGCCTGTGTTTGCGGTACTGTTGACGGCTGAGGCGATCGCCCTGAGCATTTTCTTAGTCATTGGCGCAGAGCTGTCACCGGCCTTATTATTAGACGTACAAGAAGAATACATTCTGCCGATTGGGCTATCGGGCGTGGTGGCAATGGCCATTCAAAACACGCTGATGAAGGAGGCCCGTGGCGTCTTTAAAAGCTACATTCCCACCACTGTCATGACGGGCAACACCACTCAGCTTACGATTGACCTGGTTCAACTAATCGGTGCCAAGCTCTCTGCTGGCGAGCAGGCCGAGCAAGAAGCTTCAGAATCTATCGAGCGCATTAGTCGCTATGTTCCAGTAATTGTCGGGTTTGCCTTGGGTGGGGCAGCGGCGGCGTTTTTTATTCTGGCCTCAGAGACCTGGTGGAGTTTGGTTTTTCCCCTGGTGATTGTGGTGGTGCTGGCGATCGCAGCCTACATTCAACACGCCCGCGAAGCTCCAGTCTCATAGCAACTCCATCTCATTTCCATCGCAAAAATATAGTCTTTAATCGCAAAAAGGAGAATGACCATGAAGCGAATTTTAATCTCAATAGCCACCTGTTTAGTAATTTTTATAGCCAGTCTAACCATAGCGAGCGAGGCATATGCCAGTGGATTTTCACCGGCTAATGTTCGCAGCGCATACTTTACAACTGCCGCCACCGCAGGAATGCCGGAGGTACTGAAGAAAATTAAGTCAGACGTGGTGCCGCAGCTCACAGAAATCTTGACGCCCCAGCAGCTAGAAATGTTTGAGTCAGGAATCTCTAGCGGCAGCAGCTTTAGAAAAACGTTCAAGTCGCTGATGCTAACATCCGAGCAAAAGCACGAAATCAAGGCAGTGCTAGCGACCGTGCCCAGACGGGATGCCTTTGCCGCCCTGACTCCGATGGAAAAGAAAGAGCTTTTCTTGAAAAAGAAAGAGGCTTTTATGCCCTCATCCGAAGAAATTATTGACCGCATTAACACCGGCAAAGGGGAGGGCGGTACCGTGTCTAAAGAAGTTCAAGACAAAATCGAGCAAGGCATTAAGGCCAGAGATACCTACATGCCCTCGTCAGAGTCGATTGTAGACAAAATCAAAGCGGGCGTAAAAGGCGCGATTGACAGCGTAGAAGACGGCTTAGATCAATAATTAGATCCGATTCAGCCTAACGAACGCAGGAATCACCTAATGGCTTTGCCTGATGTCGGACAAAAAGCACCAGAGAGCCAAGCGTTCTACAGCAGTTTGGTGGTCGAGCATATTGTCGCTAAAACCCAAGGGGCTGCTTTTGAACGCTGGCAAGATACCCTGGCCCAAACAGCGCAGCGTCACGCCGGCTTTGTCCGGCTAGACCGCTGTCCGCCGCTGCTTTGTGAGGACGACGTTGCCAAGTGGTATAGCATTGTTCATTTCGACTCACCCCAGCACCTTAACGCTTGGGTCGAATCGAAAGCGCGTGAACAGGTGATAGAAAGCGGGCAAAAAATTATTAGAGCCTATCGATTTAAATCGTTTACGACCGGATTAGAAGGGTGGTTTTCGCGGCAGGTGGCGGGGTCTGAGCAAACCGGGCTCGGCCCGCCAGCCTGGAAGCAAGTCTTGTCTGTGGTGTTTGGCCTGTATCCGATTGTGATGATTAGGATAAAGCTGTTTCCAGATACGGGCATTATCAGCGACTGGTCGCCTTCTGGGGCCATGCTGCTAGCGACCCTGGTGACCTCTGCTATTTTGGGTGTGGTGGTGATGCCATTTGTCGTCACCCGGCTGCTGGGATTTTGGCTATATCCTGCCTATCGCGATACGACCGTAAAGGCCGATATTTTAGGGTTTGTGATTGTCGCACTGGGTCTGATTTGTATGTCTGTTATATTTGATAGTTTGTGAGGCTTGTATGGATTCTTTTGCGGATGTGTTTGATAGCCAGGTGGTTTTGTTGGTTGGGGCGATCGCAGTCTTCTTTTTGCTGTCGCGGCTGCTGTTTAGAGTGCTGAGCGGCGGAGCCGGTACTATCCTAACCGTCGTGGTAATTGTGCTGCTGTTGCAATATGTGTTTGGCATCAGCCCCAAAGCGCTATGGTTTGAAATCAGTCACTTGCCGCAGATTGTAGCTCGGTGGGTGCAACAACTCACTTAATAATTGCCAACCCACCCCGTAGAGTAGGGTGGGTTCCGGTCGATCAAGACTCAATTAACGCTTAACTATCAAAGCTTTCAATTACCATATCCGCCGCTTCAACCGCCTCGGTCAGTAGCGTGCTGTGCTCAGTAAACGCTGCCGTTGCTTCTGTATCGCCTGCCTGCAAAGTTGTCGCATCTTCAGCGAGCTGATCGACCGCTGCTGCGATGCTGGCAAATGCCGCCTGAAGCTCGTCCATTTTCGCACCGATTTGCGCTTCAATCAGCGATTGAACAACTTCAGGCGCAGCCTCTAGCTGAGCCCTGAAGCCCTCGGTTGTTTCGGTCAGGGTTTCAAACGAAGCAACCGCCGTCTGGAAAGGCTCTTGAGCGATGGTAACTTCGGGTGCGGGGGGTTCTTCCTCTCCTTCTTTTGAAGATTTTTTGGAGGGCTTAGCAGCTTTGCTCATTTGCTTGGTTGCGCCCTTCACCGCCGACTTTAACGGATCGTAGGCCAGGTCAAAGGAGCCTTCTAATATGTCAGAATAATCATCGAGAATAGAGTCCACAAATTCTTGAGCGGCCTCGTTAATTGCCATCTCTAGCGCTTCGGGTGTGGCTGCTTTACTCGATGCGATCGCCTGCGACGGCCCGCCTAGCAAACCCATCATCAACAAAACAGTTGCTAGCACCCCAGCCAACGATACCTTCATAAACCGATGAAAGCAGTGACGTATAGAATTTGGCATAAACTTCTCCTGAGATTGTGTGAATAATTGTCCAGGTTTCTACCATGGTTTTTACTATGAAGTTTTCTACTATGGAGTTTTCTACTATGAAGTGAAGACTTCAGCCTTCAACGCTGACAGGTGGAAACGACAGCGCTATTATACGTCAACTTGATGAGGAAACAGAGATGACTCAGCTAGACGAAGAGAAAACAACCGCATCGGATGAACAAAGTTTGTCACCGTCTGTACCTATTACTCGCGAGCAAGGAGAACGCATTCTTTCGGAGCTTAAAAGTATCAAGCAAAATATCTTTTTACTGATTCTACTGTCAGGCTTCTTTGCGGTAAGGGCACTGCTTTTTCACTACTAGCTTTTTCACTACTAGCTTTTTTCGCTCTGCCTATTCGCGCCCTCTGCCTATTCGCTCCGTAGGCTGAATGACCGGGCAGGCTCAGCCCCTATACTGATGAGTAAGACTTTATTTGAATGGCTAAAAAGTGGACTTTCGTGAGGTAGATTTTAGATCGTCAGCGGCTGATGGCATAGCGGCGCTAGGGCTGATGCTTAGGCGCTCTGTAGTCGCTTCAAAAGCGGCCTCGAACAGCTTGATAGAAGCCTTGCCAGAAGAGAACGGCGCGGGCTATTCTAGCGTGGTGATTGAATACATTGTGCCAAAGCATAAAAGCTGGCCCTTTCGCCGATGGAACACCCGCTTAATTCGCAGTGCAAAACGCTCAGATGGGTTCATCAGAGCTGACCGCCATCGACCTTTAAATTGCCGGGACGGTGCGCTCAAATGGTATTCGGTCATTCACTTTGACCAGCCCGAAAACTTAAACAAATGGCTGACTTGCGAACAGCGCGAAGCTGCCTTAAAGCAGGGCCGAAACATTTTTGAAAGCTACAAGTTCAAATCATTTTCTACTGGCTTAGAGGGATGGTTTTCTAAACAGTCGGGGATGGAATTAGGTAGCTTAGGGCCGCCCGCTTGGAAGCAAATATTGGCGGTGGTGCTAGGGCTGTATCCGATCATTATGCTTCAAGACTATTTGTTTAGCTACCTGGGGATTTTAGAAGATTGGCCACCTGCCAGTGCGATGTGGGCCAATATTATGATTACTAGCTGCATCTTGACGTTTGTAGTGATGCCGTTAATTGTAAAGCTACTGGATTTTTGGCTACAGCCCGCTCACCAGGTGACCTCCACTCGCGCAGAAGTCGTCGGTACCGTCTCTACGCTGGTAGCAATGGGGCTGATGGTGCTTGCGTTTAGCGCGATCGCCTAAATATGTTCAGCGTGAACAGGTGATTCGAGCTGTTCTACTCCACAATAGAACGGAGCAACAGAACAGAGCAATAGAACCGATGCCAAGGCGGGATACTCATGAAGGCTCAAGTCATCGTTTGTGGCCTTGATCAAGTAGGCTACCGAATCTTTTTGATATTAGAGCAACAGGGTGTCCAAGTTGTTGGCATCAGTGAAGGCCATAGCGATTTTCCGCAGCAGCGGCTCCGCCATCGCACGCCTACTGGCAATATTATTGTCGGCAGCCTCAGAGCCGAGAAAACGCTGATTGAAGCAGGCATTCGAGAGGCCAGGACGCTGCTGCTGGCGAGCGCAGATGATGCTTTGAATTTAGCGATACTGACTCAGGCCAGACTGCTGAATCCTCATATTTGCATTGTTAATCGGCTGGCTAATGTACCGCTTGGCGAAAGGCTAGATCGAACGATTCCCCATCATGTTTCGATGAGCGTATCGGCCTTAGTCGCCCCCATTTTTGCTTTTGCCGCTATTCAAAGGCCGGTGATTGGGCATCTCAATATCCTTGGTAAAGTTTGGCCGGTCACTGTCGAAAATATTGGGAGCGGCCATCCTTTATGCGGCCATAGTCTGAGTTCGCTTTGGGAGAATTCAGAGCGGATGCTGCTGACCTATGAACCGGCTCAACCCTCGCTAAGTTCGCAATCGCCGGGACTAATGGCGGCGATTCAAGTCCAAAAACGGCTGGAGGCGGGCGATCGCATCATTTGGGCCGAACTCCAAAAAGCCAAACCATCGCGGTGGTCACTGCAACGCATGGTCAGCACTACCCTGCGAGGCTTCAAACAATTTCGGACGTTCAGCCGCGCGATGATTTTGGTGCTGTTTGTCTTGCTGGCCACCATTGGCATTGCCATCACCGCCTACGTGACCAGCAACCACGCTACTTCAGTCGTAGACGCCCTGTATTTTTCGGTCGGCATGATCACCGGGGCGGGCGGGCAAGAAGCCGTAGCCGAAAACTCAACCGCCCTCGTCAAGGTTTTCACCGCTGTGATGATGCTGGTAGGGGCTGGGGTAATTGGCGTCTTTTATGCGCTGCTGAATGACTATATCTTAGGCACGCACCTACAGCAGATTTTAATGACGACTCGGGTGCCACAATCGGGGCATCGGATTGTTTGCGGCCTGGGTCGGGTGGGCTTTCGGGCAATCGGACTGCTGAATCAGCTAGGCGAAGAAGTCGTCGCCTTAGAGCGTGAGCCCCAAAATCAATTTCTTCGGGCCGCGCGGGCGCAAAATATTCCGATGATTGTGGGCAACGCCGCTGTGCCAGAAGTCTTGAAGCTGGCGAATGTCGAAAAAGCCGCTTCTTTGCTGGCAATTACTAGCGACGATGCGGTTAATTTAGAAATTGCCATTAGTGCAAAAAGCATCGCGCCGGGGCTACCGGTAATCGTGCGCATTCAAGATCCTAAATTTGCCGAGCAAATCAAGCAGGTGTTTAAGTTCGAGCATGTGATTAGCCCGAGTGAGCTGACCGCGCCAGCCTTTGCAGCGGCGGCGATTGGCGGGCGAATATTGGGCAACTACAGCGCTCAAAATGGGCTTTGGCTGGCGATCGCTACCCTGATTACACCCAACCATCCACTGTGCGATCGCACCCTCCAAGAAGCCGCCGCCACCGAAGCCTTTACCCCGCTTTATGCCGAGCTGAACCAACAACTTCTTCAGGGGCGATCGCTGCTAAACATGACCCTAACTGACGGCGTTGTGTTGTACCTGATCATGCCCGCCCAACGCTGGGATCAACTGTGGGGCGCCAAAGCCACCCTGCAATCTGCGTCCTACTAAGTCAGTGGCAAACCTAATCGCCAGGATAGTTTGTTAGTACTATCGCTTAACCTCAGCAGCAGCAGGCTATAATTCTAGACTAAGCCAAAAGATCTGACGAACTAGATAACCTTGCACTTGCCTGCCGCCGTTGCAATGAAAGGCGCTACAACTTTATCGCTGGCATCGATCCAAACACACAAGAAATAGTTTCTATTTTTAATGACTCTAGGCAAAATATTTCACGGCTGAGCAACATACCGTAGAATATTTTGCCCAATCGCGGCATGTTGTGGGTTGTCCACCAAGCCAGAATCGAGCAGAGCAACACCAAACAAAATTGCCCAGCCTTTAGCACGTGCTAAGGTCGCCTCTGAAACTTCTCCGTAAGCATCAATCGCTTGCTGCCTTAAATACTGGTTGGGGAACAAACACCAAAAAGCAGCCAAATCAGTTGCGCAGTCTCCCGCAGCCAAATCTCCCCAATCAATCACCCCTGTAATATTGTGACTGTCTATCAAGATATTACGGGGATGCAAATCACCATGTATCCAGGTCACTTCTCTATCAATCGGGGCATCGAGGGCCTGTTGCCAAAGTGATTGTATCGTCGGTGCAATTGTTTCAATGTAAGCGTCTACTCTTGGGAGTCGCTCATTCAGCAGGGGCACTCGTTGAATGAGCGGAACGCCTCGGAATGGATTCTGTGGAGCGTTGTTTGGGGGGGGAATATGTAGCGCTTTCAGAAATAGCGCAAACTGTCGGGCCGGGTTCGCATTGATTCGAAGTCTGTCGGCGGTTTGACCTGGGAGCCAAGGGATGATGCTCCAATGCCAGGGATAGAGAGCGTTCGGTTTTCCTACTCGGTAAGGCGCTGGCACCGGGAGTGGAAGTTGCTTAGCAAGCTGCGGAAGCCACCGTTGTTCTTTCTCGATGAGGCTGGCGGCGATCGCTCTTCGAGGCAACCGCACAGCGAGACGATCGCCCAAACGAAACATTGCATTATCCCAGCCCGCGCCGATAAACTGAATTGACAAATCGCGCAGGTCTGGGTGCTGTTCAGCCAGCAGCCGTGATACCAGCACAGCATCAATCTCAACTTCAGCCGATGGTGTTCCTAGCATAGGTCTTCTTCAAAGCGGTCTTGCTGAGAAGGCAAGCTCTCTTAGCTGCCGCGATAGGTGCTGTACGACCAGGGCGAAACTAATAAAGGTACGTGATAGTGGGCCTGTGGGTCGGCGATGCCGAAGCGTAGCGGCACCAGGTTCAAAAAAGGATGATTGGAAGGAATAGAGGAGGTGCGATCGCCTTTGGCAAAATAATCCCCTACCTCAAACACAATCTCGTACTCACCCACTTCAAAATCACCTTCTTTCAGCAGCGGTACATCGGTTCTGCCGTCCTGATTTGTTCTCACCGTTTTCAAATGCTGCCGCGTCTCGCCTTCCCAGCGCCACAAGCTCAGTGCCATATCGGCGGCGGGTGTGCCCTTGGCCGTATCTAGCACATGTGTTGATAGCCATCCCATTTGCACCTAACCCAGCGGGCCTCCCAAAATAATCTTTGCTAGCGCATTGATCACCGCGTCCGGCTGCTCCTCTTTAAGCTGCTCGTACCAGTCTTGCGTCACATTCTCATCTTTGCCGTAAATGGTATCCGTCCGCTTGCGGGCCTTTAAGGTCAGATCAGCCGTGCGAGACTTACGCGCCGCTTCATAGCGAGAGAGCGCATCCGCCACGCTGATATTGGTGGTCACCAAAAAGCGAGTCAGGATCGCGGCATCTTCCATCGCCTGACAGCCGCCTTGACCTAAGGTAGGCGTGGTCGCATGGCCCGAATCACCTAGCAGCGCAATCCGCCCCTTGACCAAATGCTTGGGCGGGTCAAGGTCGCTAATCTCTAGCCGATTAGACTCAGCCGGATCGAGCGTGCGAATCAGCGCCTGCACGGCATCTGGCCAGCCCGCAAACTGCTGGGCTAATTCCTCACGGCGATCTTCAGGCGGGGTTTCGGTGCCTTCAACCATTGGCGCACCAAAAAAGTAATAGAAGCGATCGCCCCCCACCGGCATCATCGACGCCCGCTTGCCTTCCCCCACATACAGCACCCAGTTATCTGCCTCACACAGCGCCGGGTCGTTGGGTACCAGTCCATTCCAGTTCACATAGTCCGCGTAGCGCGGCTGCCAGGCTGCGCCCAAAACATGCTTGCGCACCGTCGATTTAATGCCATCTGCCCCTACAATCAAATCACCGGTTGTCCGACTGCCGTCTGCAAAAATAGCCGTCGCGCGCTGCTGATTTTGCTCTACCGCGACGCATTCCATCCCAAGCTGCACCTCAGCTTCGCCAAACGCATCCAACAGCATCTGCTGCAAGTCTGTCCGGGCTACCGGATAGGGGCGCTGCCCCACTTTTGCAAACAGCGGCTGCAAATCTACCTTGTTTAGCGGTTCATCTTTGTGGCTGCGGTATTCCATTCGATTCATTTCACCGCCAATCGCCGCAATTTCACGGCCCAGCCCTAACTGGTTGAGCACCTTTACCCCGTTAGACCACAGTGAAATGCCCGCGCCAGCCGGACGAAGCTTGGGGGTACGCTCATAAACTTCGACCTCGTAACCGGCTTGTTTGAGCGCTATACCGGCGGTAAGCCCACCAATTCCGGCCCCGATGACAATCGCTTTGAGATCTTGCATTGCAGTAAAAGTAAAAGAGTGTGTTTGCAGACTATGAGGCAGATTTCTCGACGGTAGATTTTTTGTAAGCAGCCCAGCCGCCGTACTGGTCAGAGATATCGGGCCACTGCTTGGACATCGCTTCGGGATAGAGCATGGCAGAGATTTTTTCGCCGTCTTCTAGCTCTATGGGCGCTTCATACATGTCTGGCGGCTCGTTGGCGATTAAATAGTTGAACTGCGCTTCTGTCATTTCATAAATCTCGCCTGGAATTGAGATGCCTTTTGAATCTGAAGCATCTGGAGAAACGGCATAGATGCCGGGATGCCAGCCATCCTTAATAGCATGGAGCCGATACAGCGGTTTTGTTTTGGTTTCGCCTGCAAAGGTCGCCCCTTTGAGGTTGCCATGATCTGGTTGACCTCGAAGGGCCGAGCCGCAAATGAAAAAACGCTTGAGTTCTGCCATAGGTGTTGCTACAAAGTGTAAAGCGATAAAACGAGCAAAAGGGTAGCTATTGAAACGAAATAATGGTTACAAAACAACAGTTTACAAGACTCTATTGATAATAGATATCTAGTAATGGGTATCTAGCTTGATGAGCGATCGCAACAATACATTTGCCCCGTGAATGCATTGCTCCGGCGAGGTGTACTCATCGCCCGAATGACTGATGCCCTCTTTGCTCGGCACAAAAATCATCCCCATCTCGGTAAAGCGCCCAATCTCTTGGGCGTCGTGACTGGCCCGGCTCGGCAGGTGAGTGTAACTCAGCCCCAGCTCCTCACAGCTTTCGACAATCAACCCCTGCACTCTGTCCGACGCCAGAGTCGGCTCTACCTGCAATTCCGGCTTAATCCGAATTCTGGTGCGGGTGGCGACTGCAACGGTTTCAATTTTGCGCCGTAGCTGTTCTAGCATGTGGTTAATCACATCTTGAGAAAGATCTCGCATATCTAAACTCATTTCAACCGAGCCTGGCACCGTATTGATAGAGTTGGGCCAAATTTGCAAGGCCCCAACCGTCGCCACCGGATCGCCAGGAAAGTGTTTGGCAATATCTTCTACTGTCAAAATGAGATGTGAGGCCGTCGTCAGTGCATCCCGGCGCATACTCATCGGCGTTGTGCCTGCATGATTGGCCCGGCCTTGAATGGTCACCCGGTGCCGCTGCTGACCGACAATGCCTTCTACTACCCCAATCTCTCGATCGATGGCCTCTAATATGCCGCCCTGCTCTACGTGCAATTCTAAAAAGCAAGCAATGTCTTGGCGCGATCGCTTGGCCGTAGCCAACTTATGCCAATTGCCCCCCGCTCTAGCCAGGCAGTCTTGAATCGGGTCATCGTTCATGGTGTCGTAGCGAGCGGGATCGTCAGAGGCCGTTCCCGCCATTACCTTTGAGCCCACCATCGTGCGCTCTTCGTCGGCAAAGGCAATCACCTCGAAGGGATGATTTAGCTTAATGTCATTTTCCTGCAAGACGCGAACCACCTCCAGCCCGGCCATCACGCCCAGCGCCCCATCGTAGCGCCCCCCAGACGGCACCGTATCAATATGAGAACCCGTCGCCAACGCTGGCAGCTCAGGTTCTAGCCCAGGGTATCGCCCAATCACATTGCCCCCCGCGTCTATGCGCACTTCCATATCAGCCGCTTCCATCCAGCCGATCAGCTTCTGGCGGGCCGCCAAATCCTCCGGTGAAAAAGCGATGCGTTTGACGGTGTTGCCCGGCTGCGCGCCAATTAGAGCAAGTTCTGCTAGCGTGTTGTTGAGGCGATCGCCATTCACCGTCAAAGATAAAATTTTGGTCATAGCCGAAAGCGCTCTGTATTGTGTTGAATCTAAAGTTTTTACGAGACCACAAAAATCTCGAATAGACGAATTTTTTGATCTAGGGCAAACGGATCAAGTAAGGGTGATGCTGTGCATCGAAACCTCGGAGTGGAGGCCCTGGAGTTCTTGAACCACTCGTGCTTTGCTGGCAACTAAATGGTCGCGCACTGCCATCGCGGCTGAGCGTGCATCCCGATTAACCAGGGCGTCAACAATTTTCTCATGCTCGGCCCAAATTTCCAGTACCTCAGGGTTACGGTAGGTGGTGGTGAGCCTGAGCAGCGCCATTTTGCCAAATATTTGCTCTAGCAAATCGACCAGCCAGGGATTGCCAGAACTTTCGGCTAACAGTCGGTGAAAGTTTTGATCAATCGCCAGGCGGTTGTCCAAATTCTCTGCGCCTGGTGGCGATGAAACCGACCGCTCGGCCTGCACCATGCACTGCTTTAGTCCTTCTAACTGCTTGGCCGTGGCATTTTCACAGGCGCTGACGGCGGCGACTTGTTCTAACCCCAGCCGGCAGTCGTAAAGCTGAATAGCATCAGCAATCGTAATCGTCGTGACTTGCAAGCCTCCGCGCTGGTCGGACTGGATTAAGCCTTCTTGCTGAAGCTGGCGAATGGCTTCGCGAATGGGCGTACGGCTAACGGCAAAACGGTCTGCCAATGTTTGCTCTACCAGACATTCTCCTGCGGCCAGCTCGCCGGACAAAATCTCCTGACGCAGGGCCAGGTAGGTTTTGCTGAAAAGTTTTCCCATTTAGCTCATTGTGAGGAAGTAATTATATTCCATAGCATTCTAACTAAATTGGGCGGCGAGCAAATGCTAGCCTTGCTACGGTATGTTTATTGTATACAATACTTTCTTGTTTTACACTGGCTATTCTGTAGGATGCGCGCGCTATCGGGTCTATCTATGAGTAACGCACATATTTGATCGCGCCCAAACCCCTAGAACGCACTAAAATTATGGCGTGTAAGAGAGCTAATTCATAGAGGAACCTTCGCATGACAGCTAAGACCCCCACCGCAACGACTGCCCCCCCTGCCTTTTGCGAAGGTATTCAACACTTTGGTAAGATCACGCCCGAATTTAAGCAGTATGGGCAGACGGCGGCGATCGCCGATGGCAAAGACGCGATCGCTTCCCCTACCGATCCTACCGCCGTCTACCAAACCCTACTGGCCACCGACGCCCTGCGCTACCTGACGCTGCGCACCACGGCCAGCAAGCAATCTGGCCACCCCGGCGGTTTTGCCAGCATCGCCGACACCATTGCCTCGCTGATTATGCTGGGCTATAAAAACCTGATTACCGAAGTTGGCCACCATGCCCCTGGCTTTTATAGCACCGTGTTTTTAGACACCTCGCTAGAGGCGATGGGCATCAAAACCGTGCAGGAAATGGGCGATCGCTACCGCGAAACCCACGGGTTGCTTGGCCACCTTTCCGGCCAAATTCCCGGCTTGCTCAGTCCGGCTGGCCCCCTTGGCCAAGGCCAACACTTTGCCATGGCCGCTGCCAAGCTCCACCGCGATCAGCTTTTCCCGGTCACAATTGGCGACGGTGGCCTGGGCGAACCCTACATCATGAGCAGCTTTGGCCATTTCAACACCATCTACCCTGACGTCACTAACTACCTGCCGATTCTGGTTTGGAATGGCTTTTCGCAAGAGCATCACAGCATTGTCTCGACCTACAGCAATGAGCAAATGGTCGCCTACTGGAGCGGCAATGGCTTTGCCGAGGTGATTTTAGTCGATGCCAAAGACTATGATGATGCGGGTCAAGCTGGCCCCTATGTAGACGGCACGGCCTTTTCGATGAAGCAGCGCCTGGCGTTTACGCAGGCTATTTTAGAAGCAACTGACAAGGCCGCGAAGTCGGCGCTGGGGGGCACTCAAACGGTGCTGATCGTCAAGCAGCTAAAGGGCGCGGGCGTGCATAAACGAGGGTCGCAGTCCCACAATTTATATCCGGGCGACAGCTTGGATAAGGACTATGTGGTGGCAGCGCTAAAAGATCGGGCGCTGCCGCCAGAGGGTTGGGCGTTGGTAAGGACTAATTTTGTGCGATCGCACGCTGGCCCCGCCGCCAAAACCGCCGTCACCGAATCTGTTTTGCCCCTAGCCGATTTAGGCAAACTGCCGCTCAATGAATTTGAAGTAGGCGGTGACAAGCAAGTGGCCACTACCGCTATGGGCGCACTCGTCGCTCACGTGGGTCAACAAGATCCTAACTTTGTCATCACCAATGCAGACGGCAACGCCGCTTCGGGCATTAACAACATTAACCAGGCGCTCAAAATTATTCACCCCACAACAGACGACACTTATTTTCAGGGGCCAAAAGGTCAGGTCTATGAGCCGCTGAGTGAAGATGCCTGCGCCGGGCTGGCCGCCGCCCAAGCCCTGATGGGTGCCCGCAGCCTGTGGTGCTCTTACGAATCGTTTGCAATTAACGGCCTGCCCATTTGGCAAACCACCACGCAGGCCATGGCCGAATTGCGCCGCCCCACGCCTTCGACCGTTTGCCTATTCACCGCAGGCGCGTTAGAGCAGGGCCGCAATGGCTGGACACATCAGCGCCCCGAAATTGAAAATTACTTTGCGGCGATGATGCGCAACGGCAACATTTTTCCGCTGTTTCCCATCGACGCCAACAGCATTCAAGTTTGCTATGACTGGGCAATGGGTACCAAAAACAAAGGCATTACCATTACCGCCAGCAAGTCTCCTTTACCCATTCGCACCACCTTTGCCCAAACCCGTGAAGCTTTGGAAAAAGGGGCGATCGAGATTCAAGAAACGCCGGGCTCTAGCACTGTTGTCTTCGGTGTAATCGGCGATATGATGTTGATTCCAGTAATTGACGCGGCCAAAACCCTTAATGAGCAAGGAATTGGTTCTAAAATTATCTCTATTGTCAATCCTCGTCGGCTCTACCGTCCTAGCGATGTCGCTTGGGAAAGCTGCTCTGAGCCGGATGACGGCTTTATGAGTGATGAAGACTTTGATACCCTGTTTGATGGCGATGCTCTGATTGGCGTCACGGGGGGATCGAGCGCCACGGTAGAACCGCTGATGTTACGGAGTGCTGCGCCGCGCGATGTATTTGCCTGGAAGCGGGGCGAAACGGCGGCGAGTGCCAGTCAGCTATTTGTGCTGAATGGGCTGACTGCCGAGAAGCTGGCGGAACGGGCTAAAACGCTTTTGGCATAAAGGGAAGCGGGTTGCCATCGCTGAACGAAACTGCTGAATTTTGGGGCTGATGTGATCGCCATAGGTTCAGGCTCTTGATAAGGAGATGGCAACCGCTCTAGGGCTCCTTGCAAACGAGTGCCGGAAAGGTCGGCTTGCCAAAGGTTGGCACATAGCAAGTTAGCCTTGTCTAAATAGGCATGGCGCAAGTCAGCCCGGCTCAAGTTTGCATAGCTTAAATCGGCCCCAATCAGGCAGGCCCGGCTCAGGTTCGCGCCGCTCAGATTCACACCGCTCAAATTCGCTTCAAACAGATAGCACCGGCTTAAATCCCTGCCCGCCAGATTTGGCAACAGGTCAGGATACTGCCTTCGCCAATGATTCCACAGCTCTACATTATCTTCTAACAAATGCTGATAATTCATCTAAAGTTACCGTTGCCTCCTCATTATCTGTAAGCTATGACTGTGAGATTTTTGTGAGGGTGGTAGGAAAAACTACAGCGTCTGTCAACAAATTCTCATCAATCTTTAAGCTTGTAAACACTATGCCTGTTTAGGCTATGAACATTAGCAGAGTTGGATAATGAAGCTGTTAGCCAGCCACCAGACGCCGTTCAAATAAGCGACATTGAAACAGGTGACATTGAAACAACAGTTTCTAGTGATTGACGACCATGAAGCTGTTTTGGCAGGCACGGTGCCTGCTTTACAACAGAAATATCCGCAGGCCAACATCGCGACGGCGCAAGATGTTGAAACGGCTGAGCGACAGATTGTGCAATGCCCGCCCGATTTGGTAATTGTAGATCTGAGTCTGCCAGAAACGGCCTGCTCGCCCGCGACGACCGAGGTGGGTATGCGGCTGCTGCATCGCCTGATGGAAAGTGAGCGGGCTCCTAATATTATGGTAATTAGTACTAACATTAAGCCGCTGGTTCGTCTGAAGCCTGCGATTAATGTGTATGAGGGTGGCTTTGTGGCGATGGATAAATCTTTGCCCGTAAAAGAGGTGCTCAATTCTGTTGAAATTGCGCTGAAGGGCTCGACGTATTTACCGCCTGCACTGAGGACGCGCCCTGAGTTTGATCGCAAGTGGCTGCAGGTGATTCAGCTTAAGTATCAGATGGGGCTGTCAGATAGGGCGATCGCACAAAAAATGGGCATTAGCGATCGCACCGTTCGCAACTACTGGGTGCGCATCCAAGATACACTAGGCGTCAGCGACAGTCCCGATCAAGACTTGAGGATTCAGATTCAACTTGCCGCCCGCAAAGCCGGTTTACTGAATTAATTTAGGTGACCTAGCCCATGCAAAGGCTACAGCAATCACTGCAAGAGCGGCTAGCGGGCTGGCGAGAGCTACTTTTGCCAGGCGCACTGATCATCGGCGTGGTTTGCCTGCTGCGATTTATCGGCCTGCTGCAACTGCAAGAATGGATGGCATTGGATAGCTTTGCGCGTCGCTGCCCCGCAGAATCGCCCCCCGAAAGAGTGGTGATTGTTAGCATTGACGAAACTGATTACCAAAGCATTGGCGAATTTCCATTGTCTAACGGGGTGCTGGCTCAGGCGCTGACGACCCTTCAGGAATATCAGCCTAGAGTCGTTGGTCTCAATATTTTGGTAGACACTGTTGCTGACACAGCCCCTGACCCCGATCAAAGCTCGCTGCTGTCACTGATGCGATCGCTGCCAAACCTAATTGTTGTCGATAGAGCATTCAGTTCAGATCCGGGCATGAATGTTGCGCCCCCGCCTGGAATTCCGCCTGAGCGTGTCGGCTTCATTGATTCGGTCACGGATGCGGATGGCGAAATGCGTCGGAGCATTTTAGCTATGCGCGATCGCGCTGGCGCGGTTAAATATTCGCTGGCAGTGCAGTTAGTAAGGCAGTATCTACAGGCTGAGGAACAAGCTGAAGGGTCGCTTCAATCAGAAAGCAGCGCAAGAGATGGCCTAACGGCGCAGTTGAGCCAGAACCCAGCCATCGAGTCAATTGACCTGGGGCGAGTGGATGTGTCCAAGTTTCGGCCCAACTCGGGCGGCTATGTCAGGGCCGAGGTCAGCGGCTATCAAACGCTGATTCACTTTTGTGCCTTGCAGCAGCCATTTAACACTATTCCGCTGCGCGACTTGCTAGCGGGGCGAGTGGCGGCGGATAGATTGCGCGATCGCATCGTCATCATCGGCAACATCACCACCAGCGTCAAAGACAGCTTCATCACCTCTGCCGTGCGCGAAACCCTTTACTCGCAGCAGGTCGCAGGCCCACCAAGCATCACTAAACTGATGTACGGCGTCGAAGTGCAAGGGCTGGCCACCAAGCAAATCCTCAGCTCCGCGCTCGATCGCCCCTGCATGTTGTTGGTTTGGCCAGACCCGGTCGAATACTTATGGATTGTAGGTTGGGGTCTAGTCGGTATAGGCACCAGTGTGCTGCTAAAGTCACCCTGGAAAAGCGTTTTGGCCCTCGCTGTCGCCGCTGGTTGCCTCATTACTGTTAGCTACAGACAGCTTCAGGAAAACTGGTGGATTCCCCTGGTGCCCGCAATGTTAGCGCTCTGTGGCGCAGGGTTAGCAACGGCCTTCTTCGATTGGGACATGCGCTTGGAACTCAGACAGCGTAAAATTACCGTCGAGCGTACTTACGAAGCCGTACATAATGGCCCATTGCAGCATCTGTCGGTGATTTTACGAGGCTTAGAAGGGCTTTCACCGATGCAGCTACGGCGACAGTTGGATGCCCTCAACACCGAAATGCGCAACACCTTTGAGGTCATGCGCCAAGACGTTTATACGGGTAGCGATCGCCTCTACCTCACTAGCAACATCGTGCTTGACCTTCAGCAGCCGCTGGCTGATTTGCTGTATCAGGTATATGAAAGTGTTTCAGGGCTTCCCCTGCCGGGCTTTGCCAACGTGCTATCTTACATTCGCCCAAACTTTGAATGTCTCCGCTACAGCCGGTTTACGCCAGAGCAAAAACGTGGCCTGTGTTTATTTTTGCAAGAGGCCCTGATAAATGTAGGCAAATACGCAATTGGCGCGACCCGAGTGGATGTTGTTTGCACTGCCGAGTCTGGCTATTACCGCCTGCAAGTGATAGATAATGGCCCTGGATTTGCAATGATTCCGCCGCCGGTGGGGGAGGGCACTCGCCAGTCAGAAGCTTTGGCCCAGCGGCTAGGCGGACAATTTCAGCGGTTACTTTTGCGGCCATCGCCTCAAAGCCCACGACGGGGTATCGTTTGCGAGCTTGCCTGGCCCCAAAAGCTGCCAAACAATCGTCACTTGATCTTACGAATTTTCCAAATTTGGAAATGGATCTTCCAGTGACCCGCGTGATTTATCTATCGATAAGCTGCATGATAACTTTACTGGCGGGGCAGTTTTAACCCGCTTGATGCATTTCGATGAAAAGGCCAAGGTGTTCTTTTTTTTATGCCCATCTTCTTGGTGGTTGACGATCACGATGCGGTTTTGCAGTTTTTGTTACCAATGTTGCAAAATGCCTATCCCGCAGCCAGGCTGTTAACCGCGCGTGACTGTAAAACCGCTAAGGAGCAGCTTCAGCAGCAGCCATCCTTGGTGCTGTTGGATATTTATTTGCCTGAGGTGCTAGGTGATTTGGCCTGTTACGAAGCGGGCCTAGGTTTGCTAGAAGCCGTGATGGCGAGTGAAAGCGTTCCTAATATTTTAGTGTTGGGCACCCGTGTTAAGCCGCTCGTACGCCTGAATTCAAAAATTTATCACTATCCAGCAGGATTTACAGCTATTGGAAAAACAGAGGCTATGAACAAACTGCTAAAAATGGTGGATTTGACACTGCGCGGGTCAGTTAGTTTACCGACGGAGGTGCGATCGCGCCCTGATTTCAAACCCCAATGGCTCACCTTGCTCACCCTCAAGTTTCAGCGGGGGCTCTCCGACCGGGCGATCGCCGAGCGCATGGGCATCAGCACTCGCACCGTGCGCAGCTATTGGCTTCATATTCAAGACGATTTGGAGGTGTATGATGATCCTGACAAAGACCTGAGAATACAAATTGAACAGGCGGCTCGCCGAGCGGGATTAATCGATTGAAGGGGATTGTGTTTTTTAGTTGCGTTTTAACTTGAGAGCGCCGTCAATATAGCCGTCAATATAACAGCGGCACTCATCCCCACGTATCTTCAAGCTTTCATTAAAAAAATAAAGCCCAGCGGAGACATATGCCATGACCGTTCCTCCAATGCAGGAAACCGCCAGACACATTTTCCGGAACCGAGATCTTAGACACATTATGATTATCTCGGGCGAGCTTGAATTAGCCGAAACGCTACAGCTTGAATTATCTTATGAAGGCTATCAGGTCAGTGTGATTCACGACGGGCTTCGCGGCCTGCTGGCCATCAAACGCTTGGCTCCTAGCTTGGTGATTGTGGGCTGGTCTCCGCCTCGGCTAACGGGATTGGAAATATGCGATCGCTTGCGGGCCACTCGCAGCCAAGAGCCAGTCATATTACTTACCCAAGGCAACAGTACAGAGCGAATTGCGGGTCTAGAGGCAGGCGCAAGCGACTGTGTTTCGGTGCCTTTTCACAAAGCAGAATTTGTCGCGAGAGTCCGTGCCAATTTGGCCAATCGCTACTCTGAGCGACTACCAGACTCGATCCTGCGGTGTGCCGACCTGTTGTTAAACCGGAAAACCAGAGAAGTCTTTCGAGGCGATCGCTTCATTAAGCTCACTGCCAAAGAATTTGATTTATTAGATTACCTGATGGATCACTACTTTCAGGTACTTACCCGTGCTCAGCTATTGGAAAACGTATGGGGCTATGACTATGAGGGCAGTTCCAACATTATTGAAGTTTACATCCGCTACCTGCGCAACAAGTTAGAAGGGTTCGGCGAAACTCGCTTGATTCAGACCGTTCGAGGCGTTGGCTATATTCTTAGAGAAACCGAGTAGAGAGAAACCGAGTAGAGAGAAATTGGCTGGGGCGTAACGCATTACGCCCCGCACTCGCACCTACTTGCGCCTACTTAGTAGAATTGTCTAACTGATCTAAACGAGTCTTTTGAACATCTTCGACGCTCTTAGATTGAGTGTCTAAATGCTCTAGACGGCGCTGTTGGATGTTGGCACCACCAGCAACGTCCTTCAGCTCGTCTTCAGAAAGTTGAGTTTCGTCAGTACCTTTAACATCTTTGGGATCTGCCATTTGAATTACCTTGGATTAAGAACAATTGAATTGAGACACAATAGAATAGTTGAAAAAACAGGTAAACAAACACCCGCTCAATCAACTCATAAACAAACAGTAGCACTCTCCTCTTGAGTTAAAACGCCCTTTAGGAGTTCTCTTAACACCTACTCAGGAAAATCTTATTTCTCAGAGAAAAGGCTACTGGGAAAACCATAGCGAACTGTCAAAAAAGGATTATGAGAAAAAGATGAGAAGATCGCGAGAGGTCTTGTTAAGTCTTAAAAAGATCGCTTAAATTCATAAATTTTAGTAGCGGAAGCAGGTTTTTCTCGACGAGTAGCGATATAGTTTCAGGGAATTGTTTTTGTCAAAAATGAAACAATGAACAAAAGTAACATTTTTCGTAAAGAAGCGTTAGAGCGGCTCTCTTCGCCAGAACAGTTAGACCAGTTGATGCAAATTGTGACGCTACGTAGCTGGCTACCCCTGGTTGCACTAGGTGGACTGTTGGGCTGCGGCTTTGTGTGGAGCTTGGTGGGCCGGATTCCGGTGACGACGACCGGGCGCGGTGCGATTGTCTATGGCGATACGCCCGGCGAACCGCTTAAGGGCGTTGCCTACTTTAGCGCGGGTGAGATCGCCCAAATACAGCCTGGCATGAAAGTGTTGCTGATTCCAGATGTAGAAGGGGTACAGGTCGCAGGGGGCCTGATGGCCAGGGTAAAGTCGGTGTCGAATCCGCCCGTAACGACGCTAGAAGCAGCGCGTGAGAGTGCCCTCGATCAAACCTATATAGAAGTGGTGACGGTGCCTGAGATGGATGCCAATGGTGACTATCACTGGTCTACCGGCACCAGCATGATGTCTCCGATTGCTGGGATGCCTGCGATCGCCCGCGTCACCCTGGCCGAAAAAGCACCTATCTCCTTCGTGTTTCCTTTTCTAGAATAGGTACCGTTCAATGTCTCGAAGAACTCCTACAGTACTACAAATGGAAGCTGTAGAGTGTGGCGCTGCTGCACTGAGTATGGTGCTGGGTTATCACCGCCGCTATGTGCCCCTGGCAGAACTGCGGCAAGCCTGTGGGGTTTCTCGCGACGGCGTCACTGCCGCCAATGTGCTCAAAGCTGCTCGCAACTATGGACTGGTGGCCAAGGGATTTAAAAAAGATCTCGATAGTCTGCGGCAACTCCCCACGCCCTTCATTGTCTTTTGGAACTTCAACCATTTTCTTGTCGTTGACCGCCTCAATGCCAAGCAAGCCTACTTGAACGATCCGGCCACTGGCCCTCGCAAAGTCTCCTTTCATGACTTTGATCAGGGCTATACCGGGGTTGTACTCACCTTTGAGCCTAGCGAACATTTTCAACCGGGCGGACGTCGGCCTAGCGCCTTGCAAGGGCTGAAGCGACGGCTAAATGGATCGCTAGGGGCTTTGGCCTTCTGTACGCTAGCCGGATTCTTGCTGGTGCTGCCGACCCTAGCCATTCCGGCGTTTAGTCGGGTCTTTATCGACAATATTCTGCTGGCAAAACGGCTCGACTGGTTGCCTTACGTGCTTTTGGGTATGGGCCTGACCGTTTTGTTGCAGGCACTACTCACCGGCCTACAGCTTCGCTATCTTCGCGCGCTCAAAGTGAAGCTATCGGTCGGCATGACCAGCCGATTTGTTTGGCATGTGCTGCGCTTGCCGGTTGGCTTTTATGCCCAGCGCTTTGCTGGCGAAATTAGCGATCGCATCGAGATTAACGACAGCGTTGCCAATGTGCTTTCCGGTCGGCTGACAACTACCGCGATTAGCTCGGTGATGATTGTGTTTTATGCGATCGCCATGCTGCAATATGATGTGCCCCTGACCTTAATTGTCGTCAGCTTTGCCGCTATCAACATCATCGTACTCCAGCTCGTTTCTCGCTCTCGCGCCGATGCCAACCGCCGTTTGATTCAAGAATATGGCAAATCTTCGGGGGTGGCGATCGCCGGTCTTCAAAGCATCGAAACCCTGAAAGCCTCTGGCCTAGAATCTGACTTTTTTGCCCGCTGGGTTGGCTACTATACCAAAGCTGTCAATGCCCAGCAGTCACTGGGCCTCAGCAATCGCCTACTGGGCTTATTACCGGCTCTCCTTTCTACCCTTGCCACGCTCTCGCTGCTGATTATTGGCGGCTGGCGCGTGATTGACGGCAGCCTTTCGATTGGGATGTTGGTGGCTTTTCAGCTACTGATGCAAAGCTTTCAAAGCCCGGTCAATAACCTTGTCAATTTCGCCAATACGCTGCAAACACTCCAAGGAAATTTAGAAAGATTAGATGACGTTTTACAAAATGATATAGATCCCGTATTTGACGAAAAAGAACAACAGCCGCCAGCTTCATTCCGGCTAGCGGGCGCGATCGAGATTGAAAATCTTTCTTTTGGCTATAGCCCGCTAGATGCCCCTTTAATTGAGAACTTCAACTTGTCTATTCAGCCGGGACAGCGGATTGCTTTTGTGGGCGGCAGCGGTTCAGGAAAATCTACTTTGGTGAGAGTAATTGCAGGCATCTATCAGCCAAACTCGGGGGAAGTGCGGTTTGACGGGCAGCCGCGAGCAGAGATTGCGCGATCGCTCATCACTAATTCTGTTGCTATGGTAGAGCAGGAAATTCTGTTATTCGCAGGTTCCATTCGCGATAATTTAACCCTATGGGACAGCACCATCCCTGACGAACAGCTCCGCCACGCCTGCCGAGACGCCGAGATTGAAGAAGCCATTCTCTCGATGCCCTACGGTTACGACGCCATGCTGTTAGAAGAAGGCCAAAACCTCAGCGGCGGGCAGCGGCAAAGATTAGAAATTGCCCGCGCGCTGGTCAATCAGCCCTCCATTTTAATTATGGACGAGGCCACTAGCGCCCTGGATTCTGAAACCGAAAAAACAATTGATCAAAACTTGCGCAGGCGAGGCTGTACCTGTTTAATCGTGGCCCACCGGCTCAGCACCATTCGCGATGCCGATGAAATTATTGTGCTCGATCGAGGCAAAGTCGTGCAGCGCGGCACGCACGATCAGCTTTGGCAGCAGGCAGGCCACTATGCCAGTCTAATTCAAAGCTCTGGTACAGCTCTTTAAAGCCCTAGAAAGCCCTAAAGCCCTAAGAAAGCAGGAGATATGATGGTTGCTACAGAATCATTTCCGACAGAAGCGGTTGCAGGCGATCGCCCACCAGATTCCAATACCCGCCCCTTGATCGGGAACGAAACTTTGCCGTTAATATCGGCAGACCAGTGCTGGCAAATAAAAACGGGTGTAGTCGGGATTTTTGCGATCGCCTGGCAAAACAACCAGCCGACTGGTGCCAGGCATTATTTGTTTACCGCCAAAGCAGGCGAGACTCTCTACGGCTGTGCGCCTACTGCCTACGGACTGATTGCGATCGCCTTCGAGCCGACAACATTAGCGCTGGTTGCCTGGCCAGTTGTCTGTCCAGAAGGTGAGAACGCTAAACTGCTGGTGTCAAAGCTTTCTTGTTGGCTCAATCACTTTGATCAAATCGAGACGTTAGAAACAGAAATCTACAAACCTGAAATCTTTAATGAGCAGAGCCTTGAACCGCCTATCCCAGATATTGTTCAAGGGCTGGCGGAGTTTCATCATCACGCACTAAAATCAATTGAGCAGGCGACTGCTGCGCAGAACCAGTCGGCTAACAGGCAGTTTCAAAAGCGACAACAGCTTAATCAAAAAACCACTGAGCAAACGCTACAGGGATTGGCCCACTTATTGGAGCCTGAAGATGATAGTTTCCTGACGGCTGAGACGCCTTTGCTGGTCGCGGCTGGGGCTGTGGGTCACGTGTTGGGGGTAAAAATTTCTCCGCCAAGCCGTTCAGAAAATTTAGAACAGGTAAAAGAACCCTTGGAGGCGATCGCCCGATCTTCTCAACTGCGATCGCGCCAAATTCTGTTGCGCGATCGGTGGTGGACAAAAGACAGCGGCCCTTTAGTCGCCTACACCCTTGAAGATCGTCAGGCGGTGGCGCTATTGCCGGTTAAAGGCGGACATTATGAGCTGTTGGATCCGGTGACTATGGTGCGATCACCCGTCACCGCAGCCGTCGCCAGCCGCATCGACCCTATGGCCACGGTATTCTACCGTCCATTACCCAGTGGCAAACTTAACGCCCTTACCCTCTTACAGTTCGCCTTTCACGGTCGGCGGCGAGACCTGTGGATGATTTTGCTCACGGGCGTGATTACCAGTTTGCTAGGCATGGCTATTCCGCAGGCCACCGCCGTTTTGATTGACGAAGCAATTCCCTACGGCAGTCGCGGTATTCTGTTGCAAATTGGGCTGTTGTTGTTAGCGGTCGCCTTCGGGCGGGCCTGCTTTCAGTTTGCTCAGGCGATCGCCGCTATGCGCATCGAAACCGCCTCCGACTCTACCCTACAAGCCGCCGTTTGGGACAGATTATTGAAGCTGCCTACGTCCTTTTTCCGGCAATATTCCACCGGCGATTTGCAATCACGGGTGTCTAGCATTACCGCTATCCGCCGCCAGCTTAGCGGCACGGCCTTAGATGCAATTCTCTCGGGCGCTTTTGCGCTGTTGAACCTGGGACTGTTGTTTTATTACAGTGCCAAGCTCGCGGTGTTGGCGGTATTTGTCGCCTTGCTGGTGGCTAGCGTTACGGTAATCTCAGGAGCCATTTTGCTGAAGAAGCAACGGCCTTTGTTAGAGCTTGATGGTGAACTCTATGGCCTGATGGTGCAGTTGATTAACGGCGTGTCGAAGCTGCGGATTGCGGGGGCCGAACCCAGAGCGTTTGCGCAGTGGGGCGATCGCTACCGGCAGCAGCTTCAGCTAGAAATGAGTACCCAGCGGCTAGAAGATGCGGTAAGCGTGTTCAACACCGCCATGCCAACCCTGACAGCCATTGGCCTGTTTGCCTTGGCCAGCAGCCTGATCGATCCGATGCAAAATATGGGATTTTCAACCGGCACCTTTCTTGCTTTTAGCGCGGCTTTTGGCATCTTTATTAGTGGGGCTACTAGCTTGAGCCTGACGCTGATTGAGGTGCTAGAAGTGATTCCGCTTTGGGCGCGATCGCAGCCCATCCTCAATGCCCAGCCCGAAACCAATACCGAAAAATCTGACCCTGGTCGCCTCACGGGCCGCATTTGCCTCGATCACGTCACCTTCCGCTACCGCGAAGACGGCCCCCTGACGCTCGACAATGTCACCGTCGAAGCCTATCCCGGCGAATTTATTGCCCTGGTTGGCCCCTCTGGCTCCGGCAAATCTACTGTCTTGCGCCTCTTGCTTGGCTTTGAAACGCCCCAATCTGGAACGGTATATTACGACAGTCAAGACGTTTCCGGGCTAGACATCACCGCCGTTCGCCGTCAGCTTGGCGTCGTGCTACAAAATGGTCGTATCAACGCCGGTTCTATTTTTGAGAACATCTCCGGGGGCGCACTGATCACCCAAGAAGACGCCTGGCGAGCTGCCGAAAAGGCCGGTTTTGCCGACGACATCCGCAGCTTCCCGATGGAAATGCACACCGTCATCAATGAAGGCGCAGGCAACCTCTCGGGCGGGCAGCGGCAGCGGCTAGTGATTGCCCGCGCCCTCGCTTTAAACCCTAAAATTCTGCTGTTAGATGAAGCGACTAGCGCTCTCGACAACCGTACCCAAGCGATCGTCAGCGAAAGTCTAGACGCGCTCAATGTCACTCGCATCGTCGTCGCCCATCGTCTTAGCACCATCCGCAACGCCGATCGCATTTATGTTATTAAATCGGGCCGCGTTGTTCAGCAGGGCAGCTTTGACGAACTCGCGGCTCAGCCGGGTGTGTTTGCTCAGCTCATAAAAAGGCAGCTTGCATAGATCTGCTTGGATGTTTGCGGTCGGCTGAAAATCCGATGAATCTAATAAGTACTGGCCTCAAGGCTAAAGGCACTATCGCTCAATCGTCAAAGAGTAACAAAATCTATCTGCCCGCGAGATAGTTTCTCCTTGTAAAACGGGCTGGCGATCGCCCGTGTAAGCTATGTAGCGATATACAATCAGCGGCTGACCCAACGGCACTTCCAAATAACCACTCATCTCATAATCTGCATGAGTACATTCAATTACCGCTTCAATTGTTTCTACGTCAACGCCGTTCTCTTCTAACACCGGAAAGGTCATCTCTCGCTTGAGCTGAGTGCCAAACTTTTTCCCTAGCGCTGTCAAAATGTAAGTAATATCGATCGCGCCGACAGCACCGTCCATATACAACAGTTTCTTTTGCAGATAGGCGGTCGATTTTGGCGGCAATTTCAAAGCCATTTGTACCGCTTTCGCAGCCCGCACCTTTCTAAACGTCAGATTGTCAAACGTGAGCTGAATGCCCTGACGAGACAGGTCTTTGTTCAAAAACACAAGCGGGCTGGAGAGTGAATAGGCCACCTTTTGCTGCGGCGTGACAAAGACGCCTTTGCCCTGCTGCGACCTGACTAACCCCTGATTCACTAAATTAGCCACCGCCTGCCGCACCGTAATCCGGCTCACGTCAAAAGCAGCCATCAGCTCGTGCTCGCTCGGCAGCTTTTCGCCTGGCAAATAATCGCCCGATTCAATCTGGTGACGAAGCTTTTCTGAAATACTAATGTGGAGAGGAACGGCCATTTACGCAGCTAAGAGAGGGGTGAAAGCGAGGCAGCATTTTCGCCTGTGTTTCTGTAAGGCAGTATACAGCTTTGCCATCCATACGGAGATATGTTATTTTCTACTTGTTATAACAAGTTATTGGCCAGTATGGGCCAAATCAATGGGGCAGCTATGGTCGCCAATTCTATTCAAAACTCTCAGTTAGCAAAGTTTAATCCGCGTCAGGTATTAACCGCTCAAGCGCTGGCACCTTTAAACCAGCGTTCTGATACCTTGGGGGCGATCAGGCTCACCTTGCATTTAGCGATTTTGGGTGTCAGCGGATATTTGTGGATGCAACTGTCTGGTTGGATGGCGGTACTAGCTCTAGTGGTGTATGGTGCGAGCTTGGCGTTTATGTTTTGTGCGGTGCATGAATGTGTGCATCGCACAGCGTTTGCTGATAAGCGGATGAATGACGCGATCGCCTGGCTGGCTGGCCTGCTTTCCTTCTACAACAGCACCTTTTACCGGCGCTACCACAAATGGCACCACCGCTACACCCGCGTCGCTGGCAAAGATCCCGAAATGGACGATCCCGAGCCCAAAACATCCGCTCAATACCTCTGGCATCTCAGCGGTATCCCCTGGTGGGTAGGCAAATTCAAAGGCCACTTTAAAGTCGCCACCGGTCAGCTAGACGACTGCTATTTCTTGCCCGAAAGCGCTCACGCAGAAGTTATCCGTTCGACCCGGCTACAGCTAGCGACCTACGCAGCTATTATTCTGCTCTCGATTGCAGTAGGCCATCCTTTGTTTTTATTCACCGCCTGGATGCTTCCCCTCGCGATCGGCCAGCCCTTCCTCCGGTTTGTCCTTTTGGCCGAGCACACCGGCTGTAGCTACGGCGATGACCTGCTGACTAATACGCGCACCACTTACACCCTCTGGCCCTTGCGTCTGCTGATGTGGAACATGCCCTACCACGCCGAGCACCACCTTTACCCTTCCATTCCCTTTCATGCCCTACCCGCCGCCCATCAACAGCTCAAAGACAGTTTCTCTCACATCGATTCCGGCTACCTCCAAGTTAATCGAAACATTCTCGCAACCCTCACCCCGTCTGCTTTAGAAAATGGAATCTCCTAATCATTTCATTTTTCAGGATTTCTCTTTTCAATGTGGCGTTACCCTGCCCGCCGCCCAAGTCGTTTATCAAACCTACGGCAGGCTAAATGCTTCGCGCAGCAATGTCATTCTCTACCCCACCTCCTACGGCGCGCAGCATACCGATGTAAACTGGCTGGTAAAACCCGGTGGTATTTTAGACCCCACAGACTGGTTCATCATCATGCCCAACATGTTTGGTAATGGGCTTTCTACGTCGCCTAGTAACTGCGAAGCCGCCAAAGAACCCGGTTTCTATTTCACTCACTACGATAATGTTCGTGCTCAAGCCGTCTTGCTGGACAGCCTGGGTATAGAACAACTTGCTCTGGTTTACGGCTGGTCGATGGGCGCGCAGCAGGGATACCACTGGGGAGTTCTTTACCCGGATCGTGTACAGCGCATTGCAGCGATCTGCGGCACCGCCAAAACAACAGAACATAACCGCATCTTTCTCTATAGCCTGCGAGCTGCCCTGCAAGGCGACCCGGCTTGGAACGGCGAGCGGTTCGAGGCTGTACCAGAACGAGGCTTTCACACCTTTACCCAAATCTATGCAAGCTGGGCCGCTTCTCAGGCTTACTACCGAGAAAAGCTTTATTTGGCATGGGGTTATGACTCTTTAGAAGACTATTTGCTGCGCAGTTGGGAGGCAGGCTATCGCAAACGCGATCCGCATGATTTGCTGGCGATGATTGAAACCTGGTTGCGCTGCGATGTGAGTGATAATCCTTTGTATGAAGGAGACTACACTCAAGCGCTGGCCTCGATGACGGCGAAGACGCTGGTCATGCCTGCCACCACAGACCTGTACTTCACACCAGAAGACTGTGAGGCAGAAGCTAAGTTGATTGCCAACAGCGAATATTGCCCGATTCCGTCCATTTGGGGTCACCGAGCAGGCAACCCCTATCAAAACGCTGAAGACGAATCCTTTATCAAGCAGGCTGTTGACAAGCTGCTAATGGCTTGAGGAAATCGATCTGCGATAGGCTATTAACGCCACGATAATGAGAGGTTGATTTTTTGGAAATAAAATGGTCGTGGCAGCGATTCAACGAAATGTCTGCGAGCGAAGTGTATAAGATACTGGCGATTCGGCAGAAGGTGTTTATTGTCGAACAAAAATGCCTTTATTTAGATGCAGATGGCTTGGACAGGGATGCTTGGCACCTGTTTGGCTGCGATTTGCACGGCACGCTTATAGCATATGCCCGACTCCTGCCACCGAATACAAGGTATAAAGAGCCTTCTATAGGCCGGGTAATTGTTTCTCAAAAGGTTAGAGGCATCGGCCTTGGTCGTCAGCTTATTCATCGGTGCATTGAACAATGTGAAAGTGAATATCCAGGTGAAACTATTCGAGTCTCTGCGCAAACCTATCTTGAAAAGTTCTACCGTAGCTTTGGGTTTGAATCCGTTGGTCAGTCCTACGATGACGGCGGCATAGAGCATATTGGCATGGTGAAGCGCGATGTGGGAAAGCTATCAGAAGAGTAACAATATGAAGCGATACTGTGGCCCCTGTTTCCCGAAAAAGACCGTACAAAAGAAAACCGTATAAGAGAAAACTGTACAAACAAGAGTCGCAAGGGCTGCTTGGAACCGTTTGCGCAGTTGGAGCGATAGTCGCTATTATCGCGTTTGAGTCAGATTTTCAGTTCAACCCTGAGCGATTAATTTCTGCTATTAGGCCCGACTGTAATGTCAAAGGTAATATTTCAATTAGCTCAGGAAATAAGATTTACCATCTTCCCGGTATGGAAGACTATGAATCGACGAGAATTGAACTAGATAAAGGGGAAAGGTGGTTTTGCGCAGAATCGGAGGCGATCGCAGCAGGCTGGCGCAAAGCTCCAAACTAAAACTATCGCCTCAGGTGCCAGGCTCGGGGCTGTAAGAAAGTGCGGATGCCTTCTGTTGACAGAGTACTGCCGATACCTGAATGGCCTCGGCCTGTCCAGGGTAGGCGCGGGCTGACGCGATCGCAACAATTCCAATAAGCACTGCCACTCTTCACCCGGCCCAAAATTCCCACGGCCCGCTCTCGCTGAGCACAATACACGCCTGCGGTCAGTCCATAGTCTGTGTCATTCATGAGTGCGATCGCCTCCTCATCCCCCTTCACCCGCTGAATCCCAATCACCGGCCCAAAAGTCTCTTCTCTCATTACTGCCATATTGTGCGTAACATCACTCAATACCGTCGGTGCAAAAAAGAAGCCTGCCCGGTCAACCGGTTGTCCCCCGCAGCAGACCTTCGCGCCTTTCTCTACCGCATCGGTAATCTGTTGTTTTAACACTGCAAGCTGAGGCTTCCGGCTAAGGGGGCCTAAGTAAGTGCCGGATTCCGTGGGGCTTCCAAGCTTGAACCCCTGTACTGCCTGCAAGAATGCTACTAAGAACGGTTCATAGATATCGGCATGAACATAAATTCTTTCCACCGCGCAACAGCTTTGACCATTGTTATAAAACGCGCCATCGGCCAGGCTTGTCGCAGCAGTTGATACATCGACATCTTCACAAACGTAAGTAGGATCTTTTCCCCCTAGCTCTAGCTGCATTTTGATGAGTTTGGGTGCGGCGGCGATCGCAATCTTTTGCCCCGTCGCATACGACCCGGTAAAAAACACCCCATCAATCGGCTGTTCTAACAAAGCCGCCCCGGTTAATCCTGCACCCACCACCGGCACAAACACATCTTCGGGAATGCCCGCTTCGTGAAAGAGATCTGCGATCGCCAGTCCCGTCATCGTCGCAATCTCCGACGGTTTGTATAGCACCGCATTCCCCGTCAGCAAGGCAGGCACAAACACATTCGTGCCGACAAAATACGGATAGTTCCAGGCTGAGATATTGGCAACTACACCAAGCGGATCGTAAGCGATAATTTCTTCTAGGTGAGCAGTTCCTGAGATCGCAGCGAACGGCTCTTGATAAACTATTTGCGGCGATAAAACCTGCGCCACGTTTTCAATAAAAAAATCGATCCGCTGCGGCGTCGCCAAAATCTCATTGCGCGATTGAGTAATCGGCTTGCCAGTCTCTGCGGTCAACGTTGCTGCGAGCGAATCTACGTTGCTAATCAGTAAGTCTTTGAACTTCTTGATGGGTTGAATTCTGTCTGCGAGCGATCGCGCCATCCACTCACCCTGCGCCGCCTTTGCCCGCCTAACTTTCTCGGCAACCATTGCACTATTATCTACCGGAATCTCTTTAATCAGTTCCTCAGTCGCTGGATTAATGACAGAAATTAAGTCGGTCATAGCGCTTCTCTAGTCAGTTTTCTCTAAGCAGCGAGTGCATCTTGATAGATCGCATAAAAGTCTTCTTTGGTGACTTCTCTCGGATTAAACGGGTGGCAAGCATCCGCTATCGCCACGCTGACCAAGCAATCGACCGTTTCGCTCGAAATTCCCATTGCCGTTAGCGAGGGCGGCATCCCTACGTCCATAGAAAGTTGTTCTATCCAGTCAATCAGTGCTTCTCCTTTGCTAGCCGTCGGCTCAACTACTCGCGCCATTCTTAAAAACTTTTCGGGAGCCGCTGATAAATTAAATCGCATCGCAGCCGGGAGCATGACGCCATTGGCTAAGCCATGGTGAGTGTCGCAAACGGTGGAAAGGGCATGAGCGCAAGAGTGAGTGACGCCCAAACCTTTTTGGAAGGCGATCGCACCCATCATCGAAGCATTCAACATGCCTGCTCTGGCCTGCAAATGAGCCGCCTCATCTACTGGTTCACCTTTGGCCAGGCTGCGAGCAAACAATACGCTGTTCTTTAAGTGCTGCGAAACCAGATAAATCCCTTCTAAGGCAATCCCATCACACAGCGGATTGCTGCCTTTTGCCAAAAACGCCTCAATCAAATGAGTCAGCGCGTCCATGCCCGTCGCTGCGGTAATTTTAGCTGGAAGCCCTAACAACAGTTCTGGATCGGCAAGCACCACACGCGGCAAAAGCTGCGGGTCAAAAACAATCTTTTTCGCATGGGTTTCATCATCCGAAATCACGGCGCTGCGACCAACTTCGCTGCCCGTGCCCGCTGTTGTTGGAACCGCAATAATCGGCGGAATGGGCTGATCTATCGGGCGAGTGCTGGCCCCATCTTCGTAATCAAACAAATGGCCGGGATGGTGGGCTTTGAGTGCGATCGCCTTCGCTACATCCATCGGCGCACCCCCACCGACTGCCACAATCCCATCCGCCTCATGGGCAGCGTACACGCGCAGGCCCAGCTCCACTTGCGAGACCACCGGATTCCCCCAAACGCCGCTAAAGGTCTTTGCTTCGGCGCTTTCTATCAAAGCATTCTCTATTTGAACAAACCAGGGAATCTCCGCGATATCTTTATCAGTCACAACCAGCGGACGCTGAATTCCTAACGCAGCGAGTTCTGCCGTCAGTTCGGTGCGAGCCCCTGGCCCAAAGCGAATTTTTGTCGGAAAGTTGTAAGTGCTGATGGTTGATGACATAGGTTCGCTCCGAATCAAATATTAATGTACTGATCCAGCTCCCAGCCCGTTATCTGAGCGCAAAACGCGGCCCACTCTTTGTTCTTAAACTCAAAGAAAGTCTTCGCGCCTAGCTCGCCCATCATCTCCATCAGCAAATCATTTTTCTCCAACACATCTAGCGCCTCCCGCAAGCTAGTCGGTAGCGTTTTCAAGTTGGGAAACTCCGCGCCTCTGGCGAACAAGTTCTCATCTAACCGTTCTCCGGGCGAAGTTTGATGTTCCAATCCATCTAAGCCAGCCGCTAACAAACCCGCTAAGGCTAAATACAAGTTGGCCGAACCGTCAATTAAACGACATTCAAACCGCCCGGCCTCAGGGATTCGCAGCATGTGCGAGCGGTTGTTGCCGCCATAGGAAATATAGCGCGGCGTCCAGGTACTGCCAGAGGTGGTTGCACTCGCGCCCAGCCGCCGGTAAGAGTTTATTGTGGGGCAAAACAACGCCGTCAGACCCTTCGCATGGTTCAATACCCCGCCCAAAAAGTGATAGCCCAAAGGAGATAATCCGCCTTCATCTGCGCCGTCGCCAAAGCTGTTGGTATTGCCCTGCCAAAGGCTGCTGTGAACATGCCCGCCGCTGCCCGTGATGTCGCTAAACGGCTTCGGCATAAAGGTGGCAATGTAGCCCCGTTTTTCGGCCAAGGTTTTGACCATGTACTTGAAAAAGACATGGCGATCGCACGTCGTTCGCGCATCGCTAAAGCCCCAGTTCAGCTCGAACTGCCCATTGGCATCTTCATGGTCACACTGGTACGGCTCCCAACCCAACGCCTCCATATAGCCAACAACTTCGGAGATTAAATCAAACTGGCGCATTAAGTTGAGCTGGTCATAACAAGGGCGCTCGGCAGTGTCTTTTTCGTCGGCGATCGCATACCCCAATGCCGTCTTCTTTAGCAAAAAGAACTCCGCTTCTACCCCCGCTTTGTAGGTGTAGCCCTTCTCTTCGCACCGCGCCATCGTCTTATTTAGCATCGTGCGCGGAGCCGCCGGGAAAGGCTCACCCTCAAAATACACATCGCTAGCTAGCCAGCCCACCGTGGGCTCCCAGGGCAACTGAATCAGCGAATCAGGATCGGGAATGGCCGCAATCTCTGCCGCGTCCGGCCCTAATCCCAAATTAGAGGCAAACGAGCTAAAGAAAGCGCCGTCCTTTTCTACAGAAGAGATTTTAGCAGCAGGGACTAGCTTGGCGCGAGTGCCGCCTAACAAGTCTGTATAGGAGACTAAAAAGAACTTGATACCGAGGGCTTGAGCCTTTTCTGCCAGCCCCTGCTTTTGCGCCTGACTTTTAACGATCGTTTCGACCATACGGTTTTACCCAGTGTCATAGTTTCCTGGCTTTCTCTGTTAAGTAAAACAGTCATACTCAGAAGCTTTTGTAGTGCCTGTTACGAAACTACTGATGTCTGGCTGTCGGTTCATGACCAGAAATCTTTACCCTCGTAAGTGACGCCCGGAATAAACCACGAATCTACAGTGACATAGCGGTAGTGAATGCCGATATTGTCTAAAGCGGCCTTGGCCTCGGCGGAGAGAGCGTGAGAAGCCGCTGCGAAGTTTTCGGCAATCCGGCCTGCATTGGTGGATTTGGGAATGACGACGGTATCGCGGCTGAGGCCCCAGGCGATTAAAAGCTGAGCGGGTGAGAGATTTTCTTTTGAGGCGATCGCACCCACCTCTTCATTCTCTAGCAAAGGCGGCTCGCTTTTGGCTTTCATGCTGTCAGGGCGATCGCCCGATCCCAATGGCGAATAGGCCGTTAGCCGAATCCCTTGGCCGCTGCAATACTCCAACAGCTCATTCTGCGGATTATAAGGATGCAATTCCACCTGATTCATCGCTGGCACCACCTCACAGTCGGCAATCAGCTTCTTCAAGTTCGAGATCCCGCAGTTCGAGACCCCCATGCTTTTCACCAGGCCCTTTTCACGCAGCTTAACCATCGCGTCAAACGTCTTGGAAAGCGGCAGCTCCTCCAAAGAGAAAAAATCCTCTGGTGAATTGTGCTGCTCCCTATCTGGCCGAAACGCAATCGGCCAATGCATCAAATACAAATCCAAATAGTCCAATCCCAGTGCGGCCAGCGTCTCCTGGCAACCTTTCTCCACCTTATCAGGCTCATGAAACGCATTCCACAGCTTAGACGTAACGAAGATATCCTCTCTCGTAACCACCCCATCCTGCATTGCCTCGCCGATGCCCTGCCCCACTTCCTGCTCATTTTGATAAATCCAGGCCGCATCAATATGCCGGTAGCCCACCCGCAGCGCCTCCTTCACCGCAGCGCGCACCTCACCTTTCGGAGACTTCCATGTCCCCAACCCAAAAGCAGGCATCACATTGCCATCATTGAGCGTATATGCTTTCATACAATCTTCCTCAAAGCTAAAAAACAAGCTAAAACTCTAAAACTTAAAAAACTTTGCCTAACGCCGTTCGCTACCCTAGAAGCTTTGCTTAGGAAAATCAACTGCCTTGAAGCATATTTTGCCAAGCCAGTTAGTCATTTGCTAAACAGTTTTACAGAAAATGGTCAATTATCATTAGACTTTATCGGGAATTAACGCGGTAAAATAAAAATTGGCCAGGGAAATCGGAGCAGTGTGATGAGAATAACCTACGCAGAGCTGAAGGGAAAACCTCGCATATTGAAGAGCTTGACGGGA
>JBAQZP010000102.1:0-52988 GCA_049791095.1 Phormidesmis sp.
GCCGAACCAGCCTACGTAGAGGCGGTTTTCGGTGCTGGTGACCCACTGACAAAACTGCTCCCACAACGACGCGCTTTGGCGTGTTTGTAGAGTAGTAGTCATTGTTATTATTCCGTTAGTTAGGTACATATGGATTGAAAGCAAATTGCTTCAAAAAGAAAGCGCTGCGTTTCAACCGATGTAATCAATATAACAAATGTAACGGAATGTTGCAAGCTCTCAGGATAGAAAATAGAGTACTTATGCCTAAAGGTATAGAACTTTGGGGAATTTTCTACTCCATATGAGTTCTGAACGCCTCGCTATTAGCGGATAGCTGCCATTTTGCTCTTCCACGACAGCTCTTTTCTGAGTACCTGAAGTGCCCGCTGGTCTGCGCCTGAGAATAACTCTGTTGCAACCAGTTCCCCTAGCACTTGCTGGGTTAGTTCAGTCGCGAAGCCTCCACCTGAGCGCAGTAAGTGACTGTAATAAGCAAACTGTGGCCTGCCCTCAGCAGACCGGTGAAAGCTGTGAATCTCAGTGGTGTCCATTTGGCAGACGGGCGTATTTGCGGGTACCACAACTCGCGGAATGCCATGCAGTCCATAGTGATGAGGCTTGCCGGGCTGTAAGCTACCTACTAACACAACGTTTAGAAGGATGCAGGTATCTTGAACAAGATCGGGCGTAAAGACGACGTCTGGAGCGCTAGTGAGGCGTGGGCCACTGTTTAGAAATGACGAATTGAAAAGCTGAGAATCGTAAACAATGCCTACTGCCCAGTGGCGGCTGCTATCGAATTTCACAAACTGTCCAAAACCGTAGTCTTCTATTTGAGGAGGGTTCTCGACGTCGTTATGAGTATCGAGTTGTACGACGTAGTCGCAGTGAGAGTTAGACTTCACAACTCTGCCCAGGCAGTTGACAACCATAGGATTAAAGGCTTATGAAAGCAGGAGCGATTTAAGAATATCGCAAATGCAGATACAGGTGTATTAATTTACGAAAAACGGAGGCAGCACGCTGTACCATCTCCGTTTTTACTTCCACTTATTAATAAGCTGCCTTAAATCTTATTCATTGTCTTACGAGGACATTGCCTGAATAATATAGTCGAAGTAAGGTGTCGCTTCTGCCGCGTCTTCTTCGCTCATCAGGGGGAGAGAAGCATTCTTAAGGCAGCGAATGGCTTCGACCATGCCAGGGACAGGAACATCTAGGGCATTGTACATTTCGCGCACGCCAATCAGACCGATACTTTCAATGGGTTCTTTGTCACCTGCTAAGACGCTGTAGGTGATCAGACGCAAATACCAACCATAGTCGCGCAGGCAAAGGGCTCGCTGCTTTTGACCATAGGCATTGCCCCCTTTAGAAATAAAGTCAGGGCGAACTTTCCAAAGCGCACCGCTGGCTTGATCGACGATCTTTTTCTCGTTGCTTGCTAGGGTTTGGGCAATCCGCATCCGCTGATCGCCAGTCTTTAGAAAATTCTCGATACCCTTGAGTTCGCCGCTAGTGGGGTAGCGCAACTCGTCATCTGCGTTGAGGATTACTTGGCTGACAACAGACATAGTTTTTTCAAAATTGCGGTAACTCTATTTATATTCATAGTTTAGCGACTTCGGGGGCTACAGGGAAAGCACTTGCACTATGTTTCGCAATAATTTGCCCGCAAAATATAAAGCGAAACACCGCTAAGCTAGGGCTGAGAAAAGCCTTAAGAAATATTAAGCTGCTCTTAAGAGTCCTCCTAACCGCTCGAAGTTGCGATCAATCCGTCTTTTGCCACGACCATTTCACGGTTATTTGACCGAGTCAGCCAATCAGATACGCGGCATATCAGATACGCGGTATAAATGCGTCATACTGGAGTGCTGAGAAACAAAGAGCGATCATGCCCCTGCCTACACCCCCATCTGACAGACCCTTTTCTAAGAGCCAGTCAGAAAGCCAGCCAGATCATATTCAAGCTGATGCCTCAAAATCAGGGCAACCGGTGGGACAGAAGGCCGTATGGCCTACAGCGTCACCAGCGCCTAAGTGGCAGCAAGGTGAAACGCTTAAGGTCACTATCGACGACCTTAGCAATAGCGGCGATGGGGTTGGGCGCTGGGAAGATCGAGTAGTTTTTGTGCCGAATACGGTTCCGGGTGATGAGATGCGGGTGAAGATGACCCGCGTGAAGTCTACTCACGGCTTTGGTAAGCCAGCGGGCATTGTTAAGCCTTCGCCGCACAGGGTACGACCGGCTTGCATTGTGGCTGATAAGTGTGGCGGGTGCCAATGGCAGCAGGTGAGCTATGAGCAACAGCTAGCGGCGAAACATCACTTGGTGGTCGATACGCTGAAAAGAATTGGCAAGCTGGAAGGTATACAAGTTGATTCGGTGATGGCTTCCGAGGAGCAGCTAAATTACCGTAATAAGGCAACTTATCCGCTGGGAAAGTCCCAGACGGGTATGGTGCAAGCGGGCTATTACCGCAAGGGCTCTCATCGATTAGTGAATTTGAATCAGTGCCCGGTGCAAGATAGTCGGCTAGATCCTTTGCTCGCTGAAGTCAAGCAGGATATTCAGGCTAGGGAGTGGAAGATATATGATGAGCGGCTGCATAAAGGACATCTGAAGCACCTGTCTTTGCGCGTAGGGCGACGGACGGGGCAGATACTGCTAACGCTGATTAGCCGCTCGGTCAAGCTAAAGGGCATCCATGAGCAGGCGCAGCAATGGATGGAGCGCTATCCTGAGCTAGTCGGGGTGCTGGTAAATTTGAATTGGAAGAAAACCAACGCTATTTTTGGCCCGGATACCTATTGCATCGCGGGCGAGCCGTATTTGGAGGAAAAGTTTGCTGGCCTGACGTTTCATATTCAACCTAGTACCTTCTTTCAGGTGAATACGGCTCAGGCAGAGAAATTGCTAGCGCATATTGAAGAAGAGCTGGCATTGACTGGGCAGGAAACATTGGTGGATGCCTATTGCGGAGTCGGTACGTTTACGCTGCCTTTGGCGCGGCGGGTAAAGCGCTGTATTGGGCTAGAGTCGTTTGCGGAATCGGTGAAGCAGGCTGAGGAAAACGCGGCGCTAAATAATATCGATAATGCAGAATTCAAGATTGGCGATGTGGCGGAACTGATGCCGCAAGTGGACGGAACGCCTGATGTGCTTCTGCTAGATCCACCGAGGAAAGGTTGTGAGCCTGAAATGCTAGAGGCGATGATAGCAATGAAGCCTGAGCGGATTGTGTATGTGAGCTGCAATCCGGCTACGCTAGCCCGTGACTTGAAGGTGCTGTGCGAAACGGGAGGGTATACGGTGCAGCGAGTACAACCAGCGGACTTTTTCCCGCAAACGTCTCATGTAGAGTGCGCGGTCTTTCTGGTAGCTTAGCTCTAGTAATATATCTAGTTGCTTGCAAAGGCGATCGCGTCTCGAAGAAAGGGGAGATCATGAAGTTTAGCCAAGTTATCGCGGCCTTAGGGGATGAGGTGGTTGAGTCGAGTTTGAAACTGGCTGGGGAAGCTGTGGGTGCGTCAGACGCTCAGCCCGACTTAGCCGCCGATCCTGATCTAAAAGAACTAGCCGCTATTCAAGAGGCAACCGCTCGCTCGCTAAGCTATGTAGAAGGATCTAAGTTCGCTAGTTACATTGCCACTACGGGGGCTGGGGCGTTGGTTTTACCGGCTGACGAAGACCTTCAGCGCCAAGCAACCGTACGAAATATTCCCTGGGTCAGCGTCAAGCAGCCCCGGTTAGTGTTTGCCAGGGCGATCGCACTCTTCTACCAACCCTTCCATCAACCCCCCGGCATCCACCCCACCGCCGTCATCGATCCTTCTGTTCGGCTTGGTAAAGACCTGGCGATCGGGGCTCATGTCGTGATTCAGGCCAATGTGAAGATAGGCGATCGCGTCTGCATTCATCCCAACGTCGTCATTTATCCCGAAGCCAGCCTTGGCCCCGATACTACCCTCCATGCCAACTGCGTCATTCACGAGCGCACCCAAATTGGTGCGGACTGCGTCATTCATAGCGGCTCGTCTATCGGCTCAGAAGGCTTTGGCTTTGTGCCCACGGCTGAGGGCTGGGAGAAAATGCACCAGTCGGGATTCACTGTGTTAGAAGATGGCGTAGAAATTGGCTGTAACTCTACCGTAGACAGGCCAGCGGTGGGTGAAACTCGCATTGGGCGCAATACCAAAATCGACAATATGGTGCATATTGCTCACGGCTGCAAGATTGGAGAGGCCGTAGTGATGGCGGCGCAGGTGGGTATGGCAGGCGGTGTGACGATTGGCAACCGAGTTGTGCTGGCCGGACAAGTCGGCATCGCAAATCAGGCGGTTGTGGGCGATCGCGCTACTGCCTCAGCCAAAGCTGGCATTCATAACGACATTCCTGCTGGCGCGACGGTGTCAGGAATGCCTGCCATTCCTCATAACGTCTATCTCAGATCTGCCATATTATTCAAGCGGTTGCCCGAGATGGCTAAAGCGCTAAAACAGCTACAGCGTCAAGCCGATCGGGCCGAATAGCTCGTTGACGCCCAGACTAGTTAGCGGCACAAAAGCTATCCAATTGTTTAACAGAACGTTAACGTCTCAATAACTTCTGTATCGCCTGGTAAACTTCGGTAGCAATGTCTCTCGATCCGCCGCTTGAGTGCTAACTTAATAAGTACAGAAAACAACTGAATAACCCGCATTTGGTTTGCGCTCTACAAGCTCGAAAGAAGAGTAGTTCTTTACAAAAACCTTTGCTCTTCAAAAGTAGGCTTTAGCCGCAGTCAAATAGATCGAACAAGCTTAAGATTGCTTTGCTGACACTTTGTTTCAAAATGGGTTTTCAGGTCTTACCAAGTCTTACTTCTTAAAGCATTACTTTGTAAGCTGAGCCAAATCGAAATGGATATAACGTCACAAAGATACAGCAGGCGTTGTACACCCCCAATTTGTGTAGCGTTCATTTAATTCAGTATCGACATAGGGAGGACAATTACTGTTCGTTTTTGAAAACCCTTCAAGAGAAATAATAAGGGCTGACCACCGCTGGTTGGCCCTTACTCTTTTTTAAATAGAATTCTTTAAACAGAACTTTCGTTGACTTATGGAAGAGGTGTGGTTGGCTCTGGTGGTTGGAAATACCCGCTTGCACTGGGGATATTTTCGTCAGGATAATTTGATCAGAAGCTGGCATACGCCCCATTTGAATCGTGAAGAGATTGATGCTGCGATCGCCTCAGGATCCTTATTTGAAGTACCCTTGCCCTCCTTGTGGATAGCGTCGGCGGTTCCGGCACAGACAGACCTGTGGTGCAATCAGTCTGTAGTCGCAGAGGTCGTTACGCTTAAACACGTTCCCTTAGATGATTTATATCCAACCCTCGGCACAGACCGCGCTATCAACCTGCTGGGTGCTGGCAGCATTCTGGGGTGGCCAGTATTAGTCATTGATAGTGGAACGGCGCTAACGTTCACAGCCGGTAACAAAGGCTTTTTTGGCGGCGCAATTTTGCCTGGCATCCGGTTACAAGGAAAGGTCCTAGCGACTGGCACTGCATCACTGGTAGCAGCAGTTGACAGTAGTTTAACGATGTTTTCTACGCCAGCAGTGACGCAGTGCGATAGCGGTCTAACTCTGCCAGAACGATCTATGCCAGAACGATGGGCAATGGATACGGGGGGTGCGATCGCCAGCGGCATTATCTACAGTGCTATAGCCACTATCACCGATTACCTTCGTGACTGGTGGCGAACCTTTCCTACTGGCAAAGCCATTATCACAGGGGGCGATGGCCCTGTTCTTCATACCCTCCTACAGCAAAGAACCCCAGAGATTGCCTCCAGGGTTCTAGTCGATCAAAATTTAATGTTTTGGGGAATGCAAGCCTACCGCAAAGGCCGAATATTAGACGCATAGGCACTCTCATTCAGTCCGGCAGTAGCTTCTGGCATCGCTGAGGTCTCTAAATCTGCTTGAAGCCGATTTACCCGGTTGCGAGCATCGGGGTGAGTGCTCAAAAACTCTGGCGTAGACCCTTGCCGAACCAGTTTTTGCATAAAGGTCACCATGCCTGACTGGTCATAGCCCGCGCGGCCCATGGTTTCAAACCCATGCTGGTCAGCCTCATACTCAGCTTCTCGGCTCGCTGGAAGCTGGAGGGCTAGTTGGGTGCCAATGTTAACCAGGCGATCGCGGTTCACCCCCAAAGCGCCCGTAATGCCCTGCGTAATTGCTGCCTGGCGCATTTGCTCTCTGGCATCGCCCCCGGCAATATGGCCGATTTCATGCCCTAGTACACCTGCTAATTCTGCTTCATTATCCGCAGCTTCTATCAGCCCAGTGGTCACATAGACAAAGCCGCCCATTGTCGCAAAAGCATTAACCGCATCATCTTCTACGATTTGAAAGGTGTAGGGGATGTCGGGGCGATCGCTCACATCTGCCAGCTTCTGCCCAATTCCATCGACATAGGCATTCAGTCCAGGATTTTTGTATAGCTTGATCTGACCGCTTTCCACTAGCTGCTTGTTGATGCCGCTACCCAAGTCAACTTCTTGCGCATCCGACATATTGGAAAGTTGATAAACCCTCACGCCCTGAAAAATCAGGTCTAGCCAGCCCGCTTGTGAAGGCTGAGCCGTTGTGACACCAATACCCAACACCATGACCAACGACATTAGGCCATACACAAAACGGCGATAAACCTTATTTCTAAAGTTAAGCAAGCTAAAATTCGCCAGATTAAACATAGTAGTGAGGTGTCAGTTGCTAAGGAATGGATAAACCAGGACTTTCTCAACTTTAACGATGCTGATAAGGGATGTGGTCTAAAATGTGACACTTTGCAAGTTGAAACGTTGGTTGAAATGTCGGTTGAAACGTTCGATGGCTCAGACGGCTGCGGGCACTAAAAAGTGTGGTTAAATACGATGGGTTCGTAAAGAGATAAAGCAATGGCAATTTTAGATTCTAAAGGACGACTATTTGGCAAGCTCAGCCTTTTGGACTTGGGCGCGGCGCTGGCAATTGTCGCAGTCGTCTTTGGCATCTTTTTCTACCCCGGTGCGACGGGCTCCGTCGCTCAAGTCGGCTCATCCACTCAGGAGATTGAGGTAGATGTGATCGCCCGAGGGCTGACCGTTCTCAATCCAGAAGATTTTTTACTGAGCCTAGCTGAAACAGATTCGACCAAGATTATCGTGCGCAATCAACCCTACGGCGAAATTGGCATCAAAAAAGTCATTGCCCTGCCTCGCAGCGTAGCGGTTCCCCAGCCCGATGGCAGCGTCAAATCACTTCCCGATCCGCGCCCTGAGCTAGGCTATACCGCAGACATGCTAATTACCCTGGGTGGAAAAGCTCAAATCACCGCAGATGGGCCGGTTCTGGGTGTCCCTATCAAAATTGGTACCCCGGTAGAAATTGAAGGTCAAGACTACAACTTCAAGGTCTCTACGATTGCGGTGCGGGTGCTGGACGAAGCGAGCTAAGGCTATCGGCTAGTTTATCGGCAATGCCTGCGACCCACGCTTCATCTTGTTGGGTATAGCTGCGCGGGGCATTTGCGCCCAGAATTAAGACGCCATGACTACCCAGGGGCTGACAAATCACGCCCTGGGTATTTTTTGGCAAATAGTCAAACTCAATGCGGCCCGGATAGATGCTGAGATTGACCAGGTAGATAGGCTTTTGAGTTTTTAATACGCGCTGGACGATGGTTCCGGGTGAAAGGATTTTGCTGCTGCCGAATACGCCTCGCCTCAGCAAAACTTTGCTGTCGTAATAAACCACCAGGCTGCGGGTTGCCGTATTGGTCAATAGCAGGTGCGAGGCCCAGGCTAGCTCTGTTTGAAGGGTTTCTGGCAAATCTGGATCAAGATCAAATCCTTGTTCACCTTCAAGTTCGACTACTTCAGGAGATTTGGGCTGAATGCGTTGCCATAGCAAGCCCGTCAAAATCAGAATGGCACTCAAAATTACACCAAGCGCATCTGAGCGCGACTGCGATTCGCTCAACCCAGGTGTGGTCACCCGATTGATAAAAAGCAGCGTCCCGCCCAAAGCGCCCACCACAATCGGTAAGCGCCGCAGGATTTGATTTTGATCGGGTCTGGCCATGATGGTTTGTAACAGCGACAGGCAAGGCGAACTTCGATGCAGGTTCGATGCACTCAAAGGCAGTATCCATAGTGTATCTTTGGCGAGAGCCGATTTGGCGCTCATCGAAATAGACACCAGAAATAGACCTTAAGGAATAGGATTTTAGTGCTGAAGCTTGTGAGCCGGTTTTTAGACGCTGGACTACTGCCTGGGATGGTAGTGGCTGTTTTTGGAATTAATATGCAAGGCTGGCAACCGGCCAAGGAATTGAACCTGGGCTCGGTGGACATTCGGCCTAATTTGGAGTCGGCTTGGGTGAGGGCGCTAGTTTCTGACGATCCGGCTACGCAGTCGATTGTGTCTAGCTATGTTTCAAGTTTGGCGGCGGCGGGCTATCAGGCCGATCGGCAGGGCGTTTGGGTCGCGTCGGGTCAGTTCCCGATGGCACAGTATCAAGGGGACGTTCGGCGGTCGGCGGCATCACTGACGAAGATCGCAACGACGTTAGCGGCGCTGTCTAGTTGGGGGCCAGAGCGTCGTTTTGAAACGCTGGTGGGCTGGAATGGCACGCTTGAAAACGGCGTTGTCGTAGGCGATTTGGTGATTGAGGGGGGAGACGATCCGCTGTTTGTGTGGGAAGAGGCGATCGCGCTCGGTAACGCGCTGCAAGCGCTCGGTGTCCGTCAGGTTACTGGAGATTTGGTGATCGCAGGCAGTTTCACCATGAACTTTGAAACCAGCCCTACAAAATCGGGTCAGTTGCTAAAGCAGGCGTTTGATTCGGCCACCTGGGACTATGCCGCCGAGATTGCCTATCAAACACTGCCCCCCGGTACATCGGTTCCTACAATACAGATTGGTGGTCAGGTCAGAGCAGACTCTAATAGCTGGAAAGATCAGGTTAGCGGCTGGCTAGTGCGTCACCAGTCACTGCCCTTGGTGGCAGTGTTGAAAGCAATGAATATCTACAGTAATAATGCGATGGCTGAGCAGATTGCTCATACCCTGGGTGGGCCGAGCGCAGTTGTGCAGAAAGCGGAGGAAGCGGCTGGTGTGCTCCCCGGTGAGCTAGCGCTGATTAATGGCTCAGGATTAGGAGAGGCCAATCAAATGTCCCCTCGGGCGGCGGTGACTATGCTGCAAAAGATACAGGATGAGCTGCGAGCTGAAGATTACACCATTTCCGATATTTTTCCGGTGGCTGGAGCGGATGGCGGCACCGTGACGGATCGGGCGATCCCCAGTAATGCGGTAGTCAAAACAGGGACTCTGGCGGTCGTCAGTGCCTTAGCAGGCGCAATGCCGACGCGGGATAAGGGCATTGTTTGGTTTTCGGTCATTAACTATGGCAATGGGCTCGATAGCTTGCGGGTACAGCAGGATAAGGTAATTGCGGCAGTGGAGCAGCAGTGGGGCCGAGCCGCAGAAATTCCGCCTGAACTGCGAACCAGGGTCAGGATTGGGCAGGCCCCTTACCAAATTGGAGACGGCCAGCGAAATCAATCCATGCTGAATAGCCCAGCTCAAAACTAGAATGCTTCTGGCACAATTTCGGTCACGACCTCACCCGACTCGCCGCCTGTGACGACTAATGTGCCTTGTTCAAAATTGCCGACAGCGTTTGATCCGGCCATGGATACCTGCGGATTAGCGGCTTGCTGATAGGTCACATTACCCGCTGCTTCTACCTGCTGCGTTCCCGTTTGCCAGGTCACTTGATCAGCGGCGAGGCGGGCGTCATTTTTTTCGCCGTTGGCCCGTACGTTCCCGCTCAGGTAAATCACTTCTGCGGCTAAGTCTAAATTGGCCTGATTTGCCGAGGCTGTGATCTTGCGCTCGGGCTGCTCAATGTTCACCGGCTTATCCATCGCCACAGTTTGCGCATCTACGTCCCAAACGGCTCGCTCGCTTTGTACTTTCAGCGGCTGCGTAAACGAGTCGAGCTGAACCGATTTATCTAAGGTGACGATATTTTCAGTGAGCTGTACCTGGCCAGTTTCGCCGACGACGCGATCGCTCACCGTGGCATAGTCTTCGCTAGCGTACTGCTCTACCTTTAACGGCTGACTCGCTTCAATCAATTCCTGTTCGGTCAGCCAAACCAAATTGTCAGACTCAAAGGTCATCCAGGGCGTGGCTTTGCTTTTGGCAATGACGCCGCCGGTCAGCTCGACCCGATTGTCTTGGCTAGAGAGCGTCATGATGTTTGCGATCGCCTCTATTTGTGGGTTAAAGCCAACTACGGGCGATCGCGCAACGGCCTCTTCAGAAAGACCGTCAGCACTTTGTGCTGATAACAGATCTTCAGGCGTAGTCGCTGTATTGTTGACAACATCATTGCCAGTATTGCGATCGCTCTCGCCATTCTCATTAGCGCTGCCGCCGCTGCCGCCGCTGCCGCCGCTACCGCCATCAGAGCCGCCATCATCCATCAATAGCGCCTCGTCTTTGAAATTGCCCATCACCAGCAAATCTTGCTTGGGCTGCCACTTCAGCCGTTCGCTCTCTATGGTCAGCTCGTTTACTAGGCTATTCGCCACCAAATTACCGCGCAAGTACAACGTCTCACCGTTCTGCTGCACCTCGCCAGTATCTGCCGTCACAGTATATATGGTGTCGCCTTCTTGAAAAAACTCCCCGTCAAGCTTAGAAAGCTCAGCTCGTTGATTGTCTGGGCTATAGGTGACCGATTCTGCTTTTAATCGCCATAGCAAATTGCCGTTTTCATCGGGCTGCTCCAGCGTTACCGTTCGCAGCGTAAGTTCGGCATCTATTTGGTCACCTGGCTCGGGGTTGGCCAGGTCACTACCCGACACACAGGTTCGCAATGCGATCGCTAACACCACTACTGCCGCTGCGATCGCAGTCCATCGATACCATCGGCTTGTCATGTTAAGGATGAACTTCAGCCTCATCTAGCATGGCAATACTAGAAAGCGGGCGGTAAGTGTAGTGATTAGAAGCCTGGCTGCTGCCGCTGCGAGAACTCTTGCGAATATCGTCTTTGACACTGTCCAAATCGATATAACGGTCTGATACATTAATCAGGCTATCGCTAGTCATTGACCGGAGGCTAACCACCTCAACGCGGACGCCCTTATAGCTAGCTGCATCGACCGCATAGGCCAAATCACCATCGCCACTGACCAACACTGCCGTATCGTAACAGCCCACCAGGGCCATCATATCCACCGCAATCTCTACATCCAAATTGGCCTTTTTAGAACCATCAGGCAGTTGCACTAAGTCTTTGGCAATCACCCGGTAACCATTCCGCCGCATCCACAGCAAAAACCCCTGCTGCTTCTCATTAGTGCGATCAACGCCCGTATAGAAAAAGGCACGAAACAACCTTGAGCCAGCGGTTAAACGACACAGAAGCTTTGTGTAGTCAATTTCAATGCCAAGCTGTAGGGCCGCATAAAAAAGGTTAGAGCCGTCTATAAAAATGGCCACGCGACCACGATTTTCTAATACTTGTTCTGGGGTAAAAACGGAATCGTGGCCCAGAATCTGGTGATTATTTAGCATGAAGTTCCTTAGTTGAAAGAGTGCTGATCACAGCGGTCAAATCCGCTAGAACTGCACTTCACTTGCTTAATAAAGTTCGGCTGAAACCTGGTTAAAACAAGCCGGTTATGTATAAAGCGGGACTTAATTTAAGCTGAGTATTTCGCTGAATATGTGCTGCTAGAACAAGATATTGAACGCTTGGGCAACCGAGTGGGCAGGCGAATTTCGGCGTAACGGTATTCCTAATTTCTTCTTTTTTAACCTCAAACGTCTTGCCCTGTGCGTGGTTCGCTTTAGTCCGTGTAACATCAGTCCGTGTAAGTCTAATCTGTGTGAAATTGTTTTAAAGTGCTTGTAATAGTTGATATCAGGGAGATTTAGTGAATTGCCTTAATCATACAGTAAAGATTTTTGACTGCGGGTTAAATCGGCATATTTTAATTTCTTCTCAAGGAATGCAAGGTGGGCCTCATCCTCACTACGACTTTTGAAGTAATGATTCACTAAAAATGATCTTTAATGTGGCAAGCTTGTTCATATTTTGTTACAAGTGATATTGCACTCCTTAAGCAGGTATACACCTCGAGCATGTTAGGCGGTCTGCTAGGTTCTCAATCATCCTCAACGGATTTCGGCGAAAATATGCTGAATTCCGTTGCCCGTCAGGCTATTCAAAAGCTGTTTACCCGCAGCGAGTCTGTCGATGTTTCCATTCGCTGTTCACCTTCTAGCAAAATTTTGCAGGGAGTAGTCGATAGTTTTCAGATGAAGGGCCGTGGCCTGATTATCAAGAAGCGGTTTGAAGCCGCCGAGATGGAGTTCGAGACGGATGCTGTCTCGATTGATGTGGGCGGGTTGATGGGCGGCAAAATTCGACTGAAGCAGTCAACCCATGCGATCGCCACCGTCACAATGACCGAATCAGGCATTAACAAAGCCTTTGAGGCTGACCTGGTAGAAAAGCATTTGCAAAACGTAGACACTGAAGCGGTTACCGATCTTTCAGGTGGCGATCCGATTTCCTTTCGTAAGGTCAATCTGACTTTGCTGCCTGACCAGCGAGTAAAGGTTTCGGCGGAAACTGACCTGCCCAACCGGGATAACGTTCCCATCAGCTTCTCTGCAAAAGTGGACGTAGAGCGGCGTAGGCGCGTGGTGTTTATCCATCCCCAGTTCGAGCCAGAGAGCGTGCCCGAAGACGTACAATGGCTCTCTGAGGCACTAATGCCAGGTTTTGTGGGCGTATTGAATAAAATGGTTGATCTAGAGCGATTTGATCTTGATGGTGTGTCGCTGCGAGTGAATCGTCTGGAAATAGAAGGCAAGAAGCTTTTGTTCAACGGCTATGCGGAGATTGAGCACTTTCCAGGAATGTAGCAATCGCTATAGGCTACTGAGCAGCGTTAGCAACGTTGAGGCGCGCTCAGTATACGGAGCAATGTGGCCATGAGGCTAGTCGAGCTGTTTCAGTCGGGCGGGGTAGTCATGTGGCCTCTGCTAGGATTTTCGCTGCTGGCGACCACGCTTATTTTTGAGCGAGGCTGGTTCTGGCTGCAAATTTACCAGGCGCAGGATGCGTTTATTCAGCAAGTGCTGGGCCTCTATAGCAAACAGCCCCAGGGCGCAATTGACAGCTTACGTCAGCATACCCAGTTCCCAATTGCTCGAATTTTTTTAGCGGCGCTGACGTTAGAGCAGGGCACACCTGAGGACTTTCGCCTGGCGTTGGAGAGTGCGGCCCAGTCGGAGATACCGCTGCTGAAGCGATTTAATACGGTGTTTGAGACCATTATTGGGGTGGCCCCGCTGTTGGGGCTACTGGGGACAATCTTGGGCCTGATGAAGTCTTTTTCGTCTTTGCGAATTGGAGAGTCGGTAGGTACAGAGTCGGCAGGGGCGGTGACAGCGGGAATCGGGACGGCGCTTATTTCGACGGCGGCGGGGCTATTGGTGGCGATCGCAACTCTGCTATTTGCCAACCTATTCCTGGGCCTGTACCGCCGTCAAAGGGCCGCTATAGAAGCCTATACTGGCAGGCTAGAGCTACTATACCGGCAGTATTACCGGCAGTACCTGACGCGGCAGCGCCCGAGCCATCGGTAAGACCCATCGGTAAGACCCATGAGACATTGTCAGCTTCTGAAGAATATTCTTCGGTGATGGCCCCCAAAGGTTTTTGGCTAAGAGATAGTATTAGGGTAACAATACTTAATTTATATTTTATTCCTATGCGTCGTCCCTTATCCGTTTGGGTCATTAGTATTGCCATCTTCTTTTTGACAGCCGCCCTGATCGTATCGTCTGGCTTTGCCCAGGAGCCCTTAGAACACCTCAAGAAGGCTGTTGGCCTGCCCCAAGTAGAAGAAACCAACCCAGACGGAGCACTGTCGCCAGCAGAGCTTGGCAGCGGTAATACCGATTTCATCTTAACTTCGCCAGCGGGTTCGCTTGCCCAGGCAATGCCTAGAAGCTCTGGCTATCAGCCCCGAGAAGAAGTTGCCTTGGCCGACCCGAGTAACTATGGAGAGCGCTACAGCCAAGATGCTGATGGTAATCCCTTAAACAATCAATATATTGTGGTACTTCATGAAACGGTAGGGTCTGCTCGTAGTGCCATCAACCTGTTTCAGGTAAATCACCCTCGCGATGAAGACCAAGTCAGCTATCACACCCTGATTGCGGCGGATGGCACGGTAATATACGTAGTACCACCCGAGCAGCGAGCGTTCGGGGCCGGTAATTCTGCCTTTCTGACGGCCAATGGTGAAGAAGCGGTTGCGACCAATCCAGATTTCCCCAGCTCGGTTAACAATTTTGCCTATCACATTTCGTTAGAAACGCCACCGGACGGTCGCAATAATGGCGCGACGACCCACAGTGGCTATACCGAAGCTCAATATCAATCTTTGGGATGGTTGATCGCCCGTAGCAGCATTCCTAACGACCGCATCACTACCCACCGAATGGTTGACCGCTCTGGTAGCAGAATTGACCCGCGCTCTTTTGAAGCCGATCGGCTATTTGAAGTATTGCGCCAATATCGCGGCTAAAGCCAGTATCAGGGCTAGCTTGGACTGAGGCTGTTTTAGGCTCTGTTGTAATGCTTTGAGTAGCCTTTTGAGCTGGGCCTTAAGCCGGATTAGACTCCCAAAAGGCTGATTAGGCTTCGACTGCTGTGCGCTGTGAATAGCTTTTGCCTCGGGATCGTTGCGATAGCGGTAATGCTCCCACAGGTCGCGGTAGGGGCCGCCTGGGCGCATGGGTGTTCCGGCCCAGTGCAAGTATCGTAGGGGGCGATCGCCATCAAAGAGGGCATCACCGCGCCGTTCAAAATGGGGCGATCCCCCCCAGCTACCCGGCTCGTCTGCCTTGGCTTTGACAATGTTTAACCGGCGAGGGATAGCCTTGAGCACTAGGTAGTTCATGATCGGCTGGTCAGTTGTGCCGTTAGAGAAGTCAAAGTACTCTCGATGAGCCGCACATTCGCTTAGCAGTTCGTAAAGCCGATCTAGAGAAAGAGCACTCTTTTTTGATCCCCAAAGCCCGCTATTAAAGACGTCGCCTAGCGCCTCGGGGCTAAAAATACTCTGGGCAGGTACCACTTCAGAAAATACATCCTCAAGTCCACCTTTGAAGTGGTAATCGCACCAGATGAACTCGGCTCGATCTAAATAGGACAGTGTCTCTGATACTGGGGTGAAGAAGAGGATGTCAGTGTCGATGTAAAGGAATTCGTCAAGCGGGCCAAACCAAGCGGCAAGCTTGCGCATTTTATTGGGCAGCGCTAAGAAGTCGCGAGGGAAAATTTCGCCAATTTTTTGGGTAAGTGAGTCCAAAAAGGCAAGGTCGGGAAAGCACTGTACCTGGTATAGCTTGGCCAGGCGATTGGCCACCTGGTGATAGTCGTTGTTAAAAGGAATGAGGTAAACCGGAACCTCGGGATCGCGCAGGCGGAGGCTGCTGAGGAGGGCGATCGCATTCTCCTGAACTTTGTCATTGGCGACTATATACACACCGCGCATGGTCTTTCCCTTAATCTCTAGGACTTCAATTGAGCACTTCTCGACCAGACTTTTCCAAATCCTCGACGACCTTCAGCAGCGTCAGCGTGGTGTCGTAGGCGGAGGCCGTCAATTCGTCACGCTCGCCTAAATCATTGACAGTGGCACCGTCGGTCAGCAGGCCCAAAATGCCCAAAATGCCGCTGAGCCGCGATCGCATTTCATAAGATGCTTTTGTCACTGTGCTTTCCCATTCAGAAAGATCCTTCCCGCAGATATCGTCTTTTACCTGTTCAGAAAACTGAATTGCGCAAAGCTGAGAGTAGTATCCACCTTTGTTTAGCAGTTCGTTGTGGGTGCCCGTTTCGACGACCTTTCCCTGATCGAGCACCGCAATTTGGTCGGCATTTTGCACCGTAGACAGGCGGTGGGCAATCACCAGAGTGGTGCGATCTTTGCTGAGTTCGTCAATGGCCTTTTGCACGAGCCGCTCAGAAATGGTGTCAAGGGCGCTGGTCGCCTCATCTAAAACCAGAATGTCAGGGTCTTGTAAAAGGGCACGCGCGATCGCCAGTCGCTGCCGTTGTCCGCCTGAGAGCAAAACGCCGCGATCGCCAATCAGCGTATCTAGCCCCTCTGGTAACGCCAAAATAAACTCATGAGCATTCGCCCGGTACATCGCATCTTTAATTTCATCGTCGGTTGCCTGGGGCCGACCGTAAGTTAAGTTGTCACGCACCGAAGCGTTAAATAAAAACGTATCTTGACTGACAATGCCCAGCCGTCGCCGAAAGCTTTTCGTATCGAATTCTTTTAAGTCGTGGCCGTCTATTTTAATGCAGCCCCCGGTCGGATCGTAAAAGCGGGGAAGCAAATCAGCCAGGGTAGATTTGCCCGCCCCCGACGCTCCTACTAAAGCCAGGGTAGTTCCCTTTGGCAAGTACAGGTCAATCCCCTTGAGCACTTGCTTTTCATGGCCAGGATAGCTGAAGGTGAGCTGCTTGAAGCAAATTCCGGTTTGCAGATTATCAAAAGAGCGGTTTCCAGAATGCATAAAGGGTTTATCGTCTCGCCTGAGAAACTCGCTGACCACCGTTACACTAGGGAGCACATTAGCGAGCTGACTACGCGCAGAGTTGAGCTGACCAATGGAGGGCAGCATCCGAAACAGCACTAGCAAGTAAGTGAGCAAAATAGACGAAAACGTCTCTATTTGCTCGCCCATTGCCGCGCGCCCTACCGCCGCCACACTGATCAGCGCAATAATGCTGCATATCTCATTAATTGGGCCAATGCCTGCAAACAGAAGCTGAGAGCGGTATTCTGAAATTTCACGCTCAGAAATTAGCTCGCTAATCGTCTTGTATTCTGTTTCTTCGTTAGCGGTTGCTTTGACCAGCCGAATGCCCGATAAAATTTCGACGATGCGCGAAGAATAGTCGCGCGAGAATCGAGAAAGTTCTGCGCCGAATACTTTAGATTTACGAACGGCTGTTTGATTAATCATCGCGACCGCAGCGAGTGCAACGGTTGCGATGATGGTGAGTTGCCAAGATGTCCACAGCAAAAAGGCGACGAACACGAGAATGGTGATGACTGCGATCGCCATCCGAGCCAGCGTCCGAATCGCGACCGTCGTCCGGCTGATTTCCACATTGAGATGGTTGATCAAATCACCCACTTTGGTGCGGGAGTAATAAGTCAAATCTACATCCAGCAAAATGCGCAGTCCTTTCAGCCGAAGGTTAGCAGCTAGCTTCCGGTTCAGGCTATTAGAGGCTAGCGAGCCTGCATAAGTCGCAGCGTTCTTCAGAACAATTAAGAAAACCACGGCGACCGCCATCGCGAGCAGCCGCTGGCCTTCGGGAATAACGTCAAATAGGCCCAGAAACCGCTGCAAAATGCCCGGTAGCTGATCGGCCAATTTGGTGGTTTGCCCTAACAGCTCTAATAAGATAGGGACAATCAGTACTGTACTGACGCCGTTAAATAATGCGCCCGAAAACCCCATCACGATGGTGAGAAACACCAAAAGCGGGTAATCCAGGAGTGATTTTATAAGGAGTTGTCTAGAATGCATAACCCTTGATCAAAAAATGCTGGGCAACTAGTGACGCTACTAGGAGCGTGCGATATAAAAGATTAAATGGACGGACACTTTTACCCATTACGAGCTGTAAATATCACTGTCGTACAAGCTGATGGTACGCATAGCCTGATGGCGTATCGGGACGTCTTCGCTACTCATTGCACTCCTTAACTATTGTCTTTAGTTATACAAATTTAGTTATACGGAAACTTTAGCTTTATTCCCGATGTTTATCGGCGGGCGATCGCAGCTATGGATCGAGCGCAATCTCAGCCAGGATAGCCCGTAATCGGGTGGCCATCGCTTCTATGCTGTAATGCTCTCGGCACCTTTCTCGGGCTCTGTGTCCCTGACGGTTTGCCGCCTCCAAATCTTGAAAAATTAGCGATAGCTGCTCGGCAATTTGCCCTGGCGATTCTGGATCTACTAAATATCCGGTATCACCCAAAATAGCCGGAATATCACCCACCCTGGTAGCTAGCACCGGTTTGGCCATGGCCATGCCGTCGGTCAGCTTAAGTGGAAACTGAGCCTGGGCCGCTGGCGTATCCCGTTGAGGCACTACTAGGACATGCGCTGCCGCCACGATATCTGGCATTTGTTCGTAGGGGTATTTGGGTAGCTTGATCAGCCATTTTCCCCATTTTTCGATTAGATAGTCGTCATAGCGATCGTAAGGACTGCCCCCGACGATGACGAGTCGCCAATCGTCATGATTGAGCTGATCGAGCGCTTGTAGCACATCTTCTACGCCTTTGTAAGGGCGCGGGGCTCCTGGAAACATTAGCACTTTGTAGTCGGAGAGATTGTAGCGATCGCGGCTACTCTCGGGATCGTACCGGCTAGGATCAAACAAAGACATATCCTTGCCGTTAGGCACATAGCTGCCGCCAAACCGATCCTGAATAAACTGGGTATGCAGGGTGATCGCATCCGCGCGAGGCGTCAATTTTTCTATCCACTGCAAATACATGGGGTAGTCGGGCTGACGCAGCGCCCCGTCAGGCTTAATCACATCCTTGCACAGTTGCCAAAAAGACCCTGGATACTGCCAGCGATCGCCTCCGTGCCAACTCAGCTCCCAGTCGTCGATGTCTAAAATGACCGGGCACTTCTTTTGCAGCTTGTACAGCAGCGACAGCCCAAAGCTGCTGGGCTTTAGTTTGTAAGCGACAACAATATCGCCCTCGATTTGTGCCATGAGCTGGCGAGCTGCGCCCAAAAACTGAGGATAGTGCGATCGCTCGACCGTCTTGATCGGTAAATTAGCTGCGGTCGGCAGACCCTCTGTATCGTCAGCGAACCCCAAAATTTCAACGGCGTGCCCTAGCTGCTGAAAAGCTTGAGCCAGCAAAAAAGGCCGCACTGCCCCTTTCCAACGCCCTGCCCCACTGCTAGAGAGATCGCTAGCGACAATTGAAATTTTTAGCGGACGATTCGCTACTGATGTAGAGGCTATAAGCGGTTGGACAGGTGTCAGCGCGGAATTCATGATTAAAGCGACTGAGGTAAAGGAAAACGAGATACCGCAAAGACCAGCGCAGAAGTGGCCAAGAAAGGTAATCTACAGCATACGTTCGACCTCAGCGATCTTCGTAGATTACCCTGAGGGCTTTGTAGTTGCTTTATAAAGTCGTGAGTACACCTTATCAGGCGAGTTAGAGGGCTGATTCAAGCTGAGCCTTTACAGAACACCTTTAACTAAACTCATTCAGTCGTATTTAGGCTACCCGTTCTTGCGAACCTAAATACGAGTGCATCCTAGCTTGAGCTGGGCCAGTCGGTAAGTTCTCGTACGTAGCTTCGTCAGATATTTACTTCGCTGGCTGGCGATTAGCCCTAAACGACTCAGTTTTGGGGCGTATCTTCATCAGCATGAACCGAGGAATAGCCATAAATAGGATTTAGCTGCGCCGAGACAGTGCTATCAACAAAAGCGATCGCCTCAGGCGCTAGCTCGGCTCTGTAGCCACCGATAGTGCCTTTACGCACCTTAAACGATTCTGGGTTGCTGATGTCGCGAGCAGACATGACTTTAGTGCGTACTTGACTGGTGCCTTCGACTTCCATTTTTCGCATATTCTGGAAGGAGGCGTAGTCAATTGCCTGATGGATTTCGGTAGGTGTCAGCGGCAATTCTAAAAAGTTACCAACGCGCTGAACTTCGTGAAATGTGTTTTCTTTCATATCTTCGTAGCGCACTAACAGTAAGTCTTTGGCGCTGTCACGGTGAGTCTGCCAATCGTTATAAAACTGAATGTAGGCATGGAGGTCTGAGCTTTCACAAACGTAGCGATCGAGGCTATCGAAACCGAGTTCGTCTTTGTGCTGATGGTAGCGGGAGACCAGGGCATCGCGGGGATCGCGCACGAGCAAAATTACCTTTTGCTGCTCATAACGATTGCCAAACTGCCCGTATTTTTCGTGCATAGGCTTGATCGCTGGGAGTGTTGGAATGCGTTCAGAAAAACTGAAGAGGTCATGCAGGTTAACGGCTTCGATGCCGCTAATGTGAGCGTAGTGTAGCTGTAATGCTCGGCCTAATATGACCCGCAGCCAGGTTCTGCCGCAGTTAGTGAGCGACAGCAGTAAATAGTCGGCGGTTTGCCGTTCCCGTTTGTGCTTTTGAATATCTGACTCGTAGAGGGGACGCAGACGTCGTCGGGCTCGATCGAAGAGGTGATAGGTCGGTTCTGAGGCTGAGAACAAAAGTCGCTGTAGCATGAAGGTTATTCAAAAGCGAAGAACAAAGGGGACAGGTTGCAGATGCTTTTATCAGCCGTTCACAACAGTCGTTAGCTCAAGGGTAAAGTAGGCGGTAGTTCTAGCACTAGCTTGCCCAAGACACCTTTACGAAATTCGATCAGAAGCTTGCGTGCTGCCCGCTCTTGTGAGCCCTGAAACTTTTGCTCGGCTAGGGTGTTCAAGTAGGTTTCGCCGGTGCAATCAGAGGGGTCTAGGTCGTAACGGGCTTGAAGTGCCTGGGTGCGATCGCCCAAATCGGCAGTGGTAGAATTCAGCTTTTGCGCCTCATCTAATGCCTTTAACAAATCAACAAAAGCAGCGGCTACCCTTTGCGTATCGTAGGCGGCTTGACCAATGTCGTCACAAATCGCAAGTTTGAGCGCAGCGTCCTGGTCGGTGAGCTGTGCTGGAATGATGCCAGGCGCGTCTAGCAGCTCTAGCTCATCCGAGATTCGTACCCATCGCAGTTGCCGGGTAACGCCTGCTTTACGCGCACTTTCTACGACTCGCCGCTTCAGCAGCCGATTGATCAGGGCAGATTTGCCTACGTTGGGAAAGCCGACAACAACGGCGCGAACGGGGCGAGGGCGCATTCCTCTGTCGGTGCGTCGTTGATTCATAGCCGCTCCTGCGGCCTGCGCGGCTCGGGTGATTTGGCCGACGCCTTTGCCTTGATTCGCGTCGGTAAAGTAGGCGATTTGATCTTGACTTTTGAACCAGTCTTGCCATAGGTCGCGCACCGCTCCCGGAATCATGTCTACCCGGTTAATCACCAGCACTCGCCTTTTGTCCCCCAACCACTCATCTAGCTTAGGATGCCGAGTAGCTAGAGGAATTCGTGCGTCCCGAACCTCCAAAACGACATCCACCCGCTTAAGCTGCGCTTGCAGTGCCCGCTCTGCTTTAGCAATATGGCCGGGATACCACTGAATAGAAGGAAGGGCCATAGCTAAAGCAGGTGAAAGGGAGGTGCTCTCTAATCTTAGGGCACGACCAGCACCGGACAGGGCGACAGGTTGATGACGCGGGCGCTGACGCTGTCTTCGCGGCCTTCTTCTGTGAGCCCGGTTCCTCGACAGCCAATCACAATTAAATCGGCAGAGACTTCGTCGGCTACATCACAAATAATAAAAGCTGGATTGCCCTCCCGTTCAATCGTTTGAGCTTCAAAACCGCGCTGCTCAAATAGCTTTTTAGCCTTCCCTAGCAAAGAAGCTACCGCCTCTGGTGAGGTTTGCTCAGGGTGTGAGGGATCGCTGTTTTCTGGCGGTTCTACCACGGACAGCAGCACGACCTTTGACTGACAAAGCTGGGCCATATCTAGCACCGTCTGAATGATTTTTTTGGCACCGGGGCTAGAGTCGATCGAGAATAAAAGCGTTTTGTACATGAAGAGATCACACACTTCTGTAAAATAGTAAACGAACAAGCGATAGGTAGGCGTACTTATTGCAGGCAATTAGCTTAAAACAACCTTTGAACCGCCCCTTTGAACCATCTCTTTGAATCGTTCCTTTGATAATGTTCTGTGCATATTCTCTGGGCGTTCTGCCTGGGTGTTCTACTGGGGGTGTTCATTGTAGCCTTGCATCATTCGAGATCTAGGGTAGTCAAGCTTTGGCCCGCTTTCGAGTCTGATGCAGACAAACGTTACATATTTTTTAGGAGAGTATATTCTGTGGCCAAGAAAGCGCTAGCTGATCTATCTGCCTCTGATGTGTCTGGTAAGCGGGTGTTGGTGCGAGCCGACTTTAACGTCCCGCTTGACGATGCGGGCAATATTACTGACGATACGCGCATCCGCGCTGCCCTTCCCACGATTCAAGACTTGACTGCCAAGGGAGCCAAGGTTATTTTGGCGAGTCACTTTGGTCGTCCCAAAGGCAAGGTTGTGGAGAGTATGCGGTTGACACCTGTGGCCAAACGTCTTTCTGAAAAGCTCGGCCAAGAGGTAATCAAGTGTGACGATTGCATTGGCGATGACGTCGCGGCCAAGATTGCAGGTATGGAAAACGGCCAGGTGGCGCTGTTAGAGAACGTACGTTTCTATGACGGCGAAACGAGCAACGATCCTGAATTTGCGAAAAAGCTGGCGGCAAATGCAGATTTATATGTCAATGATGCGTTTGGTACGGCTCACCGGGCTCATGCTTCGACAGCAGGGGTTACTGAGTACCTCAGCCCGGCAGTGGCGGGCTCTTTGATTGAAAAAGAGCTGAAGTATTTGCAATCGACGGTAGACGATCCTCAGCGCCCTTTGGCTGCGATTGTGGGGGGCTCTAAGGTATCTTCTAAAATTGGCGTCATCGAAACGCTGCTCGATAAAGTTGATAAGATTTTCATCGGCGGCGGCATGATTTTCACCTTTTACAAGGCGCGTGGCCTCAGTGTGGGCAATTCTTTAGTAGAAGAAGACAAGCTGGATCTGGCTACGGCACTAGAAGCTAAAGCCAAAGCCAAGGGCGTTGATTTCTTGCTGCCCACGGACGTGATTTTGGCGGATGCGTTTTCGGCGGATGCCAGTACTCAAACCGCCAGCGTGGAGAGTATTCCTGATGGCTGGATGGGGCTGGATATCGGCCCTGATTCGGTGGAAGCTTTTCAGGCGGCGCTGGCAGATTGTAAGAGTGTGATTTGGAATGGGCCGATGGGCGTGTTTGAAATGGAGAAGTTTGCGAAGGGGACGGAGGCGATCGCCCGCACCCTAGCCAATCTCACTGACACTGGCTGCATCACCATCATCGGCGGCGGCGACTCTGTAGCAGCCGTTGAAAAAGTGGGCCTCGCTGACAAAATGAGCCATATCTCAACCGGTGGCGGTGCTAGCTTAGAATTGCTCGAAGGTAAAACGCTTCCGGGTATTGCTGCTTTAGACGATGCTTAGGATTGATCAGAGATTTAGTCTGCTCTTAGCATTTGCTTAGCCGAAAGCGATAGCTCCAAAAGCTATAGTTCCTATGCGATCGCCCTACGGGAAACTGTAGGGCGCTTTTGTATTTGCTACGCTGTGTAAAAGTAGCGTCTTGCGAAATTTATGGTTGCGATCGCTCATATTCCCACCCGACAATCACCTGATGAAACGCCTCAATGGGTGCCTGCAACTTGGGCGGATTACGTTGCTGCCTGCGAAGAAGCAGAGGCGCAGGAGGCAGATTACTTTCGTGTGTATTTCAATCAACGCTATCTGTTTGTCGATATGGGCTGGGAAGGGATTAGCCATTCGCAATGTCGTGAACTGCTGACGATGATTTTTTTCGCATGGTTTATCCGTCAGCCCGACATCATCTTTGAGGCTTTGGGCGGCTGCACTATCGAGAAACCTGAGCAGCGCGGCGCTTCTCCGGATGAGGTGCTTTACCTGGGAGCAGAGTCTCCTCGCTGGAAGCCAGGTGAATCTCGTCGAGTAAATTTGAGGCGGTGGCGGGTGCCTAACCTGGTGTGTGAAGTCGGTGATACGACGCTTGCTAGCGACTTAGATGAAAAGAAAGCCATCTATGCTGCGCTAGAGGTGCCTGAGTATTGGGTGATTGATGTGCGAGGGCTGCGAGTGATTGCGTTTTTGTTGCGCTCTGACGGACGATATCAGCAGTGTGAAGTGTCGCAGGCGCTAAGCGGCCTTGAGATTTCGTTAGTAGAAAAAACGTTTGCGCGTTTGGCCGATGGGACGAATGGAAGTGCGGCGCAATGGTTTGCACAGCAGATTGCTGGCTAACGGTGGCTTTCAATTGCTTTGCCGATCAAGAATTCCACTACGCAGTTGTCAAAATTTTAGGATGTCAAAACTTTAGGAGCCTCAGCCGCGATGCCCTCATTTTCACAGTCTGCTAAGTACTCATCGACCGCAGCGATAAAGTTGGCGGCTAGCTCTACAAGCTTATTGCCAACTGATGCTATAGATGAACTCTTGCAAACTCGGACAAAAAATCTTGATGGCCAGTCATAGCGCACTTCGCCAAAAGTGAAATAGCCCTGACGTTATTATTGTTTATGCTAAGAATGCTTGAAAGCGCTTTATAACGGAGTTTTTGTAATGCCAGTAGACTCTGACGGTTTGCTCTCTAGAATTACGGTTAATCAGGAAATTTTGGGAGGAAAGCCCATTATCCGAGGTATGCGACTTTCGGTGGCGATGATTTTAGAACTGCTGGCCAAGGGTGCTGCTATGCAGGAGATTTTGGAAGATTATCCAGAACTTGAAATGGCTGATATTCAAGCATCTTTGCTATATGCCCATCACCTTATGGAAAACGAGGAAATTTTTGAGCGAGTAGCTTCTTGGCGGTGAAGTTTCTGTTGGATGTGAATGCTGCTGGTGCATTGGCTACTGTTTTGTTAGAAGCAGGGCATGATGTTGAGTTGGTAAGCCGCGTTGATTTGAGCATGAGCGACAGCAATATTTTGTAGTGGGCGGTGAGGGAAAGGCGGATTATCGTGACAACTGATTCTAATTTTGATCAGATGATTTGGCTGCAGAAGCGGGAGCACTTTGGGGTTTTGAGACTGGAAAATCTGCCCCGGTCAGAACGAATACTGCTCTTCGAGGAAGTGATAGCGAACCATGCTAGAGCGTTAGCGGCAGGTGCCATTGTAATTGCAACACGGCGAAAGATTCGCGTTCGCAAGACGTATGGATGATTTTTTATCACTGAGAGATGCTCCGGCTGAAGCGCGAAGGTTTTATCCTAGAAACAGTCGGGATGAGTGAAGTCATTGAACAGTTCAGAAAATTTGCGGCGGGCGATCGCGCACCACATCGAGCAAAGTAAACAGCAACAAATCACCTTTGCCGAATTCATGAACTTAGCGCTGTACCATCCGCAGTTTGGCTATTATTCCACGCCGGGCAGTAGCATCGGCCCCCAAGGTGACTTTATTACCTCCCCGCATATGGGCCACGACTTTGGTGAAGTTATTGCCGAGCAGTTTGCTGATATGTGGCAAGCGCTCGGTCAGCCCAATCCTTTTACGCTGATGGAAATGGGGGCGGGGCAAGGACTGGTTGCGGCGGATGCGATCGCCCACTTACAAAAGCACCATCCTGCCTGCTTTGCCTGCCTGCACTATATTGTGGTAGAAAAGTCGGCGGCGCTAAAAGCAGAGCAGAAAAAACGGCTGGGCCACTGGCAGACGCAAGGCATTCAGTTGAGCTGGCAAGAACTGGCTGATATTCCAGAGAAATCTGTGGTGGGCTGTGCGTTTTCTAATGAACTGGTGGATGCATTTCCGGTGCATTGGGTGGAGTTGCATGACCAAAAGCTAAAAGAAATTTGGGTTAGCGCAAATGAAGCGGGGTTTGTCGCTGTGCGGGGTGAACTCTCTACGCCTCAGCTACACCATTACTTTGACCAAGTAGGTATTGATCTTTCTGATTATCCAAACGGCTATCGAACGGAAGTGAATTTGGCAGCGTTGGACTGGTTGAGCGCGGTCTCAAAGAAAATGGATCGAGGCTACGTGCTGACGATTGACTATGGCTACAGCGCTCAGCGCTACTACAGCAAAGCTCGCAGCCAGGGAACTCTGCAATGCTACTACCGGCACGCGCATCATGACGATCCGTTTGCGCATGTTGGCGAACAAGACATTACGGCGCATGTGAACTTTACCGCGCTAGAGAATCAAGGTGAAGCGGTAGGTTTGCAGAAGATTGGCTTTACGCAGCAGGGGTTATTTTTGATGGCATTGGGATTGGGCGATCGCCTCTCAACCCTCTCTCGACCGACTGATTTTGAGCAGACGGCCAAAGCAATAGACATCCAAAAAATTATGATGCGCCGCGAAGCTCTACAGCAGCTTATCAGCCCAATGGGACTCGGTAATTTTGGCGTTTTAATTCAGGGCAAAGGGCTCACCCCTACAGAAATCGCCAGACCGCTGAAGGGCCTGACGATTCCGCCGATGATGTAGTTGGTTTGATGGCTTAAGCAGCTTTCCAATCGCTTTCTAACAAGGATTAAAGCGGACGGAAAATGAATGGGTAGCGGTACGCCTTATCCGGATCGGTCACGCAACTGAGGATGGCAAAGATTGGCAGTATAACTTGAACTAACGCGAGTAATGCAACCAACGGCAGGCCAATAATCAGCCAGGCCGGGATGATCAGCAGCACGCTATACAGCCACATGTTGAAATGAAAGTTTAAGGCTTCTTTTGAGTTCTCTTTGATGACAGGATCATCTGATAAAAGCATCAGGGCAAACGGGACACCCGCAGAAAAAATCAGTTGACTGAAAAATATCGAGGCGTGGGAAGCTGCCGAGAGCAGTTTTCGCTTGTCAGAATCAAATGAAGTTTCCATCAGAAGTCGATATCCTCGCAGTGTGCTTACTTTCGAGTCAGCTTCTATCAGCTTCTGCTGTATATGTATCAGTGCTGTACCCGATGACTTTATATTAGCGGCTCGACTTGAGCTGAGAAATACGGTCGGATTTCGTAAATACCGTCAGCCTATGAAAAATGATAGCTAGCGCGTTGCGACAGATCGAAGCCGTCGATTCTTGACTGTCTTAGAATGAATGAAGGACTTTTGAAAGATGGCTGCGATCGCGCCATTCAAAACAACGACACCAGAGAATGACATCCATGCAAATGAAGCGACTAGGCCATGTGGCCGTATGTGTAGAAGATGTGGCAAAGGCTGCCGAATTTTACCAGAACTTAGGAATGAAGCTAGTTTGGCAAGATAGCGACTGGGCCTATCTGAAGGCGGGTAATGATGGGCTGGCGCTGATGAGCCCAGACTACGACCAAGCGGGGCCGCATTTTGGGTTTGTGTTTAGCGATCGCACCGAAATCGACGCCGCTCACGAAAAGCTCAAAGCCGACGGCGTCAAGGTAGGCAAAATTCACGATCACCGCGATGGCACAGCCTCCTTCTATGGTCGCGATCCCTTTGGTAACTGGTTTGAGTATTTGTACGAACCTGATGATTTATTTGAAGGAAAAGAAGTAGTGAACGCAACGGCGACGGCATAAGCAGAACTCAAAAAGCATTCAATGGCTCACTGTACGATTGAGCCGAGACAAATTTTAGAATTGGAGTAGACCAATGAGTCAAGCGGTTGCTATAGACAAGTTGACTGTGATCGATTTGAAACAAAAGTTTGGGCTTAAGCGATCTGCCGATGCCGATTTCTTCTCAGAATGGCAAACTTCGCTGCCGGATCTGACTGACTACGAAAATTCTCGTGTCGCGCATATCAAAGCTATTTACGAAAACTTTGAAGATCGCTTTGCCCTAGAAAATACCGTCAGCCTGACGGTTGTATCGCCTTTACTGGATGCTGCAGGGCTCTTTCTACCGCCGTTTTATGTAGAAACAGAGAAATCTGTTGAAATCTTTGCTGAGGACAAAGAAGTAACGGTCAGAGGCCGCTTAGACATTGCGATCATCAAAGACTCCCTTTGGATACTGACGATTGAGTCCAAAAGAGCTGGGTTCTCGCTTATAGTAGGCATTCCTCAGGTTCTGGCGTATATGCTGGCAGCACCAACGCCTCAAAAACAACTGTACGGCATGGTGACTAACGGCAGAAATTTCATTTTTATCAAGCTAGATCGCACTTCAAAGCGTGAGCCGATATATGGACAGTCGAAAGAGTTCGTGATTTCTCAGGATAACAATTTGGAGCAAGTCCTAAAGATAATTAAGCGTCTTGCCGACATTGCAGCAGCTACTTGACTTTTTAGAGGGCTTAGATGCAACCGAGTAAATATGACTATTGACTATGACTATCGACGGTTATCCAAGCCTTTCTATTGTGGTTGTTCTCGGGTCAATAATCTTTTTGCCAATGCCAGGAAAATGAATGGCGAGGCAAATTTTGTTACCAGCCCCAAAAATGTGGGTGACTTTGCCTTCGCCAAAGGCTTTGTGGGTGACTGGTGCGCCGACGCTCCAGTCGTCTTCGTGGGTGCCGGGTTTGTTGAGGTTGGGCTGGGGGTTTTTGAGCTTGGCTTCGCGGGTGGTGGTTGTCCAGCGTTCGGGTAGGGCGCTAGGGACGGTGGCCATGATGTAGTCGCGGGGCAGTTCGCTGAGGAAGATGGAAGGGGTGGAGATTTCACGCATGTGGCCGTAAGTGCGGCGCTCGCGGGCATGGGAGATAAACAATCTATCCTGAGCGCGGGTGATGCCAACGTAGCAAAGGCGGCGTTCTTCTTCGATGGCGGCGGCGTCTTCTAGTGAACGAAAGCTGGGGAACAGGCCCTGTTCTAATCCGACGAGAAAAACAACAGGAAATTCTAGCCCTTTTGAAGCGTGAAGCGTCATCAAGGTGACTTTATTGTCGTTGTCTTCTTGCTCATTATCAGAATTAAGAGACGCATTGGCCAAGAAAGTGAGCAGCGTCGCGTCTTCGTTTTCTTCTTCAAACTGCACGACCGCGTTATAAAGCTCTTGAATATTCTCGATACGGTTGAGATCTTCTTCGGTGCCTTTGGTTTTAAGGTCTTCAATGTAGCCGGTTTGTTCTAACACATCTTGAACAATGTCGGTGGGTTTGGCGGTTTCCACCCGTTCTTGCCAGCCTGAGACCATGCGAGAGAATGCGATCGCCCGTTTACTCGCCCGCCCCGCCAGCGTCTTTACCGACGTCTCATCTTGCACAATGTCCCATAAGGGCACACCCAACTCCGCCGCTGCCTTATCCAAATTATCTAATGTCGTTTTACCAATGCCGCGCCGAGGCGTGTTGATAATGCGCTTGAGGCTGACGCTGTCTGCCGGGTTTACCGCCAAACGCAAGTAAGCTAAAATGTCTTTGATTTCGCGGCGATCGTAAAACCTGAGGCCGCCAACGACTTTGTACGGAATGCTGAATCGATTCAGCACTTCTTCCATTGCCCGAGATTGCGCGTTAGTGCGATAAAGAACAGCAAAATCTTTCCAATTCAGCTCGGGATTCTTCAGCTCTATGTTGCGAATTTGGCCTACAACATATTCTGCCTCCATCGCCTCGTTGTCCGCACGATGACAGAAGATTGCCTCACCTTCGCCCCTAGTGGCTCGCAGCACTTTTTCGATGCGTTCAGTATTGTTGTCAATGAGGTGGTTGGCCACATCCAAAATGTTAGAGGTGGAACGATAGTTCTCTTCTAACTTGACAAGCGTTTTGGTGTCCTCGTCTGTTAAACCATCGCCAAACTCTGTTTGAAAGCCCATGAGGATGGTGAAATCTGCGGCGCGAAATGAATAGATGCTTTGATCGGCGTCGCCAACCACAAAAACAGAGCGATTTTGCCAATCGTCAAATTTCTGGTTGCCTTCACCGTTGGTCGCCAATAGTTGAATCAGGTCGTACTGAGTGCGGTTGGTGTCTTGATATTCATCTACTAAAATATGGCGAAAGCGGCGATGCCAGTAGTCGAGCACTGTTGGATTTTGCCGAAAGAGCTGCACTGGCAGGCGGATGAGATCGTCGAAATCCAAGGCATTGTTAGCCGAAAGCCCTTTTTGGTACAGGTGATAGGCTTCAGCGATGTTGCGCCCTTTGAAGTTAGGGTTTTCTACTTCGTATTGATCGGGATCTAGCCCTTGATTTTTGGCGTTGCTGATGGCAAAGCGAACGGAGCGAGGGTTGAATTTACGATCGTCCAGGTTTAGCTGGTTGATGACGATGTTTTTTACCAGGCTCTGAGCGTCCGACTCGTCAAAGATAGAAAAGCTGCGTGTCCAGCCCTGAGCATGAGGGCTCTCATATTTTTCAATGTCATAGCGAAGAATACGCGAGCAGAGGGCGTGGAACGTACCAATCCACAGTTCTTTCAAAAAGTGCTTGTATACATAAGAGCGCAGTTGCATCTGCTCTCGTTCTGGCAGCATATGTAGCGGTTTGCTGTGGCGAGCCATGGCCTCTTGCTCGGCAAAGAGGCGCTCAATCCGCTCTTTCATTTCGCGAGCGGCTTTGTTGGTGAAGGTGACTGCCAGGATGTTACCCGGATCGACATTGCGATTGAGAATGAGGTTGGCAATGCGAGCGGTGAGGGCTCTGGTTTTTCCTGAACCGGCTCCAGCCACTACCAGTAAAGGCCCGCAGAAGTGTTCGACGGCCTGACGTTGGGAGGGATTGAGCTGATTGAGGAAATCTACGGTGGTCACCATACTATTGAGAAGGGGCTGTTTGCGAAAGTCTACTGCTGTTACCCAGTATGGCACTTGATAGATGGGTTGATAGTAGGGCCTACCGGTTGAGAACCGTAATTTGACGAGTGTAATGGCCTGCACCATGATTTTGCCGGATGATTTTGCTGATGACTTTTGGGATGATGCTTTGAAGATTGGGCCGCCTGCGATCGCAAACAAAACCTACTTACGTCATCGCCAATGGATGCTGCGAGCCCTAGCGCTAGCGAAAACGGCGGGTGAAGCTGGGGAAGTGCCCGTGGCCGCTGTCGTAGTGGGGCCAGACAATCAGATTATTGCCCAGGCCGCCAACCGCAAAGAACGCGACTGCGACCCAACGGCCCATGCCGAAGTATTGGCCCTGCGCGAGGCGGGTAGGCAGCTAGGCAACTGGCACCTGAACGATTGCACAATGTACGTCACCTTAGAGCCCTGCGCAATGTGTGCCGGGGCCATTATTCAATCCCGGTTGGGGCTGCTGGTATATGGAGCTGATGATTTAAAGGCGGGGGCCGTTCGCTCTGTGCTCAATCTGCCAGATGGCCCCTGTTCTAATCATCGCCTACAGGTGCTGGGCGGTATATTAGAAACCCCCTGCCGCGAGCAACTACAGGGCTGGTTTCGGCAGCGACGTTAGCCATTGCAATCGCTTCCTTGGGGTGATTCATCCGTAATCGTGCGGCGCTCATTTTAATACCATCTGTGCTTGATTTAATGAAGCGCTGATCGACTGAGCCAACCGACCTAAAAACTGTCATTTTGCATGTTTAAGCAATGCAAACAGCCCCTATGGTTGTTCCAATACATCCGCTCTTTTTATGCTGGTAGACTCTTTGGCTGACATGGCACTTCCTGCCGATCGCACTCCTGACGTCATCGCTGATAGCGATCGCCCCCCTCATCAATGTCCTGCTATGCGATCGCGCCTTTCCCCCTGGCTTGCGCCCCTGATGTACGGCCTCGGCGAAAAAATAATCCTGCCTGCTTACTTCAGCAAAATTGAAATTATTGGCCAAGAAAATATTCCTACCGCCGGGCCAGTGGTACTTGCGCCGACTCACCAATCTCGATGGGATCCCTTGCTAGTTGGGCTAGTTGGCAAGCGTGCGGGACGCTACCTGCGGTTTATGGTGACTGCTGATGAGTGCCTGGGCATTCAGGGCTGGTTTATTCGGCGCTTGGGCGGCTTTCCGGTACATGTCCGGCGGCCTTCAGTGCAGACATTGCGCCATGGCGTACAGCTTTTACAAGAGCAAGAAATGCTGGTGATTTATCCCGAAGGCAATATCTATCAAGATGGCATTCATCCGCTAAAGCCGGGATTGGCTCGGATTGCGCTGCGGGCCGAGCATAGCCGCCCGCAGGTAGATGTGATGATTGTGCCAATTAGTTTGGAGTATAGCGAGCTGTGTCCTCAGTGGCGCGGCACGGTCAAGGTTCGGATTGGTGAGCCGATTGCCGTGGCAGATTATAAGGCGGGCGTAGTGAAAGTGCAGTCAAAGCAGTTGACGGCTGATTTGCAGGCAGCGTTGCTGCAATTGGCGAGTGGTTCAAATTCCTAGTACTAGCTTCCATCGCTTCAATTGCCCAACATGCTCTGGCACATGGTCTATGACCTGAAGCTGCCAGCGACCGTTCACTTCACTATTCAGGAGTCGCCGCAGCGCCGGTGTACTGACTAACGAATAGGTTCTTTGCAGCCTGGTTTGGCGACCGAGCGTACGGCCCTGAAGGAGAACTGTCTGACCCGTGGGTGCTATTAGCGTGAAGCTGAGATCGCTGAGGAATTCATGCTCGGCCTGGATGTAAACTTTGATATCTTGCAGCGATCCGTTTTCCCGGATAGGAACGGCGCTGAAGATACCTCTGCGGTCGTTATCGGGAATGGCCAGTGCGACGTCATTGCCAGCGGTGAGGGTTTTGTGAAGTGTGCGATCGCTCAGCGCACTTTTTTGTGCTGCCTTGACGGCCTTGTAAGCATTGACTTTGCCATGCCCAAACCAGAAGGCGTGCCCCTTGCTATCGTAGGTGCCATAGCTGAGGCCGAGCTGTGGGTCGGGACTGGTGTCGATGATTTTGTCGGTGGTGAGCTGCAATAGCTTTTTAACCTCGCTGGCGCTCAAGTCAGGATTGACAGACAGCATCAGGCCCACAATTCCCGCCACTAAAGGGCAGGCGCTAGAGGTGCCGCCAAAGCCGGTGTAGTCGGTCAGGCTGTAGCCCTGAGCGCCAGTGCGATCGCTTGTCAATATCGAGCGACCTGCCAGTGCGCTCCGAATCGGTGGCCCCGTATCAAAAACACCTGCCGAGAGCGCCATATTCGGCGGCGCATTATTACTGGGCGCAGCGACTGAAATATGGCGACCCCAGTTGCTGTAAGCGGACTTACGGTTCAAGCTTGTGCAGGCCGACACCGTAATCACATCTGGATGGATGGCAAATCCGCTCAGCCAGGTAGTCGTCCCCTTGAGCAAATTACGCGGCCAGCCTGACTCATCCACCTGGCCATCTACCGGGCGGTTGGCATTGCCTGCCGAGAACAAAATCACGCAGCCTCTACCATTTCTTCCTTTAGTTGCGGCTCGATTAATCGCCTGGCTAATGCGCCGAGATAAAGGGAAGTAAACCGCTGCCGGTGCCCAGCTACAGGAAATCACATCGGCTCCTTGATTGATTGCCCAATCAAACATTTGCTCAATCGAAGTATCGTCTAAAAAGCCCGTAGTTTGAATCGGCATAAAACTACAGCCCGGCGCGATGCCAACAATGCCTTCACCCGTTTCTTCGGCCAGCGCCACCCCGGCGACCGCTGTGCCGTGATTCTCGTATTCAGCGGTGGGTGTCGGCAGTCCATCTTTGTTTTTAAGGTCACGCGGGGCAACGATTTTGCCAGACCCCTGGAGATCCGGGTGCGCTAAATCAAAGCTGTCGTCGGTGATCGCGATCACAACAGAGCGGCTGCCGCGCGTGATGTCCCAGGCTTTTTCGGCAAAGACATGGGCATCGGGTGCCAGATCGGTGCTACTGCCGCGATGGGAAAGGTGCCACTGCTCGGGATAGCGGGTATCAGTCGGTCGATATAGCGGTGCGGCGGCCATGATGATGTTGGGCTCGGCCAGTAAAACGTCCAGGTGGCGGGCGAGCTGGTTGGCGATTTTGAGCGGGTTTTGGCGGGCAGTGGGGCCAACGATAAAGCAATGCGTGTTGCCGCTGTCAGTGAGGGCGTGGGTGCGGCTGATGCCGATAGCATTGGCGATATCTTCGATTTGGGCGATCGCAACCCCGTCGGCAAACTGCACCGTGAGCTGATTGCCCAGATACACATAGGTACCAGGGCTCAAATCGAGTTCGTACACATGGCTAGCGTACAAAACAGCGGGAAAGTCTCTGAGCTGCGCGAGGGCATCTTCTAGCCGCTGAGCGCTAAGCTGCCACTCTATAATCACCGGGCTTTGGTCAATAGCTTGGGGCGTAATATTTCGCGCCTGCTGGGGCTGCCAATAGTCGCTGAGCGGCGCTAAGGCATTTAGATCGCTCAGGCATAGCGTTAGTCGATTTCTGACCTTGCGCAGCCGCAGTTCTTCACCGCCGCGTTGCAAAATAGTGCCTTCCTGTCCGGGTAAGACGCCTTTGTCTTGGTCTTGATCCTGCCCATCTATCCAATCGCCCGATCCGGTCATCTCGCTGATACTCCTGTCATACCCTATCCAGTCTGCCTTTCACCCATCTTCTAATAGGCTCTCTTAATATTTGCTTACCGCTGGTGAAGCAGCAAGTTTGCGGGGCTGCTGTGATTAAAACGAGATAGGGGATCCGTATATATTCGGTATATCCACTTGCTCAAGAGTCACATTCTTTAAAGCAGAGGGTCAGTCAATGTCCTACTCTTAGGTTAAATTACCTAAGTTAGCTGTTTTCTTCAGCCGTTTTTTCGTCATGGTTTCCATCGTCAAAGCTTTGCTGCCTGGAGTGTTGGTCAGCGCCTCCTTAGCCGCTGTTCCCTTCGTTGCTCATGCCCAAAGCACCGATACCGATTCCCCGGTTGAAGTCCCTAGCGCGACCCGCGCGGTGGGGCAATCTGATAGTCCGATTGGCATCGCGGCGGGTCAGTCGCTGATGAGTGAAGCGGAAAGCGCGATCGCCGCTCAAGACTACGGCCTTGCTGCCGAAAAGCTCGTCGCGGCCCGCAAAGCGCTGAACGATGTTTCAACCTACTATCAAAATATTTCCGGTGTATTTGTTGGCGTTGACAGCCGCGTTACCAGTGGCCTGCGCGATCTCGCACTAGAATCTGCTCAGGTTCGCGATCAGGCAAGCTATCAACTCGCTGTGGTTTACCGTGCCCAAAGCCGCCCTGATCTGGCGGTGCCTTTGCTGGTCGAAGTGGTACAAAGTCAACAGCCCACTCGCCTACTGGGCCAGCAAGCGTATCAGCAGCTTTATGAATTAGGCTTTGTAGAAGTGCCTTATGATGCCCCAGGGGCTGCCCAGTAGTAACCTTTCAAAATCTTGTGGTATGGGCGTCTTGCCCGTCGAATTAAGAACCCTGCGGCATAATAAAGTCTAGTCCGTTAACCTACAAGAAAAGCGCATGATTAGCCCTAGCCAAGTAGAAGCCATGATTAAAACTGGCTTGCCCGATGCTGAAATCGCCGTTCAAGATCTGACGGGTGGCGGTGACCACTATCAAGTTGCCATTGTATCTTCTGCCTTTGAAGGGCTTAGCTTAGTGAAGCGCCATCAGCTTGTGTACAAGGCGGTCGATTCTGCCATGTCTTCCGAGGCGATTCATGCGCTTTCGCTAGAGACCCATACGCCCGCAGAAGTAGCCACTGCTAGCTAGCGGGTTACAACGATATCAGCAGCTCGCTCTACAATAGAGCAGTCGAATATTTTTAGGATCAAAAATGTCTCCAGAAACCAAAGCTAAAATTGATAACCTGGTTGAGCAGAACAAAATTTTGGTGTTTATGAAAGGCACCAAGCTGATGCCTCAGTGCGGTTTTTCCAATAATGTTGTGCAAATCTTGAACCAGCTTGGCGTCCCTTATGAAACAGTGGACGTTTTAGCTGACCCTGAAATTCGTCAGGGCGTTAAAGAGTATTCTAGCTGGCCGACGATTCCGCAGGTGTATCTCAACGGCGAGTTTCTAGGCGGTTCGGATATTTTAATTAAGATGTATCAGGAAGGTAGTTTGCAAGAGACGGTAGAGGTTGCGATCGCCTCTTAAGTCCATTTTTCTTTCATGGAGCTTAAGACAAAAAGCCTAAGACATAGAGTTTAAGAGCGCACTGGCTGATAAAGCGAGTGCGCTTTACTTTTGGCACGGTGCGATGGCCTTATGTGATGGCCTTAGTAGTAGTCGGTTTCAACCTCAGGCTGAGCCACCACAAAATTGGATATATCGTACAAAAACCGGAGAGATTCTTGTTCGAGCTGGTTGATGAGATAAGACTCGACGGCACCGGAATGTCGCATGGAAGCGATATAACCTTCCAGGTAAAGCCTTAGTTCATCGGTTCGATATCCTTTATTCCAATAGTCTACTAAGGTGTCTGTAATCCTTTGATAGTAGCGGATTACCCTGGCGTCCTGAAGCATATGTAGGTGGGCCTCACTCAATTAAAACGATCGGTATGGTTTGGTTACGACTGCTTGGTGACTAAACTAAAAACTTTAGCTTTAAGCCGTAGCCGCTTGTTATTAGATTTAGATAGCTCAAAGCTAGTAACAAGCATCAAAGCAAACCTATTGGCGAATAGTGAACTTCAATAGAAATGCTCATTTTTCTTATTAGAACCTGACAGGTAAATGGCAGGTAATACTCTTAAGACAGATATGAGTATTTGGATGAGTGTTCAGTATTCTTCCCTATTTTATCAGGTAAAACAGGGCTCAACCAACCCATAGAATCAACAAAATTACGTTTGCTATTGCGATGGCGCAATGATTTTACTCTCGTAGCTTCGATTACAGAAGTCATAAAATAGCTCTGTTAGGCTTTGTTTAGTTGAGATCTGTCGCCAGCAGCATTGACTGCTTTGTCTTTTTTGTGAGTGCTACTATAGACATCAATATTCAGGTTGTTGAAAGTAATTTAAACTTGCGCTCTTTGCTGAGCTGGAATTTGCAGCAGGCGGGGTATCGAGTGCAGCAGTGCGCTGATATGGTTTCGGCTAGAGACAGCTTTCAGGCGCAGCAGCCGGGGCTTGTCGTTTTGGAGGCGGAGTTTTCTGGGGGACAAGGGTTGCAGCTTTGCCATTGGTTGCGACATCAGGGCCATCCGTTAATTTTGATGCTGTCGGCGCGAACGGCTGAAGCTGATGTGGTGGCTGGTCTGCGGGCGGGGGGCGATGACTATTTGAAGAAGCCTTTTGGGATGCAGGAATTTTTGGCAAGAGTAGAGTCGTTAACGCGGCGCAGCCGTCATACGACAACGCCATTAGCGATTGACTGTGGCGAGTTGCATATTGACCTGGTGCAGCGGCGAGTGCGCTATTCGGGGCATTTTATTGACCTGACGCCGCAAGAATTTAGCCTGCTGTATGTGCTGACGCAGGCGGAGGGCGAGCCGCTAAGCCGAATTGACTTGCTGAGCAGAGCCTGGCCAGATGCGATTGACAATCCACGTACGGTAGATACTCACGTGCTGTCGCTGCGCAAGAAGATTGAGTTAGATCCGCGCCATCCTGATTTGATTCAGACGGTGAGGAATGTGGGCTACCGCATTTGTGTGGGGTCGGTGGAGAAGACAGTCAGCAAGCCTACCGCTCAAAGAGTTGAAGAAAGGGCCGCCCAGAGAGTTGAAGAAAGGGCTGAGGAGATGGCGATCGCGCATGGCAAGCCCGCCTGAAACGCCTATCTAAATCAATTTTGCTCAAGAAGTGTTTTCCTGTGATGTTTAATCTTTGCCTGATGCTGCTCCTGGCGTCAGGCATTTTTATGCCTACAGCTACAGCGCTATAACCATTCATCTTGAGCGGTCTGCTCGGCGGCTAATAAGGTTTGACGCAAATTAGGCCAGTCAGTTTCGCTAGCAGGTTTGTCGCGGATCAAGCGACCGTTTTCTAAGTACCACAGGCGGCTGACGTAGCGGGCTGCTAGGTCGATCTGATGGTTGGCCATGACGATAGTGAGCTGGCGTTGAGCCGTTAAGCCAGCTAAGTAGGACAGTAAAAATTCGCTATAGCCAAGATCCTGCGAAGAGGTGGGTTCGTCTAGCAGTAATACTTTCGGTTCGCTAAGAAGCGTTCTAGCCAGGGCTACGCGCTGCCGTTGACCCAAAGACAAATTCACTGCCGTGCGGGTCATCCAGTCTGTCGGAATTTTGAGCTGTTCACTCCAATGGGCGATCGCACCGGTAATTTCCTGCTCACGCCGTCCCTGTAGCCGCAAAGGATAGCCCAGCGTCTCTTTAACGCTCATGCCGAGTAAGCGGCTCTCTTGATTGACTAAGGCAACCTGCTGCCGCAAGCTCACGACCGGCACTTGACGAATATCTTTCTCAGCAAAGCGAATCGTGCCGCCGCTGGGCTCGCTCAAGCGATTCATCAGCCGTAGCAAACTGGTTTTGCCCGCGCCCGACGGCCCCACCAGCGCCACAAAATCGCCGACTTCGAGCGTAAAGCTGATGCCTTTTAATATTTCAACGACGCCCGTAGAGGCTCTCATCGTCACCTGCTCGAACGTTAAAATTGCCACGAAAAGCTATGCTCAATCAAATATAGGATGGGCAAATTAGGATGGGTTACGACTCAAGCATACGGGACAGGCATACTGAGTAGACCGGTTTGGGCTTGTGCGATCGCCCAAATATCTACCAGCAGCAACAGCGCCGTGCAGCCCAACAAAATCACATACATCCAAGGCTGAGAAAGCGGCCTGACATCGCGCATATCAATCTCTGTTTTCGCCTCTACGTATCGCACCAGCCGCGCAAACCCAACCACCCGCACCGGTAGCAAATAGGCGCGGTCTTGCTGTTGGTTAAGAAAATAGTACACAATGCCGCCCTGCCCGGTAGACCTTGGCTTGAGCGCAGTAATATCTTTCCAGCGTAGCGACCAGCCCTTGCGGCCCAACAGCCGCACCCAACGCGGATAAGTTACCGCAATACCTTCGTCATCAACCAGTACCCGTTCGCTCAGTCCGCAATAGAGCGCTACCCCACCGACGATCAATGCGACCCAAAGCAGATTGGGTGGCACTGGCGCATCTGTCGCTGCTGCCAAAAACGGCAGCGGTATCACCAACGCCGTATATAGTGACGCCAGGGTCAACTGAATTAAGGGCGAAATTTTAAAGCTGTCCGATTCTGGCAACGCATCTGAAGTCATAGAGTTTACAGGTATTTTTGAACCACAACCCAGCCCGTTGCCGTCACCGTCACGAAGGCAAACAGCAGAATGCCGTTAAGGGTTAAATGCACTTTGCGTGCCCATGGGCGCTGGGGGCTGATTTGAGTCGCGCTCCAGGCCGAAGCCAAAGTCAGCGCTACGACTGTTAGGCCCGCTGGCAAATGCATTGAGTGCCCCAACTGCCCGAATTCGCCTAAGGTGCCTACTACGCCAATGCTCAGCAGCAGCAGCACCAAAAAGACGAGAATACCGCCCAATGTATAGTGCATGGGCCGTAACCACTGCGGGCGATGCAGGTTTTGACGATCGGATGGCCCTGCCGTTTGACAATGATCTGCCTGCTTACCGTCTGCCTGCTTACGGAGGTACAGCAGCGTCCCCCCGCTAATGGCTAAAAAGCTATAGATCATTAGCGACAGACCCATCGACCAGGCCGCAATTCGCCATAGCCAAATAAAGGAAGGAAGATCCATTAAGCTACGCTCCCGACTGCCCAACACCTCTTTAAATCAATAGCACCTTTGCAGCGCACTGTCCTACTGCCTTCAGGTCGGGCTTCAGGTATATTGGTTTTAGTCAATCGCCTCTAGTACTGACCCTCTAATATTAATTAAGCTTCCTACGGTGGGCAAACAGCTCAAAAGCCCCACAGAGGTCTTTTCAGGACGGCTACAAGGCTCTAAAAAACTCTTTTTCTATTTTGTTGGCTGTTTTGCGGGTTACACGCCAGCCGCTAAAGTGGGCGAGCTGCTTACAGCCCCAACCGGCTCAGCCTCTTGGTCGTCGCCGCTTTCACTGTCCTCTGCATCAACTGCCAGCCGCCGACAAGGAATCGTGTCAGACAGAATGGCGCTCGCCATCATGCCGGTATGAATTTCTAACATGGCTGAGCCTACGGCTTCAAACAAGAGCCGCTGCCCCGGAAAAACCACCCGCTCAAAGTACCAATTAGGGACGTTGGTGACACGGGCAATTTGAATTTTGCTGGTCGCGTTGACGTAGCAGCACAAAACAGGAGCAGAGTCGTCGGCAGGCAAAGGATCAAGAATTTGGGCCATGGTTTTTCGGAGAAATGGGAAGGAACGGCTGGCTATGCTTCATACTTGCAAAGGCTAACACCTGAAAATAGCAGTGGTTGTAATAATGACTACCAAGATCACCATCTGTCACTGGCGGTGTAAGCCAAAAGCATGGGCTAGACGATAGGTGAAATGCCCGTGATTCTTGCGATCGCGCGGCAACGCTTCTATCAATAGCGAGGCTTTCTGAGTGTTCACAAAGGAGCGCTACAAAACGCTATTAAGCGTCATAAAACTTTGTCTCACTTTGCTTCAAGTCAAGCCCAATCATTTCAACTGCTCGGACTTGTCCTTTGGCTAAACGGGATGCTTAGGCATTTGAAGTGGGTCAGTTAGCGCTACCGCCACCGTCAAGATAGGGTTGCGCTAGGATGACAATGTTATCGTAAAGATATATGAAAAATCTGAGTCCCATGACCGATCGCATTCTCTACGTTCGCCTGCCTTGCAATCCGATTTTCCCGATCGGCGTAGTGTATTTGGCCGATCACGTCCACAAGCAATTTCCGCACGTAGAACAGCAAATCTTTGACATGGGCACCGTGCCGCCGCTGGACTTTACAGCCGCTTTGGATGCGCGGATTGATAGCTTTCAGCCGACACTGCTGGTCTTCTCCTGGCGCGATATTCAAATTTACGCGCCCGTCGGCGGTCGAGGCGGTAACCCACTGCAAAATGCCTTTGAGTTTGCCTACGCGCCCAATCCACTCGTCAGACTGCGCGGTGCTTTGGGCGGAGCCCGGATGACGGCCACCTACCTGGCCGAATTGCGCCGGAACGAAAAGCTGGTAAAGCGAGGTCTGAAACGGGCTCGGCGCTATCAGCCTGCTGCCAAGGTCGTCGTGGGCGGTGGGGCGGTGAGCGTTTTTTACGAGCAAATGCAACAAATTTTGCCTGAAGGCACCATTGTATCGGTGGGCGAAGGGGAAACCCTGCTAGAAAAACTGTTGCGCCAGGAAGACTTTTCGGCTGAGCGCTGTTATGTGGTTGGTGAAGCGCCCAGAGAACGGTTGATTCATGAATGGCCGACCCCCATTGAAAAGTCGGCCTGCGATTACGGCTACATCGAATCGATGTGGCCCGAGTTTGAGTACTATCTGCAAGAGCAAGACTTTTACATTGGGGTGCAGACTAAGCGCGGCTGCCCGCACAACTGCTGCTATTGCATTTATACCGTTGTCGAAGGCAAGCAGGTACGCATTAACCCTGCCGATGAGGTGGTGAAAGAAATGCGTCAGCTTTACGACCGGGGCATCCGTAAGTTTTGGTTTACCGATGCGCAGTTTATCCCCGCTAAACGCTATATAGACGATGCGATTGAGCTATTGGAGAAAATTCAAGCTTCGGGCATGACAGACATCAACTGGGCGGCCTACATCCGGGCAGACAATTTGACGCCTCGCCTGTGCGAACTGATGGTGGCTACTGGCATGAACTATTTTGAAATTGGCATTACCAGCGGTTCGCAAGAGCTAGTGCGTAAAATGCGCATGGGCTACAACCTGAAGACGGTGCTGCAAAACTGTCGGGATCTCAAGGCGGCAGGGTTTGATGATTTTGTTTCGGTGAACTATTCGTTCAATGTGATTGATGAGCGCGATGATACGATTCGCCAAACGATTGCTTATCATCGCGAGCTAGAAGACATTTTTGGGGTGGACAAAGTAGAACCTGCGATCTTCTTTATTGGCTTGCAGCCGCATACTCATTTAGAGGAGTATGCCTTTGAGCATAATATTCTTCAGCGGGGATACAATCCGCTGGCGATTTATCTGCCCTGGGTCGCGCTGAAATTGTTATGGAATCCGGGTAAACTGGGGGCGTTTTTTGGGGATGTTTGCTTGGCGGCAATGCGCGAGAATCCCAACGATTTTGGCCGTACGGTGATGGCAATTTTGGAGCGAAGGCTGGGTAAATCACCGCTGTCAGCAGCCCTGAGTGCGCCGGTAAAAGGCCAACCTCGTGTCTTGGCTGAGGTATCATCTTAATAGGAATCAATAGAAACCATTGTGTTTCTCACCTTTTAATACTCTAGTACGACTCTTTAGTAGGTTTTAAATAACAGCATGTTGGCGGGTTCCATTCTTCATAGACTTGTTCGTGAGCGCGATCGCGCTGAAGACAGTACCACTCACACAGACGATTCCGGTCGCACGCCGTTAAACTTTGGGGTGTATTACAAGAATACGCTGGTGGCTTTGTGCCATGCCCTGGAAGATGCGGTACTCGCCACTAAAACCTCGCCCTTGATGGTGACAGCCTTTCAGAAGGGAAAATGGTATCTGCAAGAGGCTGACCGATACGGTGACATTGCTGATACGGCTGACAAAATCGTGATTTTGGCTGCGCCGGGAGCGGGCTTTCGAGAGCATGGGACGAGCGCGCGTGAGAATGTCACACTGGTAGACCTGGATAAGGACGATCCGGTGGCGCAGGAATGGCACCTGATGATTATGGGGCCAACCTATAGCGCCATGGTGCTGTGCCAGGAGCTAACCGACGAGGAATATGGCCCGAATGGCCCGCCAGAAAATGATTTGGAGCGTAAGTTCTACGGATTTTGGACGTTCGATCCGGCGCTGGTGAATGAGACGATTAAGATTACCGCTGACCATGTGGGTCGGTATGCGCCTAGCGTGCAGCGCGACATAGAAGAGCGGCTGGCAAAAATGGACACGGCTGCGGCCAGTAAAACGGATGAAGTCGGTAATGTGGTGATGCGAGTCGTAGATTACTTGCAGGGGGGCGATCGCCAGGTAGAGCAAACCGAAACCTTTAAGTTTGCGGATTCCCTCAGTCAAAACCTTGCTTCTAACGAGCTGCAAGCCTATCTGCGCATGGCCCAGCTAGCTGATTTGGCTGACCCAACCAATCCGTTGGCGGCGGCAGAGGTGGCTTCTATTTCAGAAATGATGGGTCAGTTTTTGGATTTGCCCGTGTGGCAGATGCAGCGGCTGCGGCTGGCAAGCTTACTGCACCGAATTGCGCCTGCTCAGCTAGATGTAGCGCAGAGCGAGAAAGAGGGGGATAGCTGCCCGCTGAATCCGGGGGCGCAGACGCTGAGAATATTGCCCAGGTTGCGGGCGATCGCGCAAATCATCTCTCATCAACACGAAGCCTGGGACGGCAGCGGCCAACCCGCCGGACTGGAGGGCGACAAAATTCCGGTAGAGGCTCGCATATTGGGGCTGGTGGCTAACTTTCAGCAGGAAGTTGCTAGCCGTCGCTACAAAGCGGAGCAGGTAAAAACCCCCGATACCCAGAAGAAAACGCCGACTGTCGAAAATGAATGGCAGCATGTCACCGATGCGTTCGCTGCTTGCAAAGCTAAGGAAGGAGAGCTGTGGGATCCTAAGCTATTAGAAATTCTGGGCTTTCTGGTCACTGGCTTGCAACAGGGGTTGAGTTTGCCGACGATTCCTTTAAAGATGACCTTGAGCACGGGCCTGCTTAATCCGGAAGTTTCGGACGTTTGGCCAGAACTGAACGTAGCGGCAAAGACGCCATCGAATTGAGTCCTTTGAAATTGAGTGCTGTGAAGTTGAGTGCCTTGAAAGTCAGTTTTTTCTATTTACCCTTCTATTTGCCCTTGAGTGCTTGACCTAATTGAGATGAGTAACCCTGTTGATATCGAAGCCATTCGCTCAGGCAGCCTGAAAAAACTGTCAGGTGCCGTCATCGACGACGCTGATTTATCAGGCTGCGACCTCTCTAATGCGAAGCTAGCGGGGGCCACACTTTCGGGCTGTGACCTGAGCCGCGCAAACTTGAATCGCGCCCATTTAGAAGGCAGCAATTTCGTGGGGGCCAACCTGGCGGGCAGCGACCTGCGGGCGAACCTGTGGGGAGCCAACCTGATGCAGTGCGACCTTACGGGCGCGGATTTACGGGGCGCAAATTTGCGGGGTGCGAACTTGATGGGGGCAAAGCTCACGGGCGCAAGCTTGACCGGCGCTTTTTTGAGCGGAGCCACATTGATGGGCGCGAACCTCAAGGGCGTAGATATTCGGGGTGCGGACTTGCGCGGCGCGAATTTGAGCGACAGTAACTTGCGAGGCAGTGATTTGTCGCGGGCCGATTTGCAGGGGGCGACCCTGACGGAGGCAAATCTGGAAGAGGCAAATTTGCAGGAGGCGAACTTTACCGGGGCTTCTCTGGCACGGGCAAATTTGCTCTGTGCCGATTTGCAAGGGGCAATTACGGTAGGCACCAATTTGAATGGGGCCTGTTTGACGGGGACAACGCTGGCATGAAGCTGAACTGACTTTAGGCGGATGCTGCCATCTCTCTGCCTCTGATAACGCGATCGCCCCGATTCGCCCCGCGAGTTTCAGTCACAATTGTGCATTGTCCCTGATGGCCATCTTTCTCGTAATAGACAACCACCCAGTCGTGAGTTTTGTTGAGTTCGTGCGATCGCGCCGTATTGGAATACAACACATTAAACGACCAGCCCTCTCGCTTGAGCTGCATCACCGGTAGCCAGCGTTTCCCTTCTGGGTTAAACCGCCGAGGCGTCACCATTCGCAACTGTCCCGCCTTGGCCAAATAGCGATACTGTGCGTCTACTTCTAACAACAATTCAACAGACGGCTGTTGGAGGATTGGCGGGGCTAGAGGGGCTGCGATCGCCACTGGCCTGGCGTCCACCTCCTGTTGCCAACGCTTCACCTTGACCCGCTGCCGCGAAGCGCGATCGAGCATTGCGCCCAACGCATCGCGCACGAGCTGAATGCGCCCCCGACCAAAGCCTGGCAGCGTTGCCAGGGTGCCATCATGCGCCGCCTGCTCTAGCGCTTCTAGCGTGTCGATGCCGAGCTGGCGATAAATGCGGCGAGCGAGCACCGGCCCAATGCCGGGCACCGTTGTGAAGCGGTCTTCTGGTGATACGTCTATTAGCAGCCTTTCTAGCAGGGCTAGCCCCCCAGTTTTGGCTAGCTCCTCAATCGAAAGCGCGAGTCGTCTGCCAATGTGTGGCAGCTTTTCCAGGCCAGCCGTGCCCTCTGCTTGATAAAGTTCGATGACGCCTTGATTGAGCGATCGCACCGCCGCTGCCCCTCGCCGATAGGCCCGAATGCGATAAAAATCGTCTGCTTGAGCTTCTAACAAGTCGGCGATTTGCTCGAACATATTCGCCACGTCATCGTTAGAAAATGGGAAGTACTGCTTAAACGTATCGGGGAATAAAGTGGTTTGAATCATTGCTTTGTACGCTGTTGAATGAGTATGGCCGTAAGTTCACCTGTACTACTTTCTTCCTTAATTATCCAACATTTAAACGAATTCGACAGCCCTAAAAACCGCCTCGCAGGCATCTGTTAACCCTTGTTTCTAAGAGGATCAGCCGCCATATATCATCAGATCGAGACCCCATTAAGCGCGTCTGGCCATGGCAAGGTGGAGGGCGGCGGCGGTCGCGATCGCTCCAGGTGCTGCCAACCATACCCAAAAGCCAATCAGCATACTGTTCAAAATCATTGCCGATCCAGGCCCACTGCCAGCCGGTAGGGGAAACCGAAAAGCCAGCGCCGTCCCAGCACCGCCTATCAGCACTGCCAAACCGCCAAGGGTTACCGCGTAGCTATACTGCTGTCGCATAAACAGCACAGCCGAGGCCCAATAAAGCGGATTTGCTAGCCAGCCGATCGCCGAAATTTGCAGCATCAACAGCCCGACCATTCCCCCCATCGAAAGTTCAATGCCTGCCATTGCGTAGGAACGATCGGGCAACGTTTCATGGCTCAATTCCCGCAAGTCGGCGGGCAGTTGAGCGTACTCTGTAGGCACAAACGTGAATTCAAGGCAGGGCAGCGCTTGCGCTAAACCATACAGAAACAATGAGAAAAATAAAAACCATAGTCGATAGGACACAGCCTGTTTGCCTGCTTGACGGATGAGACTAAAGGCTAATGTACCGATCGCTGGGTCGGTTGACTAGGAAGCCAGCCCATGGAATGTCATAACCAGCCGATGGTAAGCTTTTGCCTTACAGGCGACGCTTAAGAGCCGTTACAGAAAGTGCGCAGTGGCCTGGCGACGTGGCATGATTGCAGCACTCTTGTATCACTCATTACACCTGCCCGCTTATGGAACGCATCGACTGGATAATTGTCATTGGCTACCTGGTCTTGACTATGATCCTGGGGGTTTACCTGTCGCGCAAGGCGTCGGGGAGCCTGGTAGATTTCTTTGTGTCGGGGCGATCGCTCCCCTGGTGGCTAGCGGGCACTAGCATGGCAGCGACTACTTTCTCTATCGATACGCCGCTGTACATTGCAGGCGTCGTCGGCAATCGCGGCATTGCGGGCAACTGGGAATGGTGGAGCTTTGGCGTGGCCCATGTGGTGATGATTTATGTTTTTGCGCGGATGTGGCGGCGCTCGGAGATTGTCACTGACGCGGAGCTGACGGAAATGCGCTATGGCGGCAATACGGCGGCGGTGCTGCGCGGGGTGAAAGCTTTTTTGTTTGCGGTGCCGATTAACTGTATTGGCATTGGCTATTCAATGTTGGCGATGACCAAGGTGGTGGATGCCTTGCAGCTATGGCAGAGCCTGGGGTATGAGCCAGGTGAGGCTGGCAAGCTGTGGAGCGTGATTGGCATTAGTGCGTTTGTGCTACTGTATGCGGGCTTTTCGGGCCTGTGGGGGGTGGTGGCTACTGATTTTTTTCAGTTTTTCTTGGCGCTGATTGGGGCGGTGATTGTGGCGATCGCAGCCGTCAATTCACCTGAGATTGGGGGGATGCGATCGCTGGTCGATCAGTTCACGGCAGCGACCAACCCCGACGCCCTCAGCTTCATTCCCCTGACGTTCAACAATGGCATTCAGTGGAGCGCGCTCGCAGGTATTCCTTCCAGCACCTTTCTGGCATATGTGATGTTGCAATGGTGGTCATTTCGTCGCAGCGACGGCGGTGGCGAATTTGTGCAGCGCTTGGCCGCGTCCAAAACTGAGGTCGAAGCGGAAAAAGCCGCCTGGTTTTTCAACATTTTGCACTACGTGATTCGCACCTGGCCGTGGATTGTGGTGGCCCTCGCTGCGGTTGTCATTTACCCCGACCTGGCAGATAGAGAGCTGGGCTATCCCTTATTAATGCTCGATTATTTGCCGCCGATCATTCTGGGCATTGTGGTGGCTTCTTTAATTGCGGCCTTTATGAGTACGGTCTCTACCCTGATTAACTGGGGCGCGTCGTATTTGACCAATGACTTATATGGCAGATTCCTTAGCCCGAACGCGACTCAGGCGGAGCTGGTGTTAGCGGGGCGGATGGCGTCTATTTTGGTGACGGTGTTGGGGGCGATCGCCGCCTTCATTGCCACTGATGTTGCTACGGTCTTTCGCCTAGTGATTGCGATCGGTACTGGCCCTGGACTGGTGCTGATTTTGCGATGGTTCTGGTGGCGAATTAATGCCGCCGCAGAGCTATCGGCGATGGTTGGCGGTTTTGTCGTGGGGCTGCTGACCAGCGTGGTACCGGTGCTGACGATCGAAAACTTTGGCTGGCGTTTAACGGTGACTTCTTTGATCACTACGGTCTTTTGGGTGGCGGCGATGTTGCTGACCCCGCCCGAAAGTGATGAGACGCTCGATAGTTTTTATATCAAGGTGAGACCGGGGGGGCCGGGGTGGAAAAGGCAGCGCGATCGCACAAACCTGCGCCCTTTGCAAAACCTTAACCTCGACATTCAGCGGGTACTCGCCGCGCTCCTCCTCCTGTTCGGCAGCATGTTTACGGTCGGCGGCTTCTTACTATTTCAATCGCTCACTGGCTGGATATCACTGGTGCTTGCCGTCGGTGGCGGCTACTGGCTACGGCAGCTCAGCAAACGCCCCAACTTCCCACTAGGCCGACCGGGCACCGAAGATGGTTAAAGCAATTGTCATTGTCAGGGATGGCTGCCACATGATGAGGTTAGGTATGTCCGCAGTCACGTGTCGATATAATACTGGTATGACAAATGGTATGACAAAAATTGCCATAGCAGGTGGCTTATGAGTGCTCAAGCCGAATTTCAAGTGACTGCACCCCCCTTGCGATGGGATGAAGCTGGTGGCATCCGTATTGGTCAAAGTCGAGTGACGCTCGATAGCTTGCTCGCCGCGTACCAGGCGGGCGCTACTCCCGAAGAGATTGCTGTCCAGTATTCAGTTCTAAGCCTGGCAGACATTTACGCAACGATCACTTATTACCTCACTCACCAGCAGCAAATTGATAGCTATCTAAACCAGCGGCGTCAGAAGGCTGAGCAACAGAGACGGCAGCTTACCCAAGAACATAACTTGAGCGATCTTAGACAGCGACTACTCGCTCGCCATCCATCTTAAGTGAGTTGAGTTTGGTGCGTTTTTTAACCGATGAGAACTTTAACGGAGCTATACTACGCGGGCTGACTAGGCGTTTACCTGATCTGAATGTAGTGCGAGTGCAAGATGTAGGACTCATACATGCCGATGACCCAACTATTCTTGGATGGGCTGCTAATGAAAACCGTGTTTTGCTGACTCATGACGTAGCGACCGTCACTGTATACGCCCATGCGCGGATCGCTCAGGGATTACCTATGCCTGGGGTCATTGAAGTCATTGCGATCGCACCTATTGGCCAAATTATTAGTGACTTAGAATTGCTGGTTCTTTGTAGTCAGCCAGAAGAGTGCAAAGATAGAATCCTTTTCATCCCATTCTCCTGAGGTGGCTCGCATATAGAATAGAGAAACCGCTAGTTAAATAACTTCGACTCAACCTATGGGATTTTTTCGTCAATACATCGCACCGCTGTTTATCTTCCTAATTTTCGCAGTGGCTTTGGCCGCCGTCAGTGCTCGCATCTTTTTACCGAGCGATATGATGGCTCCGGCCCCTATCGAAGAGCCAATTTCAGCGCTACCTAGCCTAGAAGTAGCTGGCTTATCGACGTCTGCCTTTTTTTCGTAACTGCCCTAGTGAGCGATCGCGTTTCCTTCCCGATTGAAAACTACCGTTTAGAGGTGGGTTCTCCATTACAGAGGGCTCGCCTGGTTAAGTTTATGCAGCGGGCCTATCGCGATATGGCCGCAGAGAGCGGCGCACATTTAGCAGATACCGTACAGCGTCACCTATCGCCCAGCTCGCAGGTGTGGTGGCTAGTCGATACCCAAGCGACTGCACTGCCGGTTGGACTGCCGGGCATCCACAGCAGTCTAGAGCCGGTGGGCTGCCTGTGGCTAACCGAGGCGATCGATCAGCGCACGGGTGAAAAGCAAGCCTATGTTTTTTTGCTATATGTTGCCCCTGCCCATCGCCACAAGGGGCTGGCCACCGCGATGATGCGGTATGCTCACCACTGGTCAAAACAACAGGGCTACAAGCACATCAGCCTGCAAGTGTTTGAAGATAATGCGGCAGCGATGAACCTTTATACCAAGCTGGGCTATCAGTCGCAGGCTAAGTGGATGTCTTTGAAGATATAGCCATGCCTGAAAGGCTAGCTGATCTGTTGTAGTTTGAGCCCTATTCATCTGTCTGGCGGCTGGAGCGATATACCGCGATAAACCTGCTCGATTGGAAAGCTCAGGTCAATGCTCTTTAGCGTTACCATGTCGCCCGCCTCAAAAGTCAAAATGAGCCAGTCGCCGTTTTCGTTTTTATGGTACAAGTCCATTTCGATGCGGGTAGAGCTTACGAGTAAGTAGTCTCGTAGGGCAGGGTTGCTTTGATATAGCTTGAACTTACCGCCGCGATCATAGGCTTCGGTGCTGTTAGATAAAACTTCTACAACCAGGCAGGGATAAGTGAAGTAGTTGGGTGTGTTTTGATCCCTATGGTCGCAGGTAACGCTGGCATCTGGATAGGTGTAGTCAGCGGTTTTGACAATGTTTAGTTTGATATCGGAGTTGCCAGTGATGCAACCACTATTTTCTAAAAGGCGAATAGCAAGGCGACCGTGATTAACACTACCACCGCTCATGGCATAGAGACGGCTGGGCGAATTATTGTGCGCGGCAAGCTGCATACGCGAGCAAAAAATAAGCGGGCCGACTATGTGCTGTTTTATAAGCCAAATATTCCAATCGCGGTGGTAGAGGCAAAGAAGAATACGCTGGCTGTGGAGAGCGGCATTCAGCAGGGGCTGGCCTATGCCGAGATGTTGGAAGTGCCGTTTGTGTTTAGCTCGAATGGCGATCGCTTTTTGTTTCATAACAAGATTGCCACGGATGGGGTGATTGAGCGGGTGCTACCTTTAGATGAGTTTCCATCGCCGGAGACGCTGTGGCGGTGGTGGTCGGCGCATAAGGGGCTGAGCGAGCCGCAGGCGGCGCTGGTGACACAGGACTATTACGGCGGGGCAAGCGATAAGACGCCGCGCTACTATCAGCTACTGGCGATTAACAAGACGACGGAGGCGATTGCCTGCAAGTGTTGATAAAATAGCATTTTGATACCGCCGACTCTTATGAATGATAGCTCTGTTTTTCCTATAGTTACTGAGTGTAGAATCGACAAGAAGCTTTTCAAAAGGAACCCAGCGTAGATTACAGATGAGCGACTTTCCAAGTTCGTTGTGGAATAACGATAGATTTGAGATTCCCGAAAATTTGACTGATTCATTGTGGGCTGTGTTAGAAGAGAATGGATTGCTTGAAATGGCACAGTTAGATAAGATTCCGAAGGTAAGCGGTGGTGCCAGCAAGTGCGATACTGAAGAATACCTTGCGAAACTAGGAGCCGTTTCTTGCGTTCGCCCCATGAGTGTGTTGTTAGATCCTCACGGATGTCATTTATCACCAAGGCAGCTATTGCGTGAATGTACGCATCAGGGAAAGATTGCCTTGATCGATTTTCCCTCTGGCTGCGGCACGACTACCCTAGGATTACTCTCAACCGTCGAACAGATGAGGCGCGAAAGACATTGGATTGCATTTGACTTAGAGATAAGTGTTTTAGCTTTAGACATATCACCATATGCTCTCCAACATTTTGAGAGCCTATTGAGCAAGTGCAAAAGAAAACTCAATCAACAGCTTATTCAATTGAATTTAAAAACTCAAGTCCTTGACGTTGCTGACAAGGAGAAGGTTTCGATAGTTATTAACGACTGGGTAGCCTCTGTAGAGAAGGACGTGGACTACATACTAGTACTAGCGTCGTCGTTTTCTGGTTACGCTAGTAAATCATCAAGCAATCGTGACTCAGTTTCTGATTCGTTTGACTTTATAAAAAGGCGCTTACATACTGAAAGAGAACAATCTAGATTTCTGGTTTGGATAGAAACCGGTTCCGATAGTGCGAAGGAATTCTTAAAAAGGTTAGCGAAAGTATTGGTGTTCAATAGTCCTATTAACAAAAGTCGTTATAAGTTTACGAATCCTTTTCAGAGGAAAGAACGTGCTTGTAATCTCCAGAGTGGATGTATAGAGATTGCTCGTCCGACTCGCGGATATGGAGCAGCCAACAATGACGAATAACTTTGGATCGAAAACGCTGGCGCTTCGCTCTTTAAACTACTGGCGTAACCGTAGCCACTTGTCATACTTTGCGCTTCGCAGTCTTTTGCTGAGAAGCAACGATTTTGATTTAGGGATTGTCCTAAGCAGCGCTGAAGCCTTGCTGCCTAGAATTGGTTCCCTTTCCTTTCCCGATCTTATATACAAAGGAACCTCTGACGGAAAACATTCATACAGAACGATCACAGCTTTATCGCCTCACTTTGCGATTCTTGAAGCGTTTATATTAGCAAATCTGAGTACTCTTCCTGCTACTTTCCATGATGAGCAAGTTTTTAGTTATCGTTGGCCTAAGTCTAAAAATCCTTCACGATTCTTCGAGTTCTATCGACAATATTATGAAGAACGAAACGAGCTGATCCACAAAACGATGCAAGTGTGTGATAGCTCTGTGGCCGTATCGATGGACATTAAAGCCTTTTATCCGAGTTGTTCTCAAGAACAGTGTTTGAGAGTTTTAGCTGAGTCAGTCAGAGGCTATGATTTCGGAGGATTAACCATACGATATGTCAAAGCAATCTTTAGCACGGTGAGCAAAGGGCTCCCAGTTGGCCCTGCGATCTCCCATGTGATTGGGAATCTAATGATGAGAACATTGGATTCTCACTTAAAGAAAATCCCATCCTTATTGTACACAAGATACGTCGATGATATGGTCTTTGTGGTCAAAGAGAGCGATGCAGAAAAAACCATAGAAGCGGTTCAAGATGTTTTCTCTTCCACAGATTTTGAATGCCAACAAAGCAAGACTGATGTTACGGCTTTGTCCGAATGGAGACAGCATTCTCCAAAGTACTCATCGCCATCAGACTCGGATTCGTTTGAAGCAATTGAATCTCGAATTCAGATGTATTTATTATTCAAGCCACAGAGAGCACATTTTCTTGCAGAGTTTCTAAAAGATAACTCAATTTCCCTTAATGTAGATTGGCTGCAATCCAACCTTTCTAATTCAAGATGGCAAGGATTTGTAAGATCGCAGCGAAAGGTAAAGTGGTTGCGAGATGGTTGGAGAGCTGCGTTCTTAGACAATGAGGCTTCTATTTTAGAAAGATGCGTCGTAGTTCGGAAAAGCATGATGAGAACCTATGAAAATTTGTTGCAAGAGCCACAACCTGTATCTAAAACAGCTACCAAGTGGAGAAATAAAAAAATAGGCTATTTGGCTTTACGTCTTTCGCAGCTTTTCCCTCGTGAAAATCTCGATTACTTGGAATCTAGCGTGAGCGCTTGCGATCTTCCTTCAGTGACCGCAATTCTTCAGGATCTTCAGAGACAGACTTTTGAACACAGTCTTTCTTTTCCTGGAAGCGCAATAAACTTTCTATGCGCACATTGGAACGTATCGGGGTGGGAAGTTCCTACTCTAAACGTAGAGGGTAACCCTGCTCTATATTCAGCACTATCTATAGTTCAATGGCACTGACTTAAGAGGAGGCAAAAGGTAGAAAAAGGCTGCAAGGTCTGATAGATATACATCAGCGCCTTGCAAGCCACAAATAACACTTT
>JBAQZP010000103.1:0-2025 GCA_049791095.1 Phormidesmis sp.
CCATAATAGCGGGCGGCGGCAATTTGAACAATCACACCCACGACAAGGAAAATCAGTGTCCAGATGGGCGGTAAGTTCAGCCCTAAGGTGAGCAATTGCGCCCCGACTAGCGCCGAAATCAAGACCAGTAATTCAGACGACAAGCCAAGTAACACGATTCCGCCGATGATTGCACCGAGTAACAACAAAAGCGACGATACCGGATCGTTGGTCAGCGCGGTGGCAATTGCCGCGACCAGTGTAATCCCGACATACGCCCCAACGACAAAGACCGCCGCATAATACAGGAAATACGCCAGCACACCGCCGATAAACGCGCCGAGTAGTAACGCCACAAATTGCAACACGGCATCATCAGGCGGTACAAGCGCCGTCAAAATAGACGCGCCAATCAACATGCCTGCCAACAAAATGATGAACTCATAAATGCGCCAACCGGCGAAAAGCATCACTACACCGAGCACCACAAATAACACGCGAATCACATCATTGCGCGGCACAGAAATCAACCGATCCGTCCAATCGTTGACGGTATCTGTGGCGGCGGTGGCGGCATCTTCCGTAAGATCAACGGCATCCTGTGCCAGTGATTCTGCCTCGCTGACATCGACCTCAATCGTGATTTCATCGTCTTCGGGCGTGGGTTGCGGTTGCGGGTCTCCCTGCGCCAATAAAGACATACTGCTCAATATCAGCACAAACATCATAAACATCTTCAATAGACTATTGCGTCTTATCGTTGCCATGCACATCTCCCGTGAGTCAAATTTTTACGCATACCCACAGGATAAGTCTGTTGGCGAAATGATCTATGGGGAGATTATGAGCGTCCTATGGGTGAATTATGAGCGTGAGGAAAGACAACCGCCATAAATATACTACGGGCAGATCGCATCGAAACACGACCTGCCCCTAGAGATTGAACTAACTGAAATTCACGACTACCACCGGACAGGGCGCATCGTTGAGCACATGCTCCACATTCGGACCGAGATATAAACGATCCGAACCGGGTCGGATGCTCGTACCGAGAATGATAAGATCAACATTGTCTTCGCGGGCAACTTCGAGAATCGTATCCGGAATATCCACACTTTTGCGGATTTCACCTGCCGCCTGAATACCTAACATGCGCCCAAATTCACGTAATTCGCCGACGATCTGCCCGGCAATCTCGAACTGCTTTTGTTCCCACTCGGAGTTTTCCGACAGGTAATCTTTGCCATAGCGGGTTTCAATCGCGTTTAAGATAATCACCTCGCCTTCATCGTCCGGCACGATACCAAAACCAACTTCCGCCGCACGACGCGATGCCTTAGAGCCATTGGTCGGGATGAGGATACGGCGGGGTCGCCAATCTGCGGCAACGTGACCGCCATGAATGGTCATCGTCGGGCATGGCGCAAAACGCATCAATTCATCTGTTACGGGATTAAACAGCGCCGCCGAACTCGTCGGGGTCTGCGTTGCACCGATCACCAGCAAATCATAATCCTTACGCACTTCTTCGAGGATTTTCTGAATCGGGTGTTCGCTGACGACGACTCGCTTGGTCAATTTTTGTTGCGGGAACATCTCGCCGATGCGATCAAGAAATTTTAAGCCTTTAGGTTGTGATGCACTGTCCGGCACGATGTTGAACAGCGTCACTTCTAACTCGGTTTTGGCGCTGATTCGTTCCAATATGCGGGATTCAACCCGTTGCGTATCGTCCAGCAAATCGGACTCACGCAAGCGTACCGGCAATAACACACGATGCGTATTGGCGATGATATTGTTCTCGTTCATCTCCTCCTTACGCAAACGATCCAGCTCGGCTTGCTCCGCCTGAATGTGCGAAAGCGTCCAGCGTAATGCCGCCGGTGCGATCAGCGACGTGACCAGTGCCATCACAACGATAATCGAAAAAGTGTCCTGATTGAGCACACCTTCGGATAAGCCAATGCTCGCCACGATGATTCCCATAGAACCACGTGCATTTAGCCCCATACCGAGAAATAGCGCAGACCAATGATCGCGCTTGCC
>JBAQZP010000104.1:0-3655 GCA_049791095.1 Phormidesmis sp.
GGCAAACCTCCCCCACCCTCGAAGCCATCGGCAGCACCTACTACACCACTCGCGCCGATCTCATGAGGCGCAACAACCAGGGCCTCACCGACACCTACAACCGCTTCCACGACCCCACCGAAACCGACCCCGACATCCACCACCTCCGCGACCTCCACAGCCAAATGGACAGCGCCGTCCTCACCGCCTACGGCTGGCAAGACATCCCCACCATATGCGGCTTCGCCCTCGACTACCTCGACCTCGACCCCACCGAAACCACCCTCCCCCCCGAAGCCCAAGCCCGCATCGACACCGGCGACCTCTTCTTCCCCACCGCCACCGCCGCTACCAGCTTCGACAACCTCATCCGCAGCGCCACCGGCCACAAACGCAAACTCCCCTGGCGCTACCGCTGGCCCGACCCCACCCACGATGAAGTGCTCGCGCGGCTGTTGGATTTGAATCAACAACGCTATGACGAAGAAGTAAAAGCAGGACTGCATAGTAAAAAGAAAACAGGCAAGAAAAAGGCCCCCCGCAAAAAGAAAGCCGCCGCTAGCCCGCCAGACAGCCAACAGCTTGACCTGATTTAGCACACCCATAGCCCAAACCAGTGAAGCCCGCTTGTCGCCCACAGGTAACCCCTGCCTCCGCATTTGTGAGGATTTTGTGTCAAATAATTGACAGCCTTAAACGGGAGCGATACGCTAGGCTCTATAGCTGTTGTTGGCATTCACCCGAATCGCCCCAATAGCTAACCGCCCCGAAAAATTTTAGCCGCTGACAGTGACTGTTCCAGCAATCACCATCAGCTCGCCCACAGACCGTCTAACCCGGTCAGCGGGTTGTGCCTATGATGGCACAGCCACCCTGACTTATGGCAAGTTGCGGGTGGCTTTAATTTTTCGTGCGGCTTTCTTGACCCCCTCATCAACAGAGATCAAAAAGCCTCATGAAATCTACACAGCTTGCAACCCTGTGCCCGCTTCCTCAGCTCATTTCTACCGGCAGCTCGCCCCAAAGAGCCATCCGCCACATCCTGCTCGGCGAGCCCGACGCCATCCGCCAAACCATTCACCGCTTGCACATCCTTCACTACACCGAACCCATTTTGTGGAGCCCCATTCTGACCATTGAAGAGCCATTAGTGATTACGCCCGCCCAAGGAGAAGCCATGAGTTTGTTGAGAAAGCTGTTGTAATGACAGATAAGGCGATCGCGTTCACCGAAAGGCCGATTGCTTTGGCATAATCGACAAACGCCTGCCCATTCATAATAAACGCTTTGGCATTATCAACAAACGCTTAAGCGGAAGTTATGAACGGGAACCCATTATCGACAAACGCCTACCCATTCATAATAAACGCTTTGGCATTATCAACAAACGCTTAAGTGGAAGTTATGAATGGGAAGGTGGTAAGGGCGATCGCCTTGCTATTCATAATAAAATTAATCGGCACGGGACGTACTAAGTAGAGCAGCCTAATTAAATATAAAATGCGACAAACTTACTGCATTTGTCCCCCGACCTCCAAGTTTGGGGGCTCTGAGTTCGCGGGGCCAAGCATCCCAGTTTCAGACAGCTCGGCTGTGCTCTGGCCTCCCCCAAACTTGGGGGACTGAGGGGGCCATGCAGTAATTATAGGCACCTTTAAAGCATCCTCTCAGGCCCAACGGCGCTTAAAGATCCTGTGAACTGCTATAAATAAACTTTTTGCCCGCTATGCTAAGGAAGCTATCCGGGTTCCCCCTAATCTACACCGACTCTACACCGACATACATGGCGCTAGAAACCTCCGCAGATGTCAGAGCTTCTTTAATCGATGCCCTCCGACTAGACCTCATTGGCCCTAGCCCCGACGATACAACTCACGCCCACGAAACCATCCCGCAAGCGCCCTCCCGCTGGTACTTATCCGGCTTTTTGGTACCTTACGAAGCCAAGCTAAGCGACCGATCCGACCCCGACAGCAACGACAGCTTCGACCCGCAAATTACCAAACCCACCAGCGGCGACGACGAAAAAGCCCCCGAAGCCGCCTCCGCCCGCAAAGGCCATTTTCCTTCCTCCATGGGCCTCAGCTTTCTATTCGCCCTCAAAACCGAACAAATCGATGTCGTCATCAACTGGGGCGACTACGAACCGCTAGAAATTGACGACACCGAAACCGCAGCCGAAACCAACCTTCAGGCTCGTACCAGCCGCCCCTGGCACCGTACCCCGCAGCAGGTCAACCTCACCCTCTCGCTTTCACAAAATGCCAAGCCGATTGAACAAATCAGCTTACTCCCGACCGCTAGCGCCGACAGCCAGCCAGACTTACCCTGCTCCCAAAGCTTCCGCAAAACCGTTCCGATCCCTGGCAGCAAAGGGCTAGAACTCGTTCTCTCTGTTCGCGCTATTCACAACCAGCGCAGCCTGCCCACCGGCACCCGCGCCGCTTCTCTCTTTTTGGTCAACAAGCGATCGCCCAACCCCGAAAGCGCCAAACGCGACTGCGCCTACATCTTTCAATCACAGCTTACCGTCATTGCCAAAACCCCCTTCGTCCCCCGCCCCGACCTGCGCAACCAGGCCCTAGACGACGAAGACGAACGCATCGCCGACCTGCAATATCGCCATGATGTCGAATATGTCGTCGGGCACAACGTCTCTGCTACCGCGACTCTCTGCAATGCTAAAGGTAATAGTGAAGACTCATGCCGCCAAATTTGCACCAACTGGATGCCGCAAGCTGATGTCAAAAAGGTGGTGCCTGCCGTCGTCGCAGGCGTCAATTTAGAAATCGAAGCCCTGGGGAATGCCAATAGCGCTGAAGCCATTCGCAGCATGGTTGGCGGCCTGGTCACCGCCTATACCACCTGGATCGCCCAGCAGCGTAGCCACGCCCCCAGCCAGCCACCGCAGCGCGCAGAAGTCTCTGAAGAACTACTCAATCGCGCGGCCCGTGTCAATCAACGGATTGAGTCGGGGTTAAAGGCGCTGGACGATCCGGATGTGCTGGAAGCTTTTAAACTGGCAAATCGGGCGATCGCGCGCGCCATTCGCCAACGCTCTACCCATGGCAAAGCAGGCACCCTACCAGAAGATATGCCGCCCCCGCAGTGGCGACCCTTTCAGCTTGCCTTTTTGCTGATGAATATTGTCGGCATTAATGACCCGGAAGATCGCGATCGCCACACCGTCGATCTCCTTTTCTTCCCCACTGGCGGCGGCAAAACCGAAGCCTACCTGGGCCTGGCCGCCTTCACGCTAGTCCTTCGCCGCCTACGCAACCCTGGCATCGAATCAGCAGGGTTAAGCGTCCTGATGCGCTACACCTTGCGCCTGCTCACGCTCGATCAGCTCGGACGGGCCTCTACCCTCATTTGCGCCCTAGAGCTAGAGCGCCAAAACAATATAGAAAAGCTCGGCCCCTGGCCCTTTGAAATTGGGCTGTGGGTAGGCCAGGCCGCCACCGCCAACCGCATGGGCAGCAGCAAAGATAAAGATCGCCACAGCGCCCGCGCCCGCACGCTTGCCTACCAGCATAAGAGCAGTTCCGAAGGGCTTTGTTGCATGAATGGGTCGATAGGAAGCTGCGGAGGACAGTGGTAAATCGGTAAAGTAGTGGATAACAACAACACACCACAAAACCCATGACAAGCCACTACCGCATCCGCAACTGGAGTA
>JBAQZP010000105.1:0-65883 GCA_049791095.1 Phormidesmis sp.
GGTGTAAGTAGCAGAATCCGGCGGCGGTGAGGCAGATTCGCTCACAAAGGCGGTAGAACTGCTGCTATAGGCAGGGGAGCTAGAAGCGCCATAGGACGAAGGGCCAGACGAGCCGACAGCGGGGCCAGAAGGCGGCAGCGTGCTGCTACCGGGGCTATCGGGATAGGGCACACGCCGACCCATAGGACGATACTTACTCTCGGGCGGGCGATGCAGGTTGACCAAGCCGTACAGAACCAGTGTGAGTAGCACACCGACACCGACTGCCCCAATCAACAGTAAACCAAAGGGAATTTCGACCGTTTTACTACTTAAAATAACCAGGGCAATGGAGGTTGAAAGGTTCTGTACGGCCAATGTGACCAGTGCAGCTAGTATCAACAGCAGGATAATCAGTCGGGGCATGGTGACTACCTCTTAATCTTTATTTAGGGCGCTTTTTGGTGATGCCTTGTCTTATTGGCCTGTCCAACGGCGTAATGGTACACAGTCTATCGCAAGCTGATCCAGGGCTCTAGCGACCACAAAGTCCACCAGATCTTCGATCGATTGGGGGTGATGATACCAGGCGGGGATGGCGGGAACAATTCGAGCCCCGGCTTCGGCGAGCGCGGTCAGGTTGCGCAGGTGGATCAGGCTCAGTGGCGTTTCACGGGGAACTACGACCAGCGATCGCCCCTCTTTAATCTGAACATCAGCCGCCCGCTCCAGCAGGTCAGAACTTAATCCCGCCGCCAGTTTGCCCACCGTGCTCATACTACAGGGCATAATTGCCATGCCTAGCGTGCGAAAGGAACCGCTGGCAATACTGGCCCCTACATTACCAGAGGCATGGCAGCGAAGCTTACCTGCTTGTGGAACGCCCGCTTGCTTGCGCCAAAAGTCAGCCTGCTGCTCAAGATTAGTAGGCATGGTGATGCCGTCTTCCTTTAGCCATACCTGATGGCAGGCTCTGGAAGCTACGAGGTCAACGGTGTAGCCAGCGGTGAGAAGATGGTAGAGCGATCGCACCGCATAAATCAGTCCCGACGCCCCACTGACTCCCAAAATAATTGGCTTAGTTTCTGGCTTAGGCAGAATAGATTTTTCTATGGGTCTATTCCTCTTCGCCGCCAAACTCGTCATTGCCGCCGTCGTCGTCATCTTCAGCCGCTTCACTGCCGCCGCCAACCGCGACCAGATCGATTTGTTGTCGGTAGTAATCGACGCTTTTGACCTGTACTTCTACGCGATCGCCCAGCCGATACTGCTGTCGGTTTTTCCGGCCCACCAGCTTCTGCTGCCGCGAACGATACTCGTACCAGTCATCTTTTAGCGAACTCACATGCACCAGCCCTTCAACCAGCAATTCCTCTAGCTCTACAAAAAAGCCATAGGACTGCACCCCAGTAATCAAACCGTGAAATATCTCACCGGTATGCGCCTGCATAAAGGCGGCTTTCTTTAGCCCTTCCAGGTCAGATTCAGCATCTTGGGCCAACCGCTCGCGTTCGGTTAGCTTAATCGGCGCACGGCTGAGCTGATCTTCCATTTCCTGCTGAACAGAGGGCGGCAGTACGCTCCAGTTGATTTTGCCATGGCAAGAGCTGTGGCGGAGGTTGACGCGATCTTTTGAACGGGTAGAGCGGCGATCGCGTCCATGTTCAAACACCGCATGTAGCAATCGATGCACCAGCAAATCAGGATAGCGGCGTATCGGTGACGTAAAGTGCGTATAGGCGTCTTTTAGGGCTAGGCCAAAGTGAGGGCCGGGTTTGGCACTGTAAATAGCAGGCTTAAAGGTGGCCAGCAGTAAATAGGTCAGCACCTTCTCCGCGTTAGAAGCGGCAAACTGTTCGGTAAAATTGCGATAGTCGCTAGGACGCACCTCATCGTCATCTTCCAGCTTCAGATCAAGCTCCATGTTGTTAGCAAGTTTCATCAGCTCCTGCACATCGTTTAAATCCGGCGTGCGATGAATGCGATATAGCCCCGGAATATCCAGCGCTTTGATATGCTCGGCAACCAACTGATTCACCAACAGCATGAATTCAGTGACCACAATTCGAGCGGGCTGCTGCGAAGACACCACCATCGCACCCAACGCACCTTCGTCGTCATACTGAAACTTGGGCGAAAGATATTCGGCTAACTCCTCTGCTTCGGGTGGAAACACATGGTCGGGCAAATTTAGCTCAAAAGATCCGCGCTCATGGCGACGCTGCTTGACTTCTTGTGAGAGCTGAAACAAGCTGTCAATCAAGTCAAAAGCAGGCTCAAACTCGTCCAAATCATTGAGGTCGATCCCGAGCTGCGCTAGCTCAGCTTCTTCTTCACGGGCCAAAATGCCCTGAACCTGCTCATAGTTGAGCTGATGCTCTACTCGAACCACACTCGGCTGAATTTCGTACTCCAGCACTTGGCCGTCGTCATCGAGCGTGATCAGTACCGAAATTGCCAGGCGATCTTTGTCGGGCAGCAGTGAGCAGAGGGCATTCGGTAAAGGCGGCGGCAGCATCGGTACCACTTCGTCGCCCAAATACACGGCGCTACCCCGTCGCCTGGCTTCGCGGTCAATCGCCTCATTCGGCGCTACATAATAAGAAACATCAGCAATATGCACACCTAAACGACGATAGCCTTCGTCATTAATTTCCAAGCTCAGCGCATCGTCAATCGCCTTTGGGCCTGGCCCGTCGATGGTAATGAGGTTGTCACCCCGCAGATCCAAGCGGCCTTTAATATCAGCTTTGCGAATGCGGTTTGGCAGGCCACGGGCAGCAATGAAGACCTCTTCTTGAAAGTTCTGCGGTAAGTCATGCTTGCAGTAAACAATATCAACATCGGCAGCATCTTCTGCGGTGCTGCCTAAAATGCGGGCGACCCTGCCTTGAGGAGGGTGCTGGGCCAGGGGGTAGCGAGTGATTTCTACATGAACAAGATGATCAACTGATTCAGAGAGGTCTTCTTCGCTGTCGGTGATATTTAGCTCAAACAGCAGGCGGTCGTCTAGGGGAATTGCTTTGAACGTATCGTCATCATCGCCTGCTTTTACTTTGGAGAGTACCGAGGCGTTGGCGCGCTCCAAAATGAGCTTAACTTCGCCTTCGGGGCTACGACGACGGCTGCCGTCTTTGGTCACTTTGACGAGGACGCGATCGCCATTCCAAGCCGTATTTAGCTGACTTTCTCGAACATAAATATCGTCAGCGGTTTCTTCATCTTGAATCGCAAAGCAAAAGCCCTTACTAGAGCATCGCAGCTTGCCTTCAACGACATCTTCTTCTTCTAATCTTCGATACTTTCCTCGCGATTTCTCCAAAACATGGATGCGTTCTAGCGCGTCAAGGGCAACCTGTAAGTCCTTAGCGCAAGGAGCAGCGCTGCAATTCAGCTTCTTTTCTAAAGTTTTGACCGTAACCAGCTTATCGTCTGAAAAATTGGCCAAAAGTGACGCGATCGAAAATTCCATGTAGCGATGAATCCTTGAATCCCTAAGTTTCTGAAAAGAGTAAACTGACCTGTAAAAGTTAAACCGTCTTTTCCAATGTCCTCTGCCTGAAAGGGCCGAAAGAAGTCATCTTTAAAGTCAAATGGCTCAGTTGAATGGCAGATCAAACGGCTAAACTGAATGGCTAACTTGAACAACGCATCAAATGATTGCACTGGTCGGGGATGGCGCACAAAACATCGAGCTAAGCGCAACCCAAACAGGAATCATTAGAATTTTTTATCTTACAACCCTATTATGTTTCCGTAATAGGTAGGACGTGTCAAATATTTGGTCGAATATTTAGTCGAATATTTTATGGGTACTAGCGCGATCTGCTTAGAAACGCTCGCCTGTCACTACAAAGGTCACTCGCTTGCCAACATTGGTCGCATGGTCAGCAATTCGTTCTAAAGAACGAATAACTAGCACGAGTAAAACAATCGGCTCCACCGACCCGGTTGCGCAGGGTGAATTGACCAGTTGGTTGTACAGCCGCTCGTAGTCATCATCGACCACGTCGTCCTTTTGCTTGATGCTACGCCCCGCCTCTGGATCGAGTTCGGAGAGCGATCGCAGGCACAGCGCCACCATCGAACGGCAGCGATCAATCATGGTACCAATATCGCCTATGCAGTCGTGCGCAGGATAAGGAAATAGCTTGATCGCGGCTTTACCCACGCTTTTAGAATAGTCCCCAATACGTTCTAAGTCGCGTACCATTTGCATAAAAGCGCTCACCAGCCGTAAATCTTGCGTAACGGGTGCTTCCAAGCTCAGTAAATTGGTACAATCGACTTCTATTTGACGGTAAAGCGCATCGATTTGCTTATCTTGGATAGGAATTTTTTTAGCCGCTTCCAAATCGCGATCGCACAGCGCTTCTTTTGCTAACAGGCAAGAATTTTCTACCAGGGCACCCATCTTCAACACATCCCGTTGAATGCGAGTTAGCTTGCGATCCAGGCTGCGGCGACCCAGAAAAGGTTTCGCATCGTTATCGTGGGCGGGCGTCGTAGAAATATCCTTGCTGTCTCCCTTATGTTGCTCGTGAATATATTGCTCGTGAAAATGAGCGTCTGCTGACCAACCACCACTCGTACTAAGCTTGCTGGATTGAAAGGGCATAACGCTTAAAGTATTTTTAAATACTTAATATTATAGAAAAGTCATTATAGAAAAGTCTCTATTTTATTTATTTGCTTTTGACTTTAATTTTTGACTTTGACTTTATGTACTCGAAGGCTCCACTTCATGCTCGAAGACTTTAGCACCATGACAAAAGAGTAACCGCTAATAATAGCTTATTTATGGATGCATGGAGGCTGTAGAGTTATCTACAAAATTTAAGTAGCTTATAACCAACAGAAAATAGCCCACAGAGAATAGCCCACAGAGAAACGAGATAGCTGTTGCCTACATCACAAGCTGCGTTTTGGCGCGATAATCCGCCCGCAAAAAAATGCCGCTTCTGTGTAACAGTTAGTTACTAATGCCGTCGTAGCGTGGCTATTTACGGAACAATTTAGTTGGTATAGCTGGTTTTTCGTCAGCATTTTTCTTTAGAGGATAGTGATCATCATGGCTTTGTCAGATACTCAAATCTTTATCGCGCTTGGGTTTGCTTTGGTTCCCGGATTCTTGGCACTCCGACTGGCCACTGAACTCTATAAATAAATTAAAGGTTGAGCAGGAAGTAAGGATTAAACAGGCGCTGCTGAATCACCGCAGCCAAGTCCAACCTAATTCCTAAAATCTCTCGGTTTGAAGGCGATCCTGCGCCTCACTGTCGGGAGATTTTTTGTTGCGTTAAGCACAATAGTTGTGACACCCATCACCTATATTTTAGTCTGTTAGCTATTTTTGTCTGTCGTCTGGTTTAATGCCCGATACGGGCAAGTACCAGGTATGCGAGCATTCGGGAAACCGTGTTTCCCCGGACTCTATTCTCTACTGCTCGATATAGAATTAACTCGCTATTTTTATTTTGACATTTCGATTTGGTGATTTTCGTTTTATGAACGCCGCTAAGCGCCCCGCCACAACGTCTGCTAAGCCCGAGCAGCCCCGCTCGTCTAATGGCTCATCTCATTCCAGGGTGGCCATCACTTCAGGGCCTTCAAGGCATCATCACCAGCCCAAACGCACGCCTTATGCCGGAGCCAGGCAGGCAATCGTCCTCGAATCTTCTGTCAAGCTCACCGTCAACCTACTGCTTGCAATCGTAGCCACCACCACGATTGCGAAGCTAGTGCCCTACTACCAGTCACAGCAGCAGCGCCTTAATACGCTGCAAGCCTCGGTGCAAGTAGCCGAGCGCAAACATGCCAAGCTCAAAGCTCAGTTCGACCGCAACTTCGACCCCACCCAGGCGTCACAAATTATGCAAGAGCAAAGCGGCATGGCCTCTCCCAATCAAAAGAAAATTGTTTGGCAGTCACAGCCAGACCTCAACTAGCCAGATCTCAACTAACCAGATCTCAACTAACCAGATCTCAACTAGCCAGACTCAAACTAGCCAGACTCAAACTAGCCAGACTCAAACTAGCCCGAGCCTGACCAGCTAGCATAAGATCACCTCCAACCTAACCAGGCAAATCACGGTTATACAAACATTTTGAGGCCAGGGCCGATACAATCGAGAAGTATAAAACTTCTTGAAAAGTATAAGGAACTTGTGGTAACTGTCCCTTCCTCTCCAGCACCGCCTAATCCATCTTCCCAGCATCCGCCCTTTCCTCATCAAACAGAGTCCGCGTCTAACAGCCTGGATTTTCAGTTCGATACCATTGAGGATGCACTGACTGATTTGGCAGCAGGGCGAGCGGTTGTGGTGGTCGATGACGAAAACCGTGAAAATGAAGGCGATGTCATTTGCGCAGCGCAGTTTGCAACGCCAGATTTGATTAACTTTATGGCGGTAGAGGCTAGAGGCTTGATTTGCCTGGCGATGACAGGCGATCGCCTCGATGAGTTGGATTTGCCGCTAATGGTTACCAACAGCCCCTTTGAAGACGAAAACGAACAGACAGCCTTTACCGTCAGTATTGACGCCGCCCTGCAATGGGGTGTGACCACGGGCATCTCTGCCGAAGACCGGGCGCGAACCATCCAGGTTGCCATCAACGCCAAAGCCACCCCCCAAGATTTGCGTCGTCCTGGTCATATTTTCCCGCTTCGGGCCAAAGAAGGCGGCGTGCTAAAGCGAGCTGGTCACACCGAGGCAGGCGTCGATTTGGCGCGTTTAGCCGGACTATATCCAGCCGGTGTCATCTGCGAAATTTCTAACCCGGATGGGTCAATGGCCCGCCTGCCCGACTTGGTAGGCTATGCCAAGCGTCATCATCTGAAGCTGATTAGTATTGCTGACCTGATTAGTTACCGCCTGCGGCACGAGCGCTTTGTAAAGCGAGAGGCGATCGCCGCAATGCCCACTAAGTTCGGCAATTTTCAAGTCTATGCCTATCGCAACGAACTAGACGGTTCTGAGCATGTGGCCCTAGTAAAAGGTGACCCGGCCACGTTTAAGGGCGAGCCAATTATGGTACGAATGCATTCGGAGTGCTTGACTGGAGACGCCCTGGGATCGCTGCGTTGTGACTGCCGTATGCAGTTGCAAGCGACGCTAAAAATGATTGAGAATGCTGGCAAAGGCGTGGTGGTATACCTGCGTCAGGAAGGGCGAGGAATCGGCTTGGTCAACAAGCTAAAGGCTTACTCGCTGCAAGACAAAGGGTTGGATACCGTGGAAGCTAACGAGCGTTTGGGCTTGCCGGTCGATCAGCGCAATTATGGCATGGGTGCTCAGATTTTAATGGACTTAGGCATTGGCCCATTCAAGCTAATTACCAACAATCCGCGTAAAATTGCGGGACTGAAGGGCTACGGTCTGGAAATGGTTGATCGCGTGCCGCTGCTAATAGAAGCAACCACTCACAACGCTGGCTATTTAGCCACTAAGGCCAAAAAGCTTGGCCATATGATGCTGCAAACTTATTTGGTGACCGTGGCTATTCACTGGCGCGATCGCGGCCTGAGTGAAGAGATCTCTACCGAAGCCTCGGCTACGGCCCGTTACGAACAGTTAGAAAAACTGCGTACGCTGGCCCAACGGCATGGCTTTATGCTGCAAGAAGAAGCGCGATCTGTTGCCGTAGCGGTGTTTGGCCAAATGCCGCTGATTGCCCATTTGGGGCTCGACCGGCCAGACATGGTAGATGAGCGTTGGTATAAAGACTGTCATCATCCTTACGTCAAGGCGATCGCCTCTTTGCTTAACCAGCTTATCGACTGGCAAGACATCGACCAGTTGGAGTTTTTGATCTCTACTAGCGGCGATCCCTTCACCCAGCTTAAAGTACGACTAGACCAGCAAATTTTCACCTGGTCACCAACCGGCGAAAACGCCGTTACCCCCGCAGACATTTGTCAGCAGCTAGAAACCCAAAGAATATACGTATTTTCCCAACACAATGCCTGATCTATCTAATGGTCTGACTCCTGACTTCTGACTTCTGATCTATCAGGGCTCTATCCGACCAAGCTGACTTGGCAACTGCGGAGCCGCACTCGGCGTTGCAACCACAGGCGTCGTACTTTGCCTACGGGCCATTACGTCAGGCTCAAGCGCAGCAACGGCCTGCACAAATTGAGCGTCAGCGCTGGTACCTCGGATGGTTGGATTTGTATCCAACTCTCGACGCTGCTGCTCTGTAATCGTCACGTTTACATCTGGCGTAATGCCCCGACTGCTAATGTCAGTGCCATCGGGTGTGTAGTAGTGAGCCACCGTGACCGCCAGCCCCGAGCCATCCGAAAGACCATGCAAACTTTGCACCAGGGCCTTACCAAAAGTAGGGTTGCCGACAACAATTGCCCGGTCATTGTCGCCTAAAGCGCCCGTCACAATCTCGCTAGAACTCGCAGATTGGCCATTTACCAGCAAGGCTAGCGGTAGATCCGTCATGGCGGTGCGGTTAGCCGTAATTTCGTCGCTATGACCATCTCTATCTACCGTCCGCACAATGCTGCCACGCGGCAACCACATCCGGCTAATGTCGATACTGGCTTGCAGCAGTCCCCCTGGATTACCTCGTAAATCCAATACAAAAGCTTCTGCGCCCTCTGCACTCAAAGTCTCAATCGCGGTGCGCATTTGTTCGGCTGCATGGGCGCTAAATTCGCCTAAGCGAATGTAGCCCACACTAATGCCGCCCTGCTGCTGTAGTTCAAAATTGACAGTGGCGACCGAAACCACCTCTCTCATAAGTATGATGGTTTCTTCGCTGCCATCTCGACGGCGCACAATCAGCGTTAGCTGGCTACCGCTTTCACCACGAATTAGCTCAGAGGCATCCTCGACGTCTAAGTTTCGGCTAGAGCGACCATCAATAATTAGAATGGTGTCACCCGCTTCTAAACCCGCTCGCTGCGCCGGGGAGTCAACCAAAACGTTAGAAACTGTCAGCGCATCGCCTTCTTTTTGCAAGCCAATACCTACGCCGGAAATCTCGCCAGCCGTTTGCTCTGTAAGTGCGGCGTATTGAGCCGGGTTTAAAAATCGGGTATAGGGATCTTCTAGCCGACGAAGCACCCGGCGCAGTTCACCATAGGCCGCATCCCGAGAGGTGTATTCTCCGCTCAATAGCGTTTGCCTGACGCCCAACCAGTCCACACGGTTAAAGTTGGCATCTACATACTCTTGGTACACCAATTGCCAGGCTTCATCTAGCACCAGCTTAGGACTATCTTGAAAGCTAGATTGCAGGTCTGAAGCGGCGGCAGTTTGTAGCGCCCGTGGCGTGATGACAGACGGGACAATACCTGTGACAACAGCCGGTAGAAGTAGGGTGACGGTGCCCACTGAGCAAGGCTTCAGTAGGTCTAGGATACAGGCAGTGTTTTTCATTTAAGACAGAGACTGCAAAGGATTTTAGAAGGGGATAGTAAGAAGACGTAATCGGGCAGGAAATTTATATAAAGAGATAGATAGATACAGCTTTTCTTCGTAAGGATAAGATGCCTTATTAAAGGTAATCAATAAACCTAAGCTCGTAAATAGGTAATTGTTAGGAGGTTGGTAGATTGAGCGTGCTTTATGCAACGCGGTCAACTTTTCGGTACTGAAATAGTAAACCGATTGGGCCTTAGCCAAGGGCAGTTACTCAACCGTTCTACCGTATCTTTATGCAACGCATTGCTGATCGGAAAGCGGCTTGCTATCTCTGTAAAATCACACAAATTCACATCAAATTCACAGTTTATGCACAGTTATATTCCGCCCACGCGGTTCTTTCCTTATTTAACCTGGCAGCAGGTAGATGCCCTGCCAAATAAAGCAAATACTTTAATTATTCAGCCGATAGGTGCCGTAGAGCAGCATGGCCCGCATTTGCCCCTGATTGTGGATGCGGCGATCGCAACGGCGGTCGTCGGTAAGGCCCTGTATAAATTAGAGGGTGATGTGAGCGCCTATGCCCTGCCGCCGCTTTACTATGGCAAGTCGAATGAGCACGGGCAGTTCCCAGGAACGATTACGCTATCGGCCCAGACGCTGATGGCGGTGCTTATGGAAATGGCAGATTGTGTTTATCGGGCAGGCTTTCGGAAGTTATTGCTGGTCAATGGCCATGGCGGTCAGCCTCAGGTGCTGGAGATTGTGGCCCGCGATTTGCGGCAACGGCACGGCGATTTGATGGTGTTTCCGCTGTTTGTGTGGGGTGCGCCGCATGATGTGGCGGATTTGGTAGGTCAGCAGGAGTATGACGAAGGTATTCACGCGGGCGATGTGGAGACGAGCGTGATGCTCCAGCTTTTGCCTGATTTTGTCAATATGGAAAAGGCAGTGCGGGAATTTCCAGCGCCGTTTGCTGAGGGCAGCTTGTTGAGCTTGGAGGGGCGCTTGCCGATGGCTTGGACAATGGATGATTTGAGTTGTAGCGGCGTTGTGGGTGATGCTACGGTAGCGACCGCGAAAAAAGGAGCGCAAATTTTAGAGTCACTCTCGGACGGCTGGGTCAGCGTTTTTGAAGAGATCTATCGCTTCTCGGGGCTCAGGCCCGCTCATAAACCTGGTGATAAATCCAGTGACATGTAAGCCAGAACCTTAATACGGTATAGATATTTGTGAAGCCAAACTAGATACCGATTTGATTGGGATTAGAGTCTTGTGTGTAAGTGCAAATAAGGATTTAGGTTTGAGGAATCGTCTGGGTGAGAGGAGATTAGCGGTATGAAAACACTGGCAATAGATATTGGTGGAAGTGGGATTAAGGCGCTGGTGTTAGATGAAGTAGGGAAAGCCTTGGGGGAGCGCGATCGCATTAAAACCCCCACCCCCGCAACCCCAGAGGCAGTCATGGGCGTGATTGAGTCACTCGTGCGAATCCAGGGCGAGTTTGACCGGGTTTCGGTAGGGTTCCCTGGTGTGGTTCGCAAGGGCGTGATTTATACGGCAGTGAATTTGCACCCGGACTGGCAGGAATATGATCTGGCAGGTCAGCTAGAAAAACGATTGGCAAAACCAGTGCGGGTAGCCAATGACGCTGACTTGCAGGGAATGGGCGCGATTTCGGGGCAAGGGGTAGAAATGGTCGTGACCTTGGGCACAGGATTTGGCACGGCGCTCTTTACAGACGGACATTTGGTGTCGAATTTAGAATTTGGTCACCATCGCTTTCGCAAAGGGGAGACCTATGAAGAGCAATTGGGCCGCGCTGCGCTCAAAAAGGTGGGGCAGCGAGTCTGGAACAATCGGTTGCTCAAGGCGCTGGATGCCCTATCGCGGGTATTTAATTACGATCGAATTTACATCGGGGGCGGGGAAGTTAAGCAGATTGAAGTAGCGCTACCGGAAAATGCAGTCGTGGTTTCAAACATGATGGGGCTGCTAGGCGGCATTGCGCTTTGGCATGAGGCATGATTTATCATTCATTCCTTATCGTTCATCGCTTAGAAAAAGTCCGGTTTCAGTGCAGATTCCACTGAGCGGAATGTCCCAAGGCTGGCGAGGAAGCTGTGGTAGGCGAGCATATTCGTAGACGATGCCAATGGTCGTTTTATCAGCCCAGTCAGGTTGGGCCAGCATTCGATCGTAAAAGCCGCCGCCATAGCCGAGCCGATAGCCGCTAATGTCGCAGGCAAGGCAGGGAATCAGGATGAGATCGACCCGGTTGGGATCAACTAAAGGAGAAGCTGGATCGGGTTCGGTGATGCCATAGGTGCCAGGGCGCAGGGGCCACTGACTGGTGGGAAACCAGCGGTGCCATTTTAGATCTTGACCTTCGCAGCGGGGGAGACCCCAGCTTCGCTGCTGCTGTAGCAAAGCGGCCAGATCGGGTTCGCCTCGGAAGCTGCAATAGGCGAGGGTAAGGCGCGATCGTCCAAACACATCCCAGTTTTGCAAGTTTTGGCAAATGCTAGCAGATTTTTCCTGACAGATCCGGGCAGGCATTTTTTGCCGAGCTTTTAGCAGGGCACGGCGCTGAGTTTCTTTTTGCTTTTGAAGGGCCGCAAAAGTGGAATCGGGCATGGAAGACAGGTGGAATGATAAATGATGAGTGATGAAGGCTAAGCGCAGGCTCCTTTATTCATCGTCTATCATTTATCGTTCATTGTTTACTTCCTGTGTCACCTGCTGGTACAGCCCGACTATTTTCTCAATCACTTGCTGAGCGCTGAGGTCGTCGGTAATGATTTCGATTGCGTCGGCAGCTTTGCGCAGGGGGGAAACAGCGCGGGTGCTGTCTTTGTAATCGCGCTGGGCGATCGCCTCGGTCAGCTCACTCAATGCAGGCAGCGATTGTTCAGCCGAGGCCAGGTCGCGATAACGACGGCTGGCGCGTTCTTCGACGGAGGCCGTCAGATAAATCTTTAGCTCTGCGTTGGGAAAAACCTGGGTGCCAATGTCGCGACCGTCGGCAACAATGCCGCCTTGAATGCCATACTGCTGCTGCTGGCTAACGAGATGCGATCGCACGGCTGGCTGAGCCGCAACGGTCGAGACCTGGTTAGTCACTGCCTGAGCGCGAATTGCTTGGGTCACCTCTCGACCATTCACTTTTACCTGGGGGGGCTCGGGTTGATCGCCAACCGCGTGGGCTATCAGTTCAATCTGGCAGCGATCTAGCAGCCGGGCAACGGCAGCCTCGTCGGCAGGATCGACATTTTGATTGAGGACAAACCAGGTCAGCGCTCTGTACATGGCCCCCGTATCTAGATACAGCAGGCCAAGACGGTGAGCGATTTTGCGGGCGACGGTGGATTTGCCAGCGCCAGCCGGGCCGTCGATCGCAATCACAGGAGCGCGGTAGAGCGGCGAATGACCTTGCGGCGTTTGGCTATCTAGAACGAGGTTGTCGATCAGTCTAGTTTTGCCAGTTCTTTGTTCTATGTTCGCTGCGATCGCCATCATGCCTAGAGTACTTACTGCTTGCAAAGGTTCCAGTGTATCAGGATGAACTAGCGATAGGTATTCTAAATTGACAGCAGGCTCTGTAGCCAAAACCTGATGGGCCGCCTGCAACAGCTCAGACGCCGACCTTGCCCCTTTGGCAAAGGCTGCCTGCGCTGCCTGCAAGCTGCGATAGAGTACAGTGGCCTGCTGCCGACCTGCTGGCGAAAGGTACTGATTGCGAGAGCTGAGCGCTAAGCCGCTGGGTTCTCGGACGATGGGGCAAACGACAATGCTACCCGGCAAGTTTAAGTCTTGAACCAGTCGCCGAATAATCGCGACCTGCTGAGCGTCCTTTTGGCCAAAGTAGGCGCGGGTAGGCCGCACAATATTCAGCAGCTTAGTGACCACGGTAGCGACGCCAAGAAAATGCGTGGGCCGAAACCTGCCGCAGAGTACGGCTGTCATATTTTTGGGCGGCATCACTTGCGTGACGGTAGCCAGATCTGGCTGCGGAATGCCATAGAGTTCTTTGGGGGATGGCATGAAGATGGCATCTACGCCTGCCGTCTGACAGAGCTGCCGATCGGCTTGGTGAGGACGGGGATAGTGGTCGAGATCTTCGCTGGGGCCAAACTGAAGCGGGTTAACAAAAATGCTGACGATAAGGCGATCGCACTCCAAGCGAGCGCTTTTAATCAGACTGAGGTGACCCGCATGAAGCGCACCCATGGTGGGAACCAGTCCAATAGAATCCTTTTGATTGCTTTGGCCCCGAGCACTTTGATCTTGAGTACTTTGATCTTGAGTACTTTGATCTTGAGTACTTTGATCTAAGTACTGGCGCAACCCGGTGACAGTGTTAAACAGCCGCACTAAACTTCTCCGACCTTGAGTGTCTTTCAGATTCTGTCGCTAGATCAGCAAGACTAGCGCTGCCCTGCGTCACGCAGTTTGCTCTCATAAATTTAACGCATCTGCCCCCACCGGTTATTGATACGGCCAATGCCCAACCTAATCCGAGTAATTTAAAAATAGGGGGGAAGCGCCCTCATTCCCATTGAAAACAAAGGTTCTATAACTTTAGAAAGGTAATTGGGGCAGGCCACGACCAATCAATCTAAAAGAAAAGGGCTCTCCGTTAGAAGAACCCTTTAAAACCCTTTTGGGTTGGTGTCTATGTTTGGTCTCTTTAGTTGGCGAGGACGTCTATCTGAACCGTGCCGACGCCTGAGTCAATTAGGCCAATTTCGGCGGCGGCTCCGGCAGAAAGGTCGATGATGCGATCGCCCGAATAAGGGCCGCGATCGTTAATCCTGACCGTCACCTGACGGCCATTGTATAAATTAGTCACCAAAACATGGGTGCCAAAAGGCAACGTTCGGTGAGCAGCCGTCAGCGCATATTGGTTGAATGTTTCACCGCTAGCGCTGAGACGACCGTCAAAGCCAGGGCCGTACCAAGAAGCGCCCCCCACGTTGCTAGAAACAATAGCAACGGTTTGAGCCGGAGCCACTTCAACGACGGGTTCGGGCTCAGGGAGCCCTTCAATCTCAGAAACAGGATCTGCATCCCCTAACAGGCGTCTCAGGCGATTAGTTGCCTGGAGGGCATCTTCTGCCGGATCTGCGGTGGTGTCAGCCAAAATCGTCCGGCTGTCGAGTGCGATCAGATCTTCATCTGCCAGCGTAATGACATAACCATCGGTCTCTTCTTGCCAGCGAACAGAGAGGCTTTCGGCGTCCACAGTCTCTGGGTCAAGCTGGCTACCTAAATTGTTTGCCCGCAAAACAGGGTCACTTTCCAAACTGGCATTGAGGATATCGCCAGTAGGCGCAGCTTCAGTTTTGATGTTGAGCAATGTGTCACTGGCCGCTAGCGAGACCGCATCGCTAGCGTTAGAAAGACTGTCAACTTCAGTGCCAATAAACGTGAGCACTGGGATTTCTTTGACGTAGAGCGTGGCAGCTTGCCGACCGTCTATTTCGTGGGCATAAACAAAAATATCGTTGCTGAGTACAGGTGCGAGTTCGGAGGCAGGCTGTACCGCTGGTTGTATAGCGCTAGAAGCGACTGCCTCAGTTTCGCTAGGGGCGTTTGGAGAAAGCGCCAACTGCTCTTCTAGTAAATCTCCTGAAGAGAAGCTGTCAGGGGATTCGCTGGGGGATTCGCTCAGGGGCTGGGCATCGGTGATGGTGGCCCCGGCGGCGGACAGCAGGACGGCTGCTGCCAGGCTGCTGGCGAACTGTTGTTTTATTGAACCGTTAAAAAGCACAGACATAATGGGCTACATCGCAACTGTTCGAGCTTTTTGCTGTTCGCAATTGAGCTTATTTTTGAACCGTTGTGTCATAGCAGCGCTGAAACCTCGATATCGAATGAAACGAACAGAATTAATCTACACGAACGAATTTGGATCAAGATCGGGGTATTTCCGAGGCAACCCCCAAATAGAAAACTTCATACTTCCTTTACAAAAAGTATGAAATGGCGAAATCTAAAGGCTTTGCCGCTTTACTGAACGTTACAAATTCATTTTGTGATGCTTATGACAGTTTTACTTTTGGTTCCATAAAACTAATCAATTGGCAGGTTTTTTTGATGTGTATAGTGGAATAGTATTTTTTGGATTATGCAATTAATTGCACTGTTTTATGGCTCAAACGGGTTTTCACCGCTTCGATTTAGCCCTGATTTGCCGCCGATTTGCGCTTGAGATTTACAGTGGACTAGACACTAAATATGGATTTGTCGATCGCGTTTTCGCCTGGATAGGGACTGCCCTGGCTAGATGTTGCGATTGGCTATCAAAAGGAATGGATTGGCTATGGATTATCGGCAGGCCGGAGTGGACGTTGAAGCGGGGCGCGCGTTCGTCGATAAGATTCGTGAGCTGGTGAACGGAACGCGCAGACCAGAGGTGCTAGGCGCATTGGGCGGCTTTGGCGGATGCTTTGAGCTGCCAAGCGGTTATCAAAAGCCGGTGTTAGTTTCGGGGACAGATGGGGTAGGTACGAAGTTGAAGGTTGCGCAGATGCTGAATCGCCATGACACGGTAGGCATAGATCTGGTAGCGATGTGCGTGAATGACGTGCTGACGATTGGCGCAGAGCCGCTGTTTTTTCTGGACTACTTGGCGACCGGGAAGTTGGCCCCTGAGCAGCTAGCGGCGGTGGTGGCAGGCGTGGCGAGTGGCTGTAAATCGTCTGGTTGCTCGCTGCTGGGGGGCGAAACGGCTGAGATGCCAGGGTTCTACAGTCCTGGGGAATACGATCTGGCGGGATTTTGTGTAGGCATTGTGGAAAAAGATCGGATGTTGGATGGTTCGGCTGTGCGGATGGGCGATCGCATCATTGCCCTCGCCAGCAGCGGCGTACACAGCAACGGCTTTAGCCTGGTGCGCAAAATCATGGCAGAAGGAAAGCGCGATGCCAGAGAAGCGGGACGACCCGCTGGCTACGACTGGGCAGAAAAGCCAACTGTTCTAGGCGGCCAGTCCTTGGGTGAGGTGCTGCTAACGCCGACTCAGCTATATGTACAGCCCGTCTTAGCAGCGCTGGCGTCTGATCTTGAAATTCATGGCATGGCGCATATTACTGGGGGTGGCCTGCCTGAAAACTTACCGCGATGTCTGGCCGAGGGGCAGTCTGTTCAGATCGATCCGCAAAGCTGGCCTGTTTTACCCGTGTTTGACTGGATTCGCTCAGCCGGTGAAGTGAGCCTGCCAGATATGTTCAACACGTTCAATATGGGCGTTGGTTTTGTCATGATAGTGCCGCCCGATCAGGCCGAAGCGGCTTGCGGGCAGTTTGCTCAAGCCGGGATAGCTGCCTATGCGATCGGTGAAGTGATGGCTGGTGAGGGCGAACTGTTGGGCGTTCCGGCAGCTTGAGCGATCGGGCTTAACTATAGATAAAGATGTTTTAAACGTGGCATTCACGGTTCGCTGGCGTTAGCAAGCTAGGCTATAGGGAAGCACAGGTAGTTTTTTACCTCTATATATAAGAAGGAGCTTTTACATTGAGCGCGAGTCAAGGAAATAGTCAGCCGGTAGTGATTGCTGCGATCGCAACCGTCGTCGCCATCATCTTAGCCAGTAGTTTTGTGATCATCAATCCAGGGCAGGCAGGCGTACTCAGCGTGCTGGGGTCAGCCCAAGATGGCGTGCTGCTAGAAGGCATTCACCTGAAACCGCCGTTTGTGTCCTATGTGGACGTGTACGACATCACGGTGCAAAAGTTTGAGGTTCCGGCAGAGAGTTCGACCAAAGACTTGCAAGACTTGAAGGCCCGGTTTGCGATTAACTTTCGCCTACAGCCCGAGCGAATGGTCGATATTCGCCGCAAGCAAGGGTCGCTTTCTAACATTGTCAATAAAATCATCGCCCCGCAAACGCAGGAATCTTTTAAGGTGGCAGCGGCCCGGCGAACGGTAGAGCAAGCGATTACGCAAAGGGCCATCTTGAAGGAAGATTTTGACGATGCGCTGGCCCTGAGATTAGAAAAGTATGGCATTGATGTTTTAGACACCAGCGTCGTAGACCTGACGTTTTCGCCGGAGTTTTCGCGGGCGGTAGAAGAAAAGCAAATTGCTGAGCAGCGAGCGCAGCGGGCGGTGTATGTTGCTCAAGAAGCTGAGCAGGAAGCCCAGGCCGAAATTAACCGAGCAAAAGGCCGCGCTGAATCGCAGAGACTGATTGCAGATACGCTTAAGGCGCAGGGCGGTAAGCTTGTGCTGCAAAAAGAAGCGATCGAAGCCTGGCGGGCGGGTGGTTCACAGATGCCGCGCGTTTTGGTGATGGGAAGCGCCGATGGCGGCAGCGTGCCGCTTTTACTCAACCTGGAGCAAGAACAGTAAGCTTTCAGCTTTGAGTGAATATTTTTGTCTAAGACAAAAAGGCTCTATCTATAAAATTAGGTAGAGCCTTGTTCTATTATCTTTTGTTGTCCGGTCTTTGGCCGAATTTCAGGTGAATGAACGCTTTCGCTTTCTATTGGTCGCTGTCAGCGGTTTTCTTGACATCCTTGGCCATATCTAGGTAGTCATCTGGATCGCTGTCACCAGGGCTGTCAATGTCATCAACCCGTTTTTTGGCAGAGGTGTCGCCGTCCGAGCCGCCAGCCTTTTTACGGCTAACGGGATTGGAATCGCTGGACTGATTGCCCGAACCCGTTTCATTTTGCTGTGCTATTTCATATTCTTTGTCAAAGTCTGTGCTGGCAACTTCTGACTTTGCTTGCTTGCTAGTTTCCTCGTCCTTACTGTCGAGGGCTTCAGATAGCTGTTCTGCTTCTTGAGGAATATTTTTGGAATCTGCCATTTTTTTGTGCCAATTAGATTTCAGCTTCCATAGCTTACGGACTAGAGAAAGCTACAGATCTGTATCGGATGACAGAAATAGCATAGGTGAACGGATAGATTTTTTGAATCATCTGATGGCTGCTGACAGCAGAGCTAAAGAACGACGTTAGACTAAGGTAAGAGTTTAAGAAATGTAACAGCTAATGAAAGGTCGGGCGACGCAGCAGAAGGTGGTGGTGATTGGTGCAGGAATCGGCGGCCTGACAGCAGCAGCGCTATTGGCCCATCGCGGCTACTCAGTAAGAGTGTTCGATCAGGCAATTGTGCCGGGTGGCTGCGCCTCTACGTTTAAGCGGAAAGGCTTTACGTTTGATGTTGGCGCGACTCAAGTAGCTGGATTGGAGCCAGGCGGCATTCATAATCAAATATTTGATGAATTAGGCGTCGAGCTGCCGCCTGCTAGTGAATGTGACCCGGCTTGCGCGGTATTTTTGCCGGGCGAAAGTGAACCCATCAATGTATGGCGCGACCCGGCTAAGTGGAAGGCCGAGCGAGAACGGCAGTTTCCGGGTAGTGCGCCTTTTTGGCAGTTCATGAAGTCGATGTTTGACTATAGCTGGCGATTTCAGCAGCGAGACCCGGTTTTGCCGCCCCGGAATCTCTGGGATATTTGGCAGTTAGCCGCAGCCTTGCGGCCTGACACGCTGCTGACGGTGCCATTTACCTTCTCAACGGTAGGAGAGATTCTTCGCGGCTATGACCTATACGAAAATCGGCGGCTGCGGACATTTTTGGACATGCAGCTAAAGCTCTATTCGCAAACGACAGCCGATAAAACAGCGGTGCTATATGCCGCGACCGCGTTAGGCGTATCGCAGGCTCCCCATGGGTTGTCTCACTTGCAGGGGAGTATGCAGGTTTTGAGCGATCGCCTCCTAAAATCCCTAGAGCGAGACGGCGGCGAACTACACATGCGCCATACCGCTGAAGCGATCAATATCAAAAAAGGTAAGCCTGCTCAAGTGCGAGTCACTAACCGAAAAGGAGACACTTGGCTCGAAGAAGCCAATCATGTGGTGGCAAACGTAACGGTTCAAAATCTGGTGCGTTTGACTAAAAGCAACAAAATGAAGGGCTATAAAAAGAGAGTTGAAAGCCTACCGCCTTCCTCAGGTGCATTTGTTATTTACTTGGGCGTAGAACAAGCTGCGATTCCTGCCAATTGCCCGCCTCACCTACAGTTTATGTATGACTACGACGGGCCAATTGCCGAGAATAATTCTCTTTTTGTTTCAGTCAGCCGCCCCGGTGACGGACGCGCACCAGCAGGGAAAGTGACAGTAATCGCGTCTTCTTTTACTGAGGTGCAGCAGTGGTATGACTGCGATGAAGCGGGTTATAAAGCTATGAAAGAGAAGTATATTCAAACAGCAGTGTCTCGGCTCAAAGATTACTTTGACCTGCGGCCAGAGCATATTGTGCATATAGAAGGCGCGACGCCCAGAAGCTTTGAGACGTTTACGGGGCGCGATCGCGGCATCGTCGGCGGCATTGGTCAGCGCGTCCCCACCTTTGGCCCCTTTGGCTTTGCGACGCGCACCCCGGTTCGCAACTTATGGCTAGTGGGCGACAGTACGCACCCTGGTGAAGGCACTGCTGGTGTGAGCTATTCGGCCATGACCGCCGTGCGGCAAATTGTTCAAGCTGAAAGGTGATCTTTGATAAGGGCAGAGTGCATCCAAACGCCCCGGCTGTCGTAGTAGCGGATGAGGCGCGATCGCCTGTCCCCCGCTCTCAGCCAGCCCACTTCTATCCGAAATGCCTTGTCTTTACAAATCGTCTGTGGCAACAAGCAATAGGCCCCGTTGGGTAGGGGCATAAGCTGATAGGTCAAATCCCCTTCCAAAACCAGATTTTCATCTGAAGAGAGCGTCGCGCGATCGCCTCTATCGATCACGAGCGATTGGACATTGTCGTCAAACTGTTCTTTGCAAGTAAGCTTCGGGTTACTCTCTAGCAGCCAGTGACTGTTGCCCGTTGTCATTGGATCCATGGTGGAATGAAGCACTTCAGCCGTTCCCTCCCACTGACCGAGCAATTGCTCGGGGGTGAGGGACGGTTCTGTGAATTGAGTGCCGCCTTTTTGAGTTTCGCGAATGAGGGTGACGTACTTTATTTGGCTAGTGCCGCCGCTGGTGCCGTCGTACATGATGACGAAGCGATCGCGCCTATCCCCCTCTTTGATAGACATCTCTACGCCAAACTGACCAAAAGACGCCCAGTGCGACGTGCCTTGTGTAAATGAGCCATCCTCAAAAAAGTAAACATAGGGGGCCGGGCCAGGGTGAGAAAACTCTCTGGTGACGACATCTTTTGAACTATCCTCAGGAGTGCGCTCCAGCGTGAGCTGCATCGTTTGCCCAGGTTCAGTTTCTGACAAAGTTAAGACGCTAGGCGTGTCCTTTAACTGCTTGCCATCCGGCGAAAACTGAGTAAAGGAACCGTGCCAGGCACCAATATTTTGTTGAATGCATTCCCATTGTGATTTCATACGGTAGGCGATGGGGTAAGGTCGGCAGCTTCTAACGGCGGGCGAACAGAAAGATAGAATAGAATCCCAAATAAGGGAATCAGCGTAGCGACCCAGAAAAGCGTTGGGTTACGGAGATTTCGCTTAGCCATGTCGTCTTTTAACAGGGGGCTGACTAGGGCGCACAGCAGACAGAAATCCAGGCTCATCACATGGATGAACCGGCTAGTTTGCCACTGTTGAGCAAAGTCGGCCCAGTTCGCTGCTAAATTTCCATTGAGAACACCGTAGCCTATTAGCACCAAGCTACCCAACGTCAGCAGGCGACCTAGCCAAGGAGAATCAACCAGCTTTAAGACGGCTGTTTTAGCAGTAGCGAAGGTAGGATTAGGGTCTCGCAATGCTAAATAGGGGAGCAGGGCAAAGGCTCCTACACCAAACGAGAACGAGACGAAGGGCCAGGCCGGAACTTTTTGACCGGGGCCGTCGAGCAAAGCCAGGCAGGCGTAAATCATCGGCCAAATGCCCATAAGGTTAAACAAAGTAACAATCAGTGGATTTATATTATTCCACTGGCCGCTAGATAGCTGGACGATGGTATTAAAAGTATCTGGCTGAGACGGTGGGGCAAGGGCAAAAGCATAAAGGCTAAAACCGACCCACAGCAGGGCAAAACCGATTTTTGTGACGGTGTCTTTGTTGGGCATTTTTCGATGGGAAGGACAGGCGTAAGCGGTGTGAATTGACCGAAATAGAAAGCGAATTTACTGAGAGCGTATTTGAATGTTTGCGGTGAATCTTAAAGTTTTTAGTGACTTTGTTACCATGCCGAATCATTTGAGCACGCTTGCTGAGCTGGGGCCTATGGTAATCATTGAGCAGCAATATTCTGCTTTCGTAACGCTAGCTAGAATGCTTATTTCACACAAGGCTTTATAGCGCTTTGCTTGATGTAGCTCTGTCGGCTCGCCGACACTACTCACGTGAAATTGGCGCTAGGGAAATGGACTTATTTTTTAGGCTACCTTATGCAATCACAAGATGTCCTACGCCTGTATGAAGAAGGCTATCGAGATTTTAGCGGCCTCTGCTTAGCTGGGGCTAATTTCGAGGGTCGTATTCTGGTGGGCGTTAATTTAGCGGGCTCTGATTTAACCGGGGCTAACTTGAGTAGGGCCTTTTTGACTAAGGCCGATTTTACGGGATCAAACTTAAATCGCGCTGATTTAACGTTTGCCAAGCTCAGTGACAGTTGTTTTGCTCAGGCAACCCTCAACAAGGCTAATCTGAGAGGGGCTTTTGGGGTCAGGGCTAATTTTACAAAAGCGAGCATTAGCGGCGCGCAACTAGCCTATATCAATTTACGATCGGCGCAGCTAGTAGAGGCCAACTTTAGCGGCGCTAACTTGACCGGGGCTAATTTGCGCAATGCTGACTTGACGCAGGCTCGCTTTGACTGGGCCAATATGAGCGGGGTGAGGCTAGTGGGAGGGGCGATCGCCCAAGCGAGTTTTTCCGGCGTAAATTTTAATCGAGCGCTTCTCAACGGACTTAACTTTCGAGAAGTTGAGCTGAGCGGCGCAAGCTTTCAGGCCGCAAGGGCAAAGGGTGCAAACTTTGCGTTGGCCGATTTGACAGCGGCAAATTTCAGTGAGGCCAGCTTACAAAATAGCAATTTTCACGAGGCCCGGCTGGCTGGGGCAAATTTTGACCAGGCTCATTTGCATCGGGTGAATTTTACGCAGGCAGATTTACGCCGGGTAGATAGCAAAAATGTAGATTGGTCGGATGCTAATTTGACGGGAACCTGCTTGCGGCTAGATGAGTTGACGATGGCGCGGTTAGTAGATGGCGCGATCGAGATGTTTGCTGCGGTGGCGGTTAACCAATAGTATCTGAATGAATTCGCAATTTGGCGTGGTGCTGGTAACAGTGGGTTCGGAGGCTGAAGGAGAGGCGATCGCCGCCGCTTTAATTGAAGCCAAGCTCGCCGCCTGCGTCAATATGTTCCCAGTCAAATCGGTATACACCTGGGAAGGAAAAGTGCAACGCGAAGCTGAATGGCAGCTTGTGATTAAGACTCGATTAGACTGCTATGAAGCGCTGGCAGCAAAGGTGGTGTCGCTCCATAGTTACGACACGCCAGAAATTATTGCTTTGCCCATCGAAAAAGGTTCGCCAGACTATTTAACTTGGTTAAATTCTCAGGTATCGCCCTCAGACTTCTGATTCTAGAACTTTGATGCCACCAGTGTTTTCGGATCGTATTGATAACGGCTGCTGCGATCGGTCAGGCCGTACAGATTAAAGGAAATGGTGGGCTCGTCGCCAATGGGTTCTACTTTATGCACAGCGTTGCCCGTGAAGCCGATAATATCGCCGGGGTAAAGCAGTTGCTCACCCGCTGGTGTTAGCGCTTTGGGATCGTCTGGATTTTGTCTCCAGAAGGTGTTCTTTTCTTGCCCGCCGATCATAGCGACAATGCCCCAAGTCGCGTGGTTATGGACTTTAGATTCGCTACCGGGTGCCCACACTACCATTTGCACCGTGATCGGATATTCGTACTCGCGATATAAAAAGTTGACGCTCCAGCCTGTCTTTTCAGAAGGGGGCTTGTGCTCCATTTGCAGCCAGTAGGAGCTAATCAACAGCTTGCGAACGAGAGGAATGATGGCCTGAATGCGTTTGGTGTCGTCAGGTTCGCGCTCTAAAATATCTTCTAGTTCGGTTAAAAATCGATAGAGCCGGTAAGTGCGCTCTGGCGGTTCCGATTCAATCGTACCGAAGGATTTACACTGTCCGTCGTTGGTGACTAACCAGTTGTAGTTGGTCATAGATTCGATCCAGAATGGCGGATAGACGTAAGGGACAATCCTCATGATAAAGCCAACGGGCGTGGGCTTGGTGCTGTTGCTAGTGGGGTTGATAATGGCCTGCCAGCGTGACGTATCGGGCTCAGTGCCCGCTTTGGAAGCGCAAGTTACGCAGCTAGATTGTGAGGCCAATGCCGGGTTTGCTTTTGTGGCGGGGGGTGATTTTGTGGCGGGCAGCGATCGCACCGAACGCGACTACGCCTACCGCATTAGCGCCGAAGGCTTTGCCGATGCGCCCGCTGATATTGCCAAAGCCGAAGCTGGCTATCGCAAACGGGGCTGGTTTGACCAAGAGCGTGAGCGCCAGACGGTGAACCTGCCTGCTTTTTGTATGAGTGAAAACTTAATTACCAACGCCGACTATCAGGTATTTGTACGAGCCACGGGACATGCGGTGCCAGGTATCTCGGCTGAAGCTTACCAAACGCAAGGCTTTTTGGTGCATGACTACCGCGAAGTAGAACCGTATCTGTGGCGGGGCGATCAATATCCAGCCGGACAAGGGCAGCATCCGGTGGTGCTGGTGTCGTATGAGGATGCGTTGGCTTATATAGAGTGGCGATCGCAGCAAGACGGCGTCACCTACCGCCTGCCCACCGACTTAGAATGGGAAAAAGCAGCGCGAGGAACAGATGGGCGCTATTTCCCTTGGGGGAGTGAGTGGCGCAATGACGGCACTAATTGGGCAAAAAATGGGCCGGCTGGCACGAGTGCGATCGCCACTTATCCCGCCAGCCGCAGCCCTGACGGCATCGAAGACATGGCTGGCAACGTTTTTGAATACACCCGCACGCTAGTCAATTCTGCGACCGCCGATGGCCCCATTGCCGAAGTCATCCTCAAGGGCTGCGGCTGGGACGACTACCCTGGCTTTTGCCGTGCCGCTTACGAACACGATCGCCCAATCAACTCAAAACATATTTTATTCGGCTTCCGCCTGATCATTGAATAGCGCTACCTTAAACCCTTAGTGCAGCAGAAGGAATTAAAATCAAGCAATGGCGAGAGATAGATTTCATTACGTTGTCAAAACGGCATTGGAAAAAGAGGGCTGAGACTAATTGTTTATGATGTGCAACAGGAGGTTATTGCCAAATGGCTGTGGAGAAATATCAACAGTACATCCGAGAAATTCTCTCTGAGCGGGCTCAGCGTGTCTCAAGTCAACACCAGTCACGGGAATATGAAGTACAGACCATTTTTGACAATCAAAGAGGACATTATCAGCTTCTATATGTAGGCTGGCGAGGTAATAAGCGCGACTTTGGTTGCGTTCTACATCTCGATGTAAAAAATGGAAAAATTTGGATTCAGCATGATGGAACAGAAGTCGGTATTGCTAACCAGCTAACTGAAAGGGGTGTGCCTAAACAAGACATTGTGCTGGCATTTCATGAACCAGAAGTTCGCCAATTTACCGACTTTGCGATTGAATAGCCTGTCTCTACTCTCTTATTTCCTTATGTCTACGAACTTTCTTCCAAAATCTGAATCAAAGACCGTTGCCAACATACCAGAACAAGCTCAACAGCGATCGCAAACACTGGTGGAGTTGCAGCGCCTGATTTCTGTGATCGCTCAACTTCGCAATCCTGACGGCGGCTGCCCATGGGACTTGGCACAAACGCCTGAGACGCTGACACCTTATGTCATCGAAGAGGCTTACGAAGTGGTCGATGCCATTCGATCAGCGAAAAAAGAAGATATCGCGGAAGAGCTAGGAGATCTGTTATTGCAAGTTGTTCTTCAAGCGCAAATCTTTCAAGAACAGGGAGACTTCGATCTAGGCGATATTGCCCGAGGCATCACTGAAAAAATGATTCGGCGGCATCCGCATGTGTTTGGTGATGTGACCGCTGAAACAACAGAAGCAGTAAAGGCTAATTGGGAAGAGATTAAAGCGGCGGAGAAGGCAGAGACTGAGGATCCCAACAAGCTTTCACCAAAGCTGAAACGCTATGCCCGCTCTATGCCGCCTTTAGGGGGGGCGATGAAGCTTTCTAAGAAGGCGGCGAAGGCTGGGTTTGAATGGAATAGCCTTGAAGAAGTTTGGGCAAAGGTCGATGAGGAAATGGCAGAATTTCGTCACGCGCTAGAACATGAGTCCAAGGCGGCTCAGGAAGGTGAGTTGGGCGATCTGTTTTTCTCGCTGATTCAGGTGGCTCGCTGGCAGGGGCTGGATCCGGCAGCGGCATTGAAAGGCACTAGCTACCGATTTGTACAGCGGTTTGAAGGCGTTGAAGCGCTAGCAGACAGGCCGATGAATGAGTATAGCGCAGAAGAATTGAATGTCTTTTGGAATAGGGCAAAACAACAGATTGCGCAGATGGAAGGAAAATAAGACTATTGAATGCGGGTTTGGGCTGATGTTTCTGAGGGTAGAGCAGACCCGTCTGGCAGGGCGGTTAGATCGGGGCTGACTTTGAGACGGATGGCGATCGCACTAATATTGTCATGCCCATTCACCTCATTAGCCAGATTTACCAAGTCATCCATCCCCCCCTCCAGATCTTTTTCACCTCGCAGCATCGGGTCAATATGGCTACCTAAATAATCTTCAACCAAGCCATTGTCGCTGAGGCCATCAGAGCATAGCAACAGCAGCGTATCTTCTGAAAAGGTTAGATAAGAAACACTCGGCTGTAGATCTTCAGAGCCCCGTGGGCCAAGGGCCTGCGTGAGCTGATAGGCATCGGGGCGAGCATAGGCAATGTTGTAAGGAATGCCGCGCGCAATTTCCCTTTGGCCAACTTCATGGTCGGTAGTCACCTGACGCAAGCCCATCCGCCGGGTGTGCTGGTACAAACGACTGTCGCCCACATGGGCGACTACAGCCTCACTGCCCTGCAATAGAACTATCACTAGCGTCGTGCCCATCCGCTCATGTCCGGCGCGGGCTTCTTTCTCGTTGATGTCATAGATTGCCTGATTCGCTAATTTGACAGCTTCAATCACACTGGTCTCTTCAGGCAGTGGGCTGAGCGGCTGCCCTGGCAGAGGATGGGGCCAGTGCGCTTCAAAATAATCACTGAGGGTTTGAGCGGCGAGCTGACTGGCAACTTCGCCACCGTCATGTCCGCCCATGCCGTCGCATAGTACATATAGACAGTGAGCGCGGGTACTTTGCCCGCTGTTGTCTGCCCGCTTTTGAGTACTGCTAGAAATGAAGAAGCAGTCTTCATTGTGGTCGCGCTGACGGCCTACGTCGCTGCGACCTGCTTCCTCTACAGCAACGAGCTTCATCGGCAATACCATCGTGGACTCATCCATAGACTCGTCGCTGTCGGTGGGTTCAATAAAGTCAATGTCGTCGTCTGAAGGAATGTCGTCTGAAGAGATGTCGTCTGAAGAGATGTCGTTAGAATCTGGCATTTCCAGGTTGTCTGTATCGGGGCTGTCCGGTTGAGTGATTGGGGTAGGGGCAGGGGTAAGGGGGGCAGGGGAAAAGGTCGAGCTGCTGGCGGTGGGCGTGATGGCGGCGGGGGTGGCGAGTAAGGATTCGCCAATGGCCGAGAGTTCGTCGCGTAGCTGGTCTAAGGTTTGCGATGAGGTGACGGTGAGGATAAGGCGTCTGATTTGCCGGAGGGGTGCGATCGCCCCTCGGTGAGGCTGGGCCAACAGCGACTGTAAAAAAGCTTTTAGATCAAGAAAGCTGGGGGGCTGAATGCTAGGCGGAATGAACTGCTGTACATAAAGTGACTGGTCGGCGCTAATACAAAGATTGTTAGCCAGCAGTAAGCTAGAGCGCCACTGTGGAACCGGCTCAAGCGCAATCCACAAATCAGTAAAGGTATACATCCAGTAGACATGCTGAAGCGGATCTACTGCCGCCGAAAATGCTTTGACCAGGGACTCGCCCTGTGATGCTGACTGCTCCGATTCACGGTCACAGGGCATGATCAAAATAGTCGTTTCACCCTGTTGGCAAACGTCATAAAGGCGAGGGGCTGACTCGGAAAGCAGCAGGTAGGGATAGGCAGCGGCTGGTAGTTCTGGGATCGATTGCAGCGTTGCCAGTGGCACGTCTTCGAGCTGGGGAAGTTGGGTTTGCAGCGGCGATCGCACCTCAGGCGTTGTATCTTCGATCAGCGCATTCCCTTGACTCAGTACTGTCAGCACCTGATAGCGTTCTTCACTGTCCAGAAAGGTCGCTGGACTCAGCCCCAGCTTGTCGGGTGGCATTAAACTTGCTTGCAGCGCCCGCTGGATGCCGGCTTGCGCAACGTTCTGACTGACTGAAGCGGCGCTCTGCTCGGCATCATGCGTGGCATTAGGCCGCGCCTCATCATCAGCCGTCGGCGGGAGCGGCTCGCCGCAGCGCTGACAAAACTTGTGATCAACTGGATTGTCGAACTGACAGGAGGGGCAGGTAAGCATAATCATGCTTCTTGAGCGTTTTCAAGCGTCTCTTTTAAAGATTCTTCGACTGGGTTTTAGCTGATTTTTCCGCTTGCTGGAGATATCTAGATGAGTCCTACGGGAGGATTATGACTGATTATGGTCGTTCTATTATGTTCGTTTTTTATCTTTTAGGAAGCGATCGCATCTCTTCACCCGTTAGCGATCGCCATTCTCCTGGACGCAATCCCGCTAAAGTAAGCCCACAATCATCGGCTAAAAACAAGGCACAGCGCACCAGCCGTAAAGTGGGAAAGCCCACCGCTGCCGTCATTCGCCGCACCTGCCGGTTTTTGCCTTCTGTCAGCGTGATCGATAGCCAGGCAGTCGGAACCTGCTGACGATAGCGAATGGGCGGATTACGAGGTGGCAAGTCCGGTGCGGCCATGACCTCTACTTGGGCCGGACGAGTGCGGTAGCCACGAATAGTGACCCCTTGCCGGAGCTGGCCAATAGCGGCTGCGGTGGGCTGACGCTCTACCTGCGCCCAATACTGCCGCCGATGCGCAAACTTAGGATGGCTGAGGCGGTGCTGCATCGGCCCGTCATCGGTGAGCAGCAGTAACCCTTCACTATCGCGATCCAAGCGACCAACGGCATAGACACCAGGCACTTTGACAAAGTCTTTCAAAGTAGCGCGGCCTGCATGGCCATCGGTAAATTGACTCAAGACGTTGTAAGGCTTGTAGAGCAGGAGATACCGGTAAGTCACGTTAAGTAATCTTATTAATTCTTGAACTCTATTGACAAATCGCCCCAAAACGAAAGGCAGCCGATATCCTATTAAAACTTGATTCACTGCTGCAAATTATTGGGGAAATTATTGGCCATGGATGACGCTCAAAAGTATCGAATGTCCTGCACGCTCACCTTTGGTGACATCTACAGTCAAATTATTGTTTGGCTAATCGTGCTGTTCGTAAGTTTGGCCGCAGCCCTCGGGCTGATGGGTGCGAGCCGTCCGATTTACGCCCTGGCCACCGTCGGCCTGATTTTGGTGCTGTCGCTGCCCTTTTTGCTGTTTGCCTTTGTGACCACGCTACTGAACCATATTGAGTTTAACCCGGTAGATGTGGCGGCTGAAGCTGAAGCTAGCTTGAAGCCTCAGCCGACCAATCGAATGGCGAGTCCAGCCGCTTCATAAGTAGTCCATTCAATGAGTATCAACTCAAAGCGGAAAATTTCTTCTCAGTCGGCAGGCAGAAGCCAGAAAGCAGTTGAACTCTGAATGCTGTCTTCTAGTTTCTGCCTGCTTGCCAAGCCAGGTTTTCCCAGTTTAAGTTGATACCTACTCAGCTATTAGCTATTCAGACGAAGAAGCATCGGCTGGCGGCGAATTTTCCGCTGGTGTGACAGCGCCTTCTTCAGTGCTTTCGGCGCTAGCAGGGGGCGCTGTTTTTTCACGAATGAGCTGCTGTACCCCATCTTTGTACTGCGTGGGGGCGAGCGCCAGGGCCTGATCAAACAGAGGGCTTGCTGCTGCCGCCTCGCCTTGTTCTTGCAAGACAAGTGCTTTGGCTAGGGTCGGTCGAAAGTCGGGCTGAGTTGGGGAGGCGGCAGCGGCATCTGCGATCGCCTCGTCATATATCTTAATCGCCTCGTCAAACTTCTTTTGCTCGACAAAGACCTGACCCAACAGCAGCTTCACCGAAAGCTGATCGACGCTGCCAGGGGCCAGTTCATTGGTTTGGTCAGCAGTTGCCAGCGTGTCTCGCAACAAGCCCACCGCTGCTTCTGACCGCTCTTGACTAATCAATAGCGCCACCAACCCTTCTAAAGCGGGGACATTACCAGGGCTTTGCGTCAGCACGCGGCGATAAATTTGAGCGGCCCCTTCCAAGTCACCCAGTTGCTGCTTGGTTTGAGCCAGCGCAATCGAATACTCTGGCACGTTGGGATTTAAGTTTGCCAGGCGCTCTAACGGATCTACTGTGCCTTCCAGATCACCCAGGGCAATTTGGGCTTCAATGATGCCAATCAGCGCCGTTTGGTTGTCGGGTTCGCGCTCTAGCACGGCCTTGTAGCCTTCAATGGTGCCCTGTAGCTTGGTGGTTTGGTCAGCAGCGGCTTCGGTAGGTGTAGGGCCGTCTGCCGATCGGTTTGCCGAGCGACCAAAAAGGACAGGGGCTGCGATCGCACCAATTGCCAGGGCAGCCACTGCCAAAACAAGCACGCCTTTGACGAGCCAGCTATCCTTCTTAAAAGCCACAATGCTAATCCCCAACAATCTAAATTTATCAAAATAACTTGCTCATATTAACCCTAACCTCTCCTTAATCAACCCCCAGACCGTAAAGAGCGTACAAAGCGTTCTGTGAATGTGAGTTCTGTGAATGCCTCCATAAAAAAAGTACGGATTTTATTCGGTATGCATGAACTATTAGTCACCAGATTTGATGGATATGCCCGGTTATCGGGTTATCCATGGGTTGTTTTTGGCTTTCTGGAGAAGGTTAGAATCACTATGCAGCAAACTTTTTTGTTTTTTTTGCCCAAAGATGTTTCCTTTTTAACAAGAACCGTGAACTCTGTGTTTTAAGGCTAATAGCCTAAGCTAGCCTTTTATTGAGGCAGCTCTTACCAGCTAGCCCAGAAAGTATCCAATGCCATAAATCAAATTTGGCGCTGATGTTAACCTAGTCTCTACAGCCCCTGTGAAAGCAACCTTTTTGGTCGTTGGCCCATTTGTTAACGTTCGTTCAGTTGCCGTCACATCAGAGTCGCAGATACAGTTTCAGGAGTTTGAGGATTGATGAGTTCTGCCGCCAGTCGCCCGCCCCATTCTATGACTCAGTCTGTAAACCAGTCTTCGGAGTCTGACACCAGCGCCAGAGCAGCCAGCTCGGGTACAGCTAGCTCGGATGGGTTGCGCAAGCCGCCCAATCGCCCTCAGCTTATGGGGCCGCCCGCCAGACCCAAGCCACCTGAGCCGACGCCCGAACCAGTAGCGACCCAACCGGCAGAGCCCAAAGTGCCTGCTCGCATTGGCCCCATTTCTGCACCCAGCGAGCGGATGCAGTACCGCGCCATTGGCTTGCTACAAGGGAAGTACGTTGCTTCTGAAGAACAGCTAAACCGAGGCAATATTGAGGTAGAAGACGGCACTTTAGTAGACGCGGTATTGCTAGGCCGGGTGACGAGTCTGATTAAAAAGCACATTGATCTAGAGACGAACCACTTATGGGTTGTCTATCCGCGAACGCTGTATACAGAAGAGAACGAACCCGCCCTGCATGTGCAGATTGTCGGTGTATGGGAGCCTGAGACGCTAAACGCAAATAAAGAAGACTCGGAAGAGGGGCCCAAGTACCTATCTACGGCTGAGGCCAGCGATCAGTGCGATACCTTTTCGGTACGGGGCGAAATTGCTAAGTACGACGAAGAAAAAAGCGAAATCGTGGTCAATATCGTCCAAAAGAGCAAGTCTGAAACGGTCAAACCCAAGCGTCCTTTTAAGCTCCTCATCAGCGGTAAGCTAAACGGTAGAGCTACTGGCTATTTTTGGGATTTGAAAGTCGCCCGAGAAGAAGGTCAGCTAGTGCTGGTAGAAAGCACTCAAGTGGGCGTCGTTCCGCCTAAGAAAAAGTCTGCTAGAGATGCCCGTGGTAAAGAGGGCGCTCGGCGGCGTCCACCCGGTGGTAAACCTAAAAGCTCAGCCGGTGCGCCCGTACCCAAACCTGTACCCAAGCCAAAATCGGCTAGTCGATCTGAAGAGAAGGCGATCGCCACTCAGTCTGAGTCTGGTTCAACCGCTGGCGAGCAAATGCCTCCTCAAACGGAGCCAATTGCTGAAGTGCCTGTTGATAAGGCGATCGCACAACCCACCAAAAGCGACACGCCCAGCAGGACTAAGCCAATCGCAGAAGCGTCTACCTCTGATGAAAACTCGGTCTGATGACTGTATTTCACTATAGTCGTAGCTGTCTAGGGCCACTGCTATGAATGAATCTGTGCTTCAACGCGATCGCCTTCAGAAGCTTCTCAAAGCCTTCATGGCCGAGCGCGGAGCCTATTACCATCTAACTAAGCTAGGTTTCTTTGGCTCTTACGCTCGCAACCAAGCTACGGCAGAAAGCGATGTCGATATTGTCTTTGACACCGAACAGCCAAATTTATTCATGACGGCCATGATGCAGCAAGACTTAGAAGCCTTGCTCGACCGTCAGGTTGATGTTGTCCGTTTGCACCCATTTTTACGTCCCAGCTTCAAAGCTCAAATTGAGCAAGAGGCCGTATATGTTTGACGGCCAAGATTCCGTGCAAAAACGCTTGGAGCTTGTCTTAGAGGCATTAGAGCGCATTCCTCGAAGATTCGCCGGGATTTCAACACCCGCTGATTTTGTGAGCAGTGACGAAGGCTTAGATCGCATGGACGGCATCCGTATGGTTCTGATGGCTGCGGGTGAAGAATTTAAGAAAATTGACTATCAGACCGAAGGCAAGCTGTACGCCAAGTATCCACAAGTGCCATGGCGCGGTGCAATCGGATTGCGAAATGTTTTGGCACATGCTTACTTCCAAGCTGACCCAGAGCAGCTATACGCCATTTGCCAGAATGACATTCCTTTGCTGATTAAAACCTTGCCGCAGATGATTCAAGATCTCAGCAATAAGCCAGAACATTGAGCATTATTAAGTTTCAGGGATCCAGCACATAATACAGAAAAATTATCTATCGATCTTCAGGTATGGCTTGGCGACGTGCGCTACAGTTTTTGTCAAATTCTCTGTCATTTGTAAAGTCAATTAGACCCAATCACCCTGAGTTTCTAGGTAAAACGCCCTGGGATTGGCTAGTGTCTGTGGGTCTACCTATAGCAGCAGTCTTAATTGTCCTGGTTGAAATTGATAGCAATCGAAAGGCAACTCTGCTTGAAATAGAAGCTAATCGGGAAGCGCTTCAGGAATCCTTCGATGCACAAAGACAATTTAACCAGCAACAAACTTTACAGAATTATCTGAGTCAGATGGTGGTGCTAATGAGTGAGCAAGAGCTTATCAATCAGCCCTCAGACTCTCAAGCGGCTCAGGCTGCTACTAGCCTCACAATCTCTGTCCTTAACCTCATTAGTCCACAAGAGAAACGAGCACTCTTCGACTTTCTATATCAGTCAGGTTTGATTGATTCTCAATCACCCACTATTTCGTTTAATGGAAGCGACTTATCGAAGATTGACTTGAGTAGCTCTGCCCTCAAGATTAAGCCTGCGCTATCGATTGATCGAGAAATTGAGCTGAGTCAGGGAGTTAGCTTAGCTGGAGCCGATTTGCAGAATGCTACTTTAGCTGCGCTTGACTTCTCAAAAACTGACCTTCAAAACGCTGACTTAACTGCCGCTGATATGCGCGAGTCTAAACTTTCTGAAAACAGCTTATATGGAATCACCCTAAACCGTACCAATTTACACAAAGCAGATCTTCAAGCCTTAGATTTTAGCAAGGCTGCTAATATATCAAAAGTTGATTTTACTGAAGCTAACCTTTCAAACTCTGTCTTCAGCAGCACGAGCTTGAGTGAAGTTAACTTCACCAATGCGAATTTGCAGCTTGCGCAAATGATCGATTTAGATTTGTCCTCGTCTATTTTTCGATATGCCGACTTAAGTGGAGCAGATCTAAGTGAAGCAATTTTTCGAGATTCACGCAACATATGTGCACCTACTCTCGATTCGGGAGTTCGCGATCCAGCCCAATGTTCCTATGATCCTCGTGAAGCAACTACTTTCTACAGAGCTACCTTAGTCGCGACTGAGCTATCAGGGCTAGATTTAAGTGGAATCGATTTCACCTTGGCTAATCTCGCGCGTGCGAATTTGGTGAATACCAATTTCTTTGCGGCTAACCTCCAAAAATCTAATTTGAGTTACGCAAACCTAAGAGGCGTTGATTTCAGCTCGGCTAAACTCTACGGAGCCACTTTTTATCGCTCGAATCTAAAGGATACAAAATTCCATCGTGCCGATCTATGGCGCGCTGACTTATCGAACGCAAAGGATCTCAGTGTTGATTCTTTAGAAGGTGCTGTCCTGTGTCATACCAAGCTACCTAGCAATTTCAAGATAAACTCTTACACAGGATGTATGGAACTCTTTATGAGAAGAAACTTTTGGTGGATATATCTTGTAACGATGCTCTACGGGATAAAAACTCTACGGGACAAAAATTAGAGATAAGTTTAGCTGAAGAGCGTGAAAAGCCACCGTTGAAAAGCAATCGTCGGAAATTTGAGCGGATTGGTGAAATCAAGTTCTATACATCAGAACATTGCAGCCTCAGCGCAGGTCGAGCTGTGGCCCCCAGCTATCTTGGGGCATGAAGCGGGTGTCTTTGGGTAGGGGCATGACGGGGGCGGTCAGTTCAAATTCGCTGTCGTCGATGCGTTGCTTGAGGTCGAGGGCGACTTGCTGGGCGAGGTAGAGACTGGATAAGGGGGCGGTGCGAACTTTTTTGCCATCGAGGGTGAGGCTGCCGGATTTGAGCTGGGCGTAGCTGACCAGGCCAAAGGTGGGGCGGACGCGGCGCGGGATCGAAAAATCGATTACGGGGGCGACTAGATCGGTGTCGCTGATGGCGCAGCGGGCGAGGACGTCTTCGTTCAAAATGGGGATGGGGACGCCGATACCGAGCATCAGGGAAGGGCCGTAGCCTTTGAAATAGCAGCCGCGTACCCAGTTGGCGTTCATGCGTTTGGCGTCGCCGATGAGGGCCAGGGTGGCCGCTGGGCCGATGGGGGCGCGGTTGGGCAGACGGCGCTGAAGGGGAAAATGCTGGGTGCCTTCCCAGGAGATATAGCCTTCGCCACCGCCCAGCAAAATGCGAGTGCCGACGCCGATGGTTTGTAAGTCCGGGTCGTTGAGTAGGGGAGAGAGTGCGCCGCTGTTGGCGTAGACGGCGTTACCAAGGCGCGGTTGCAGGGGGCCAAGGTAGGTGGCCAGGGCGCGATCGCCCCCATTCACCCCCACAATAAAGTTCTGGTACAAATTGCGCGGGTTGAATAGATAGAACTGGTTGATGCGATCGCGCGTAATCGTAGAATCCAAACTGGCCCTTGGATAGCAATCCGTCACCTGTCCCGTCGCCGTCAGTGCCACCGGCTTATCGGCAATTAAATCAGCAATTACATGCCCGCCGCCGCGTTCTTCCACTTCACCATCACGTCCAGGGCTGACCATTTGCCCTGCGCCAATGTACAGATCTACCGCCCCAAAGCCAGCATAGGCCAGCACACCGTCCAGGTGGCATTCGACAATTTTAATCGGCGGGTCGGTATGACCCAAGTTGATCACAGCCCCCGAGCCTTCCATCGGCTCAAAGGTTCCCGTGGTAATCACATCAACGGTTTGAGCCGCCTGCGCGATGCCCATATCGGCGATGAGTGTTTTAGCTTCGGTAATTGTCCAAACGGTCGCTTTTCCCTGGCGAATTTTGTCGTTGATCTCATCAATCGTACGCATGAAAGCACCGCTACAAAGAGTTTTGAGACGAGCCTTTTAAGATGATCAGCAAGCTTAATCCAATGGCTATGCTCGGCAGTAATACGATCGCCGTCACCAATCCGTTAAGCCTTTCGGTGTAAGGGGCGGCGATCGGTAGCAGCGGCCCACCATATTTAATCAGCAGGCTCAACAGCGCCGAGAGCACAATGACTTTAACCAGAAAGCTGTTTGTATCGTTCATAGGCTCAGCCATTTGCTAATTGACATCTGCTAATTGACATCTGCTAATTGAATCGTCATTGAGCACCATTCGTCTTTGTGCGCCATGCCAGTAACTTGCCAGCCATAAGCGATCAGGTGTTCTTCTACCCAGGGGGCTTTGCTGGTGAGAATGCCGCTGAGGATTCCCCAGGTTTTTGGCCCCGCTAGTTCACTCAGACGAGGGATGATCAGGCCCACGATAATTTCGGCCAGAATGTTGCAGACGATACCATCGACAGGGCTTTCGTTTGCCTGCTGTGCCATATTAATGACTTCGGGCAGGCTACCGACTTGTACCTGAAGGCGGTCTGCACCGATGCCATTGACTTCAGCATTTGAACGGGTGGAGCTAAAGGCAAGCGGATCGACGTCGGCAGCGTAAGCCTGACGTGCGCCGTAGAGTAGTGAAACAATCGAAAGAATGCCTGAGCCGCAACCAATATCAGCGACAGTTGCGCCTTGAAGGGTCTGTTTTTCCAATGCCTCCAGGCAGAGCTGAGTGGTGGCGTGAGCGCCTGTGCCGAAAGCGCTGCCGGGGTCAAGGGTCAGAATAATGCGGTCAGTAGCAGGCGGCTCCATCCAGGCAGGATTGATCAGCAGGCGTGAGCCCACCTTTTCGGCTTTCCAATGACGCTTCCAGCTTTTTGCCCAATCCTCTTCTGCGATGAGCTGCCAGCTTACATCGACAGAGGGATTAGCTGTCAATATGTCTGCCTGATTCGCCGCGATGTCTAGAACGGTTGCCTTCAGGCGTTCAAAGTCTGAAGGCTGAAATTGACCCTGAGGAAAGTAGGCCGTGACCAGGCGGCTGTCGTCTTTGGTTTGGCTAGCGGTGCCTCTATTACCTAAACTACTATCCAAGCCATCGCCTAGCTGATCGAATGCCCAGTAGACGCTGTCTTCTAGGGCGAGCGGGCAGGTGACGGTGACGGCCCACCATTGAGTGTTCATGGCTATAGCGCTACTGTGTAGGCGTCGCGAATCCCAGGTTCTTTTTTAATCTCGTTTAAAATGCCTTCGGGCAGCGGATCGTCAATGCTGAGCACCATCACGGCGTCGCCGCGTACAATCTTGCGGCCAACTTGCATACTGGCGATATTCACATTAAAGCTGCCCAGCAGTGACCCAATTTTGCCAATGATGCCGGGCATGTCACGGTGCAGCGTAAACAGCATGTACTTGGTTGGTGGCACGTTGATCGGAAAGCCGTTCATGTCGATAATGCGGACTTCGCTGCCACCTAGTAAAACGCCCGTGACTGAATGCTGACCTAAAGAGCCTTTGGCAGATAGATAGAGAGAGCCGGTGTAGTCTTCGACGGTGGTATCGCGAGTTTCAACCACCCGAATGCCGCGTTCTTTGGCTTCGATGGAGGCGTTTACGTAGTTCACTCGCTCTTGCAAAGCGTTAGAGAGCAGACCTTTTAGGGCCGCGACCACAATTGGCTTGGTGTCGTTTTGGGCCAATTCTCCCTGTAGCTTAATGACTAATTCTTCAATGCGGCCACCGGCTAGCTGACCGACAAAGTTACCGAGGGTTTCAGCCAGCGTTAAGTAAGGGCGCAACTTTTCGAGGACGTCGGGGCGCAGGCCAGGAATGTTGACGGCAGAGCGGGCGGGTAGCTCTAGCAAAACGTCGCGAATTTGCTCGGCGACGTCTATGGCGACGTTGACTTGGGCTTCGGCGGTGGATGCGCCTAAGTGAGGGGTCAGGACTAAAGACTTATCGACCGCGCGCAGGGGCGATTCGCCCAGGGGTTCGCTTTCATATACGTCTAAGGCTGCACCGGCAATCACTCCATCCGTCAGGGCTTGCGCGAGGGCCGCTTCGTCGATGATGCCGCCGCGAGCGCAGTTGATAATGCGGGCGGTAGGCTTCATTTTCTTCAAAGACTCGGCGTTGATCAGGTTGGCGGTGTCTTTGGTTTTGGGAATGTGGAGCGTGATGTAGTCGGATTCGCTGAGGAGCAAGTCCATTTCGACCAGGCGGCAGCCGAGTTCTTCGGCGCGATCGCTCGAAATAAACGGATCAAACGCCAGCAAATTCATGCCCATCGCCCGCGCCACCGTGGCCACATGAGAGCCAATTTTACCGAGGCCCACCACGCCTAGCGTCTTCTTATAAACCTCTACGCCCGTAAAGGCTTTGCGATCCCACTCACCTGCCTTCATTGACTGGTTAGCGGCTGGAATATAGCGAGACATCGCCAGCATCATCGCCAGCGCATGTTCAGCGGCAGCAATGGTGTTGCCCTCGGGCGAGTTCACCACCACCACACCGCGCCGGGTCGCCCAGGGCACGTCAATATTGTCTACACCGACGCCTGCACGGCCAATGATTTTAAGCTTGGTAGCCGCTTCTAGCACCTCTTTGGTGACTTTGGTACCCGAGCGGATCATCAGGGCATCGTATTCCGGAATAATCGCGATCAGTTCTTCTAAGGGCAGCTTAGTTTTTACATCTACGCTGGCGACCTGAGAGAGAATGTCGATTCCGGCTTGGTCGATAGGATCTGAAACGAGTACCTTGGGCATGGATGACAAAGAGGTTTTGGAGATTTATTACAGAGGGCTATCTTACTGCAAAGCGGGGAACGGAAGTTTAAGGGCTTGACTGGTTCAGGCCGCTTCTAATGCGTTAAAAGCATCAATAATTACCACATTTGACATCAGAAAGCCTTCGGGATCGCTCAGGCGGATGCGGCTACTGGGTTTAAGCTTCTTCACATTTGAACCTGTGAGCGGTTCAACGATGACCCATTGATTCTGAATGTGGGGTGCGATCGCCCGCGCTAACCGCGCTAACCCCGCCGCGCCAAACACCGCATTAACCCCTGTCATCTCAATGCCTGCTTTCAGCCGCAGGCCCACCATAATATTTTCTAAGACTTGCTCTGCGGGCGAAATCTCTACAGCTTCAGTCTGTCCGCCCTGCCGAATAAACTGCTCTACCCACTGCCGGTAGGTGCTTTGCGTTCGAGGCCGATCAATTCTTTGGTGATCAACGTAGCTAGTGGCCCCCATGCCAAAGCCATAGCAGGGCTGATTTTTCCAATAGGTCAAGTTGTGCTGTGCTGCGTAGCCGGGCTTGGCGTAATTGCAAATTTCGTAATGGTCATAGCCGCTAGCGGTCAGTGTTTCCTGAGCCATGCGGTACATGGTGGCGGTATGGTCATCGCTGGGTAAAGGTGCTTCGCCGGGCGTGTAGTAGCGGGCGAAGGTGGTTTGGGGCTCTACGATCAGGTCGTATTGGGAGATGTGTGTGGGGTTGAGGGCGATCGCCTCTGCTAGTGAAGACTGCCAGCTTTCTAGCGTTTGATGGGGCAATCCAGAGATTAAGTCGAGGCTGATATTTTCGATGCCTGCTTGGCGGATAAGGGCGATCGCGCCCAAAATATCCTGCCGCCGATGAAATCGTCCGCTTGCGGCTAAAACCCGATCGTGAAAATCCTGCGCGCCCAAGCTTACCCGATTCACACCGGCGGCTCGGTAGCCTTTGATATGCTCCAGCTCAAAGGTCGCTGGATCCATTTCCATAGAAATTTCAGCCGTCGTCGCAATGCCAAAACGCTGGTCAATAGCGCTCAAAATCGCTTCGAGCTGGGGCACCGCTAATAAAGAAGGCGTGCCTCCGCCGAAAAAGACTGTCTTTAAAGGGGTGCGATCGCCTAACGGCGTTGCCTGAATTTCCTTAATTAAAGTCTCGACGTATTGGCCCATAGCCTCAGAGGTATCGCCTCGTTTGCTATTGCCCACCACCGACACCGCAAAGTCACAGTAAAAGCAGCGCCGCCGACAGAAAGGAATGTGGATATAAGCCGATTTGACCAAAGAGATTCTCTATAGCAAAGATACAGATAACAAGATTACAAAAAGTGCGCTAAAAGGGCGATGCGCGAACCCAGCCCCTATAATAGCCGTAATTATAATCACATCAATGCTTTGGCGTTTGCGGGAAGTTCTTCTCTCATCTCACCTGTAAGCTATCGATACATTCCCTATGCTCGACGCACTTATCGTTCTCTCATTCGTTCTCACCGGGGCAGGCATCGGCTTTTTTAGCGTCGAGTTCCTACCCGACTCTGCCCTGCAGCAAGTTACCAACATTGAGGGCTTAGAGGCTGTCACCGGTGGTTTTGGTGCCCTTGTCGGCGTTGCTACCGGTTTGGTCGTACAAACCAGCTACCGCCGCTTAGAAAGGCAGATCAAAGACATGTCTCCCGATCTGCTGCTCTCTAGAGCCGTGGGTTTAGTCGTGGGTTTGCTGATCGCCAACCTCATGCTGGCCCCGCTCTTTTTACTCCCCATTCCCGAAAAGTTTGGGTTTATCAAACCGGTCACTGCCGTCATGGGTAGCTTGCTATTTGCAGTCTCTGGCATGACCCTGGCCGAAACCAACGGACGCGCCCTGCTAAGGCTGATTAACCCCAACAGCTACGAGACTATGCTGATTAACGAAGGCACGCTCAAGCCCGCCAAGTCGAAGGTGCTCGACACTAGCTGCATCATCGATGGCCGGATTGAGGACTTGCTAGAAACTGGCTTCGTTGACGGGCAGCTCGTACTGCCGCAGTTTGTCCTCGAAGAGCTTCAGCGCGTGGCCGATTCTTCTAGCGATCAAAAGCGAGCTAGGGGCCGCCGTGGCCTGGACATCATCAATCGCATTCGCGAGCAGTATCCCGACCGCGTCGTGATCGATCCGGCTGACTATGACGACATTAGCGCGGTGGATTCTAAGCTAGTGAAGCTTGCCCAAGAAATGAACGCCCAGCTTCTGACGACCGACTACAACCTCAATAAAGTGGCCAGCGTACAGCAAGTCAGCGTACTCAACATCAACGACCTGGCCAAGGCCATTCGCCCCACCTACCTGCCCGGCGACGATATCGAAATTAGAGTCCTCAAAGAAGGCAAAGAACCCTCCCAGGGCGTTGGCTATTTGAACGACGGTACGATGGTCGTGGTTGAAGAAGGCCATGACTTTATTGGCGATGATTTGTTGGTCGTGGTCACAGGCGCACTTCAAACCTCCGCTGGCCGCATGATCTTTGCTCGGCCCGACCGCTCGGCAATGACTTCTTCGTAGCGAACAAATTCTCAGCGAACAAAAGCGGTTACTTTATGGTCAAGAAGCTTTGCTGAAAAAATTTGCTTTTGATATTTTGATATTTTCGATATACAAACAAGCTATTAAGATAGATGCGCACTACTTATCGATTGAACGCTAACGAGCTAGATCAAACTTTTCTAGAGGGTTTGAAAGCAACATTCCGAGGAAAAGAAATAGAAGTTATCGTTTACGAAGTCGATGAAACTGAGTATTTACTAAAGTCTGAATTAAACAAAGAAAGACTCTTGGCTGCTAAGGCCAATATCGAGCAGGGCAAGGATCTCATTGAGGTAAAGCTTCAGTCTTTAGCGACCTTGGACGAGCCTGTAGAAATGTGAGTAGAAGAATACTTTTTGAAGCTTCTGCTTTTGAAGATTTTAATCAGTGGGCTACTTTTGATAAGAAAACATATCGAAAGATCGTTAGCCTCATCAAGGATATAGACCGTTCTCCATTTGAGGGTTTAGGCAAACCTGAAGCCCTAAAGCACGACTGGACAGGATACTGGTCAAGGAGAATTACAAGCGAGCATCGCCTTGTATATAAAGTGACAGATAGTGATGTGATTATTGCCGCTTGTAGATATCACTATTAACATGATGGGCAAAACTGGGCATTCGCTTTACACCAGCATTCCAGCGATGCAGGCGGTCATAAAGCAGGCGAGGGTGCCTGCAACCATGGCGCGAAAGCCAATGCGGGCTAAATCGGCGCGGCGGTTGGGGGCCATGCCGCCGATGCCGCCAAGCTGGATGCCAATAGAGCCGATGTTGGCAAAGCCGCAAAGGGCATAGGTAGCGATAATGATCGCGCGTTCGGAAATAGCATTTGCTTCGATCAGGGCCTGAAGGTCGAGGTAGGCAATGAATTCGTTGAGAATTGTCTTTTTGCCGAGGAGGGTGCCGACGGCGTTGCAGTCGGCCCAGGGGACGCCCATTAGCCAGGCGACGGGGGCGAGGAGGATGGCGAGAATAATTTCTAGAGAGAGTTGAGAATAGCCAAATAGTCCGCCGATAAAGGCAAGTAAGGCGTTGAATGCAGCCAGGATAGCGAGAAAGGCGATGATCATTGCCCCGATGTTGAGGGCTAGCTGAAGGCCGTCTAGTGCGCCGGATGCGATCGCATCAATCCCATTCGCTGTCGTCCGCTCTACCTTGATCTTTACCTCACCGCGAGTCGGCGACACCTCTGTTTCTGGGAACATAATTTTAGAAATCGCCAGCGCTGCCGGGGCAGACATCACCGAGGCCGCAATCAAATGATTGGCCGGAATGCCAAAGCCGACATAGGCGGCCAATACACCGCCCGCGATCGTCGCAAATCCGCCCGTCATCACCGCATGAAGCTCTGACATGGTCATGGTCGCGACATAGGGTTTAATCAGCAGCGGCGATTCGGTTTGACCGACAAAGATATTGCCTGCCGCCGACAGCGTTTCGGAGCCAGAAGTTTTCATGGTGCGCATCATAATCTGGGCGATCGCCTGCACCGCCTTTTGCAAAACACCGTAGTGGTACAGCAGGCTGATAAATGCCGAGAAGAAAATAATCGTCGGCAGAACTTTGAAGGCAAAGAAAAAGTCTTGGAAGTTTTCGCCAAATACAAACGAAGCACCAGCATCTGAATAGTCTAGAAAGTTACTGACTATATCTCCAGCCCATTTAAAGATGGCTAAGCCAATAGCGGTGCGGAGAATGAAAAGGGCAAAAATCAACTGCAGCGCCAGGCCCCAAAAAACCGGTTGCCAGCGGATGGCTCGGCGGTTAACAGAGGTGAGATAGGCAAAGCCGATGAATACGCCTAAACCTAAAAGCCCAACGAGTCGTTCCATCCGTGTTTTCCCTTTTGCTCACCGAGTGCTTTCTTTATACCAGAAGGCTGAGCTGCCCACTGTCCATTTCGGCTTGGCGCTTTTCCAGATTTTTTCGCTTGGCAAACTGCTGTCGCCTTGACTGGTTAGTCCAGCTACCGCTGACGACAAACCAGGTGCGGAGCTGCTTGGCCTGGTAATTATCTAAATCATCGAGATTAAGAGCAGTAGGATAAAGCTGTTTGACGGGCTGTTTTGCCCAGCTTGTTTCACTAGGGAAAAGATCTGCGCCAAACGGGGTGACATCTTCGGGCAGGCGAGTGACCAGCGGTAAGACATTGGGAGCATGAATAACGTCGTGACGCAAGTCTTGCAGTCGTTCGGCGCGGCGGGCACGGGCACGGGCATAGTCGAGAATGGGGGCCGGATATCCCTTTGTTTTGGGCGGGACGCCGAGCTGCTCGGGCTTGATGTGGGTGAGTTCGGGCAGCCAGCGATGGACGAATTTGCCCTTTGGGTCACAGCGGTCAATGGCTTCTTGCTTGGGGTTATAAATGCGCGTCCAAGCCTGGTTGAGGCAGTGGGTAACGCCTGCCTGTTGGGCCCACTGGTAATGATCGATGGGACAGTCACCGTCGATTAAATGACGCATGAAGTGAAGTGCGCCATAGCGCCAGTCCATGCCTAGCAGGTTGCATAGAAAGCTGGCGTAAATAGCTCGAACGCGAAAGTTGAGCGCCAGCCAGCCGCCCGTCGCTTGCAGACAGCGAGCCGCTGCATCAATGATAGGAAATCCGGTGTGGCCATGACACCAGGCGTCGTAAAGGTTGGCGTCGAAAGGTTCCCAGCCATGATCGCGATTGTCTGCGGTGAAGGGCTTGTAGAGCGATCGCACCTCCAACTGCGGCAAATAGCGAAACCGCTGGGTAAAGCCGCTGCCCCATCGCAAGCGAGACACCACCTGACGGCTGCTGCGCTGCACCCGCTGGTCATTTTTCCACTGAGACTCTGCCTGCCGTCGCCAAACGGTTTGGGCGCATTCGCGAATGGAAATTGCGCCGTACTTGATATGGGGGCTCAGGCCCGTGGTGGCGTTAGCGCCGGGGTAAGAAAGCTGCCAGTAGTACTGCTCGGCTTTGCGCTGGTCAAAAAATAGGTTCAACAACCGGCGAGCCTCGGCGGTGCCGCCCTGGGGAATGAACTTTTCGTCGGCAGTATGACCTAGCTCGCAAAGCGTAGGCAGCGCCTCGCTCGCGATGTTTGGTGGGACGTTTATTTGCTGCGGCGCAGGGATAGTGGGCTCGCGCATTTGCCGGTGCCACAGCTTTCTATAGTCTGGATAAGAAATCAGCGCTGGCGTGGTACCAGGCGGCTCGAACCAACGAATTTTCAACCCCTGTTGTTCGAGCGCAAGGTTTAACTTGTGATCGCGCAGCCGCCCATAAATTCGCTCGAAGTCAACATAGCTGTAGATGCCGTCAGCGCCAGTGTCTTTGACAAGTTGAGGCAGCACCTCTACCGGATTGCCTGCGCGAAGAATGAGTCTGCCACTGCGCGATCGCAAGTCTCGATCCAGCGCCCGCAAGCAATCGAGCATAAACCGCACCCGCCCTGCACCCGTCTCGGGATGTAGCAGCAGTGCGCGATCAAACACAAAAACCGGAATCACCAGGCCCCGCCTGGCTGCCCGATAAAGAGGTTCGTGATCGTAGATTCGTAGGTCTCGGCGAAACCAAACGAGGGTGCGGTTCATAAAAAAGTGAGAGATAGCAAATTCGTACTATGATTGTACTATAGGTAAATTCTGCCGATAGATTTTGGGAGTCCCCAGATGTCGTATTCTCGTGTATCTAAGCGATCGCCCCAGGTGCCCAAACGTCAGCCATCGCTTCAGGCATCGCGGCCCGTGCCAGCCAGTCACAAAAACCCTAGAGACGTCAGTAAGACAACAAAGGCGCTGTGGGCCGCAGGCTCTGCCGCAGCGTTAGCACTACTTACTATCATTATGCCAACAAGTGTAGATTCTCACTCACCTGAGGGCTCTAGCTGTCAGGAAGTGGTGAAATCGGGCGCAGAGATATCGCGATCGCAAATTTCACAATTGCTCACCATGCCCATAGGCTCTAGCAAAGCAGCCGTGCAGCAGGCTATTCAAACCCCTTACTGTACAATGCCGCCGCTAATAGCAGAAGCCGCCAGCCAAAAAACGACAGCCGACGCGGCCAAGGCTTCTGAAGGGCTTGAGCGTGAAGCCTATCCGCTTGCCTTCGACCCAGAAGCTTGGATCGTTGTGACTTATGAGGCTGGCGCGTATGCTGGCTATGATTTTGTCTTTAAGCCGTAGCCTGTGAGCCGGAACCTGCGAGCCGGAACCTGCGAGCCGAATCCTCTAAGCCGAATCCTCTAAACCGGTAGCGCATCAGGCCAAGGCGTCATCCACTCACCGCTTTGACCCGCAGCCCATTCTTCAAACGGGCGGTTGAGGAGGGCGATCGCCTGCTGGGCTGGCACCGCTTTTTCAAAGAGATAGCCCTGACCATATTCACAGCCCAGGCGCTGAAGCTGCTTGAGCTGAATCACATCCTCAATGCCCTCGGCTACAACCTGCATTCCCATCGTTTTAGCAATATTAATAATCAACGGCACGATACCTAAACTGTCCTCTCTGGCCGTTATCGACTGCACAAAGGAGCGATCGACCTTGAGGTAATTGACCGGCAGGCTGTGCAAATAGCTGAGCGCAGAATAGCCTGTCCCAAAGTCGTCAATGCTGAGCCGAACATGATGGCTTTGTAAGTCACGCAATACTTCATCGACAAACGTGCGGTTACTCAAGATAGAGCGTTCAGTCAGCTCTAAATGTAATCGATGGGCCGCAATGCCAGCTTCTTCAATGGCGCTATACACCTGCTGCAAGATATCTCGCTGTAAAAGCTGTTGAGGGGCAATGTTAACGCTTACTGCAATCTCTGAATTAATTGCGCCTGCTTTCTCCCATTCAGCAATGTGAGCGCAGGCCGTCTTTAGCACCTGCCTGCCGAGTGGCACAATAAAGCCTGTTTCTTCAGCGAAGCTAATAAACTCATCTGGCCCCAGCAAGCCACGGGTAGGATGTTGCCATCGAACCAGGGCCTCAAACCCCACTATCTGTAGCCGGTATAAATCTACAATGGGCTGATAGTACAGCTCAAACTCCTGTCGTTCTAACGCTTGATTCAGGTCGGTTTCTAGCTGAAGCAAATGCACCGCCCGGTGGCGCATATCCGACTCAAACCATAAGTACTGGCTGTAGGTGGAATCTTTGGCGCGATACATTGCCACATCGGCGTCACGCAGCAGATGTTCGGCAGCGACGTAGGTTTGCTCGCCCCACACCAGGCCAATGCTGGCATTGATCACAATCTCGCTGCCGATCAGCGGGAAGGGTTGCACCAGGGCGTTCAAGACTTCTTGGGCGATCGCCGCGACCGCCTGCCGATCGGGCACATTCGCTAGCAACAGGGCAAACTCGTCACCGCCAAACCGCGCTGCTACCTGCACGGCCTCATATTGCTTCTGAACCGCACTCAGCCTGCGGGCGACCCCTTTTAGAAGCTGATCGCCAACGCGATGGCCCAGGGAATCGTTGATGCGTTTAAAGCGATCGCAGTCCAGAAAAAGTACGGCAAAATGCTCGTCAGGGTTGATTTGCGCCTGCGCCATCACCTTGCTCAGCCGCTTTACAAACGACAGTCGATTGGGCAAACGGGTCAGGCGATCAGTCAGCGCAATTTCTAATAGCTGATTATGGGCAAGCTCTAGCAGTTGAGTGCGCTCATACACCCGATTTTCTAACTCGGACTGTAGTCGTTGCTGCTGCTGCTGTACGAGCTGTAACTTGATTTGGTGGCGCACCCGTGCTAGCACCTCCTCTGCTTGAAAAGGCTTGGTCACATAGTCAGCCGCCCCATGCTGAAAAGCCTGTACTTTATCTAAAGGCGTATCTAAAGCGCTGAGAAAAATGATCGGAATTTTTGCCGTTTTGGGGTTAGCTCGAAGGCGATTACAAACCTCATAGCCATCCATTTTAGGCATCATGATATCGAGCAGAATTAAGTTCGGCGCGTGGGCTTTGGCAAGGGCGATCGCGCTCGGGCCGTCTGCTGCTTCATAAACTTTGTACCCTTGTCGGCCCAAAAGCTTTAGCAGTACGAATCGATTGGTTGAAGTATCATCAACAATCAAGACACGACCTGCCTCGTCCAGATAAGCGGTAGGTGAAAGAGGAGTATTCAACAATATTCTGTCTAAGGCTCCGGGGCAACTGCGTTTGGAATTAACCTCGTAGTTAGAAGAAGTTCCTATCTAATTAGGCGAAGAGAATGTATTAAAAGAACTATTTTTCCCAGGGCTTGCGCCGCGCTGTCAAGGCATAAGAAGATTATGAAGCAGGTTAAGGATAATAGTTCATAAAGGTTTTGATTGGGTGTTTTGATTGGGTGTTTTGATTGGGTGCTTTTATTGAGTGTTTTGATGGAGAGCGATCGCATCGAACGCCTCTAAAAAAGTTTAGAACGATTATTTTACTGAGCGTTGAGATAGCTTTAAGTGATCTCGCTCGGGCTGTAAGCCTCTAGCAGCCCCTCGCAGGCATCCATCAGCAGATCAATAACATAGTCAAAGCCGGTTTCGCCGCCGTAGTAAGGGTCAGGCACTTCTTGATCGCTATGGTGCCGACAAAAATCGCACATCAGTTTCACTTTGTCAGCATACTGATGGCCGGTATCCAATGCCAAAATATCGCGATAGTTACTGCGATCCATCGCCAAAATTAAATCAAATGCCTCAAAATCTGCCGCTGTAAACTGACGCGCGCCGCCCGTGAGCGTAATGCCCTGACGCTGGGCAGCCGCATTCATTCGGCGATCGGGCGAGCTGCCCACATGGTAGCCAGCCGTCCCAGCCGAGTCGCAGGTAATGCGATCGCCAAGCTGCCGCTGCGCAATTAAATGCGTCATGATATTTTCGGCTGATGGGGAACGGCAAATGTTGCCCAAACAGACGAATAAAAGTCGAGTTGTCATGGCCATCAACCTTTACATACCAGGCAGGTTAAGGCCACCCGTCAACTCTTCCATTTGCTCACGCATGGTCGCTGTCGATTTGTTATAAGCATCTAGCATAGCCGCTTTCACCAGGTCAGACAGCATCTCAGCGCCTTCGCCCAGAGCCTTTTCGGAAATGACAACGTCGCGAGGCTCCTGATTGCCGCTCATGATCACCGTCACCATGCCGTCACCCGCTGTGCCTTCAATTTCCATCTGCTCTAATTCTTCTTGCAGACGTTTGGCTCCTTCTTGAACCTGCTGCGCTTTTTTGAACGCCTCAGTGAGTTCTTTCATTTTGCCGAGGCCAAATCCGAATCCTTGCCCTTTAGTCATGTTTTTTTGTTTAACCGTTTAATAACAAATGAACTGTCAAACTATACGGTGCATTTTGGTTATTTGCAATTTGACTCGCAGCCATACCGGAGCCACAGCCTACTCAAACTCGCCAATAACCTTGACTTCTGTCTCTAGCTGAACCCCATTGCGCTTGTAAATGACGGCTTGGGTATGGCGAATCAACGCTAAGACATCGCTTGCCTTTGCGCCGCCCAGATTCACGATGAAATTGGCATGGAGCGTAGAGGTTTGCGCCTGACCGATTTGATGGCCCTTCAACCCGGCCTGCTCGATTAATTGGCCAGCGCTGCCGCCGGGGGGATTGCGAAAAACGCTGCCGCAGTTGGGCAAATGATAGGGCTGCGTTTCACGGCGCTGCCGAAGGTCGTTAGCGGTGGCGGCTTTGACCACAGCCGGATCGTGTCCGGGGCTGAGTTGAAACGTGGCAGTGGTGACGATGTCATGGCTGTCTTGCAAACGAGAGGTGCGATAGCGATAGCCTAATTCTTCGGGTTTGAGACGGGCGATCGCACCCTGACTCACCACTTCCGCCTCTACCAAAATATCGGCAGTTTCGCCCCCATGTGCCCCTGCATTCATCACCACCGCGCCGCCGACGGTTCCCGGAATTCCAATCGTCCACTCAAAGCCTTTGAGCCCATGACGAGCCGCCTTCCACGCCAGCGAAGACCAGGGCTCGCCTGCCGCTGCTACCACCCGACCCGTAATTGCATCAAACTCACTATGGCGGAGCGCGCGGGTACAAATCACTAGGCCCGGCAGCCCTTGATCGCTGATCAGCAGGTTAGAGCCTGCGCCTAACATTGTCACCGGCAGATGCTTTTGTCGACCCCAGCTCAGCGATTCCTTGAGCTGCTCAGATGTTTTAGGCAGTGCCAACCACTCGGCATTGCCACCGACTTTAAAGGTTGTGAGCTTTGCTAAGGGGGCCTTGGCAGTGAGTTCTAAGCCGCTGTTGAGTTTAATTTTTTCCATGATGGCAGCCGTTAATTAAGTCAGTGCGGCCTCGGGCTGGGGGGCGGTTTGATAGGTTGCCATTACCTCAGGGATAATGTGGTTGAGGTTGCCCGCTGTCAGGAAAATGACAATATCTCCTGGCTTCAGGCTACTGGCGAGGGCTTGCTTGATGTCATCTAGGGTGGGGTGATATTCGGTGTGGGGCCGGTGCTGGGCGATCGCATCGGCCACCTGCTGACCGGTAATATTCGCAGTATTCGTTTCTCCTGCACTATAAATGTCAGTCACCAGCACCCGGTCGGCCCCGGCAAAGGCAGTCGCAAATTCGTCTAGCAGCGTAGAAGCACGGCTGTAGCGGTGGGGTTGAAACACGGCAACGACCTGGCGATCGCACCCCGAAGGCACCGTACCCTGGCGCTGCACCTGAGCCGCCGCCAGGGTTGCCATCACTTCACTCGGGTGATGGGCGTAATCGTCAATAAACAAAATGTCATTATAAAAGCCGCGCTGCTCGAACCGGCGACGCGCCCCGGCAAAGTGCGGCATATGAGCGGCGATCGCTTCAAAGCTCACCCCTAGCTGTCGGGCTACCGCCACCGCTGCTAAAGCATTACTGAGGTTGTGCAGCCCCAGCAGCGGCACGCTCAAACGGCCTAGTTTTTTACCGCGCTCCCAGACATCAGCCAGGGTAACGCCCGAATTGTCATCGTTCGCGCTTTCTTGAATGTTCGTTGCAGTATAGTCCGCGTCAGCGTTGGCATCCAGGCTGTACGAAATTTTGGGTTTGATGCGTTGGCGAGGCCCTGCGAATAGCAGCTCGCGCACCGTCGGGCAGTCAATACTGCCAATCACCATGCCACAATTAGCCACAAACTCATCAAAAATCGCCACCACCTGATCGAGGCTGCTGTAGTGGTCGGGGTGGTCGAGTTCAATATTTGTAATCACGCCAATGTGCGAAGACAGCTTTACCAGCGAACCGTCTGACTCGTCCGCTTCCGCCACCACATAGTCACTGCTGCCGACATAGGCATTGCCCGCCCAAGCGCTGACTTCACCGCCAATAATAATCGTCGGATCGATGCCCGCTTTTAATAGCAAATAGCCGGTAATGCTGCTGGTGGTGGTTTTGCCATGGGTGCCTGCGATCGCAATCCCTTTGCGCTCATTCATCAACGCCGCCAAAATATCCGAGCGATGAAAAATCGTACAGCCTAGCGCCTTTGCTTCTCTAAACTCGGGATTACTTTCCCCAATTGCTGTAGAGCATACCACCTGAGGAAGCTGCGTCGCCTGACCGCCATTTTTGCTCGTAAAAAACGACAGGTTTTCAGCCTGCTGCCGGTTGAAAATATAAGCGCCCTGGCGCTCTAGGCGATCGGTAATGTGGCTGAGGCGCAAATCCGAGCCCGATACCGGCAAACCACGGCTGGCTAGTACATGCGCCAACGCCGACATTCCGATTCCACCAATCCCAATAAAATGGAATGGCTTACCGCTGAAATCTACTGAATTCAGCATGTTTAACTTCCTCACAGCCTTAGCACGTCAATATAATCAGGCGTATCATAGCAGGAATCTTCAGCGCGACCATAACTCGGCATGTCAGCTAAATCAGCCTATCAGCCTGTCAGGCCACTTTGTATAGAAACCGACCGGTCAGGAAGTTCGGGGGTCAGTGATACGATATGATGATGGTGCTTATCAAGACTTTACTTGACTTTCATATCTATCTTCTAAAGACACGAGGTTAACGCGCAGTGGTTAGAGTAGCGATCAATGGTTTTGGGCGAATTGGCCGGAACTTTTTACGGTGTTGGGCAGGGCGTGAAAACAGCAATTTGGATCTAGTTGCTGTTAACAACACTTCTGATCCTAGAATCAACACCCATCTATTGAAGTACGATTCTCTGCTGGGTACCTTCGATGCAGATATTTCATACGATGCCGATTCGATGACCGTCAACGGCAAAAAGATTAAGTGCTACTCCGACCGGAATCCGAGCAATCTGCCCTGGAAGGACTGGGGCATTGATTTGGTGATTGAGTCCACCGGCGTTTTCAACAGCGAAGAAGGCGCTTCTCGCCACATTGAAGCGGGTGCCAAAAAGGTCTTAATTACCGCACCGGGCAAAGGCGGCCATGTCGGCACCTACGTCATGGGTGTAAACGATCAGGACTACGAGCACGACAAGCAAAACGTCGTCAGCAACGCTAGCTGTACTACCAACTGCCTGGCTCCCGTCGCCAAAGTCATCAACGATCACTTTGGCATCATCAAAGGGACGATGACCACCACGCACAGCTACACGGGCGATCAGCGCATTCTAGATGCGAGCCACCGTGACCTGCGCCGGGCCAGAGCCGCTGCGCTAAACATTGTACCGACAACGACTGGTGCAGCTAAGGCTGTAGCCCTGGTAATTCCAGATTTAAAAGGCAAGCTGGATGGCATCGCCCTGCGCGTTCCTACGCCCAACGTTTCCATTGTTGACTTAGTCGCTCAGGTAGAAAAGAAAACTATCACTGAAGAATTGAACAATGTGTTCAAGGAAGCCGCTAACGGCAGTATGAAAGGCATTTTGGCCTATACTGATGAGCCGTTAGTTTCGATTGACTATCGCAAAACTAATGTCTCTGCCACGATTGACTCTCAGCTCACGATTGTGCTGGACGGCGATTTGATTAAGGTAATTGCCTGGTACGACAATGAGTGGGGCTATAGCCAGCGCGTCGTTGACCTGGCTGAGCTAGTCGCCAGCAAGTGGAAAGACTAAATCCCTCGATTGCGGTATCCTTCGGAGAAAACAAGGTTACTCAGTCTAGATTCAAAGTGTGAAAAGTTGCAAAAAAGCAGGGGTGTTTAGCCTCCTGCTTTTTTGCTTTTACAGCGTCTTTTTTTAGGTCTTTCATAGCGAGTCGTCTATGTCTTTAGCCGCTCTATACAGCGAGATTTTGGCTTACCGCATCCCGATTGCTTTACTTTTGTTTTGCAGTCCATGGGTCACCTATCTCAGTTGCTTTGTAATTCCGGGCAAGCGCGAAGAGCCTTTTTTACTAAGCTTTAATTTAGGGCTATCGACGCTGAGCATTGCCATGTTGGTAGGATACCTGGCCTATGCGACCAATACGGGCGGCTGGGCCAAAGTGGTCACGCAAGCCGACATTTTGCTATTGCTATTGCCGATATATCACGTCGCAATTTCGCTGTGGCTATCGCGTTTGCGCCTGCCGCTTCAGCACATTCCGGCCTTTCGCACGATGCAAGGATTGCTGATGCTGAGCGCTACGTTTTTAGCTTTTTCTTGGGTGCTGGCCAAGATTCGGATTGTGCTGTTTTCGTTCTTACCGTTTGGCGCTTTTTTGGGTTTAATGGCGCTGTTGTTAGCCTGTGGGTACGCGGGCTATCGCAAGTTAGTTGACTAACCTGTTAGACCGCGACTCTTCATAGTAAGTAAATGTGGAATCATCACTCTCATTTCCATAGATATGGGCTTACATTAATATCACACGCCAATCTCCGTATAAGGTTCTGAAACTATACAGAAAGTTTCGAGATAATCCTCCTGAGCGGGGACATTGTACGGAAAGCTGCGGAATAACTTGCTCTATGGGGCAAATACATGGAAAGCTGCGAGGTATTTACCTGGTAGGAGGTAGATACACGGAAAGTTTCCGTATAACAAATTGTTAGACTGCTAAATACTCTGTTTAGGTAGCGAAAGCTCAACAGTGTGTGCCCATTGTCTAAGATATTGAAGGAATTTCTGATGACCTCTGACAACACCGACTCCAAACAACGTTCATCTTTAAAGGTTATCTATTGTTTTCTGGGGGGGGCTACAGTTGGCACTCTTGTACTGCTCATCCCTGTGACATATGGGACATTTAACGATTTGGGACTTGTTCAAGCAGGTGTTGCATCATTGCTAGTTATATTGTGCGGCTTGCTATCAATTGTTTGGGGTGAAAAATTTATTGACCTGGTAATGCGAATGCTGAATGGTACTGGTCTCTAGACGATTGTGATCGCCGACTTATAGGATGCACAAAGCCTTTGGAATACCAGAAAAGCACCAGCGTAACGCATCGTTCTACTCAGCTTATGGGGGACGATTGCAGCCGTACATGCTTGAAGCGGTCTCCAGGCTAAAATGAAGGAGTACAGCGGCAACGAGGTCAAGCCTATGGCAATTCGACAACGGCTTTACAGCAAAGAAGAGATAGCTCGGCGCGGGCAAGAACTCTATGAGTCTGGCGTTCGGCAGCAGGTCGAAGCAGGTAACGATGGGCAAATAGTGGCCATCGACATTGAAACCGGAGAGTTTGAGGTCGATGAAACGGTCATGGGCGCGACCGATAGGCTGTTTGAACGCCAGCCAGATGCTCAACCTTGGACGCTACGGATTGGGCACAGCGCTGTCTATCATTTTGGAGCGAGGAGCCTGAAAAAGGATTAATGATTCGTGGATCTGTGAATTTTCGTTATGAATTAACACTTCCCCTGACCACGAACGTTATCTGGCTCCACGTAAATCTCTCGTACTTGTAGATGGGAGCGATCAACTTAAACCGGGAAGTTCTAGAGGCAATCGGTGGAGGCACATTGATGAGGCGATGGGTAATAGTCAGGAATAATTAAGTGTCGTCAGAACCGTAGTGAGAAATATGAGTTTAGAAATTGAAACCCAAATTCGCGAGTGTGAAACGCGACTTTACGCCGCCATGTCAGCCTCCGACGTATCTGAATTAGACTTGCTCATTGCCGATGATCTGCTTTTCGCTGGGCCAACTGGTGAATTGGCGACTAAAGCGATGGATTTAGACTTGCATCGCACTGGCGGTACTCAGTTTCACGAGTTTGTGCCTAAAGATCTAGAAATACGAGTTTGGAGCGAATACTTTGTGCTTGCGTCGGCTCAAATTTTCTTAAGCGGCACGTATTTAGGAAATGCCTTCGCAGGTGATTACCGCTATATGAGAGTTTGGCGTAGAGGCAAAAGCGGTTGGCAAGTCGTTGGTGGCAGCGCTACTGCGATAGTTTAGATGCCACCAACGATGTCAGAACTATCTACGCTGGAGATTTCACAACCTACCATCTGTCGAAGGGTCTAGGATTACTTGACGCTTTGATCACGGCCTGCGCGGTAGGGCGAGGTCTAGCTATGCACATTTAATGCTAAACATTACCGAGTTGTCCCAACCCTTGTGATGGCACAGCCGTATGCACGCTGACAGCAACTTAACGTTCAATTTACACTTTGAGAGATTTTGGCTGTAGGGTTTGCTGCTGGGGGTGGAGGTGATCGCACAATTGCTCAAACATTTGCAAGTACCCGTAGTGCTTTTGTCATGCCCGACAGTCATAGACAGAGTAGCTTTTACTAATTAGCCTTAGCAGGGTGAGTTAGCGGCTGAGGTCGCTTAGCGCTGGCTAGCTGCTTTGCTCAAAACCGACTCAAAAGCGCTTTTTGAAAGACATAGGGTTACAGGGAATGGCATTGCTCCCTTTTTTTGCAACTTCTTTTTTTGCGGTAAGATGGCGTGTATTAGAAGTAATTCATACGATGTCAGATCTACTTGAGCGCATTACCGTAAATCCTAGACAGTGCGGTGGTCGCCATTGCGTTCGTGGGATAAGAATTCGCGTTTCTGACGTGTTGGATCTTTTCGCAGCCGGTTCAAGCGCTGACGAAATTATAGAAGATCTCTCTGACTTGGAAATAGATGATCTCAGAGCGTCTTTAAGCTATGCCGCTCGTAAGCTGAATTATCCTAGATTAGTGGCATGACCACGCTGTGGATAGATGCCCACTTGTCACCGGCCTTAGCCCATTGGATAACGGATAGCTTTGATGCTACAGCGATCGCGCTTCGTGATCTTGGCTTGCGTGATGCCGAAGATTTAGAGATTTTTGCAGCGGTTGGCTTACCTGTGGAAATACTTCTAATCAAAGGCTCAGAGAAATTCTAAGCGTAGCTTTGCCGAATGCGATCGCGCTGCTGCATTCAGGTGAACGCTTAATAGAAATTAGCTGAAATTGAGTGGGAAACGTACGAGAATGGCAATGCTATTTCTTTTCTTTGCGGTAGAGTGCCAGTCTTAAAAGCAGGCTTATGATTCAACAGCAGATTCCTAAACTGAAGGCTCCTATCGGATATCGGCCCCAGGCGCTTGATATTTCTGTAGAGGCTGACCTGCTAGATTTCTATTTGCTGAGGCAGCGGTCGGTGACGGAACGAGTGGCGATCGCTGCTAACCTTATGAATCAGGCCAGAGCGTTCTCGCTACGCTGCTTAAGCCGTCAGTTTGCTCATTTGGCTCCTCAGGAATTCGCGCAGAAGCTAGCTGTGGCGTGGCTGCAAGATGAATGTCCGCCGGACTATATTCCAAGAGGTGAAATGACTTGGATTCAAAACTCGCCCGAGCTAGCGGCTCAGCTCCACGCTATTTTTACGGCGGCGGGCATTCCGTACTACATCACGGGCGGCGTGGCGGCGATTGCCTACGGCGATCCGCGCACGACACGCGATGTGGATATCGTCATTCAGATACCCCGATCCGCTGTCACTGCGCTGCAAACTATTCTTGAACAAGCGGGCTTTTACGTCGCTGGGATAGACGATGTCATCTCTGGTCGAATGAAGACGCTACAGGTGACTCACATCGAGACGATTTCGCGTGCGGATTTGATGCTGGCAGATGACAGCACCTATAGCAGGCAGCAGTTTGCCAGACGAAGACAATACTTGTTTCCGGATGAGGCTGAAACGGCGGTTTATCTGGCGGCTCCGGAAGATATTGTGATTAGCAAGCTACGTTGGGGATTGCGTAGCGAATCGGAGAAACAGCAGCGGGATGTGCTGGCTATCTTTAAGGTGCAGCAGGGCGAATTGGACTATCTGTACATGCGCCAGTGGGCCGCAGAATTTGGCCTATTGCCGTTGTTAGAGCAGATGATTACGGCAGCAGGCGTTCGAGGTATTGCCGATCGGCAATAAAAGGCTGCTGTGACGTGGGTGCGATCGCGCGCTCAATAATGACTTCTTGCCCCTACTCGTTCAGTGCCTTCTGTAGCAATTCTTCAACGTAAGTTGCGGAATTCCCTATCCTCTATAGGGTAGGGATGGATAGCAAGAACGGCGATGCCGTGCGTAGCGGCCCTGAGCCGTTCAATCTTCTTTCGGCGCGATACCGCCTGCCTGATTCTCAATATACTGCTTGACGATATCCAACGGCGCACCGCCACAAGATACAACGCATTTAGAACCGTGCCATAGCTTAGCTTTCGGCCCCCAATAAAACGAGTCGATACGCTCGGAAAACTCCTTACGTAATATTCGGCTGCTAGCTGACTTCATCGACCCAACGAGTCTAGAAATGTTGGTGTCAGGATGTAAATCGACTAGCAAATGGACGTGATCCGGTTCACCGTTGAACTGTTCGAGTATGCAATTGTTGGGGTCCAAGACGCGACTAAGAATATCGGGCATACGATCTAACATCGGTTGAGTGAAAACCTTGCGCCTATAAAGCGTCACAAAACAGATGTGTAAGCGAATTGAAAATACTACGTGTGAGCCAGTTCTGAAAGCAGCTTTAGACATTTCTACCCAATTGAATAATCTTGTGCTACAACTAGATTAACGCAAATTCAACTGAAACGCAAAAGGAGGTAAAACGACGATGGCTACTCGTATACAGACATTTCGACTGTATCCAAATAAAACACAAGAGAAAGCTTTGTTTGAAGCGAGACGCCTGCACGTTTACCTTTACAACGCTTGCGTGGCTCACAGAAAGACTGAGTATAAGTTAGGAAACTTGGCGGTTGACTACTTTACGCAGCAAAACTGTTTGCCTCAGTTCAAAGAGTGTTGGCCTGAATTCAAGCGTCTATACTCAACAGCGCTACAGGCGACTGTAAAACGTGTTGATATGGCATTTCAGCGGTTCTATAAAGGGCTGTCGAAACGGTATAAGTTCAGGTCTATTCGTGACGCTTCGGGATGGACGTATCCCTCTGTTGCAGGCTGGAAAGCGAACACTGACGGTAAGCACGGATCGTTAGTTCTAAACGATTTGAAAGCTGAAATTAGAATGCGCGGTAAAGCTAAGCAATGGGGTAAGCCTACGACGCTAACGATTGTGTATCGCCCTCACGAAAATAAATGGTATGCGTCTATCACTGTGAAAACAGTGGACGCAACGCCTCTCTACGGTTCAGATTCAGAGCTTAGTTACGATTCGATGTGTTCCTATGACTTAGGGACTGAAACGGCGATAACGCTTTACAACGGGTCTGATTTTGTAGAGATTGAGAATCCTAGATTCAGTCGTGAGAATGATAAAAAGGTTCGCCAAGCTGCTAAGGCTAAGCGAAAGAAGATAGCACCTATCAAAGGTAAGCGTAGAGCTTCTAAGCGCTGGAAGAAAGCAAATAGAAAGGAGTCTCAACTAAAGTCTAAAGTCGCCCGCCAGCGTAAAGATTGGCAGCACAAAGTAACGTCAGAAATTGCACGTCATTATGACATCGGCGCTACTGAGAAACTAGAGACTAAGAAGATGACTCGCAAGCCTAAGAAAGGTAGCAAACGCAAGCGTCAGAAATCCGGTCTAAACCGCGAGATTTTGTCTGTTGGGTTTGGCGCTATTAATAAGATGATCTCGTATAAAATTCATCAAAAAGGCGGATTGATAATCGAGATCAACACTAGAAAAATAAAGCCATCGCAACGCTGCCCACAATGCGGCACGGTGCATAAAGAATGGGCTAGTCTCAGCAGTCGATATCATAGTTGCGAATGTGGCTTTGGGTTGTCTAGAGATAAAGCGTCAACGATGGTGATGTATAACGTTGCAAGTAACCAGCAACCGGGGCTAGGAAATATCCTCGACAGTCGTAGAGTGACTAGCTCTACTTCAGTGAACAGTAAACGAAAGTCTACCGGCTCAATGAAGCAACTAGGATCGATGAAACGACAGAAGCGCCAACAACAAAAGCTAGACGATCCGGGTGTTGAAACCCCAATCGCCTATGCGTTGGGGTAGTTCATTGCATAAGTGTTAGGCTTGAGGCCGGATGACTTGTTCTCTATTCCTTCGCCTTCATTTGTGTCTAATTCGGTCTTCTCTCTTGAGAAACGTCTGTTTACGCCCGCTGCCACTGACGATGACGCGATCAGGCTGATTTTTGCCTTTCCTAATGAGTACAGCGTAGGCATCACCAGCCTGGGCTATCAAGTTGTGTGGGCAATGCTGGCACAGCGGGCCGATATTGACGTGAGCCGGCTGTTTACGGATGTACGAGAGCCGTTGCCACCGCAGGCTGAGCTGATGGGGTTTTCGCTGTCTTGGGAGCTGGACTATGTGAATGTGTTGAATTTGCTGGAGGATCAGCAGATTCCGGTGAGGGCGAGCGATCGCACCCAAGCCCATCCCCTAGTCTTTGGCGGTGGCCCCGTCCTGACTGCCAACCCCGAACCCTTTGCTGCCTTCTTTGACCTCATTTTGCTAGGCGACGGCGAGACCTTACTCAATGACTTTTTGGATGCTTACCAGCGCGTGCGAGACGCCGATAGACCCACTCAGTTAAAAGCACTTGCGCAGGTGCCTGGCGTGTATGTGCCAGGACTGTACGAGGTGACTTACGAAAGCGCCGATGGGCCAATTTCGTCCATTTTGCCGATTGATGTCGATGTGCCTGCCACCGTGAAAAAGCAGACTTACCGGGGGAATGTGCTGTCGGCTTCGACGGTGGTGACTGAAAAAGCGGCGTGGGAAAATATTTTTATGGTGGAGGTGGTGCGAAGCTGCCCGGAGATGTGTCGGTTCTGTTTGGCAAGCTATCTAACTTTGCCGTTTCGGGCGGCGAGTATAGAAGCTTCGTTGATTCCGGCGATTGAGCGGGGATTGCAGGCGACTAGGCGGTTAGGACTATTGGGCGCTTCAATTACGCAGCATCCAGAGTTTGAGGCGCTGTTGGACTACATTAACCAGCCGGAGTACGACGATGTGCGGTTGAGTATGTCGTCGGTGCGGACGAATACGGTGAATGAGAAGCTGGCGAAGACGCTGACAAGTCACGGGGCAAAATCAATCACAATCGCCATTGAAAGCGGCTCGCAGCGGGTGCGCGATATTGTGAATAAAAAGCTGGATACTGACGAAATCGAGGCGGCGGCGCAGCAGGCAAAGGCAGGCGGGCTGAAGTCTTTGAAGCTGTACGGCATGGCCGGGGTGCCTGGCGAAGAACAAGACGACTTGGCACAGACGGCGGCGCTGCTGATTGGGTTGAAGCAGAAGGTGCCGGGGCTGCGGCTAACGTTGGGCTGTAGCACGTTTGTGCCGAAGGGGCATACGCCGTTTCAATGGTTTGGGGTGAACCGTCAGGCCGAGAAAAGGCTGAAGTTTTTGCAAAAGCAGTTGCGATCGCAAGGCATTGACTTTAGACCCGAAAGCTATAGCTGGTCAGTAATTCAGGCATTGATTTCTAGAGGCGATCGCCGACTGGCCGATCTGCTAGAACTCACCCGTGGCTATGGCGATACCCTGGGCAGCTACCGCCGCGCCTTCAAAGCCCTAAAGGGACAGCTTCCGCCCTTAGACTTTTATGTGCATGAAGAATGGCCGATCGATCGGGTATTGCCCTGGGAGCATCTGGCAGGGCCTTTGCCCAAGGAGACTTTGGTAAAGCATCTGGCAGAGGCTCAGCAGCATATAGCCGCTGCCTAACTTATCTGCCTGGCCTATGAGTCGCTAGTAGCTGGCGCAACTTTCAATGGGTTAAAGGTTGCCGAAGACTGCTGTCTGGCTTTGGCCGCCCGTAGCTTGCTGCTAATGATGAAGGGCAGGGTAATTGGCCAAAGCAGCGTGGTAATCGCGATAAATATCCAGGCCCTGAGGCTCAGCTTATTGGTTTCTTTGTCCTTAAAGAAGGCACTCAGTACCACGATGCAGGTGATGCTAGCGATGATGCAGTATGCAATAGCCATTAACTGACGGGTGAAAAAAATGAGTTTCTAAAGGTTTCCCAATGTTTGAGTAAAATTGATGCGCAAGTTTCACGGGTACTAAACAGGTAGTACTCAACGGTACAGTGAGCCGCTTTGACAAAAGGTAGCGACTAATGCAATTTTAATCGCTCATTCTGCATATCTTTTTTACTGAAATTGGGCCATTAGTCCTTGTTTCTAAATAGTAGACGAGAAGTTCCCAGAGGGAGTAAAAAGTTAATAGCTATCTTTTTTGTCACAGTGCCAGGCTGAAATCAGATTGCCTCTTGTAGTTGCCCCAAGGTAGCCGCAGGCGGAGCTTTGATAAACTCGCCGAGCGCATGTTGCAATCTCTGCGCGGCTTCTACGGGAGTCAGGCCGGTGATGTCCACTTCGGGAACAGCGCGATCGCGTTGCTCTAACCCATAGCGGTAGGCCCGGTCGTAGTAGGTCAGTACAATCTCTACAGCGCTGGAGAGATCGCCCGTTTGAATATGTGCGATCGCCGCCTGAGTTCGCTGCCCGCCCAATCGTTTACGAATTCGCTCAGTCGCCTCAATCAGCTCAGCGCGATCGGCTTGCCCATAAATATCAACCAGCAGAGCCAGCCGTTCTGAAAGGGGCCGCGTCACTTCTAGCGCAAACGCCTGATTCATTTGCTCAAACAGCTCGGGCGGAACGCGGCAAGCGCCGACATTGCGGCTTTCAGCTTCAACCCATACAGGCCGGTGGGGGTCAAAGGTATGCCATTCACTTGCCACCCAGTTTTCAAACTGTTCGGTGCTGGGCTGAGGGGGCAAGCAAACTGCGCCAAAGCTGCTGCCCCGGTGGTTGGCATAGCCTTCGAGGTCGAGCGTTTGTTCGCCTTGAGCGGTTAAGGCGTGCAAAATATCGGTTTTGGCAGTGCCGGTCATGCCGCCGAGGAGCACGATCTGTTTGGGCGTAGCAACGGTGCGGCGTACCCATTGACGAAAAGATTTGTAGCCGCCCTGGAGGGTGAGGGTTTCAAACCCGGCTAAATCGAGTGCCCAGGCGATCGCGCCACTGCGCATCCCGCCTCGCCAGCAGTGAATTCGCACCTTTTTATCGGGGGCAATCCTTTTAGCGCTGCGCACAAAGCCCGCAATCTTTGGCCCCACAATGTCAAAGCCCAGCTCTACGGCATCTTCGCGGCTTTTTTGCTTGTAGCAGGTACCGACTTGCGCCCGTTCGTCATTGGTAAACAGCGGAAAGCTAACTGCGCCGGGAATATGACCCTGCTGATATTCGCCAGGACTGCGCACATCTAAAATTGGGCCAGGCGCGGCTAAAAATTCGTCGATCGCAAGTTGAGGGGCTGGAGACACAGGGTTTTTTGGTTAACCGGTAAAGAGCTGTTGGATTGACTATTTAATTCTAAGGGGTTGAGTCGCCTGCGACTTTCTATCAAAAGGTGCGGTGACGCTGCCGATACATTGACTATGGGCATAACCAAGCTGGCGTAGCGCCTTCAAACAGGCTTCTGTTTGCTCAGCGGGAATACTTGCGAGTAACCCGCCTGAAGTTTGTGGATCGAAGAGAACTTGAAAGGTTTGTGCAGATGATAGGGCGGTGTGGGCTTGAATTGAGGCGATTGCACTCTGCCGGTTTCGCTCATGCAAAGAACTCACGATTCCTTTTTTTAAGGTGTTTTCTATGCCTGGCAACTGCTCAATTTTGCCTAGATAAATCTCTACAGTGACTTGCGAAGCGGCTGTCATTTCCAACAGATGTCCTGCTAGTCCGAACCCGGTGATATCTGTGCAAGCGGTTGCTTGATGCTGCCGTAAACAATCCGCAGCGGTGCGGTTAGATTGCAGCATACTTGCGATCGCAGCTTCGATCCAGCGGCCTTTTGCCTGACGCTGCATGTCAGCCGCAAACAGACTACCCGTGCCGAGTGCTTTGGTCAAAATGAGAGACTGTCCAGGGGCCATGCCACTTTTTCGCCAGGTCAGCGCTGGATCGATCCAACCGTTGCAGGCAAAGCCTAAAGAAAGATCTGGGCCTTCGGTCGTGTGACCACCGACCAGGAACGTTTTGGCGTCTGCGAGGGCGAGGGCCGCCCCAGAAAGAAGTTGGTAGAGTGTTTCTTCCTGTTTGGCGTTGGTGCCGTAGGGAATAGAAGCTAAAGCGAGAACATTGTGGCTGGTTGCGCCCATGGCGAACAGGTCGCTGAGGCAGTGGTTGACGCAGATTTGGCCAAAGATAAACGGATCGTCTACTAAAGCGGTGAACTGATCGACGGTATGAACGGCGAGTTTGCCTGCTGGGATTTTGACGATAGCGGCGTCGTCTGGGCTATCTAGGCCGGTGTAGATATAGTCGCGGTAGGGCCAGTTGCTATTGTTGGGGGCTTCGCTGCGGAGGCGCTGGAGGACATGGGTGAGAACCTGGCTACCGACTTTGGAACCACAGCCAGCGCAGGGATTTTGGCTGCGGTCGGCTAGTGAGATCTGTTGTAACCGAGGGTTGAGCGGAGCCGTTTGCGTGGCGTCTCGAAGAGAAGTCCGGTCTTTTTTAACCATCGGTGGAAAGTCCGAGAATAGGCGCATGAATTTCTGGTCAATGCGGTTTTTCCAGGCGCGGCACCATTTGCTGTGAATCGCAAAGATTCCCCAGGAGGCGATCGCCCGCTCGGTATCGGTATCAATAATATTGAGGTAGCGGCGCTGAGGCGTAAAGTTCTTCAGCGGCTGGCCCGTTACGTAGCGTTTCAGATTTTCGTACAGCGGCGGGCCTTGACGAACCGCAAATACGCCTGCTTTGGGTCGCTTGTGGTTGACCATGGTAGCGACATCGCCTGCTGCGAAAACATTGGGATGCGACTGGGTTTGTAAGGTGTCTTTTACAGCCAGGAAACCATTGTCTGTTAGAGCAAGTTCGGTGTCTTGCAGCCAGGGGGGGGCGCTGGCATTGGTGACCCAGAAGGTGCGATCGCATTCCACCCGCAGCCCCGATTCACAGCGCACGGCCTCGGGGCTCACCTCACAAACTGTCTCGTTGGTATGCACGTAAATCTGTTTCTCTTTGCACAGCCGCTCAACCATTTGTTGCGTCAGCCAGTTACGCCCCTTTGCTAGGTGCGGCCCTCGCTGAAAAATATGAACCGCAATCTGTTGTTCTGGTTCGCCAAGCGCTGCTATTAGCTGTTGCAGACGTATCTGCATGGCAAAGGCCATTTCTACGCCGCCGACACCGCCGCCAACAATGCTGATAGTCGCAGTGGTCTGAGGATTATCCGCTAATTTTTCTTCGAGCGTTTTAAGGTATTGACGCCAGGCCCGCAACAGATTTGGAACAGGTTTTGCTGGAATTGCATGTTCGGCTGCACCGGACACTTGAGATTTTGTTGGGGTGCTGCCCACATCAATAGAGAGCGTATCGTAGGCAATCGGAGGGTGGTTACGGCAAAAGACTTTCTGGCTTTGGGTGTCGAGGCCAATCATTTCATCCATTATCAGCCGACAGTTTGCAAAGCGTGTTAGGGGTCGCAGATCTATATGAGCGGTGTCAAAATCGTAGAGGCCAGAAATATGGCAGGGCAACATGCCAGAGTAAGGCGTGTCGGCCAGGTTGGTGATCAGCGTAATGCGTACATCGGCAGGCCAGGAATTCATGCCCATTTTTCGCAGCACCAGGGCATGGCTGTGGCCGCCGCCGACTAGGACTAAATCACTCTGAATGGGGACGGAGGGTTGCATGTCAATCAGCGTTAGCGCTGCTGTGATAGGTATCTTTGCTACTTTAGCGAGAATATCAGGTATCTTTCTGAAAGCGATCTATGCTGCTACTAGGTCAGACGGGTAACGGCGTGAGGTTCTCTGATGAGAGACATTCAAGGGCATTGGGCTCAAAACTGCATTGAGATTTTGGCGCAGCAGGGGATTGTGGCGGGCTATCCTGATGGCAGCTTTCGGCCCGAGCAGCCAGTGACTCGCGCCGAGTTTGCAGCGCTGCTGGTCAAGGCAATGCCGCGTGTGGTGAGTCGCCCTGCTGTCAAGTTTGGCGATGTGCCTGCGAGCCATTGGGCCGCCGATATTATTCAAACAGCCTATACGACTGGCTGGCTGGCTGGCTATCCGGGCGATCGCTTTCGGCCCTATCAGTCCATCCCTCGGGTGCAGGTGATGGTAGCTTTGGCGACGGGATTGGGCGCTACGAGCGAATCAACTGAGGTGGTTTTAAGCCAAGCGTTGGTGGATGCAGATGAGATACCGGACTATGCGCGGGAGAAAGTGGCAGGGGCGATCGCGCAGCAGCTTATGGTCAACTACCCTAACGCCCGTCAGTTTCGACCAAACCAATCCGCCACCCGCGCCGAAGTCGCAGCCTTTTTGTGTCAGGCATTGGCCCAACGCGCCCAACAGCCTAGCCCGCTGCCTCTCAACCTGATTGCCGCTGTATCTAATACAGAAATTCGCGGTGTCTGGCTGACGAATGTGGACAGCGAAGTGTTATTTTCAAAAGCGGCTCTCTCAACGGCAGTCGATAGACTGGCTAAACACAATTTCAACACGATCTATCCGGCTGTTTGGGGCTGGGGCTATACGTTATATCCCAGTGCGGTGGCGACTCGCATATTTGGGATAAAGCAGGGGCTGTATCCTGATACCGAAAATCAGGGGAGAGATGAAGTGGCAGAGGCCGCGCAGGGCGATCGCAATATGCTGCTAGAGCTAATCGAACTAGCGGGCAATCATCAGAACCTGCGCGTCATTCCCTGGTTTGAATTTGGCCTGATGGCCCCGGCAAACTCACCTTTGGCTCAACAGCATCCTGACTGGCTGACTCAGCGCCAGGACGGCACCCACATTGATCTGCAAGACAATGGTAAACATCCTCGGGTGTGGCTCAATCCTTGCCACCCAGCCGTGCAGCAGTTTCTCGTCGATTTAGTCACCGAGCTAAGCGCAAACTACGCCATAGACGGCCTTCAGCTTGACGATCACTTTGGTCTGCCCGTAGAGTTTGGCTATGACGAAACGACAGCAGCCCTTTATCAGCAGTCCTCGGGCAGCCTGCCCCCGGCTGACTTTCAAAACCCAAGCTGGATCCGCTGGCGAGCCGATCAGATCACGCAACTGATGATGCGACTGTTTAAGGCGCTCAAAGCGCAGCGGCCTAAAGCTGTTTTTTCGATATCGCCCAGTCCTGCCGCCTTTGCCTATCAGCGATTTTTACAAGACTGGCCCGCCTGGGAACGCAATGGCTATGCTGAGGAACTGCTGGTGCAGATTTACCGGCGCAATTTATCGAGCTTTGTTCACGAACTTGAAAAAACAGAGCTGATGACCGCTCGTGAACACATTCCGACGGCTGTAGGTGTTTTAACCGGGCTCAAACAAGATTCAATGCCGAGCGCGCTGGTGAAACAACAGGTGGAGGCCGTTCGCCAGAAAGGATATGCAGGCGTTGCCTTTTTCTTTTACGATTCCGTCTGGCAGGCAGGTACAGAATCTGTTGCAGCTAGAGAAGAGATGGTGCGATCGCTCTTTCCAACCCTAAAGCGTCCTTGAAAATTTTGGCAGCGATCGCAACTGCTTAGGAAAGCAAAACTTTTTCGTAATCAGGCTTTCCTCGCGGTTCTCTCACTTTTGTGCAAATTACCACTACCGATTCTGTCCAAAAAACTGGCTGAAAGCTCTATTCCACTGCCTTGTTGATTTTTTTACAGTTAGTTCAACAACAAGAGCTGATTCGCCCAACACGAACCCCCCACTTGTTGTTTCCAAAACATATGGTTTCAACCACATATGTTTTCAGCTGGACAGTGCGAAGTTTTTCTTTAACGAACATTCCCAGACCCAAAGGGCAAGGAATGTTCGAGACTGGTTGAATCATCACACTCAACCAGTCCAATTATGGAACTCTATACCCGGATTGAGCAA
>JBAQZP010000106.1:0-30904 GCA_049791095.1 Phormidesmis sp.
GAGGTTTCGCTGAGTTTGGAGGTTTCGCCTACCTGATTGGCCGCTGCTTGCACCTGCAAGACGATTTTTTGCAGGCTTTGCAGGGTGTTGTTGTAGGCGCTAGCCACGGTGCCGACTTCGGTGTCGGTGACGGGGGCACGTACGGTTAGGTCACCTTGCAAGGCGGGCCCAACCGCTTTTAGCAACTGAATGACCTGCTGCTGAAGCTGTTCTTTAGAAGCTTTTTCGCGGTCAGCGGTCTCGGTCAGCTTGGCCGTTTTCTCTTTTACTTGGGCGAGATAATCGGCTTGCTGCAACGCCAAATTAAGCTGAGTGCCAATACGCTGAGCAAACTGAACATCGACCTCTTGCCACTCGCGCGGTCGCTGGCACTGGTGAATCGCGAACAGGCCCCAAAGCCGATCTCTTTCTAATAAAGGCACCACAATACTGGCCTTAACCTGCATCTGCGAGAGCAGTTCTGCCAAACAGTCGGGTAAATCTAACGCTTGGACATCGTTGACCACCCATTGACGCCCCTTGCGGTAGTTTTCGGCCTGCCCTTCAGCAAAGCAGTGATCCTGCACCTTTGTCGCCATTGCAGAGCGAACGCCGACGGTCACATCTTCTACGACAAATTCACCGACGCTGTAATTTTTTTCGGCGTCGAATTGAAAGAGCCCAACGCGATCGGCCTCCATGATTTGGCGGATGTCTTGAACCGCAGATTTTAACGTGCTAGAGAGGTCATTTGTGGTGCGCAGTCGCTCAGTGATTTTGGCAATGAGCTGCTCTCTTGCGACAGAAGCTTCGAGCTGTTGGGTTTTCTCTTGCACCTGAGCCAGATAGTCAGCCTGCTGCATTGCTAAGTCAAGCTGGCCCGCAACTCGCTGGACAAAGGCGACTTCTACAGGCTGCCATTGACGGGGGCCGCTGCACTGGTGAATGCAAAACAATCCCCATAGCTGATTGTCCTTTAATAGCGGCACTACCAGGTTGGCCCGCACTTGAAACTGGGCGAGAATATTAATATGGCATTCGGGCAAGTCTCTGTTGTAAATATCGTCAATGGTCGAGATTCTGCCCAGCCGATAAGACTCTGCGGTTTGGGTACTAAAACAGTGGTCTTCGATAGTGATTTCTTTGGCGGCCACATAGTGAGGGCTGACGCTTTCTACGACGACTTCGCCGCTGCTGTGGTTGCTGCCAGGATGAAATTGAAAGATAGCAACGCGGTCAGATTTTAGAAAACTGCGCAGGCTTTTGGTGGTCGATTCAAAGATATGCTGTAAATCGGAGAATTCGCGAATGTTTCGGATGATGCCAGCTAGGGTTTCGCCGCGAGCAATTTCTTTTTGAATCTGTTGTTCGAGTTCGCAAGCCTGCAAGCTCAAGGCGAGTTCTGTGCTGACCTGATAAAGCAAGCCAATTTCTGACTCTTGCCATTGTCTGGGTTGGCGGCATTGCTGAACTACCAGCAATCCCCACATCTGGCCTTCTGCAAAAACGGGCAGGCTCAGGCTAGCTTGAACCTGAAAGCGTTGCAGTAGCTGCATTTGATAAGGAGAAACCGCCTCTTCGCTGGCGTCGGTGAGGCTGACCACGGCCTGGGTTTGGTAGTCGTGGGCATGGCCTGCGCCAAAAGCAATGACGTTAAGGGTTTCGCCCAAAGCGGGGGTATAGCCTGCGGTGACGGACTCGGCGATGACGTGGCCTTCTGATTGGGCATGGAAGCGGTAGATGAAGGCGCGATCGCCTTGAAACCGCTTCCGTAATTCTGTAGCTGTAATCTGGTAAAGATTTTCTAGCGTAGCGGCCTGAGCCATGCGGTTGGCAATGCCGAAGGCTCGCTGACCCAGACGTTTGGGCAGGGCCGTTGAGGAACGAAAGGCTGGTGACGTCTGCGCGATCGCCAGATCAGGGAACTCTCCCTCAGGCTGTTGAACGGGCTGCTGAGAACCTGGCTCAGTTGAAATATCGTCGGCTGACAGTAAGAGCGCCCCGCTAGCATCGTTTCCATAAGTGCCCTCGGCTGGATCCAAAGGCTGAGGTGCTGACTGTTCGAGGCTGTCAACTGTGCTGGCGCTGTTGTGAGAGACGTTAGTCGCAGTCATTGTGAGTACTGGTGAGTAATTGGGTAGGTATTAGCGAGTCGATACTAAAAACACTTTAAGTACGATGCGATTTAAGTACGATGCGATTGCCAGAGCGTTGAGTTCACAATGGCTGAGACATTCAAGACGGTGCCGCCCTGCTGCGGACAATAGCCCGACACAAAAGGCTCAAGGCTGGGCGGGCATAAGCCAGGCTCCATGTGAATTTTTTCTTCGTCAAACAGATCAATATCGCTCACCTGTGCGACGACCAGACCCAAAGCGCGACCCGCCGATTGAACCACAATGACAATCGGCAAGCGAGCGATCTGAGACTGCTGAAGCAGCGGCTGATAACCGACCAAATGGTTGAGATCTACGAGCCAAAGGGTTTCTCCTTTCCAGCTACAAACGCCCAAAATGCAGCCTGGCATGTCGGGCACCGGAAAGATGTCTTCTATCGCTAACTGCATGACCTCTAAAATTTGATCGAGCGGCAGGAGGGCATCGTTTTTTTGAGAAAGCATGAACCGCAAAAACCGCTGTCGGTTGTCTTCAGGTAGCGGCGCTAACCCTAGCGGATCTGCCTGAATGCTTTTGCTTTTGGGTTGAGTCAGTGGCATAGTGATTGTCCTCTGGCTTGCGCTGGTGAGCTGGTGCTGATGCTTTATGCCGTTTTTTTACAGCATGAGTTGGGCGATCGCCTGCGTTAACTGCTGCTGCTGAAGGGGCTTAGTCAGATAAGCATCTGCGCCCAGCATCGAGCCCCAAAGCTTATCGGCTTCAGTCCCTTTGGTAGAACAAATAATCACCGGAATATTTTGGGTGCTTGCGTTCGTTTTAAGGTTATGGCAGAACTCAAAGCCACTTTGCCCTGGTAAAACGACGTCCAAGAATACGACGTCTGGCAGGTTGATTTTCAGCATAATCAGGGCCTCTTCACTACTCTGGGCGCTGATGACGCTCAGACCAGATTGCTGTAGGTAGCGGGTGAGAAGTTCTCTATCGGTCAGGCTGTCTTCGACGATGAGCGCGGTTGCCATAGATCTTTTGGGGGCGTTTGAGGTGCGAGCTGGTAGGGAAAATTTATAGAGAGGAAAGAACACCTCCTCTCTGAGCGCTGTGACGGCTAGGAGATTCGAGGATAGGCAGATGCTTTTCCATCACCCTTTTGACTTTTTGAAGCTGGATAGGTTTTCCCAAAAAGCCAGAAGCACCGACCATTCTTGCCCTTATCCGGTCAGTAATGCCATCGTTGCCGGTAACAATAATCACTGGGATTTTTTTGAAAATAGAGATGCGCCGAATCTGCGCGCAGACTTCGTAACCGTTGGCGATGGGCATGACCAGGTCTAAAAAAATCAGCTCGGGCCTGAGTTCAAGCAACAGGGGCAATGCTTGAATTGAATCGGAAATGTTAATGTACTGATATCCCAAACTTTCCACAATTTCAGCCATTAGTTGGCTGTCTATTGGGCTGTCGTCGATGTAGATAATTTTGGGCGCATTGCTGGCGGTTTGCCTGACGAGTGCTTGCTTTTGGAGCACTGGCTTCACGGGCACTGGCTTTACGAGCACTGGCTTTACGGGCACCGGTCTTACAGGCACTGACTTTTCTGGTGCCGACTTTGCCGGGCGAGCAGGGGATCTGATCGGCTGGGAAACTGTCATTCGGCCCCCATCAAACAGCTCTGGACGAAAGCCGTGGTTCGCGTTCTCTGCAATGTCGGGAACTTCTATGAGCTTCAGCAACTGTTGGGAAACAGCGGGCAATATCAATTTCGTCAGAGAAATCAGGGGCTGGTCTGTCTGGATGGCCAGATCTCTGAGCGTATTTTTACCGTCAATGAGCGCGGCCAGGGTCTGAAACAGGGGCAGCGGTGTTTGGGCTTTGAAGGCTGCAAGCTGTGTAATGACGGGAGCCCAATCTGGAGAGAAGGCCGCTAGACCCTCATTCTTCCAGTCCTGCCAGTTTTTCTGGGCGCTTTGCCAGACACGGTCATGATGGATCATGATAAACGGTAGACTGGCCGCCTCCTTGCCATATCTAGCCGCTTCCTTGGGAGAGACTTCGTAGGTTAGCGCCTGGCCAAATTTCTGAGCCTGGGCGCTGCCGACTTGCAGAATATCAAAAATGTCTTCGGCAAGGCAGCCTTCGATCACCTGACAGAGCTGATCGTAAGGAAACTGTTCTAGCTTTACTAAACGAGCTAGGGCCGCGTAGTTCCAGGATTCGTAGTGCGGCTTGATAGGCTGATTAATCTGTTCAAAAAAAGCAGGGCTCTGAACCGCTAAATGCCTTTGCCAGCGGCGCAAAGAATGAATTCTAGACTCTATCCAAGTGATTCGGCCTAAAAGGTAATACGCAAGCCACTGGCTGCTTTGACCTTTAATGGTGACTAATCCTGTCAGCCGCTGCTCCCGGTAGATTTGAATCTTTTCGGCTAAGTCGTTAGCGATGTGGCTGCTGGCCATGATAGAGAGTCCTCTGCTAGATGCCACCGCTTTTGTTTGCTGCCTACTGCCACGATAGCGGCGGCAGCAGGCAGCTAGATATGCTTGAATGTATAGCGGTTTTGGTTTTTCTGGGCACCCGTCCTCAGTACTTTTACTGTAAATTTACAGGGCTGAGGATTTATTGATTTATGACTTAATCGTAGATTTACATATTTTGCTGGTTTTGCCAATAGCGATAGGCGCTGTAGGCCATGGTAATGACGCCGCTAACCAGCGCTTGTTCGTCGATTTCAAATTGGGAGTGGTGAAGGGGATGGTTGGGGCGGCCTGCAAAGCCAACGCCCAGGCGAAACATGGTGCCGGGTACCAGGTCGGTGTAGTTAGCAAAGTCTTCTGCGCCCATGGAGGCGTCGTCGATCCATTGGATGCGATCGCCCCCCAATGCCTCAGTCGCACAGGCCGCCACCAAATTCGTCAGATCGGGATCGTTAAGCACAGAGTTACAGCCACGAGTGTAATTAACGCTACAAGTTGCCCCATGAATATGACAAGTGTCTTTGGCAATCTTTTCTATCCAACCGGGTAGCAGAGCGTGGGTGTCGGCATGGAGCGATCGCACCGTACCCGTTAGCTTGACTTGATCGGCAATCACATTGGGGGCGCGGCCTCCAGAGATTTTGCCAATCGTGATGACGGCAGGATGCAGGGGATTGATCGTGCGGCTGAGTGACTGCTGAAGCTGGGTGATCACTTGGGCGGCGATCCAGATGGCATCGATGGCCTGATGAGGGCGTGCGCCATGACCGGATTCGCCAAAGATGGTGATTTCTAAATCGTCAGCGGCAGCCGTGAGTGCGCCTTGCCGAAGGCCAATGACCCCAGCCGGAATTGAGGGGAAAACATGCAGGCCCAAAATAGCGGCTACGTCTTGCATGACCCCATCGGCAATCATCCACTTTGCGCCCTGGGCGGTTTCTTCGGCGGGCTGAAACAAAAAGCGGGTGGTGCTGGGGAAGCTGCGGGCAGCTTGGGTGAGTTCGGCCAATACCATAGCGGTGCCGAGGCCGACGGTGCTGTGGGCGTCGTGGCCACAGGCGTGCATGATGCCGGGGCTTCTGGAAATGAAGGAAACATCGGCTTTTTCGACGATGGGCAGGGCGTCCATGTCGCTGCGAATGGCGAGGACGTCACCGTTAGGAGGCGCTTCACCCAGTAGCTCGGCGACGACACCGGTTTTACCGACCATTTCTTGCACTTGGAAACCGCAGGAGGAGAGGACGCCGGAGACGTAGGCGGCGGTTTGGTATTCTTGGCCGCTGAGTTCGGGATGGGCGTGGATGTGGCGGCGAATTTCGATCAGGCGGGGGGCGAGCCGAGTAGCGATTTCTTGGATGGTGGAGAGCATAGATTCGATAGCGCTCAGCCTGCGGGCTGGAAAAGGGGATGGTTTATTCTAGGACTTTTGACGCAAACTCCTTTGCCTATGATTGGCAGCGGATATGAAAACTACCTTTGGGAACAAATCCGCTGAGCAAGGTGGGGAAGGGAAACTGCAAAAAGCGTGTCAGGAATAGAGAATATGAGGAGAATGGTAGTAGTGTGAGTCTGAGCGCATAATTCATCTATAAATTTGTCTATATATATGGCTATGGTCACTCGGAAAGAAGCTTTTAGACAGGCTTATACCAATTTAGATTTATCGCCTTTGCTGGAGCCTTGGGCTTTGGAACGATTTCGGGTGGACTATGGCGATGAGGTGCTCGCTGAGCTAGAGCAGATGGTAGAAGATGATGAGGCTGAGGATGGGAAGACCATTTTTTCGGGTCATCGGGGCTGTGGAAAGTCTACGTTGCTGGCTGAGTTTGGGCGACAGTGCGAGCAGCCGGAGAAGGTCAGAATAGACCGGGCGGTGTTTGAACAAGCGGTGAAGGAGATTCGGCTGGATTTTGAAGCGCCGTTGGGCAGGGTTGACTACGAGATTTTGCAGCAGGTCTACAAGAACTTTGAGCCTGCCGATCCGAAGGATCAAACGTTTCTAGATTTGTTGCATAGCTTGCATGTCTTGGAATATCGTAATGGCAAGATTTGGTATGACTTGCACCCGATTGTCAAAGACTTGTTGGTGTTGAAAGGTATGGTGAAGGGTTAAACAGCATGTGATATGGCGGATACGTCGCTTTCTGTTGAAAATGAAGCTGCATTGGAAGATTTGCTGACGGGGATTGAGGCAAATGGCAGTCGATTGGGGATTTTTATTGCGGTGTGTGACGAGCCGCAGGTAAAGGCGGCGGTAATTGAGCGGTATGAGCAGGAACTAGAACCGAAATTTCGGCATTATCGGCTGACGTTGAATAAGGAAGAGCCGAATCTGAAAGGATTGATTCGTGAGCAGGTGGCAGCGGATGCGGCGTTGCAGGCTGGGGTTCCGGCGGTGATGACTATTTTGGGGGCAGAGCAGTTGTTTTCGCTGCGGTTGGGAAAGGAGAAGTCGCAACAAGAAGAGTTTTTTGGCTATTTGCAGTGGACGCGGGAGGGGCTGCGGTCTTTGCCCTATGCGATTGTGCTGTGGATAACCTATCAGATGCAAGGATGATACGCGATCGCACCTCCCCCCTTCCTAACCCCGCCGACGCCAAAAAGCATAGACGCGATCTTTGATAGCCTTAGCGCGATCGCCCCTCCCCTTCACAAAATCATGCCGCATCAAGCTGCATTCATTGCCGACCGCGCTGCACTCATTGCCAATCATGCTGCGATCGCCTCCAACCGTTCTGCAACCACTGCCAACCATCCCGCAACCATTGTTGACCGCGCTGCAACCACTCCTGAGCGTCCTGCATCAATTCTGCTTTATTCTAAAACCAGTTTCTGCCCTACTGCTGCCCTGTCATGATTCATAGAAGGCGCTTTTTGGGTGCGATCGCCCTCTCGCTCTTGCCCACCCTCTTGCAAAACATCCTGCAAAACTATGTCTTTAGAAGCGTTCCCTGGCGTCATTTTTGGACTGACTATTATAATCAACTAATTTCTATCCTTCACGGAGGATATCTAAACATGTCTGCACCTAACGGCGTGATGATGCAATACTTCCACTGGTACAACGAGCCCGATGGCACCCTGTGGAACGAAGTCGCCCAGAATGCCGAAGACCTGGCTAAAGCAGGCATTACCGCCGTCTGGCTGCCCCCCGCTTATAAGGGCGCAGCGGGCGGTTACGATGTCGGCTATTCGGTTTATGACCTGTTCGACTTAGGCGAATTTGACCAAAAAGGCTCGGTGCGCACTAAGTACGGCACCAAAGCTGAATATATTGACGCCATCAAAACACTCAAGCAAGCAGGCATAGAAGTGTATGCCGACGTGGTGATGAACCACCGACTGGGCGCAGACCACGAAGAAGAATTTAAAGCAACGCCCTATTCGCCTAGCGATCGCAATCAAGCCATTGGCGATACGGTCACCATCAAAGCCTGGACGCACTTTACCTTTCCCGGTCGTCAGGGCAAGTATTCTGATTTAGAGCTGCACTGGTGGCACTTTGGCGCGGTAGACTACAACGCCTACGAAAAAGGTGACTTTGAAGCCATCTATCTGTTTGATGGCAAAGATTTTTCTAAAGAAGTCGATTTAGAAAAAGGCGGCTTTGACTATCTGATGGGCTGCGATATGGACGTCACCCATCCCGAAATTAAAGAAGAAATTACGCGCTGGGGCGAATGGTATGTCGATACCACCGATTTAGACGGCTTCCGCTTTGACGCAGTGAAGCATGTCAAGGCTGACTTCTTTCCAGATTGGGTCAATCATCTGCGTCAGTACAGCGGCAAAAAGCTATTTTCGGTCGGTGAGTACTGGTCAAACGAAATTGAAGCCCTGCATCACTTCATTAGCGTCACGGGCGGCGACGTTGCCCTATTTGACGCGCCCTTGCACTACAACTTTACAGAAGCAAGCAAAGCCGGAAACGGCTACGACATGCGGGCTATTTTTGACGACACGCTGGTCAAAGAGCAGCCCGCCCTGGCCGTGACGCTGGTCGAAAATCACGACTCACAGCCCTTACAGTCTTTAGAGTCGGTGGTAGAGTCTTGGTTCAAGCCGCTGGCCTATGCACTGATTTTGCTGCGGCGCGAAGGCTATCCTTGCGTCTTTTATGCAGACTATTACGGCGCACATTATAAAGACACCGGAAAAGACGGCAGCGAGCACGAAATTTGGATGGATAGCCATCGGTTTTTAATCGACAAGTTTCTAGAAGCCCGGCACACTTACGCCTATGGCGATCAATACGATTACTTTGACCATGCGAATGTGATTGGCTGGACGCGCATAGGCACTAAAATCAATCCGGGCGGCATGGCAGTGGTGCTCAGCAACAGCGAAGCGGGCACTAAGTGGATGGAGGTAGGCTGCGCCAACAGCACTTATATAGATATCACTGAGCATATCGATGAGCCGATCACGACGAACGATGAGGGCTGGGCAGATTTTCGCTGTGAGGCTGGCTCGGTGTCTGTGTGGATACCGCAGGATGCGTAAATTTAGGTAGATAGCGAAAAGTAGTCATTCAGTTAAATTTGCAGAATAAGGTTCTGATGCTCTGATAGGTGAGTGTCGGAACCTTTTTTGTTGATATGTCAGTTTTGGTAGAGTTTTTTGAGTTTAAGGCGGTTGAGCGATCGCAACCCGTCAGTGCTCTTACCAAACACTTTTTCGACGAGACTTTTTCTGTGCATTCATTTAAAGAATATGAAATGTAGCAACGATCTATGTTCCTCGGTTCTACATGCATTACTGATGCGCGGTTAGTTCGGTGATTTTACTTGGTTTTTGTTTCGTAGACTTACGCAGATAGTGCATAAAACAGGCTGCGATCGCTGAAGAGTTATCAGTATTACCGCCGAGCAAGAAGACACCCGCCGTGAAGTTCTTGCTGGTCGCTTGTACGAAATTTCTTAACCACAATATCTCACTCTCGGTGTATTCCTATGACTACCCCCCAAATTTTCCAGCGCATTCAGTCAAACGCTTCTCAAGCTCATAGAATCCTATGTTTCCCTAAAGGCTCTACGGCTGCGTTCAGTGCAATGTTGATTGCAACCGGTGGGTTAGTCTTAAACGCACAAAACGTCCGCGCACAAACAGCGGCAAACATTAACTACAACAGCGCTACAGGCGTCGTTCAAATAGATAACAACGCCTTTAATATCCGAACCGGTGAACTCAATAACACCTCGAATATTCCATTACCCGCACTGTTGCCTGCCAAGACCCAAGAAGGTGAAGCTCAGCCAATATCCCCTACTCGCCTGGCACCCAACAGCGTAGAAATTAGGCCAAACGTAGACTATATTAACCAGTCTTTTAACGATATTTTGGGTGAGCGCTCTGGGGGTGCGACTTACCTGCTACGACCCGAGTCTTTACAACTGAGAACACAGTTCGACTTAGGTCATCGAGAGTTTTCCCATGCTTATGGTGAAGGGATTCAGGTTACCGTATTTGGCGCTGACAACAATATCAAGCTGCGCGAAAGTGCCTTTGTTCGTGGGGATGTGGTGACAGTAGGCCCAGATGGTCAACCACTAGCAGGTGCAGAAAGGGTGAATGTTTCCTACAGCGGCACTGATAGCGTTGAGCTGCGCGTGTTGAATATTCGCACAGACGGCGCTGAGGCGAGTCAATCAGGCATCTACTTTTCTGAGCGCGGTGAGTTTATTGTTGAAGATTTGCAAAACGGCGGCGACCTGGACTTTGACGATGGCGACTATATCGAATTTTCGGGTGGGCAGGGTGAAGCACTCACCATTAAAGAAAATAGCCGCGTTTCTGTTGTCGATGAAGTTGTGGAAACGCCGCTAGCGCCCGAAACACGCCTAGAAGAAATCGTTGCAGCCGACATTATTGAAACTATTCAAGAGTCTGACACTGCCTTTAAAGAAGAAAGAGACTGGGGTAGCATTGAAGCGCCAGATATAATTTCTACTCTGCTAGGACATGCCACTGGCGTCAGTACCGCAGCGGGCGAGCAGCTTGTGTATAACCGCTACGCGAACGCCAGCCAAATTAGAGCCGGTAGCGATGGTATTGGCATCACCGGTCAGCTAGCACCGTTAGTCGATAATCCCAACGTGCCACCCACGCTACTATCGGGTAATTTGACCTTTAATCCTACGGTTGGCGACAACGAAGCAGGCTTGACCGGTACCTTTAGGATTACTCAGTTCCTCAATTCCACCCACCGCCAGGCAACCGATATGTTTGGCAACCCGATCGAAAATCCAGAGGCAGATGGCTCTAGGCTGGTAGAACCCGCTGGCTTATTCAACAATCGCTGCCTGGTGGGCTATGTGCCCTCTACGCCCGATCAAACGGTGCTAGGCAGTCAAATTTCTTCGACCAACGGCATTTTTGACTTACCCGCCAATCAAGCCGTTGTGATTGAACCGTCTGACCCGACCACAGTAGGCCGGGGCAATGCAGCTTATACCCACAATGTCGGCGGCTTGTTAATTGAGGCGAACGACGGGGCAATCAGCTTTGTGCCTCAATGGACAGGTGCTGGTTACGCCCAAGAGAGCCTTTCCCTAAAAGCAGGAGAAGCCCAGCGAATTATCTATGCGCTCGTCCCTCAACAAGCTGGCCAAAACCTACAGATTGGACAAACTTACCCAGTAGTAGAGGATGCGAATGGTTACAAGATTGCTGATGGTGACTTCACAATCATTTCCGCCGACCGGCAACCTCAAAACTTTGTGCAAGAAACGGTTGAGGTTTACGCCGTAGAAGACACCATGCCTGGTGACAATACGGCCACGGCTGAATTTAATGGGATTCCGGGCTTTTATGCTGAATCGGTAGGGGGCGATCGCAAACTCACCGTAGACGTCAGCCTGGCGGATGAGGTAGATGCAAGAGTGGGCAACACCCTGTATCCGCTGGAAACGATTGCGGGTGAGGTCGGTCAGCAAGCCTATGGCAAAACAACGGTAGCAGCGGGCTTCTACTTGGGGGGTTCGTTTACTGGCGGCGTCGGCAACCAGCGCGATACGGTTAGACGCACTAGCGCAACTATTGAGGTAGTCGCAGATGAACTACGGATACAGCGAACGCTCAATACGTTTGTCACGCCGTTGATTCAAAAGGATATCGTGCAGTTTGAAAGCACAGAAACTATCCGGCAAAGTGGCACCGCTGTATTTGACATTGACCGCGACGGTAAGCTGACGAATGTAGAGTTTATTGAGTCAATTGCATCTGCACCGATAGTTGAGCGCACAGAGCTTTCGCGCATTAGCCGTTTTGAGCGCGGTGAAGAAATTCTGGTTGACTCTGTCACCACAAAGACTCTTCAACCCCTAGCAACTCGTCTGGTTGAGAGCGACCAAGAAACAACAGCTCGATCGGATAGCTATCCTAACTTCTCTTCTTTACAGGGCGAGCTATCGCTAGGCGGCGTGCTGAACTTTGGCAATACGCCCTGGACGGCGGCAGCAAACACCCTCAGCGCTGAGCTGTTTGCCAGAGATACGGTGGCAGGTCGCGGTGGGTCGTCGCCAGTAGGCTTGCGAGCTGAAGTGATATTTCACCCGTTTGGTGAAGTGCAGCGGGCGGCTTACCAGTATGATGCGGCGGGGAATGCGATCGCGCTGTATCAAACCGAACCTGTGCTAGATGCAAATGGCAATCAGGTAATGACGGCGTTGACAGCGGGCGGTAAGTCTGTAGATCTACCGGTGAATCAGTTTGCGTTAGATGAAGACGGTAACCGAATTGCGCAGATGGTGGGCACAGGTCGAGCACAGGGGCCTGGCTTTTACCTGCGCTTAGAAGATGTACTGAGTGACGATGAAGGGCTAGAAGTAGCTGGGGGCATTCAATTTTCCTTCTAGAGGATGAGTGCGGCAGGGCTATTTTATGATGCACCGCACGCTAGAGGCGATCAGGGTTCGCAAGCTGCAACACATTAAATTTAAGGATGTAAAGTTTCAACATTCTCTAGAACGATATTTTCTGATGCAAGCAGGTCAAGCCGTATAGGTTTCTATAGCTGTTTCCGTGTTTTCCGAAAGAGAACTTGTGAAATTACGCTTCCTGAAACCGTCTAAATACCTAAAGGTTTGATTCACCGTGTCTTCTACAACGTCAATTTCGGCTAACTGCGCAGTTAAATCAGGCATGAGGCTGCTACTGGCAACAGGAGCTTTTAGCTTGTATGGGCAAGGTTTATATGCGCAGGGTGCGATGGCTCAAGCCACAGGTTCGTCGCCTACCATCAACTATGACGAGTCTACCGGCGCAGTGCAGGTAGACATAAATGCTTTCGATCTGAGAACAGGCCCTTTAGAAAATGATTCTAAGATTCCACTGCCTGCTGGAATTATAGAATCGACTCAGCAAGGCGTTGCTCAGCCGGTCTTCTCAGATAGGTTTGCACCTAATACGATAGAAGTTACGCCGGATGTCGATTACATTGAACAGTCCTTAAACCGCATTGCCACTGACGAAGGACAAGATAGCGCTGGCTATGTTCTTCGGACTGAATCCCTGCGGCTGAACACGCAGTTTAATGTAAGAACCCGCCCCGGAACGCATAGCTATGCGGAGGGAATTGAGGTGACGGTGACTGGCCCCAATGGCGAGATCAAGAGCCGGGAAGCTGCTTTTGTGCGGGGTGAAAACGTAAACGTTGACGCTAACAATCAACCCCTGCCCACCTCAGAGGAGGTAGATGCTGTTTACGGCGCAGAAGATACTGTAGAGCTGCGGGTATTGAACATTAGAAGAAATGGCGCTACGCCTAGAGAATCAGGGATTTATTTTGACAGGGTAGGCGGGTTTGATGTAGAAGATCTTCAAAATGGGGGCGATCTCGATTTTGATGATGGCAATTATTCGCAAGTCTCAAGCGGACGCGGTGAGGCGATCGCCATCGAAGAAACCACACAGGTCTCAACCGAAACGAAAACGACTGAAACAGCGCTAGAACCCGAGACCCGGCAGGAAGAAGTTGTTGAGACTGAAGAAATTTCCAACGCCGTTGGCACAGAAACAGTTGTTGAAGAGACCTCAGACTCGGGCAGTATTGATATTTCTGATGCGGCGGCTGCCGAGCTAGGACATGCAAGCGGCGCACGCAGCGAGAATGGCGAGCAGCTTTTGTATGGTCGCTATGCAGGCGGTAGCCAGGTGCGGCTAGGCAGCGATGGGCTAGGGGCCACGCTACAGCTAGAGCCTTTGGCGAACAATCCCAACATTCCACCGACCTTGATCAACGGTCATCTCAACTTTAATCCAACCGTTGGCGACAATCAGGCGGGCTTGAGCGCCACCGTCAGCGTCACTCAATTTTTGTCACCAACGCACCGTGTGGCCCAAGATGCCTTTGGAAACGAGATTAAAAATTTGGATCCATCAGGATCGAGGCTGTTGACGCCAGCAGGTTTATTCAACAATCGGCGCTTAGTGGGCTACGTTCCCCCTACGGTTGAACAGCAGCCAGGAAACGCTCAGCTATCTTCAGTGAACGGAATTTTCGATTTGCCGCTCGATCAATCTATTGTTATTTTACCGCCGAATGCTCAGCAAGTCGGCCCAGGCCGAGCAGCTTATACAGACAACGTTGGCGGCTTATTGATTGAAGGGATGGATGGAAGCGTCTCTTTTCTGTCGCAGTGGGCGAAAGATGGCTATGCCCAGACCCCTGTCACGCTAGGCGCTGGAGAAGCCGCTAGAATTATCTACGCCCTGGTACCCCAACAGCCAGGGCAAGCTCTGCAGTCGGGTCAGCGGTATGCGGTCAGTCAAAGCGATCGCGGCTATCAAATTGCTGAGGGTGGCTTTACGGTGATTTCAGCCGACCAGCAACCGCAGAACTTTGTTCAGGAAACAGCGGAGGTGTACGCGGTAGAAGATACGCTGCCGAGTCGAGAGAATGCGATTACGTCGTTGTTTAACGGTATTCGTGGGATCTATGCTGAGGTGTTTGGGGGCGATCGCGTCCCCACAGTCGATGTCAATATTCCTACCGAGGTTGATGCCCGAGTCGGCAATGCGCTGACCCTGTTAGAAACCGTTGTGAGCGATGCTGGTCAGCGAGCCTATGAAAAAACAACCCTTGCAGGCGGTTTTTATCTCGGCGGTTCCCTATCAGCAGGCATTGGTAACCAGCGAGATACGACCACTATCACCAACTCTACAATCACCACCTTTAATAACGAGCTTCGCACTCAGCGCACCCTCAACACCTTTTTAGTCCCCAGAGTTCAGCGAGACTCATTCACGCTGCAAACAACAGAAACGACCCGAGCAGAAAATACGGCCTCATTCGATATCAATAACCAGGGCTTGTTGACCAACGTCAATTTCTTTAAAGATAATAGCCCGACGACTGAGGTCAGCACGCTAGAGCTAGATCGCATCAGCACGATAGAAAGCGGTGCGGAATCGCTGATTGATTCTGTGACTGAAGAAGACACGATCACGGTGGATTCGCAGCGAGTATTAACCGACCAAGTGGTCACCACAGAATCTAGAACGAACCCCAATTTCTCACCAGTGCAAGGTGAGCTAGCGCTCGGCGGCGTGCTGAATTTTGGCAATACGCCCTGGACGCCTGCCGCAAACACGCTAAGGGCAGAGCTGTTTGCCAGAAATACGGTGTTTGGCCGTGGCAATAGCGGTACGCCAGTGGGCCTGCGGGCTGAGGTCGTCTTTCATCCCTTTGGTGAGGTGCAGCGGGAAGCTTATCAATATGATGAGGCCGGGAACGTAGTGCCTATTTATGCCACTGAAGCAGTCATGGATGCAGATGGGCAACCTATGAAGAAGATGCTGGCGGATGAAAATGGCCAGGCGGTGGAGCTGGCCGTAAATCGGTATGCCGTAGATGAAGGGGGCGATCGCATTGCCCAAACCGTGGGTACAGGCCGAGCCAAAGGCCCCGGCATCTATCTGCGGCTAGAAGACATTTTTAGCGACGACGACGGTATGGAAATTGCTGGCGGTCTTCAGTTTACTTTTTAGGCAGAAGGCAGGAGGCAGGAGGCAGAAGGCAGAAGGCGGGTACACTCTGACTCCTGACCCCTGATTCCTGACTCCACTTAGATTAAGCCGGGATCATGAAAAAGCCATAAAGCAGACCAAGATGGCAGGTCGGGGCTGTATTGTTATAAAGGTTTATTTACGGTTTTAGGTAGAAAACTTCTGGATGAAAAGGTTCCTACTGTTTGTTTGCATGGGCACATCGCTGTTCACAGGGTTACATCCGATCGCTTCAGCGACTGCGCAATCTCTACCAGAAACCGTAGCAGCTTCCCCGGTTTGCCCTGCCCTGCCTAACGCCCGGCGTTACGATGCCATTGTCTTTGGCGATGAAGTGCCTGGGGTGATGAGCGCTTTACAATTGCAGCGAGAGCTTCGCGGGCGCGGGCACAGCGCTCAAGTTGCCCTGATTACAGAAGGCGATCCGCGCAAGGGCATTGGCGGGCATTTGGTCAGGGGCGGACTGGCGTATCTAGATCGGAACCAGGTACCCGCTAATTTGCGATCGCAATATGGCACATTTGGTCGTCCTAGCCGCTTGTATCAAGAATTTCTGCGCCTGGGCCGGGTCAACACCATTGCCCTCGATCCCACCATCGTCTCTCGCAACTTCGATCGGGCTCTAAAGCAAGCCGGTATTACCGTCATCGGCAACGCCGAGCTAGGATCTGTGCAAACCGCAGGCTCTCTGGTCTGTGCCTTTACCGCTGGCGCTCAAACCTATAGCGCCAAACAGTTTATCGACGCCAGCCAGAGCGGTGAACTTGCTGCCGCCAGTGGCACAGACATGATGCAGGGCTTAGAAGCGCTCGGTTTTCCTGACAGTGGCCTCAGTATGGGCCTGATGATTGACATGTACGATGTCAGTATCGATCAGTTTAAAGTGCTAGAAGCTGGGCTAATCAACCGCTACTTCAATCCGCAAGACGCGGCGGCCCAGGGCTGGCTGACGGTGGCAAGCGGCGGCGATCCCGTCAAGCGCCAGGAGCTGCTCAATAGCCTGGTAGATCACGCCCGGCGGCCCAAAATTCTCTATCAGAATACGCCTGATTCTGCCGACGTTCGCTCTTTGGCCCTCAGCATTTTGGTGCATGGCTGGCTCGGCAAAGAGTACGACCTGAAATCGTCTGGCTTTTTGTTTGACCGGGCCAATATTGCTGTTTTAGACGACCGGCTCAGCTTCAATGCGCTGCTGTTTTATGCTGATTCTGAAACAGCTAGGCGGCTGAGTACGTCAGGATCGCGGCCTACTGCCGAAATGCGGGCGATCGCGCAAGAAATCAAGATTTTGTTTGAAAAAATTGGTGTCCCCCGCGTTGAAGTGATGGACGAACTCTATATTCGCAACGCGGGTCAAATTGCTCATCCTGTCGATGAACTGTCAGCTACGCTGATGGCCGCAGGTGGCATTCCCCCCCAGGAAGCGTTTGGCACTTTTGGCTATCATCTAGACGACCGTGGCGGCATTGAAGGGTTAGACGAACAGGTTAGAAGCTCTATCCTGCGATTCTTTAACTTCCGGCAAATGCCTGTGTTTAACTACGGCTTTCGCCATACCTTACCTAAAGAGCGCGAAAATCTGGCCGTTTTGGGGCCTGCTTCTGGGTTTGGTGGGCTGGGCACGACCGCTGGCAGAATTGTGGAATTCAATGTGAGCGTGGGTGAAGGGCTGGCGATCGCGATCGCCCAGGCCATCGCCGAAAATCGCCCGCTTCACACGATAACTAACGCTGAAGTTCGCCAGGCGATCGCCCAAGAAACCGGCGCTTTACCGGCTGTTTACGGCTACCGCACCGACAGCTTTCGAGCCATCTCTACTTTAGAGCGGCGGTTCCGAGGAATTGACTACGAACAAACCTATCTAGACCAGGCCCAGGCGTTCTTTGACCAGGGTAACTATGCCGCCGCCGCCCAAACTATTTCTAGAGCCATCATCCTGGAACCTCAAAACGCCGAAGCCTACTATCTTAGAGGCGTCGCTCAGTCTGAGTCGGGTGACGCCGGACTCGCTAGAGTCGATTTTGAGCAGGCGATCGCCCTTTACCAATCTCAAGGCGATCAGCTTTCGGCGAACAGAACCAAAGGAACGCTCGAATCATTGATAAATTAGTGAAATAAATCAATGGGCAGATTGCCCAGACGAATAGGTTTTATCAGACCGTTATACGCTCTTTGAGCGCCTTTATATAGTCGCTAATGCGATGGTCTTCAAAGCTGCCAGTGACAATGCGCCAGGTAAATCCACGCTCTAGCTTTTCGCTAGTATCTACATGCCGGTAGCCCTGCCAGGGAACCGGCACACCAACGACCGCGTCCCAGCCATTCACCACTCGCCAGGTATCGGGCACCCGTTTATTGTAAGACTCTACAAAGGCTTGATTGCCGACTCTGGGAGAGCCAAAGGTGTAGGCTTCGATGGCGATTTGAGGGCTGAAGTTGTATTGCAAATCGACGGCGCAAAGGCTGGCGATCGCACCGCCTAAGCTGTGGCCGGTAACTCGGCAGCGGGTGAGGTTGCTGTCTTTGATAATGTCGTGAATGCGATCGCGCACCGACAGATACGCCCTCGAAAATCCTCGATGCATTTTCACCGGATGCTTCGGCTTAGAATAAGCCTCAGGGTAAATCAGATCTTCATTTTCGGTGACGGCTTCACTCACCGCTTTCATTTTTTCTTTGTATTCTTTTTTATCTTCGCGAGACCATTCATACGATGTTTGACCAAGCATGACATTGGTATCCCAATCTTTGTCACCATCGCTGCCTCTAAAAACAATAACAGCAAGCTGTTGAGCAGGATCTTTTAAAATGGCGACTTGAGTATCGGTAACAGCATCTTCTATCAAAACTGGCGTCACGTTAGTCCAGTCTTTAAACTGAATACCCGAAAAATTCTGATACACATCTTCCGATAAACAAGCACATTGCAGCGCAGTTTTATAATCCATGATGATTCCCTGTGGTTGCTTTAGCTAGTATTACCTAACCTATCAGGCAATACTCAGTGCAATCCGCAAACCGTCAGGCTCAGGTAGCAGCCTGACGTAAGAATGCTGAACTGCTTTACCTAAACTAATACAATTTCACACTGACATCCTTATAGTTCACTTCTTTTACATGTAGCTGCGACAAACTTTACTGAAATAACGGCGTTTCAGCTTGAACTAACCAGGTATCACCTTTTATAAAGTGAAGATATAAAGTGAAGAGCGCCTGAATGAAAAGCATACTAAGGGCCATGCGTCACCTGAACTCAGGTTAATAAGATACCGCAACTACGTCCCTACGAGCGAGGTACTGTAAGAGCGTAAAGATTCACGCCCTCTGCCCTGTTCACCGTATAAAAATATAGTATCGACAATACGTAAATGTACCCTCATTCAGCTCGAAAAAAAACGTCCTTAAAAATGCGGGCGACAAGTCATCAAATCATTCAAAACCGTATAGGCATTGTCTTAATACTATTAGCCCTCGCTTTTGGCTTCTTTACCCGAGTGATTGCTGTTTTTCAATATGTCACTTTCGATATCGGCCCTGATCCCGATCAGATTAGGGACGCTTTTACCGTTATGGAAATTTGGCAAGGAGACTTTCCAACGCTTGGCCCTAAAGCCTATGGCGCTGGCTTAGGGGGCTTCCATATTTTACCGCTTTACTACTATCTCTTTTTTCCCTTTACGCTTATCGGTCGCATACCAGCGCTTCAGGCTTTTCCTAATGCGCTGTTCTCCTTTTTATCCATTCCACTCTTTATCCTGTTAATCTATCGGCTTCTAGAGGGCGTCTCGGCTGCAAAACGCCTGTGCTTGAGCAGTCTATCTGGGCTGTGGTATAGCTTTCTTTTTAATCATATTTTTATCAGTAACTTTCAGTGGAACCCCAGCTCAATTCCTTTCTTCTTCATGGGTTTCACGCTATTTTACGATCTCCAAATGAGGCATCTCTTTAACTGGAAAGTTCAAACGTTGGCCTGGATAGGTAGCGGCCTCTGTGTGGCTATTTTAATGAGTCTGCACGCGACTACTTTGTTTATCATCCCTGTCATTTACGTCATTGCTTCTCTCCGGTTCATTTTCAAAGTTTTGAAAGAGAAAATTCACAAAAAAGATATTAGACAGCTCGCTTTACCAGGGCTGGGCTGGCTAGCGGCGGCTGTTGCCCTGACCCCCTACTGGGCCGGGGAGCTAGGCAGAAACTTTAGCAACAGCAAAGCCATCTTAAAAACGCTAAATTCGGCTACGGGCAAGAGCGAAAGCAATGTTTTAATCAGCATCTTCACTCGATTGGGTGACGCCAGCTTGCACGCTTTAGACACGGTTCGGCAGGCTTACTTTTGGAGTGATTCGGCTTTTTATTTGATTATTTCAGCGATCGCGATCGCCCTCATCACCAGCGCTGCCCTTTTCTCGTTTAAAGGCAACTCCGACATCTGGTTCCTCTGGCTTACCACCTGGGGACTGTTTCTACTGGCAGCTACTAGCCTAGAGCCTGGTGAGACCGTTCTCTATTATAAAATTTTGGTCTCGATCGCGCCTATTGCTTTAACGGTCGTTGCGATCGCCTATGTAAGGCTATCTGGCAAAACAGCCATTGCCTACGGCTGTGCGATCGCCCTTTTCATCCTGCTTTCTAGCGCCAATAATTTGTACCGAGACGCCCAATTTATGGCGGCAAAATATGGCCCCAACCGGTTGCTGAACACTCAAGAAATAGTTCAAATTATGCAACAGCTTCCCGCAGGCTCAAAAATTTGCGACCCCCGAATAGAGCGCAAACGCAGCTCCTTCAATCAGTACAACTATATTGACACCTACCTAACGCAGCGAAACATAGAAACGCTCAGCAACTGTCAAACCGGCAATTACATCATTCATTCTAAAAGAGTCTTGGCGATCGCAGGCAACTTTTTAAACACTAAAAACTACCAAGATCCCTATATGCTTAAAGAAGCAACTCCCCCCACTCTGGAGCTGTGGCCTATTTTGAAGACAGTCAAGAATGAAGATATTGCTCGGCCAGCTATTCCCATACTAGAAATTCAGACGGCCTATCTCTACCGGCTGCCTTGATTCTGAACACAGCTATAAACTACGGCTTAGAAACTGCGGGTTAGGAACTGCGGGTTGGGAACTGCGGGTTAGGAACTGCGGGTTGGGAAAGAGAGCGTTAATCTTTCTCTTCGCCATCTGAAAAGAGCGTCTGGACTTGTCGGGGCAATTTCTCTACGCCTTCTACCGTCTCAATCGCGTCTCCGCCACCCGCTCCTAATTCCTGCAATTTTCGCGCACTCACTAGCACCCGCCCCTCTAACGATCCGACCGCTTTATTAAAGTTATCTACCGTCGCATCTAGGCCCTTTCGCATTTTCTGCATATGCCGGGCAAAGGTGCGCACCCGGTCGTACAGTTCCTTGCCTAACGCGCTAATTTCCTGGGCGTTCTCAGTCACCTTTTCCTGCTGCCATCCATAAGAGACCGCTTTCAGCAGGGCAATCAGCGTCGTCGGCGTCGCTAAAATTACGCGCTGTTCTATACCTGCTTCTATCAGGCTCGGATCTTGTTCTAAAGCCGCGCTAAAAAAGATTTCTCCGGGCAAAAATAGAACAACAAACTCAGGCGTCGGCTGAAACTGTTGCCAATATGCTTTTTGACTGAGCTGGCCGAGGTGTCGTTTAACCTGTTTGGCATGGTCGCGCAGGTGATTTAGCCGGTCGGCGTCACTGCTTGCTTCTAAAGAGGCCAGATAAGCAGTCAGTGGCGCTTTGGCATCGACCACGATCTGCCGCGCACCCGGAAGCTGCACCAGCATGTCGGGCCGCAGTCCTGCTACCTGAGTAACCTGCTGAGTGAAGTCGCAATGCTCGGACATACCAGCAATCTCAACCACTCGCTTTAGCTGAATTTCTCCCCACCGACCGCGCACGGTAGGCGATCGCAATGCCTTCGCCAAATTCGCCGTCTCTGACTGCAACTGCACCTGAGCGCTAGCCAGCGCCGAAATCTGCTCAGTTAGCTTGGAATAAGCCGACACCCGCTGCCCTTCTATCGTCTGCAAAAAGGTTTCCACCTTGTGCAAAGACGACTGCAATGGCCTCACCACCTCTTCTACCGCCTGCTGCTTCAGGGCCAAATCTCCCTTCGCGGCGGTTTGAAACTCGCTCAGGCGCGTTTGTGCTAGCTCCAAAAAAGACTGATTATTAGCTTTGAGCGCTTCTGACGAAAGTGCCTTGAACGTATCGGTAAGCTGCTGCTGCATCGCGGTGAGTAGCGAAAGTTTTTCACTGGCCTGCTGCTGTATCGCCTGACGCTGAGTTTCTGCGATCGCCTGTTGGGTAGTGGCCTGGGTAAGCTGGCTTTGATAATCAGACAGCTTGCGACCTCGCCCCTCAACCTCCTGCCGCAACGCCTCAATCTGCCGATCCTTCCCTCGCAACTGCTCCACCATCCCTGCCCGCTCAGCCACCAGGTCATTTTTAGTTCGTCTAACCGCCTGCATTTTCGCGCTCAGCGCCCACCCCACAGCCCCGCCGCCCAGCAGCAACCCCAGCACGAAATATCCTAAAAGCTGCATCGCCTACCCGTACAAGTTTGCTAATGCAGGCTAGCACTTTTGAAGAATGAAGGATGAACGATGAAGTTAAGATTGTCTGGTCATTCGTCCTTCGTCTTTCATCGTTTATATTTTCCCTAATGCCTCCTCTTACCCATTACAAAGCCAAGCAAGTCTCGGTAAACCACAAGCGCCACTACGAGATAGAAGGCCATTGCTACCCTGGCATTACTACCATATTGTCGGCGACGAAGCCCTATGAAGATAAAAAGCGGCTGTGGGACTGGCAAGATCGCATTGGACAGGACGAAGCGCGGCGGATCACCACGAAGTCGGCGCGATCGGGAAGTCGCATTCATAAAGTTATCAAGTCGCATTTGAAGCAGGAGCCTTATGAGCTGCCGGCAGGGCTGGAAGGCTTTTGGCATTCAATTGAGCCGGTGCTGGCTGAGGTGAATGAGGTGCTGCTGGTGGAAGGGGCAGTGTGGCATCCGCTGAAGTTTGGGGGCTACCCGGATGCGGTGATGCGCTATGAGGGAGAGCTGTGCCTGTGCGATTGGAAGACGGCGCGGCGGCCAAAGCAAATTGAATGGATTGAAGATTATTGTTTGCAGGTGGCGGCCTATTGCTATGCGGTGAACTGGGTATATCGCGATACGGGCATAAAAATTGATCGGGGGATGATTGCGATCGCCCTCGAAAACCACCCCGCCCAGGTGTTCATGCTCGACGCTGACGAGCTATTTCACTACTGGCAAAACTTTCAAATCAGGCTAAAGCAGTACTATCGCCGCCAGTGGTATACTTCCGGTGTATAGGGCTGGTATCTAGAACCGGTGTACAGGAATCGGCATACAAAGCATGAGGAAAAGCCGCTATGACTGGATTCATCATTGCCTGGGTGGTGACAACCCTCACCTTCATTATCCTCACGCGGCTACCAACCGGCATTGAAGCCGATAGCTTCGGTAAAGCCGCGATCGCCGCGCTAGTGTTTGGCCTGCTCAATGGGCTAACGGGCTGGTTTATCAACAGCACCTTGTTGAATATTGTGACGCTGGGTCTGGTCTCTTTGATTGGCAACACCATCTTGTTTGGCCTGGCTGCTCTTTTGGTTGGCGGCTTCCGCCTAAAGTGGGGCGTGATGAGCGCCCTGATGGGTGCCCTGGGCGTCGCTATCATCAATAGCGTGCTGTTCAAAATTTTGCAGGTCACCAATATTTTGCCAGTGACTTAATCTGTCTCAAACGACTGAATGTTCGCATGAGCTGTAATCATGAGCTGACCAGGCTCTATCTCTAGCTGGTCAAACTTAAGGCTCATGTTGCTCAGCTCAAAGTTACGCAGGTCTAGCAGTGCCTCGGTACTATCAATCAAAGATTGGGTCAGCGCTGGCATGTCATTGGTGGCATCGTCGTATTCAATCTCTTTGAGGGTGACGCTGTGCCCGTTGTCAATAATCTGAGGAACCGCCGAGAATTCGACGTGATGGGTCTCTACTTTTTCGATTAGCATGACGTCTGCTGCTAACGCAATGCGGCCCGCTTTTGGAATCGTGAAAGAGACATTGCTGGCGTCGGTGGTGACTTTTTCACCAGAGGGCAGTTCTACTTTCGTTCCCCGCAGCTTTTTCTTCACAAAATCTGAATTGAAAGCGGCCTGGATATCTTCAGCTTTCAGCACGATTTGAGCCGCAGCATCTACGGGTTCTTCTAGCTCAATTTTGCCAAGCGCAACTTTGGTCGCGTAAATGTCCGCCGAGCCGATTTCCATGGTGAGCGATTCTGTGCGGAGGCCATTTTTGAGTACTGTTCCCTTAGCCTTGATCAGGGCGCTTTCGACTTGGCCCTGAGCTAGCTTGACTGGGTCAGTGTGGATTTCAACATCAATCGATTCTACTTGATCTAGCTGCGATTTAATTCCGGCTTCAACGGCCTTACTGATAGCCTTCTCGCCAATGTCTAAATCCTGTGAACTCATACTTTTACCTTTAATGTCGCTCTTTAGCATGTCGCTCTTTAGCATAAAGATCACGCAGGGATTGAATTTCTGCCTGAGGGATTAATCTGGTCAGGCTGTGAGTGTGATCTTTGGGTGCAAGTGAAGCGCTTAAATCCAGGATTTTAGCCACCAGCGGAGCTGTAAGCTGTTGGGGGTCAGGGGAGAGCCCAGGTTGAGGGGGAGCCAAAACGCAAAGGCGGTGGCGATCGCACCCAGCATCACCACCGCCAAATTACGAATCCAGCCAGTTGGACTATGCAGCCATTCACTCAGCAGCCAGGCCAAAGCCATAAAGCTAAAAGCCGCAGCGGGCATATATAAATAGATGAATGTACAGCGGCTGACTAGCAGCCAGGGCAGCCAGTTAGCGCCATAGCTGACTAAAAGATAAGGGCCAATTGTATAGAAGGCGTTAGCGTTTGAAGCTGGGGCGGATGCTTGCGTGAGACTGTTTTTTAGCTGGCGGATGCTTTCGAGAAAAATGAGTGCGATCGCCGCGCTAGACAGCCACCAAAGCATAGGATTACCGATATTATTGACCGTATACACTTGCCCCCCATTCTCTTGATACCAGTAGGCGAACGGCCTGATCATCAGCGGCCAGGTATACCACCTAGCACAAGCCGGATGGCCGCCTGCACTCATCTGCTGGTGAAAAGTGAACAGCGCACTGTGCAAAGATCCCAGCCGCCATCCGGTCAGCCGCAAGTGAGGCTGCCAAATCAGGCCGTAAGTCGCAAAGGGAATGATGATGCCGTAGATCAGACCACAGATCAGATTACAGATCAGACCACGGCGCACTCGGGTAATCAAATCAATCGGGTGGCGCTTTTGCCAGACAATTTCTAGCAACCCCAAGCTCAGCCAGTAGCCCAGCGCGTTCCATTTAACCGCTACGGCTGCGCCCAAGGCCATACCCGCCAGAATAAAAGAAATAGTACGCTGACGCTTTTTCCTGACGGCGGCAAAAACTTTGGCCTGTAGCCATAGCCAGTGGCCCAACAGCCCAAAAAAGACAGCGTAAATGTTCAGCAGAGCATAGCGGGACTCTGTGATAAATAAACCATCTATCGCCACGAAAAGCCCGGCTAAAAGAGAGAACGTCCTGACTTTGAGCGGGCTGCTTTTGGCTGAATGTGGCGGCTGGCAGAGTGTGTGAGCAATCCCAATCGCAATCAGCGGCAATAGACTGCCGACAAAGGCATTCATCCAGCGATAGCTAAAGGGCAAAAGGCCCTGGGCTGAGGTCAGCGGCAGGGTTTGATGGCTAAAAGGGCGATGGGCGTTTAACCAAATGCCCGCAGCAATCAGGTATTTGCCCAAAGGTGGGTGGGCGTCGAATTCTGGGTAGCGAGCAAGGTAAGCTTGGGCGAATTTGACAAAGTAAATTTCGTCAAAGACCAGAGCATTGAAGCGAGACAGTTGCCAGAACCGCAGCATAAAGCTCAAGCTGGCGACAATCACGATTCCTAGAATGTATTGCTGAATAGATAGCTGGCGAATGGGTTTAGGGGCTTCGGTTGAGATAGTGCATTGGGACTATTGTACTGGGCGGGGCATACTGCGCCTCCTCGTCGCAGGTTGGTAACTGGTCGGCATGATAGGACTGTGGCCTAGCTCAGGTGAATTACTTAGGCGGCGAACGACGCCCATGCCCAACGGGGTGTTGCATCCCACGGGGCAATAGCGCGTGAAGTCAGCCAGGGTATTGATGCGTTTGATCGTGAGGGGATCGCCGCTGCCGTCGATGCGAAAGCTGATTTGACCTGTGCAGCCGACGATGGCCTGAATGGACTGTCGTCTGGCGCTTTGCACAAGTTCGGTTTGAATGTTGAAATGGGTGGGAATGATGTTGGCGATCAGGCTGGGGGCAAATGCGAGCCCACCAAAGCGGTTCCAGCGTTTGCGAAGGGGCTGAAAGACGGCGTCTGCGGTGGGTAGGGGGGTCAGATGGCCCTGATTTTCAAAGGCGGTAGGGGTGATAAACTGAATGTGAATATCGCGTTCGTGGGCTGAGGCTTGTTCGTAAATATCACGGTAGCTACAGCTTGAGGCCCAGTCGAGCCGCAGGCCGTCAAGCCCTGGGAGGTCGGCAGCGATGCCGGTAAGTTTAACGGTGCCTGATCCGAGTTCAAAGGTTTCGCCGGTAAGCTGGTTCCAAAGAAAAATCAGATGGTCGAATAGTTCGTCATCTAGCAAGGAAATGCGCCACCAACAGCGGGTTTGTGGGGCGATCGCATCACTGTGCATGTACTGGAGGTTAGCCAGGTGATCCTGACTGCGGGCAGTAAACAAGCGCACATTCCCGGCTGGTACAGCCGTCGTTCCAGGGGATAAGTCAGCGCAAGTGTCTACCTGCATTGCACTCAGACTGTAGGCGCGGGTTTGTCTATCCCGGCGCAAAACATGGCTAAGTTCTGGGTCAACAATATCAATTAAGTTGAAGAACAATTGCTGCAAGGCGTGGCCTTGCAGGTGCTGGCGAGAGATGTCCGACTGGGCAACTAGGTTAAGAACGAGACTTTGGGGCATACGCTGAGTGCCGAAAATCGTAAGAGCATGTAGATGAAGGTGACGCTAGCCGGAGGCAGGCTTTCTAGTAAACTTTAAGCAAATAACACCTGGAGAGAAAGACAAAACGGTCAGCGGAAAGTGTTGAAAAAATTATAAGTTCATCAAACATTTAAATTTACAGACTTTATCTTCATAATTTTAGGTTGACTAAACCGAAATTTTAGGAGCAGGTTTTTTGCCTGGCCTGAGGATATGCCAGCTTTTGAGTTGAATTGAGTAGTGAGGTAGCGCAATTAAGCTTTTTTGGATTTTTGTGACGGGTTTAGGGCCATTTCTGGGGTGGTTAATGCTTGGGGCGCTATTTTTTCTAAGTCTGTGGATTGTGCTGAGCGCCCCCAATTTATTCTTTTTGCGGCTGGCAGTTGGCGCGCCTGAAATCAGCCCGTTTCTGATGATGATGGCGGCAGGCGCGATCGCATTCGTTCTCTTCTTCGTGATTCAGCAAAAAACCAGACATTTTCGTCACTGGCAGCTAGTCATGGCGATTCTGCTGGTGACCCTATTGCTCAGCAGCTTGCCGTTACTGCGATGGTCTGGGGCCGCAGCCCAAGCGCGAGAGTCGATGGCGATCGCGTTCGATTCCCCTTCTCGGGCATTTCATCATCCGGCTTTCAACTGGCGCAGCTTTTTAGGCGGAACGCCGGGCAGTGAGGTGCGCTATCAATCAGGGATCCCTTTTGCCTCACCGGACGGAAATGCTCTGACATTAGATATTTATCAGCCGCTAGTGGCGGGCAACTATCCAGCAGTTGTGACGATATACGGCGGAAGCTGGCAGCGAGGCGGGCCAGCCGAAAGTGAGCAAATGGGGCAGTTTTTGGCGTCGCGGGGCTATGTGGTGGTGGCGATTGACTATCGCCATGCACCTGAGCACTTGTTCCCAGCGCAGTTGGCGGACGTGCAGTCAGGATTGGCTTTTGTGGGCGATCGCGCTGATGAGTATGGGATAGATCGCGATCGCATTGCCCTCCTCGGCTGGTCAGCAGGCGCACATCTGGCCATGCTGGCAGGTTTTCAGCCCTCTAAACCAGGCGTCGTCCAGCCGGTCGCAATTCGCGGCATTGTGGACTACTATGGCCCCGTAGATTTAACAGCAGGCTACTTCGATCCGCCTGCTCCTGATCCGATCGACGTGCGGCAGGTGCTGGTGGCTTTTTTAGGCGGCACGCCAAACGATTTGCCCGAGGCTTACGTTCGCGCCTCTCCCCTCACTTATGTAAAGTCAGCAGCGGCAGATACTTTGCCCCCAACGCTGCTCATTTATGGTGGCCGCGATCATGTGGTGGAAGCCAAGTTTGGTCGGGGCCTGTACGAGGCGCTGATAGCAAGCGGAAATCAGGCAGTCTGGCTCAAAATCCCCTGGGCCGAGCACGCCTTTGACACAATCTTTACAGGTGTTAGCAATCAGCTAGCCCTTCATTTTATTGAGCAGTTTTTGGCGCAAACGCTGCGCGGATAGCGGCGGCGTATCAACTGCCGTTCATCTATTAAAAGGATGGGCAAGCTAAAAAGTGAAGGCTGTTTAACGGCGGCTGTTGTTTTTACTTGCGCGCGCTTTTAGACATGGCCTCTCAAAAAGATAACGCAGGCTGCGGATGCCTTCCTTGGACAATGCTGATGGCGTTTATCGGCTTTGGCGTTTGGGTGGTTCCCCGGCTGCACAATATCAATATTGACGATGTTGAAAATTTCTCGCCTGATAAGATTGGCAGTATTGTTAGCGCCGTCGTTAATGACGGTCAATCAGACGATCGTTTAACCGGTCAGCCAACCGCCCCTACGTTTAATCCACGGGCTGCCGCCACTCCAGTTTCGGCCTCTCCTATCGGATCAATCCCTTCTGTCATGACCTCGGCTGATACTTTGCCCGATGCCTTTCCAACGCTGTCGGCAGCCTGGGCAAACAAGGAAATGCGAGGTATTTATTTGAGCCGGTATCAGGCAACGAACAATGCCAGTGAGCAGATGATTCGCGATCGCGTTCGCTACTACAAAGCCCAGGGCATCAACACCATTCTCCATGGCGTGTGGGGCAACGGCTGCACCATGTACAACAGCGAGGTCATGAAGCAAACCCTGGGCTATTCGAGCTGCCCAAACCTATTTCAAGACGACTGGCTAAACTGGCTAATTGACGAAGCCCACAAACAGGGAATGCAGGTACATGCCTACTTTGAAAAGGGCATCAAGCTGGATGAAAACAGCCCGATTTTTGACCTGGCTACCGCAAAGCAGTGGTTTGTGCCCGGCATCGATAAAACCTATCCAGGCGTAGATCACTATTTGTTAGATGTAGAGATACCGGAAGTCGCGAAGTACTTTAAAGCAATACAGGCCGAGTTTGTGCAAAAGTATCCGAACATTGACGCAGTACAGTGGGATGACTATTTGGGCTATCACGAAGAGGTTGCGGGCGAAGTCGATAGAACAAAGTCGCTGACAAAATTTGTGAGAGAGTTGCAAGCGGCGGTAAAGCAAACTAATCCTAAAGTTAGCTTTGACGTTTGTCATCACAACCCCTATTGGGGCAAACGCTACTTTGACGCTGACTGGCTAGATTGGAAAGTCGATCGGGCGTTTATTCAGGTCTATAACGACGCCAACTTTGCAATAGAGATGGACTACGTTGAAAAGTATCAGGGAATTGCCATTTCAGACGCTCAATTTAACCGCTTGCCAGAACTCGCGGCCAATCCGAATGTGAAAAGCGTTTTTCTCTTTCCCTCAGCAGGCAATCCTGAAGAGACAGTTGCTCGATTTAGGGAAGTGATCTCTTTAGACAGGTATTAAGGACTAAATAGAAGGGTTGGCATCTAAAAAATGCAGAGCATTAGCTGGCAATCTAGTGACCTCAGACAAGCAAATCTTACAACGTACTCGTATGCTATAAGTGTCCTAATGTCCTAAGCTATGAATACGACTAACTGAGGCACCACTGACATGCAATCATCTGTACTAGCTCTTAAAGCGGCAAAAATCGCACTCTATACAGTCGATAAAATCTCTAGTGGAGCGTTAAGCAAGGTTGGGGCAAGCATTTTAGAGCTTTTGAAAGAAAGATTCCAAGGAAAACTTCAAATCAGCAAAACTGAACCAGAGCTGTTAGAAGCGGCAATTTTAAGCGAAGCTGAGCTAGATGAAAACTTCAAAATTGCACTAGAAGCTTTGGTACTAAAATACCATCGTATTCAGGATTCTTCTGGTGTGTCACAGACTACTGAATCTGGTGTAAATCAAAGCATTAGCGGCAACTCTGGAACTGTTATTGGGCAACAGTTTTTTCGTCAGTAACCTGTGCCTTGATCTTTCTGACTCGGATTTAAGATCAAACACAGGTTTATTTAGACGCATTTTAAACAATGTGAAGGTAACCGTTTTTTTAGCAGGCGCGTTGCTATTTTGGACTGTATTCGGTTGGTCTGCTGATTATTCTTTCCCTTTTGGTCAAGCCATAGAGCTGATGCTCTCCTGCTTCAAAGGCACCGTTTCAGGAAAAGTTAACAAATTACAAAAACAGCTACAAAGAACAGAGATAATTTCTCAACCAGCAAATGGCCAACAGGTACAAAAGCTCAATAATTTAGAATCTCAAGCGTGGCTGTATGAGGGAGTACTAGATCGACTCAGTTCAAACTCCCTAATTAACCATAGGAAAGTCGCACAGACGCTTGAAGCATTGGAGTATAAAAGAGCTGAGATTCTACAAGAGTTAGAACCTCGGAAACCTAAACGCTATTTATTTTTCTCAAGCATCCAAAAGTCCGTTCGAGCCTTAATTGCAAGTCAGGCAGCAAAAGATCATGAACAATTGCAAAAAATCGTAGACAGTCTGATTTTATTTACGGCAGAGAAACAACCTTCACAAACAGTTTTGTCAGAAGTAGTCGATAAGCTGGGTTCAAAGATAGCTGAGAAATCTAATGAAATTTCACCTTATAGACTTCGACTTGCTTATAAGATCGAGAGCCTGATAGAAATTTTGTCTACTAAACTGATCCTTGATTCTTTTGATCATAAAACTGATTCAGATTATCGATCAGCTCTCAAAGAATCGCGTTCTAGCATTGAACTTCTATCTAGAAACGGCTTTGTTGCATGAATCGAGAAATAGACAGGGTTACCCTGTAGCAGTCATTTTCTAAGCTTCAACCGGGTAGCTGTCAGGCATTCCCAACTTGGTCATCTTGTTGAGTGCCTTGCACTCAATC
>JBAQZP010000107.1:0-8226 GCA_049791095.1 Phormidesmis sp.
GCAATAAGGGGATATCATCAACTCGTTCGTTCGCGATTAGCTCTGCCATAGATGCCTACTCTGCTGCGGGTTACACTCTCATTATGGCAATTTGCTTTTTCACGAATTATTTCAGCGAACCGTGAGAGTGAGTATGTATAGAAATGTCTTAGATGATTGAAGAAGGCTTTGATAATCAGCATAAACGCTATGAAGAGGATAGAGCTTCTCGGGTATGCCCGAAGACTTACGGTAGGATATACCTTCAATCAATTGGTTAGTATGACACCACGAACGTTAGCCATCTAATGATTTTCGAAAGCATTGTTTCAACATCTTCAACAATATGAATTTCTACTTTTTCCTGTCTAAAAGCAACTATCTAAAAAGCTACAAGAGTAAAATCATGGTGGTTGCTTTTGCAGGTACTCATATTCCCTTGCTCACGCTGCTGTTTTACTTTATTAATACGACAACAGTGGCTCCAGAAGATAAGCTACGGATTATCGGCATTGCCTTGATCGCGACTTTAATGGGTACGGCGGCTACTCTGTTAGCACTGCACGGACTGCTTTCGCCGGTAGGTGCCACTGCTAAGGCCCTAAAAAATTATTGGAGTCAAAAGCAACTGCCGACGCTACCAACTGAATATACTGACGATGCTGGGGTATTAATGGCCAATACGACTCAAATCGTCAGGAAGCTAGATGATTTTATTCGTCGCCTCGAAGATTGTGACGATTTGACGGGTCTTCCCAATCGCAAAGTATTTAAGGCTCGGCTGGCAAAAGAGATTGTTGCGCTTAAGCCCGATCAAAAGATAGCGGTTTATCTGGTTGATATTGATGGCTTTCAAGGTTTGAATGCGGTAGAAGGGAACGATGTGGGCGATCGCGTTTTAAGTGCGATCGCCCAACGCCTGATTCATTACACTGGCAGCGAAAACAGCCTGGCTCGACTGGGCAACGACGAATTTGCTATCTTCACCAAAAGCGATCGCGCCTCAACGTCAGCTTTTGCCGACGCCGACGCCGACGCCTTGCTAACCCATCTGGGCCAGCCCTATGCAGACATCTCAGGAGAGCTTCACATCACTGCTAGCATCGGGATTTCTGTTTATTCTGCCGATGGGGAAAGCCCTGACCAACTGATCGCGAGCGCTTACACCGCTTTGCAACAGGCAAAGAAAAGAGGTGATAACAGCTACCAATTCTATTCGGCTGAGCTAGCCGCCGCCCTGCAAAAACGGTTGAGACTAGCGAATGATTTGAGAAGCGCCCTCGAAAAAAATCAGCTATTTCTGCACTATCAACCCCGCATAGACTGGCGTAGAAATGACCTGGTTGGCGTGGAATGTTTAGTCCGCTGGCAGCATCCTGAGTTAGGTAGCGTGCCGCCCGCAGAATTTATTTCTATCGCAGAAGAGACTGGGCTAATTTTGCCGATTGGCGAATGGATATTGCGAACTGCCTGCCAGCAAAACAAGGCTTGGCAACAGGCTGGTCTGGCACCTTTTACAGTCGCCGTTAATCTTTCTGCTCGGCAAATTGAGCAGCCTGGGCTGGTTGAACAAGTTCAACAGATTTTAGATGAAACTGAGCTTGACCCTCGCTTTTTAGAATTAGAGGTCACAGAAAGTTTGTTGATGGGTGATATTGACCAGACGCTATCAGTGTTAGAAGCTTTACATGATAAAGGTATTGCGCTAGCGCTAGACGACTTTGGCACAGGCTATTCTTCACTCAGCTACCTCAGAAAGTTTCCCTTTGATATTCTTAAAATTGACCAGGCTTTTGTCAAAGACATGGTTCACAGCGCTGACGCGGCAGAGATTACCAGGGCAATTGTCGCACTCGCTAAAGGTTTGTAGATGGGGTTGATTGCCGAAGGCGTAGAAACAGAAGAGCAGCTTAGCCAGATAAAAGAATATAACTGCTATGAAATTCAGGGTTATTACTTTAGCCCGCCGCTTACAGCCAGTGAACTTATGGAGCTGTTGAGACAACCCAACCCCTGGAAGGCAAAGCTTATAGCCGCCTAAAGAGACTGCTGATAGCTGACTGATTACCGGCGATGCTCGATAAACGCCTTCTTATAGATCTGAATAGAGCTGACGACGACCCTCTCTTTTCCGTGGGGTTGGAGTGGGGTTGAATTCGTCTTAACCTGTTGTTTACCTGGGCTTAACCCTATAACTATGCCCCCTTAAATTAGCCTTTTGAGGGCTATGGTTCAATACTGCCATAAGCGCCAACCAAAGTGCAAAAAGGCAGCGAATATCCCGTGACCTCATTAAAAAGCAAGCCAGTTGTAGAATCTGTGTCATCTGCTCACCGGGCGATTGCCGCCGAAGGCGTGACGAAGTCTTTTCGGGGTAGCATGGCCGTTGACCGGGCTAGCTTTAGCGCGGATGCGGGCGAAATGGTTGCCTTAGTCGGGGCTTCGGGGTCTGGCAAATCAACCCTGCTGCGATGCCTGAATGGGTTACACCAGGCGGATGCTGGCACGGTTGAAGTTTTGGATATGCCACTTCAATCAGACGGCAAGCTGCATTCAAAAGTGCGTCAAATTCGCAGTCAAGTTGGGTTTATTTTTCAGCAGTTTAATTTGGTCAACCGGCTGAGCGTTTTAGAAAATGTGCTGCTGGGCAATCTCTCACGGGTGAATCCGCTCAACTCTGCGCTGCGGATATTTAGTCAGGACGAGAAGGTTCGCGCCCTGTCGGCACTAGAACGGGTTGGCATTATTGAACAGGCTTACAAACGGGCGGCGGCGCTGTCGGGCGGGCAGCAGCAGCGGGTGGCGATCGCCCGTTGCCTAATGCAAGGCGCAAAGATTATTTTGGCCGACGAACCCATTGCCTCGCTCGATCCCGAATCGGCTCACCGGGTGATGAAGCTGCTGACAGAGCTAAACCACGAGCAGGGACTGACGGTGATTACTTCCTTGCATCAGGTGCAGATGGTACGCGCTTACTTTCCGCGTGCGATCGCCCTACAAGCTGGCGCAGTGGAATATGACGGCCCTACCGAGTACCTGAACGACGAGCGCCTCAGCCACATATACGGCGCAGCCGCCGAAGAACTGGTGCGCCGTGGTCACAGTGATTTTGCATAACGATGATTTTGCCTGACGGTGTTGCCACCATCTATGCCCCTTTTATCCCCACTCTTGAAAAACAAAATGCTCAACTACACCCCCAAACGATTAACCGCTCTACTAGCCACAGTTTTGCTCAGTGCTGGCACCCTCGTGAGCTGTAGCGGCGGCGCAGATGAGACCGCAGCAGGTACAGCCGATGCGACCACTGCTGAGGCTGGCGGTAGCTGCGCACCCGAAATTGCCGAACTCGATTTTGGCATTATCTCCACCGAGTCACAAGATAACCTCAAACCCAAGTGGGAGCCGTTTTTAGCCGCTATGGAAGAAGGCATTGGCCGACCGGTTAACGGCTTTTTTGCCACTGACTACGCCGGTGTGATTGAAGCGATGGGCGCAGGCAAAATCCAAATGGCCTGGTACGGCGGCAAGTCTTATATTGAAGCCGCTGAACGCTCTGACGCCGAAGCCTTTGCTCAAACTGTGGCCACCGACGGCAGCAAGGGTTACTACTCTCACCTGATTACGAACAAAGACAACCCTATCGTCAGCGAAATTGACCTGAAAGCGGGCAACGGTGATGAGTTTGTCGTCAAAAACGCTGACAGCCTTACCTTTGCTTTTAACGATCCCAATTCTACGTCTGGCTTTTTAGTGCCTAGCTACTATGTGTTTGCGAAAAACGGCGTTAACCCAGAGCAGGCGTTTTCGGAACTGATCTACGCGGGCAGTCATGAGGCGACCGCTCAGGCCGTGGCAAATAACCAGGTAGACGTAGCCACCAACAATAGTGAGTCACTCGTTGATTTAGAAAAGAGCGATCCTGCGGCGCTAGAGAATATTCAGGTGATTTGGACATCGCCTGTGATTCCTAGCGACCCGATTGCCTATCGCAAAGACCTGCCCGAGTGCCTCAAAGAGAATATCAAAGATTTCTTCTATAGCTATGACGATCCGGCTGTGTTGGGAGACCTGGAATGGCAGGGCTTCGACGAGGCGGGTGACGCTGATTGGAACACGGTGCGTGAGCTGAACATTGCCACAGAGATTTTGGAAGTTGAGAATGATGCTAACCTGGACGCCGCTGCCAAAGAGCAGAAGCTGGAAGAACTCAATCAGGAGCTAGAAGCGCTTTGAGTTAGCCAAGGGTTTAGAGTGCGAGATAGAAGCTACGGGGCAGAGAGATCAGGTGCAGCCAAAATCTTTCTGCCTTTTTCTTTAATTAACGGGTTTAAGCGTGGTTGATATGACCCCAAAAACAGCAGTCAAAAAACCATTGGCCGTCTCTCCTCAGGTGGCCGCGATGCTGACCAAAGAGCAAAAGCGGATTACAGGGCTGCGATTTTTGTATTTGATGGGTGCGATCGCCATCCTCATTTACTCTGCTAACGTCAGCGACATCGACCTGGTAGAACTAGCCGAGGGCGGCAGCACCATGGCCGAGTACATCAGCCGCTACTTCCCGCCCGACTTCACTGACTGGCGCTTTTATCTCACAGACATCATCGAAACGATTGCCATGGGCATTTGGGGCACCTTGCTAGCCGCCGTCGTCGCTGCCCCTCTGTCAGTACTCGCTTCCGAAAACCTATGCCCGCAAATAATTGTGCAGCCAGTTCGACGCATTATGGATGCCATGCGCGCGATTAATGAAGTTGTTTTTGCATTGATATTTGTCGTTGCCGTCGGTTTGGGGCCATTTGCGGGCGTACTGGCGCTGTTTGTCCATACTACCGGAACGCTGGGCAAGCTATTTTCTGAAGCGATTGAAAATATCGAGGTTGGCCCCATCGAAGGCGTCCGCGCTAGTGGGGCGAGCAAGCTACAGGAAATTTTGTTTGGCGTTGTGCCGCAAGTCATGCCTTTATGGATATCGTTTACACTGTATCGATTCGAGGCAAATGTGCGATCGGCGTCAGTGCTTGGGATTGTCGGGGCGGGTGGCATTGGTGTTTCGCTGTATCAAAGCTTTCGCTCTTTTAAATACCCCAAAGTCTGTGCCATTTTAATTATCCTGATTGTGGCGGTTAGTTTGTTAGATTTGCTCTCGGCCAAATTGCGACGACGTGTAATGTGAGTACGGTAAAACAATTGCGGTAAAACAATGACAGGAATTTTGTTGTTCTTGGTATTAGGTGTCACAGCGGGGACTATCAGCGGTTTGATTGGGATTGGGGGTGGGGTACTGGTAACGCCTGCACTGGTATTTTTATGTGGGTTTTCTCAGCATCAGGCTCAAGGCACGACCCTGGCGATGCTGGTGCCGCCGATTGGCATATTGGGCGCTTTGACCTACTACCAAAAGGGATATGTCAACGTGCAAGCAGCGGCCTTTATCTGCCTGGGGTTTGTATTAGGTGGCTTAGTCGGTGCAAAATTAGCGATCGTCATTCCGCAACTATTGCTGAAGCGCATATTTGGGATGGCAACACTCGGCGTGGCCGTACGGATGCTGTTTTTTTAGGACGTACAGTTTTTAGACTACAGTTTTTAGATTACAGTTTTTAGACTGTACAATATGTCAGACGTCTGGTTGACTAGACGTCTGGTTGTTTGATCTAGTGACAGGATGACAATATGGAAGAATGGTGGCGTGGCGCTGTAATCTATCAGATTTATCCTCGCAGCTTCCTCGATACCAATCAAGATGGCATTGGCGACATCGCCGGGATTACCGACAGGCTAGCGTACATAGCCCAGCTCGGCGTAGATATGGTTTGGATTTCACCTTTTTACGCCTCGCCGATGAAAGACTTTGGCTACGACGTATCCGATTATAAAAGCGTTGATCCTATATTTGGTAGCCTTGATGACTTTGCCGCATTGGTAAAGAAAGCCAATGAATTAGGGCTAAAAGTGATGATTGACATGGTTTTTAGCCATACGTCCGATCAGCACCCCTGGTTTAAAGAGAGTCGTGCTAACAAAGACAATCCTCAGGCTGACTGGTACGTTTGGGTCGATCCGCAGCCGGATGGGTCACCGCCTAATAATTGGCTTTCTATTTTTGGCGGTGGCGCATGGGAATGGGATACGAGCCGTCGTCAGTTTTATCTGCATAATTTTCTCTCTTCTCAACCTGACTTAAACTTTCATAATCCTGACGTTGTTGATGCGATTATGGATATTACAGCGTTTTGGCTGCGCTTAGGCGTCCATGGCTTTCGCCTCGATACGGTTAATTGGTATTTCCACGATCGGGCATTGCGCAGCAACCCACCCAACGAAGGAGACATCTTGCTATATGCGCCCGAGTCTAGCAACTATGTCATGCAAGCACATATCTACAACAAGTCGCGGCCTGAAATGCTGCCGTTTTTAGAGAGATTTAGAAGCTTGCTGAACCGTTATGATGCGATCGCGCTAGGAGAATTAACGGCCAAGCGGGCGATTGAAATGACACCAGACTACACGGCGAAAGACAAGCGCTTGCACATGGTGTATACGTTTAGTTTGCTCACACAAGCGCTGAGCGCAGCGCACTTTAAGCGAACGATCCGCGCTGTTGAAGAGAATTTGGGCGATGGTTGGATTTGCTGGGCGTTTAGTAATCATGACGTTGTTCGCGCTGTTTCGCGCTGGCGGCAAGATCGCGTTTCGATCGAGCAGCAGGCTAAGTTTTTGCTGGCGCTGTTATTATCTTTGCGCGGCTCTATATGTCTATATCAGGGAGAAGAACTAGGACTACCCGAGGTCGATATTGCCTTTGAAGATATTAAAGATCCTTATGGCATTCGTCTGTGGCCAGAATTTAAAGGGCGTGATGGGTGTCGTACACCCATGCCCTGGCGGGCTTCAGCAACTAACGGTGGCTTTTCGCCAGTTCAGCCCTGGCTGCCTGTCCCTGCGGAGCATTTAGACAAAGCTGTAGAGGTACAAGCGCTAGATAAAAGCTCAGTATTACAGTTTTCTAAAATGTTGTTGTCCTGGCGTAAGTCACAGCCTGCGATGATATGGGGTTCATTGAAGCTGCTCGAAGCTGCTGATCCCTTACTGGCTTTTGAGCGTAGCTATGAGGGCGAAACCATTCTGGCCGTTTTTAATACAGGCGATCAGCCTTGTGACTTTGACTGTAGTGCCAGCGGTAAGATTGCACCGATTGCCGAACCTATTGTCCTGACAGAATTTGAATACAGCTATCATAACGGCCTGTTGAGCTTGCCAGCCTGTTGTGCGTTTTTTGCAAAGAAAAAGGGGGTCACCGGACTGTGCCCATGAACCCCCATATTGTGAGTTTGTTTTTTGATTGCCCAAAATTGCTTAAAATTGCCCAGACAAGTTGCCCAGACAAGTTGCCCAGACAAGTTGCCCAGATAAGTTGCCCAGACAGTTACCTAGACAGCCGCTAGCGCCTGAGCGTCTTCTGGCTTACGAGTGGGCCGTTTGCGATCGCGCGTCCTCACCCCCCCTGCCATTTCATACTCACTGCTGTCTTTGTCGTAGCGAATGGCCACATTTGCCAGCATCTTGCCCGAGAAGTTAGAGAGCGCTCTTTCGGATTCTTCAAGTGCGTTGTAGGCTTCATCTACTTTTGAGAGCAGCGTGTTGTAAACATCCAAATCGGTGCTGACTTTATTAATGAGCTTGGCAAATTCTGCATTGGAAAAGCCGCCGCCAAAGTCTAGCTTTGGATCGATCGATTTCATTCCTGACAGGCGCTTGGTAGCGTTGGGCAAGATAGTAGATTTTTTCTTGGGTCTTGGCATGGTGATACACTCCACAGCTAAATATAAACAATAAAAACGGGAGACCTTGGGCAATGGCAGGCCGCAGGTCATCCGGCTACGATTACAATGCCCGTATGAAAGTGCAAAAAAACCATCGGCAGTTCTGTAGAATCACATATTGTCTCAATTCGCGTTAATACGATAGCGATTTATCTCTGTAAACTCACAGAGAAACAACAGATTTTTGCAACACAAGAACCGATTTGTGCTCGCTATTTTGGCAATAGCGCTAATCATCTGGGTGATTTGGCAGATTGTCTACGTGATTTGGCAGATCGCTTTCACGATTTGACACAATAGACTTTATCGGTAATAGTGTGAATAACAGAAATAGGCATCCCTTATCCTGAGCTTTTCCTTTTAAGCGATCGCTTCCAGCTTATTGACTTGTCCTCGACGATGACTCATCCGAAAGTTATGC
>JBAQZP010000108.1:0-3146 GCA_049791095.1 Phormidesmis sp.
GCATAACTTTCGGATGAGTCATCGTCGAGGACAAGTCAATAAGCTGGAAGCGATCGCTTAAAAGGAAAAGCTCAGGATAAGGGATGCCTATTTCTGTTATTCACACTATTACCGATAAAGTCTATTCGACAGCCGTTTCGGTGCCTGCGAAGTGGATTAAGCCCACAGGACGAGCTAACGCATCTTTTTTGTTCACCCAGTCTCTCATCGCTCTGCGCGAAGCATAGCCTCCACAAGAGTATTGCTGGTTAATCCAGTCCATCGAAAAGAAACCTGTAGGCGGTGAGGGTGCTGTTCCAAGCACTTTACTAATATGAAATAGCACTGTCGCTTTGCGAGTTTCTTCGTCCATCTGACTTAGTTTTACGGCTTTTGATCCGCTAGCCAAAGCGACCAAAATACCAGACTGTTCGGGCTGTGACGTGTCTGCGAGAAACTCAACGGGTTCGCTTGGAGTGTCGGCAGCACCACTCAAGCCTAAGCTACGCCACCACGCGCTTTCGTAAACAACCACGTTCTTAATAACTTTGCCTAATACAAAATGGTGCGGCCTTTCGTGAAGCAAAGTAGATAGCGCCGTATCAAGAGATATCTTTGCTATTATCTGAGGCGGTAGCGCTAGGATGACTCGCTTTCCATAGAAGTTACCTTGAGCGGTAACGACTCGTACTTGACGATTTTGAAGCTCAAGCGATCTTCCTTTGGAAGAGCCTAGCCATCGCACAGGTGCATTCAAATGTACGCGATCATGACTCGGGCGAAAGTATCCATTTATGCCAGTTTTAGATTCTATTGAAGCATTGCAGCGTCAGCTTGAAGAACAGAACTCAAGTCATCAACAGTAGTGCTGAGATCATTTGCTTACCTCTACTAGACTAAACAGAAGCAAAAGAAAGCCAGATAGCTACGCAGTCAAAATCTCTGCATTCAGTGCCGATAAAGATACCATTGCAACATCACGAGCATATTCAATATCTCCAGTTGCTCTAAACAGCAGAGGAAGGGATCTTGATATGCCTGAGAAGAAACGAGAAAGCTTATGCACATCCGCCGAAGCTTTCAGCTCACCTGCCGTCTGCGCTCTTATAAGTCTATCCAAAATTGCAGCTTCAAGCTGAGTCAAAATATCGCCAATCGACTCCTCTACAGACGACTCATAGCAGCCAATACGGGCACATGAATTGGTCACTACGCAACCCAGCGGCAGCTTTTGCTTACTGAGTCCTGTAAGCTGAAACTCAAATAGGTTTCTTAATGCACAAACAATATCTATATGTTCAAGCTCCTTAATAAGTTCAGTTTCTACAGTCTGCTGATGCATCTGGAGCACCTGTAGAAAAATCTGCTGCTTATTACCAAAGGTGCTGTAAAGGCTAGAACGATTTAATCCCGTCGCCGCTTCTAAATCTGCAACTGACGTCTCTGAGAAACCCTTCTCACGAAACACCTCCAAGATAGCTGCCGTAGCAGTATTCGGCTCAAAGCTTTTCTTACCTGCCATTCAATTCATCAGCCAATAACTTTCTAAACTTTATTTTACAACGGTCAGTTCAAGATGTGCTATCTTGAAACGGTCAGTTCAGGATAAAGAAGGTCTGAGATGAATACACTAAAAGATAAAGTAGTCTTGATTACGGGCGGTGGGCAGGGTATCGGTCGGGCTACTGCGCTTGCTTTTGCCAAAAGCGGCTCAAAAGTCGTCATTGGTAATCGCAATCAGGAGAAAGGAGAGCGGGTTGTCGCCGACATTTCTAGCATGGGTGGTGAGGCCGTTTTTAAGCAGACAGACGTTACCCATGCTGATGATGTCGCAGCGTTGACCGCACTGACTGTCAAGCGGTTTGGTCGGCTTGACATTGCCTTTAACAATGCAGGCGTTATGCATCCCGCTCTGCCGACAGACCAGCTAAGCGATGATGACTTTCAGTTCGTGATGAATGTTAATGTTCGAGGTGTTTGGTTAGGCATGAAGCACCAGATTCCCGCGATGCTTGCCAACAACGGCGGTTCGATTATCAATACAGCTTCTGTGCTGGGGCTTACGGCTGTTCCCAATAACGCCGCCTATGTCGCTAGTAAGCACGCGGTGCTTGGTTTAACAAAAGTCGCTGCGCTTGAATACGGAGCAAAAGGTATTCGAGTCAATGCCGTCAGCCCTGCTTTAACCAACACTAATATGGCCAAAGAGGGGTTACTTAAGGGAGATACCGAGCTGGAACGAAGTCAGGCTATGAAAGCTGCGATCGCTGCTCATCCGATTGGTCGATTAGCCGAGCCAGAAGACATTGCGTCTGCTGTACTCTGGCTCGCTGGAGAGAATTCCAGTTTCGTGCTTGGTCAAAGTATCACAGTCGATGGCGGCTGGGTTGCGCAATAGCTATATTCAAGAGAATAATTTGGAGAACTTGTCATGACAAACAATCGAAAATTAGAAATCAGTTTGGCAACCATTCGGATTACGACAGCGGCTTTCTTTTTAGTTTGGTCCATCGAGAAAATCGTCGCTCCTGACATCTCCCAAAAGGTATTCGCTCGCTTCTACGCTTTGAGCCTGTCTACCGAGGTTTCAATTGCGGTAGGTATCTTGCAAACTGCTGTTGTGCTGCTGTTTCTAATTGGCTTATTCAAGCTATGGACTTATGGTGCATTATTGGGAATGCATACGGTTTCCACGCTGTCTTCCTACGAGCCGCTTCTCAATCCTTATACACCTCCCAATCATCTATTTTGGGCGGCTGTCCCAACGTTAGGGGCGCTGACTGCTCTGTTCCTGCTGCGCAAAGAAGATCGGCTCCTAACTTTTTCTAAACTTATAGGCTCACGTCGCGACGCCACATAGCAGGAAGAACAAACATCATCGCATTACCAATGTGCAGTTCATTCATGCTAGTAGATTAAATTTTAGAGAGAAGGCCCGACAACAAGAACTCAGTGAAGCTCAGGATCGAGGATTAATTAGTTGATTCAGTTGGTGAGTCACTTGCCGCAGCCCCTAAAGGCTGTAGATCATAAGTTGGATCGGCTTTGTTGCATGAATGGGTCGATAGGAAGCTGCGGAGGACAGTGGTAAATCGGTAAAGTAGTGGATAACAACAACACACCACAAAACCCATGACAAGCCACTACCGCATCCGCAACTGGAGTAA
>JBAQZP010000109.1:0-16565 GCA_049791095.1 Phormidesmis sp.
TGAATGAGGCAACGGATAGTTCGATTGCGAGTGCAGGTAATTTACGCAAGCGCGTCATTTCGGGGCTATCGCTCAATACTAATTCGGTCATCGAAATTCGAGGCACGAGCGAGGGCGGAGAGTATTCTCGCGTTGATTACATCAATATCGCACCAGTCGGATCGGCACCGACGCCTGGCAATGTCAACAGCACGACAGGTATCGGCAAGCTAGAAGCTGAATTAATGACGCTTACCGGTTATACTCCTGAGAATTCTAGCCCTTCGTCGGGTGGGAAAGTCATCAACGTAGGCGACGGTAGCGGCACGGCGGCTACGAGGTTTACGGGATCTGAAGGTAAGTACGACCTGAAGCTGGTGTATCACGATGAGAATGATGGCAAGTCGTCGCTGTCGGTGAAGGTAGATGGCAAAACCGTTGATAGCTGGATCTTAGATGAGGCGACGGATAGTGCGATCGCCAGCGTCGGCAATCGTCGAGAGCGTGTTATCTCCGGTCTGACACTAAAGAAAGACTCGGTGATCGAGATTCAAGGTGCGAGTGACCAAAAAGAGTATTCTCGCGTTGACTATATTGAGATTGCGGCAGCAGGCCCACAGCCGCCCTCGGGATCTTCTAAGCTTAAAATATTGCCTTTGGGAGACTCGAACACCAAGGGAGAAGGTACGCCAGGGGGCTACCGAATTAAGTTTTGGGAGCGCGCTGTGAATGATGGTGTTGCCATTGACTTTGTCGGCACCCGAAATAACGGGCCTAGCCAGTTGGGCGATGGCGATCATCAGGGGCAGGGCGGCTGGTCAATTCCCCAGATGACCTCTTGGATTAAGGCCGGGAATTTGGCTGCTCAAAATCCAGACATCATTCTGTTTATGATGGGTACCAACGATGCCAATACTGATGGAGCTGTCTCTGGTGCGGCCATTCGAGATCGGCTTAGTACGCTAATTGATGAAGTTGCCAAAGCGGTGCCTAAAGCTCATCTCTTTGTTTCTTCGCTGCTGCCAATGGACAGTCCTAAAGGCACCGCCGCCGAGATAAAAGCTGTCAATGATTTCAATGCACTTATTCCGGGTTTGGTGCAGCAAAAAGCTGCGCAGGGGAAGCGGGTCTCTTACGTTAACGCTGGCGGTAGCCTAAACGTTGGAGATATCAACGGCGATAACAGTGCTACTAAAGACGAGAACGATGGCTTGCACGCAACCGCAGCCGGTTATGACAAGCTTGGCAATGCCTGGTATAACGCCGTGAGCCAATCGAGCGTTTGGAAGAATTCAACTGCTTATAAGAGTGCGGCCCTAGTGGAAGCCGATCAAGCTTACGATCAACTGACGGGAGATAGCAACGATAATTTGCTCGAAGGTGGCTTTGGAGCCGATATACTGACTGGCGGCGGCGGCGCGGATGCTTTCATTTACAGAAAGCCCAGTGACGGCATCGACACCATTACAGACTTCAGTAGTAATGACTCTCTGTGGATATCGGCCTCTGGATTTGGGGGCGATTTGGTCGCTGGTAGCACGCTCAGTAGTTCGGCTTTTAGCAGTGGAAGTAACCCGAGCGCTAGCTCTGGAAGCAGTACATTCTTGTACAACACGGCAAATCAAACGCTCAGCTTTGATGTTGACGGTACTGGAAGCGGCTCGGCTGTGGGGATTGCGACTTTCTCTAATGGCTTTGCGCTGCAAGCCAGTCAGATCGAGATTATCGCTTAAGCCCGCTTTCAGTTATTGACAGCGAGTGTAAGCAAAAAGAAGAGCCCATCGTACAAAGGAATTTATACGATGGGCTTTTAATTGCGCAGAAGTCATACAGAGCTGGAGGCATATAGCTTTTAGCTTTGGCCACGTAGCTTTGTACATTTTCAATGAGTGAAGCTGTTGATATGTATAGAGCCAATAAAGCTAAATGCGTCGATCTGATTGACGATACATCAGGAATGGAATTGCAGCGAGGCCGAATGCCATCATGCCGATGGCTACGATCGCATTGAGGCCGTAGAGCATAAAGGAAGGAATGGATGCGACTAGCAGGCTAATGATCGCGACAGCTAGCAGTGTTTTGCCTATTTGCCCGTAGCCGATACGGATGACGAGCACCAGGCCTACGATTGAAAAGATGATTTCGCTGAGCAGTGTCGCTAATGCTGCACCGACCGCGCCTAAGTGAGGAATCATTATTGCGTTGGCGACAACATTAATACAGACGGTCACTAGCAGAACGGAAGGCAAGAGGTTTTCGCGCCGGGTGGCTTGGAATAGCTTGGAGACGAGTGAGGCGAACATTTTCATGCTCAAGCTGGGTAACAGAATAGCCAAAGAACCGATAGCAGGTAAGAAAGCTTCGCCGTAAGAGAGTTTGATCAGCAGCGTTTGGGAAAAGCCAGCGATGGTGATGAAGGGGAGGGCGATCGCTAAAAGCAGAACGGTAGATCGCTTAATTTCTGCGGGTAGCTGACCAGGGTCGGTGGCGTAACAACGGGTCAGCCTGGGAAAGGCAACGTAAAAAATAACTCTAGGTAGTGCAGAAAAAATTTCTATAAGGCTATAGGCCGCGCCGTAGAATCCTGCTTCTTCGGCAGGGGCGAGTACCTTGAGCATTACCATATCGACCTGATAGTACAGCACCCACAGGACACCCGATAGGGCGAAGGGATAGGCCATTTTTAGCGATCGCTGAAAACTACTCAGCTCAATCTTGGCTGAAATTGGAGCCTTTCGATTCAGGTAATAAAACAGCCCAACGGCGTCTAGCAGGCGGACGACCGCCATCGCACCGACTACCCACACCAAGCTGTGCGTTAAAAACAATACGGCGCTTGCTATTGCGAAAAAGGCCAAACGCTCTATCGTGACCGAAATCGTCTCACTTCTGAACTGGCCTAGTCCCCTAAACACGGAGCGTAGCGTTTGCTTTGCGCAACGACAGCCGCCGCCGACCACCACCAGGTAGCAAACTAAAATACCGCTGCCTTCAAACCCCAGCGCTGTGGCGATAGGCAGCAGTAGCAATAAAATAACTAAACAGTTAAACCCTTCAATCAGCAAAAAGGTTGTGGTAGATTTCGGGCCTTCCTCTGGATCCGCCGCGATTTCTCGCAGTAGCAAGTCCGGCAGCCCGAATAACATAAAGAAGGTGAGAATACCTGCTAAGGCATTAGCCGCTGTGAATACGCCGTATTGTTCTGGGCCTAAAACGCGACCCAGGATGATGTAAAGGACAAAGGTCAGTCCCAGCGTAGCTTCACCCAAAAAAGAATAGATGTAGGAACCATCTATGCGGCTGAGAATATTTTTCATACGATTAGATGAATCGCTCAACGAGCTTCCAGTACAGGCCGAAGAAAGTATCTAATAATGATTTAGCTAGGGCGATCGCCTTATTTTCAACCAGATCACCCCTAATATTCATCGGCGCACTGTGGATAATTTCTCGATCTGGCAGTTTTCTAAGCTTTTGAATTTCTCGTCGCCTGTCTAATATTTTAGGAAAATCAGAAATTATGTTCAAAACAGCGCGACCGTATTCTGCGATTCTGCCTTTGAGGGTCAGAAAAACCATTAAGGAAAGCTCGTATACCAATAGAGCCGGGGCCAGCAAGAAGATAGTTTTCCAGGCGTAGGTTGTTAGCATTAAATACCAGCGATTTCTGACTTGATAAAACACTTTCGACAAGCCTCTGCGCTTGACTCGGTGATAGCAAATAGCCTTGGGTACAGTGTAAATATCTTGGCCCGCTTGGGTTAGTCTGAATGTGAATTCGCCATCGGTTCGACCAAAAAAGTAGTATTCGTCGAACATACCGACCTCTTTAGCAGCTTCTTTGGAAGCCATGTAAGAGACACCGCCCGCGACTTGAATGGGCGTGATGTCTTTGACCCCCTCCTCTAGGGGCGTGTCTCCACTGACTAAAATGGCTTCAGTGAGATAGTGAATGTAAGCGCCTTCAAACTGAATGAGATCTGGCTGATCGTGGTAGACGATTCGTGGTGACCAGACCGCGCCATTTGGATACTTTTGCGCCGCGACCACTAGCTCAGCAATGCAGTTATCTTCCAACACTGCGTCATCGTCTACCAGCATCACGAGCGAATTCGGAGATTCTTTGAGGGCAAAGTTTCTAGCCGGGTTAGGCCCTTTATTCTCTGGATAGTTGAGAACTTCTACCTGGGGATATTTCTCGGCTACCCACTCGGGGGTGCCATCGGTTGAGGCATTATTAACGAGCCAGATTTTTAAGTTTGGATAGGTTTGAGCGAATATGGATTCCAGGCATAGCTCAACGACTTTTTTGCCGTTGTATGATATGACGGCGACGGTGACTTGAGGTTGATTTGGGGGTGCGATCGCCCCTGAATCTTCGGCTGTTTCAATCGTCATATTGTCTGTCATATTGCTCCTTATTTATTTTGAGCGGACTATTTGTAGGTATAAAAGGGTCTTTAATTTCTTTTTCTATGCACTTTTGCTGGCATCCCCAGCGCGATGCCAAATTCCTCAACTGATTTCGTTACGACTGCGCCCGCGCCGATAATCACATCGCGGTGAACTTCTACGCCATCTAAAATTTTCACATCGGCACCAATCCAGCAGTTGTCACCAATTTTGATACCTTTGATGATTTGCCCTTGGGCAATGATCGGAATATCAGTTCGAGAAATTTCATGATCGCCGCCGCCGATAACATAGGAATAGGGCGCAAACAGAACGTTTTTGCCAATATCAACCGTTTTCCCCGATTGAATGAAGCAGTTCGTCGCAATATTGGTATTGTCGCCGATCGTTATATCACCGTTTTTGCAGCTAATGGAGGTGTTGCGGCCAATCATGACGTTGTTGCCAATGGTGATGCCATGGTTGTCAATGCCTTTGGCATCAAGCACCGCATAATCGTCAATCACAACGTTGTCGCCAATACGGATTTTGTGAGGATGTCTGATGGTGATTGACTTCCCAAATACAACGTTTCGACCGACCTGGCCCAGTAGAGCCGGGTAGAATTTTTTTCTGAACAACAGACCTACCGCGCCGGGCAAAGGGCCGATCAAAGTCGTGAGCAGTTCGTACTTTGCCAACGTTCCCAACCTGGACGAGCCGATTGCTAAATCCTGATACTTTTGCAGGGCAGACTTTCTTTCGTCAGTGAGTGCGGCCTGTAGTTCTGTTTTTTGAGTTTCCTCATCTTGGCTAATGCTAATTTGCTCTACAGTTAGATTGTCTTCGCTCATGATGAAAGATACCCCTGCGCTTTATACCATTCGGCTGTTTTGTGGATGGTCTCTTTTAACGAGTACTGTGGCTCGTACCCCAGAACCTGTTTGACCTTGTCGATCGAGAAGGCTCGGTTATTTTGAAAAAAGCTAATGCGTCGTCTGTGCAGCGGTGGTTCGATCCCGAATGGCTCACAGACTTTTTCAAAAAGTGTTGCTAACGCTAGCATAGGAGCCATTGGAATTTTGAGATTGGGCGGGGCCACTTCCAGCTCATCGGCTATTACCCGGCAAAGTTCATTCAGCGTCAGATATTCTTCACCGCCAATAATAAAGGCTTCTCCGATTGCTTTTTCGTTATTCAGGCATAATAGAAATCCCCGAACGACATCGTCAATATAAGCGGGGTGAAACAAAACCTCTCCTTTGCCGACAATGAAAAACCGGCCTTTCTGGATCATTTTAAATAGCTTCAACATTCGCAGATCGCCCGGCCCGAGGAGCGAAATGGGGCGTATGACCGTAATCGGTAAGCCTGTTTCCTTGTAGAACTCCCAGACTTTCTGTTCGGCAATCAGCTTAGTTTCTTGGTAGAGATCGGTAGGGTTGAAAGCGGTTTGTTCATTGGCTGGAATTTCTAGCACTGTGCCATGAACGCCGATGGTGCTGCAATGAATGAAGTGTTTGACGTTGTGCTTTTTGGCTGAGTTTAGCAGGTTGAGCGTGCCTTCTACGTTGGTAGCGTAGGCAACCTTTTTATCGGAGCCGCCCTGCCGAAAATTAGAAGCGACATGAATAATATTGTCTACCCCTTCTACCGCCCTATCGACTGCTTCTGGGTCTCTAATATCTCCCCAGACAATATCCTCTGTGGGGTCGGCTGCTGCATTTTCCGCTGTATCCGAGCGACGAGCAAAGATTCGAACGTTCTCTCCTCTTGCCTTTAGCTGGGAGACAATACTACTGCCTAAAAATCCTTTTCCACCTGTGACTAAAACTGTGCCCATCGCGCTACATCCGCCTCCTGATATCTTTTGTTGTAAGTATTTTCATCGCTTAGTTCTAATTGCCGCCTGGTTTCTTAGAAATCTCCAGGAAGTTTCTAACTTTCCATAGGCTTGCCAGCTTGCCTGAGGATCTAGAAGCATAGACTTTAGCGCTTTACCGGGCGTTTGAGGATCAATGCTTCCCTTCATGGATAGGCCAAAGCTGCCAGGGCGGGTGGCCTCGGTGGCTAGCGGCAGCGGATCGGTTCCTGGTAGGACTTTTTGCCTTTGCTGTTCGGCAATTTGAAAGTAGCTAGGGCGTGACCAGAACTGAGGACGACCGCTGTTGTCACCAAGAAAAACTGGAGAGTCAGGGTTGTTTTTCAGCCACTGCTCTACTAGTTTCCCTCGCTCGCCGATCCATTTGCCGACAGCCCAGGGCAGCACCGGAATGCCGCCAGCCGCCTGAACAGCTTGGATGGTATCTACAAGAGATAAACCATCTACCGGTATCTGATCGGTGATAAGTGCTAAGACTTCCAACTTTTCGGCGGTGATGATTTGGCGACCCGCAATGATAAAAAGCTGTTTTCCTTGCGAATCAACTGCCTTGAGAGAACCCGCTTCTGCGGTGGGTAAAACCATCCATTCTCCGATAGCTAACTGATGGTTGGTTTGTTCAGATATCTGAGCTGAGATTCGAGAGAACCAATCGTGTTTGAGGGTTTCGGTAAGCAGGAGAATGCCTGTGAAGTTTGTGGAACCGCCTGCAGAGCTGTGGAAGTTGCGCCATGCTGCGGCTAAAAGCTTCTCGACGTCAAAACAGTCATAAATATGTACATGGGCATCAATGAGAATGCGCGGTGCAGCGGTTTGATCCGAGTTAAATGCTGAAAGATTTTCGATAGTGTGAGCTTTGGCACTCATGAGTCTGTGGGTGGGACTAGTTTACGATGAATAGCTGTCTTAACATGTTTCGAGCTGTTTTGGCGGCAATTAATGGGTGGTGTAGTCATCTAATCGAGATTGCTCTGGCTGTGTACGGCCTTTGAACAAGGGCAGCACAAATTGCAGCGCGATAAACAGACCGAGCGAATAAAGCGTCTCTATAGTAATAAAGATAAGATGGCTGCTGTCCCAAAGCCCGCGTGAGTGGTGAACGCCCGGAAAAACAGAGAAAGGCGATATAAATGGCTGAGCACTGAAGGGCCACAGGAGCGGAATGCCGCTGCCACCAGCCGTAAAGAAGTCGAATAGCAGGTGTGAACCGTAGATCGCGAAGGTGAGTAGAAAAAGCGCTTTGTAACTAAATTGCGGACGGGCGCGCTGAATCACCCAGGCTAAAATTGTGCTGACGATGAATGCGGCGCTCAGGCTATGGGAGGGGCCACGATGAACGTTAATGCCTGTGAGAAGCTGTGGTAGAAAATCGAGGTCGGGCAGGTTAGCGACCAGCAGGCTGTAAAGCCCCGTGAGAGAAATGAAAGGCCAAAGGTGACCGGGCAGTTGTTTCTGCTGGCGGTGGCTTTGGACGATGGGTAGACGGGTGAGGGCGTAGCCGAAGGCTGAGTGCGCGATGGGTGATGGCATTTGCGGATGACTCCTGATGGGTGCCTGATGCCAGGTAGGGTACACCGGACAAGGGGGTTGTGCTGCTTTTGCCTGGGTTACGATAGGGGATTGTGCTGGGCGATCGCAAGTTTAGTGACGGTCGCTTGATAATAATGCTTGGTGGAAATGACGGCATATTTATATTGATTAATAATGCACATTCCCTTCATGAGAGTTACTTTTCGCTGTCTGAATCTTGGCGGATTTTGATAACTTTTGCGGGGACGCCGACTGCGATCGCATAATCAGGCAAATTCTTAGTCACCACCGATCCTGCGCCCACGATGCAGCCTTTGCCAATTTGAACCCCGTCTAGCACTGTGGCCCCAGTGCCCAGCCACACATCATCCCCAATGACCACTGGCCCTTTGGTATATAGGCCCTGCTTCATCATCGGTATGTCCAATCGATCCGTTTTGTACCGGCCCCCACCGATATAGCAGTTACCCGCAATCAGTACAGAATTGCCGATGGAGATGCCGCCGTTGGCGGTAATGATGACATTGCAGCCGATATCTGTGCTGTGGCCGATGGTGACGGCAGCAGTTTTGCCTTGAATCACGCAGTTGCGAGAGACGATAACGTCATCCCCTAAGGTAATCCCCGCTTCTCCTGCGCCGCTGGCATCCAAAAGTCCATAGTCATCAATAGCAACGCGATCGCCCAGGCTAATGCGATTAGGATGGCGTAGAACCAGCCCCTTGCCAAAAATCGCACTGGTGCCGACCTGTCTAAAAAGCTGGGGATAGAACTTTTTTCGGAATAGATAGCCCAAACTGCCTGATAGATTGCCAAAAAACAGGGTCAGCAGCTCATAGCTCAACAAAGTGAGAAGACTTTGGCTGCCCAGCACTTTCTCTTGATACCGGGTTAAGGCCGAAGCATTGGTTTGGTTGAGCTGCTGGTTTAATGGAACTTTGTTGACGGTCGTTTGGCTTGGGGTTGATACCATAGGGAACCTGGGGAATAAACGCGATCAAAGAAGTCCAAAGAAACTTTACAAAGAAACCCACTGCTCGTCTAGGTACCACTGCGCCATTTTCTTGATCCCTTCACAGTCGGCGTGACGCGGCTGGAAGCCTAATATATTTCTGACCTTTGATGTATTAAACGAGCGGTCTTTGGTGTAAAACGCTAAACGCCTGCGATAGATAGGGGGTTCAATGCCGAGCGGACGGAAGATTTGCTCACATAGGTCTGCGATCGCAAACAAAGGAGCCGCAGGCAGAGAAATGAACTTCACTGCTACTCCATACTGCTCGGCAATCAGTGAAACCATCTCTTTGAGGGTGATAGCGTTTTCGCTTCCGCAGATAAAGGTTTCACCCACAGCCTGAGGATGAGTGGCCGTTACGAGCAGGCAGTCGGTCAAGTCATCGACATGGATAAAATGCAGCAGATTTTTACCGCCGCCAATGGTCGGTACCCAGCCTTTTGCCACCATTTTATAAATTTTCAACAGTCTTTTTTCACCTGGCCCGTAAATTCCGGCGGGACGAACGACGGCTACCGGCAGTCCGCTTTCTGCGCCAAAGGCTTTGATCCATTTTTCGCCTTCGAGCTTGGTGGCCTGATAGATATCACCGGGCTCGGTGCGGTAGGTTTCGTCGGCGGGAGGATGCTGGATGTGGCCATGAACGCCAATGGTAGAGACATGGACAAAGCGCTGAAAGTTGGGCTGCTGGAGGGCGGCTTTGGCAAGCAACTGAGTGCTGAGGACATGGACGTTGTGATAGCCAATGTCCGGAGATTTGGCTTCGCGGAAGGGCGTCGCCAGGTGAAAAATATGGGTGATACCAGCAATCGCCTGACCAATCAGCGCTTCGTCAAAGACATCCCCTTGCAGCCATTCAATTGGCAGGCCATCGAAAGGTTTGAGGTTTGAGCTAAGGCGGGCGATCGCGACCACTGCAACGCCCTGCTTTACCAACTTATGGACTAAGACAGATCCGGTAAAGCCAGTTGCGCCTGTGACTAAAACGCGGCTGCCCGGTGGCAACTGTGTATTGGCGGTATCTGAACTGCCAGTGGGCGGGTGAGTGACTGAATCAACCATGATGAGGTGCTTCCTGTTTGATGAATTTGGTAATGACGGGAGAGCCGAGGCGCTGAGAAAGCCCTAGCTGTCTAGCTCCATTTTCTAGAACCATAGACACTTGAGGGGTCTTTAACATTCGATGTAAAACCATCGGCCAAAAGAATTGGGCATAGCGATCGCCCACCTTCAGCCCTAAACTTTTCGCGTAGTCCAACAGCTCGGTTTCGTTGTAGCAAGTGTAAGGACGGGTATTACCCTCGACGCCCTTTTTGAAAGAAAACAGGAGCGGTGCGATGTAGTTAACGCTGCACAAGGTTGGGTAATCGACCAGCACCGCTTGCGACGCCACCCGGCCTAACTCGCTCAAGAAGGCTTGCCACCGCTCGACATGCGCTAAAAAACGATAGCTAATTACCACATCGAACGAGTTGTCGGCGTAGGGCAATGCCATCACATCACCGACTTGAAACTTACACTGGCCTGACTCTACCAAAGGCCGAATTTGGGTTTGGCAACTCTCGTCACTGCCCAAAACGGTGACTGAGTGCCCGGCTGCTATCAGGTGAGAGGTAAGCTGTCCGTGCCCCCCGCCAACCTCCAAAATTTTAGCTGTTCGGTAAGGTTTCAACATAGATAAGGTCGCTTCAGACTGTACTTGCAGCAGCCAACGACCCGTGACTCCTGAAAACCGCGAGGCGTAAGCAGCCGAAGATGTTTCAATATCCGCAGTTTCTAAAAAAAGATCGGCGTGAGACATGGTAGGATTGCTTAGAAAGAAATTGTCTGTAAAAATAACCACAAGTCTGGATAATGACGGCCTACGGCTGGCTTTTTGCTTAAGGTGCTCTCAAGAGAGCGTAAGCGCTTACAGGGTCGAGACAGAAAAATTTGGTAGAAGAATTTAGCTAGAGTCCTGAAGCTCAGCAAAATTGCTGATAGCTCTGTTTTCAATTCTCCAAGTTAAGATGACCTCGCTTCACGAAACAGCCGCTGTATCTGGTACTCGCGGCTGTTTGGATGGGAGCTGTTGGGCTCGCCACTGCTGAAATCTTTTCTGGACTTCGCTAACTTCGTCGTTTTGTCGATCGGGGCTCCAGCCTAGAGCGTTCCCCATCACCTGAGCGCATAGCGACAGGGCTTCGTTGCCAGGATACCCCGCCGATCCAAGTTCAGTGCGGCGGAAGACAATATCACTAAGGGTCTGGGGCATGGTGGTTTGTAAGCTGTATCGAACTTCTGCGGCAAGGATGCTACGGTCGGATACGGCTCGGTGATGCAAGACCTCTTGATAGGCGCAGCCATAGTTGTAGATAAGTCGCCGCAAGTCTGGGCAGGAGACTCGATGTCCGTAGGTTTTTGTCGCGCTGGCTATGAGCTGATCGAACTGCTGAAAATTGCCGCCCTGCAAGCGTTCCTGGTGAGAGCGAGAAGGCGGTGAACTGCGCCGCTGGTCGCGAAACACCCAATCGACGGCTTTGCAGGCTAGATCAAGCGCTGTGGTGTACTTTACGCCCGTCATAGACAGTAGCCCGGTGAAGCCATCGCTGCGGTGATCTTTGAGCTGGAAGTGATTGGTGAGCTGGACTTCTCCAGATTTGGAAGTGGTGCCGTGGCTAGGCAGCAGGCCGGTATGCACCCATTCCACATCGTTGAGGGTGAGGTTGAAGCTGGGATAGGCTTGGTTGATGTCGGCGAGAAAGCTCTGAATTTCCTCAGGATCCGCGATTGGGGGCTTGATGTTGCCCGGATTATGGCTGTACCAGGTGCCGATGAGGGAGCGATCGCGCCAGGGCGCAATAAAAAACAAACGGCTACCCGGTGCCTGGCTAGTGATCCCAACCGCGCAGTCTTGCTGTGACCCGAACACCGGTTTGACCACCAGGTTCATGGCTTTGGCCAGGGGCTGGGGCAAACTATTTTTGCCGGTGCCTTTGGCGATTAGCTGACTAATCCAGGGGCCGCTAGCGTTGACGATGGTCTTGGCTTGAATGGTGAACTGCTCGCCTGTTAGCTGATCGGTTGCCGTGGTTGCAGTGACGCGATCGCCTTCTTTAACAAAGCCAACCGCACGGGTATAGTTGGCCATCTGAGCGCCGAGCCGAGCCGCTGATTGCAAAAACGACAGCACAAGCTGCTCTGAGTTGTATACCTGGGCGTCGTGAAAGAGGGCGGCTCCGGTGAGTCCTTGGGTGGGCAAATCAGGTAATTTTTCCAGGCAGGCTGATTTAGACAGGAGGCGGCCTGAGGGAATGTGTTTTTGGGGGTCGTATAGAGGGAGGTTGCGATCGCTACTGATGGCATCGTTCATTTTGAGGGCGATCGCCATTGCTTCTTTGCCCTTCAGGCCATGGCCATAGGTGGGTACTAGCACGGGCAGCGGATGTACCAGGTGAGGGGCAATTCGCATCAGCGTTTGCCGGGCGCGAATAGACTGACGCATCCGCCTAAAGTCAGCGGTTTGCAAATAGCGCAGGCCGCCGTGAATCACCTTGAGGCTATTGGCGGAGGTGCCCGAGCCAAAGTCTGACTGCTCGATTAAGGCCACCGACAGCCCTCTGAGGGTGGCTTCCCACGCTACGCAGGCCCCGTGAATGCCGCCGCCAATGACCAGCAGATCGAAGGACTGATTGGATAACGCAGATAAGTTTCTTTGCATAGCGGCGATGACTTTGGTAATGAGAAGATGCTAATGGGTTTGGGTCGGGCTCACGGGGTGCGATGTTTATTGGGCGATCGCCGAAGGTGCAGAATCGATGGGTTGCTGATCTTCGATCCAGCTATACAGCCCTGAGAGCTTTTGCGAGAAGACTTCGTAAGTATGCTCTCGGGCGATGTAAGCCTGAGCCGCTTTGCCGAGGCTAAGGCGCAAGTCAGGATGGTTAATGAGATGTGAAATACCTTCGGCAAACGCGGTCACCGTGGGCTCGGCCAGCCAGGCAATTTGGCAATTGAGCACCTGCGTGTGGGTGGTCAAATTAGTCGCCAAGAGCGCTTTGCCACTATCGAGGTAAGAGTAAAGCTTCATCGGCGTATTATTGCCTTGAGTGCGGGGCGACACCACCATATCTGCCTGGTCAAGATAGGGTTTGAGCTGGGCAATTGGCCTTGGCCCCACAAAATGCACATTCGCACTGATGTTGAGCCGATCGGCCTGCGCTTGGTACTTTTGAATATCGTCGGGTGTGCCGCCAATAGCGACCAGGTGAGCGGTGGGCGACTTTGGCAGAGCCTTAGCAAAGCTCGCCAGCAGCAGATCGATACCCTGATAGCTTTCTAAGTTGCCGACGTACATCATTAGCGGGCCAGCGATGCCGAGCTGAGTTTTGAGATCGTCTACAGGCATTTGCGGCGCTAGTCCGGCTGTGTTTTGGGCTCCTTGGATGCGCGTTTTAGGCGCATTGAGCATAGAGATATCAGGAATGATGGCCACCTTTTGGGGCCGGTAAGGCTGAATTTCGGTTGCTAATGCCTGACAAACAGCAATCACCGCTTTGGCATTGCGGACGGCAAGGTTTTCGCAGGCTTGAAAAAAGCGTTTGGCGAACTGAAGCTGCGGAGACTTATCGATGAGCTGTTGTGCTAGTGAAGAGTCCATGTCGTAGACATAGGGAATGCCAAAGACCTTTTTGAGCAGTAGCGCAATAAAAACGGCTTCTTCTCCGGCGTGGATAACGTCGTAGCGGTTGCTTTTGGCGAGCCTAATGGCCTGCAATAGCAGGAAGGCATCGCACACCAGCTTTTGCCAGGAAAAGCCTGGCCGAACGTTACTGAGGATTTTGAAGGCAGGTGTTCGGTAGATTGAGACGTTAGGATACTGAACATCTTTGCCCTCAGGAAAAACAACAAGGTCTACCTTATCGCCGCGTTCGGACAAAACTCTGAGGACTAAGTCGGCTGCAATCGGCGTGCCTCTGGCTTGATAAAAGGGATGAGGTGCCAGCATGAGGATGTTCATATGAAAAACAATTAGGTATTAGGTATTTCGAGGTAGCAGCAGTCTTTTTTATGGTTGATTTAGAGCGGGCGAGGGCGACCCATCTGGTATCCTTGAGCGTAGCGAATGCCTTGCTGTTGAATGGTCTCAAGGGTTGAGCGCGATTCTATGCCTTTGGCGATCGCCTGCACGGAATGGTCTTTCATCAGGTTGTGCAACTGAACCCAAGGGAATATATCTCCAGCCTTTGCGCCTTTTACCGCCGTCGAGCTGAATTTGGCATAGTCGAATGGCAAGGAACTCAATAGCTGCGCGGTGCCTCGGTTGAGGCCGATGTCATCTAGGGTGATTTGGCAGCCCATTTGCTGAAGTGCTTGAACCAAATTACGGGTTTGAGCGGGTAGGGCGATCGCAGCATCAGCCGCAATCTCGAAGCAAAAGAGGCCGGGTGGTAAATTGACTTGAGCGAGTTCGCCTGCAATAAATTTCGCTAGCTTCTCGTCTTGAACGCTCTCTTTTGACAGGTTGATAGAGTACAGCGGGCTGCCTTGAAGGGCGCTGGCAGCCCGTGCGAATTCTGGATTGCCCGCCTCGCGGCTCACCCGTTGAAAGAGATTGCGAATGACCCAGCGATCAATATTGCACATCAGGCCGTAGCGCTGCGCCGTGGGTAGAAAGTCGCTGGGCGAGAGGTCGTTATCGTCGGCATTGCGTAAGCGGATTAGAAGCTCTTGCTGCTCGATGGCGTTTGAGTCTGCTGAGGAAGTTGAGCCAGATCGCGGCTCGATGGCTATGACGGGCTGCTGATAGAGGATAAAGCGATCGCCTTCAAAAGCCTGGGCGAGCTGCTCTAGCCGATAGGGGCGATCGCGATGTCGCCGGTCTTCGCGGGCTTGAACGCTGTCTGCGTAGGCTTTTTTGAGCAGGAAGAAGGGGCTGACGACGGTTTTGGTTAGGAGTTCGCGATCGCAGCTTTCGGTCGTACTCAGCTTTGCTTTGGCCCCATAGCGCATCCGGTGCAGCGCCAGCTTGCGAATATCGTTGGCGATGTAGGCAGGCACGGCGAACGGCTGCTTCCAGCTTTCAGTCCCTAGCATCCGAATGTGAAAGCGACTGAGACCCACGCATTTGAACAACGTAACCAAATAGTCTTTTTGCAAGCGGCCATCGGGAATGTCGTGGTGAACCACCATGTCGGGGTTATACCAAACTTCCTGGCCAGATTTTTGAATGTATAAAATGGCTTCTAAGTCTTCACTGGCGAGCCCAGCTTCTTTGCCCTTGTTGTTGAGAAAGAGCTTTTTGGGAACCGCGTCGAGCCAGGCTTGTTTGCGAACGACTAAGCCAGCGGCGGGCGGCAGAATCTTTTTGGCGGGTTCGTAAAGCTGGGGCTGGTCACCGCGCTCGATGATGGCCAAAAAGCATTTTATATTGGCGAGCTGATCGGGCAGGTCACTTTCAAACTGACCGTGAATTTGAGAGCCAAAGACCCCAGCTTGAGGATGGCTTTGAGCAAACTTAAAGGCTTGGGCGATCCAATCGCTAGCCGGTAGGTTGTCGTCATCTAAAAAGGCAATTAGCTCACCTTTGGCTTTTTCGACGGCCCGCTGGCGAGCGAAGGCAGCGCCCTTTTGGGGCTCGAAGTGATAGCGCAACGGAATGTGTTGGGGCCAGTTTGCTTGGTGTTGCTTGACGACCGCAGCGGTGTCATCTGTACTGCTGTTGTCGCAGACAATGACTTCCCAGTTGATCTGTTCGGTGTCGGTTTGCGATCGCAGTCGATCTAGCACCATCGGCAACCTGGCTGCACCGTTATAAGTTGGAATGGCAACCGTAATGTCTACCTGATGAGTGGCAGAAGGTTCTCCTGTGCGGAGGGTGGGCGATCGCAATGGGATGTCAATGGCTGAATTTGGCATGGCTTAACCCAAAAGACCCGTGAAAATGCCCGTGTAAAGGGTATAAACACATATGTTGCAATTGGAGCACAAAAAAACTGAAGCGCCCAAGTGTTCGAGCGCATCTTTAAGCAGTCTTCAACTACCTGTCATCAACTAGAGGTTTCGCGACTGAACGCTAGAATTTGGGCAAATTGAAGTGATATTTCGGATGATATTTTGGCAGTGAATAATGCAGGAGAAATGCAGGAGAGCCGTTAGAAAAGGCTATTCGAGCTTGTCGCCGCTGATGATGAAGATTGGGTTTACAGAGGCGAATACCTGGCGATTGCCGCGAGTTTCTAGGCGATTAACGGCTGGCTGAGCGACTTCGACATTGCGCATATGCAAACTCGAAAACGTTTGAGAGACGGTAAAAAGCGCTTCCAGGTTGACAGCAGTGACCACGATGCGACCGTCTGTTTTGAGCTTTTCCCAGGCGGCTTCGAGGGTAGTTTGTAACGGTGCGCCTTCAACCAAAATGCAGTCAGGCTGGCCGTTTATAGCATTCAGGCATTCTGGAGCGTTGCCCGAGATGACGTCTATATTAGTGACTTCAAAGCGATCGCAATTCGTCTTAATCAGGCCCGCGACCTCTTCATCGCGTTCTACCGCCGTTACTTTACCGTTAGCACATAACAAAGCGGCTTCGATGGCCACTGTGCCCGTCCCGGCTCCGATGTCCCACAGGTGAGCATCGGGCTTCAGCCTGAGGGCACCTATGACTAACAGCCGCACATCTCGTTTGGTCAGGGGGATGCCGGGGAGCTGTTGGAAGAGGCGATCGGGGATGCCGGGGGTGGCGTAGGGCCAGAGTGCGGACATGGGGAAGGGGGAAGGGGGAAAAGGGGA
>JBAQZP010000110.1:0-30835 GCA_049791095.1 Phormidesmis sp.
GCAATAAGGGGATATCATCAACTCGTTCGTTCGCGATTAGCTCTGCCATAGATGCCTACTCTGCTGCGGGTTACACTCTCATTATGGCAATTTGCTTTTTCACGAATTATTTCAGCGAACCGTGAGATATAAAGTTCTCGTTTAAAAACGCATCACCGTCCCAAAGCTGTCCGGTAATCAAACTCACTTCCTGGCTAACAGCCGGTAAATCGGGCAAATCTTCAAAGTCAGAAACGCCCATCGCTAACACTCTGGATGTTTTAAAGTCGGTGTGGCTAGCGCCTGCGATCTGAAAGTCTGTCAGGGTGAAGGTTGGCAGCAAACCTAAGCTGTAGTTTTCTACCAAATACTGCTCGCCATCGTGCAATGTTGCCAAAGGGAGCGTTCGCAGCCCTGTCTCTACCACGAAGCCCAGGCTGTCTATGTCACGCTGCACCAAATCTTGGACAATTGGACGAACGATCCAGTCATAAAGTTGTTGGGCAGGTGGCAGATACTGTTGAGCATCAGAAAATTGGCTGTTAACCTGCTGGCGGAGATTGTGGCTGGTTTTTTCTACCTGCTCTCTGGTGATGCCCCATCGCCGATAGCGCACAGGCTCACCTGCTTGGGTAATGACCATTATCTCTAGCTGGTCGTCAGGCCGCGCTAGCCGCTCGCTGCTTGTGACAACAGCATCTTCTGAAGCCGCATCTGGCACAAAGTACACATAGACTAAAGCCGGTTTAGCGCCCGTCGCTTGTGCAACGCTGCTGAGCGTTGCTCTCATCTGCGCTATGGTGGGGGCTGTCTGGATAGCTTCATGGCTATGGGTGAGCCCTAGATAGTCTATGAATTCTTGGCTGGTGCCAGTCTCAATGTCCTTAATGATGCGAGCGATCGCCTCTGCATCCTCATCTGTTGTGGCATATACAAAGCGAGCGGGCTCGGGCAAGTTATCTACAGCATTAACTAACCCTGGCCGTTGAATATTCAGCGTGGCTACTGCGGGCGGCTCAAGCGGCTGTTGTGGAACCGAAAATCCTCTATTTATCAGGTGAATGTTGTCTTCACTAAAGCTACTGGCAAGCTCGCCTGCTGTAATCTCTGCCACTGAAGTTGCTAGCCTGCTTGCGGTTCCCTGACTGCTGGGCTGGCCGATGAGAAAGACTTCCGCCGGGCGATCGCGGCTGCCATAGTGAATCGTAATGCCACCATCCTTGATGCCGCCTGTCGAAACGCTGGCACTGGTTGCGGGTGATGTCCCTGTGGCGACAAAAGCGCCTTGAGTGTCAACTTCAATAAAGGCGCTAGCCTTACCTGTGCTATTCGCTTCGATAAACTCAACTTGAATATTTCCGGCGCTGCTGAGGTTGCTCAGCGTGACGCCCCCGTTGAGGGTACGAATGCTAGCCGCTGTAATTTCACTGTTGGTTTGCAGGGTAATATCACCATCTGTACTCAGAAACTGGCCGCGAGTTGTGTCGATGTTGCCTTGCGATCGCAACAACACCGAATTGCTAAAAACAACATCTCCTTGTGAGACCATGCCGCCAGTGTGGCTATCACTGCCAATCATAACCCCACTGTCTTCAATGGCTTTAATATCTGCCTCGCTAATATCCAAGGCCAAAGGATTGTCAGCGACACCATTCCCTACGCCCAGGTTGATAGCTTGTGAGTCGCTAGCAGACAGCAGTTGAACCGATCCTCCTCTAATTGAACTGTCACCGCCTTCTAAGTCAATTTCGTTCCCCCTTAAGTGAATGTTGCCGTTAGCAATCTCTGTTTTACCTGTTGCCGTAATAGAACCTGCCGTTAGCCGACTGCCTGCTAACAGTGAAACAGCACCGGCTACACCCTCGCTGGATGATCGCGAATTGATGCTATTGATGTCGATAATATCTGCTGCTACAACAACGGCACCCCCATCGCCAGCGTTATTGTTACCGGCAGAAGATGATGTATTAATATAGCCAACTATGGCTTCGCCACTGAGGGCCTCCAGGTTCACGTTTCCGCCTGATTCAGCGTTGTTATTTCCGGCTCTCGAAAACGACTCAATACCGCCTACTGTGATGTTTCCTATCCTGGCTGTCAGTGAAACAGCGCCACCCGCGCCAGCGTTGTTTTGATCTGCTTGCGATACCGTACTCAATAGCCCAGTGGTGATGTTATCGCGCGCTGCTAACGTGATACTGCCGCCCCTTCTGGCATTGTTGTTTGCCGCGTAAGACCAGGTTTTGATTAGATTATTGATTGCAATATCACCACCATTAGCTTCTATGCTGACGTTGCCACCTGTGCCAGCGTTGTTGTTAGCAGAGTAGCTGTTAGTGCTGACGCTGTTGGCAACGACGCCCTGGCTACTAACGATTGTGATATCACCGCTGTTTGTACCAGCAGCCGTGTCAGTATTTATTGAGCCTGCTGTGACGCCTGCGCCAAAGATAGTGATAGCGCCATTCTCAGAGGTGATGGCATCGTTATTATCTGCCATGGTGAAAGCACCGACTTGATTGTTATCTGAGTCGGCCTTAAAGATTACTGTGGTGCCGGGTTGAAACGCTAGCTTGTCTCCAGCGAGATCTTGGATGGTGATGTTGTTTTCTGCCGCTAGCTCTACAGTGCCAACCATTCCCGTTAGGGTTTCTCTTGAAATGTAGCTGGTATTATCTGGGCCGGGACTGGGTGCTGCGCCATCGGTAACGACCCAGTTTTGAGGATCCAACAAGATATTGCCAAAGTTGCCTTGAAGAGCACTTACGTCCGCACGGCCTGCAAAAACCAGGCGAGTCTTTCCAGAGACTTCTACGAACCCGCCATTCCCGCCTTCGCTACCGCCGCTTGCACTCGCCTCTCCATAAAATTGGGTCATGTCATCTGCCCAAACAATAATTTTGCCGCCATCCCCATTTTCTAAAGCATTGGCAGCTAGGGTAGAGGTATGGTTGACTGTGGTGTGGGCCGCATTGGCGACGGGGCCGTTTCCTTTGTAATCGCCGCCGATGCGGATCAGCCCCCCGCTGGTATTGCCCGAAGCTTCTATGGTCGCATCTGTGATGTGAATGCGATCGCCCAGCACATTAATATTGCCACCCACCTCACCCGTGACCGACAAATGACCCGAGGCGATCGCACTCCCGGTCTTCTCGTCAACGGTTGTACTGCCTAATTGAACCGTTCCATCGGCTGCTGTCACCAACGCCGTCGCATTAGATAGGTTCCCTCCTGTCAACATCTCCCCAATGCTTTGAGGCAAAATTGCGCTGGCTAAAGTCGGATCAATCGCCTCCACCTCTAAAGATAAAAGCTGATCGCCTTGACTAATGCGAACCAGATTCTCTCCTTCTATCGCCGCCAGAGTCACTGTCCCTGCGGGTGCGCTGAGCCGACCTGCATTCACTACCATTCCGCCGACCAGGGTAATGGCCTGCCCTTCTGCAACGCTTAAATCTGCCGTATTCACGACCGCACCCGTCTGCGCATGTTCAAAGTAAAAGACTTTAGGGTCTCCGCTCAAGTTGCTATAGTCGCTTGCGCCTGCCGCTGAAAATCGACCATGTTCAAACCCGATGCCTGTTGCCGTTGTTGCCGTAAAGCCACCTGTCAGGTTGAGCTGGGCATTTGGCCCGATCAGGACACCGGCTGGGTTCATGAGATACAGGTTGGCATGACTTCCACTGACTTGCAGCGTGCCGTCAATGATAGAAGCGCTACCGCCGTTCACGCGGCCAATCACGTTTTGTACGTCCGCAGTCGTGATGAAGTTGGCGGTTTGCTGCGAGCCTAACGTAAATTGTTCAAAGCTTTGAAACAGGTTGGCGCGATCGCCGGAGAGCTGGCCCCCGGTGATATCGAAGCGATCGCCCGTAACTTCGACAGTGGTTGCTGCCCGGTCGTCAGCGACAACTCCTTGCGCCAGTGCATTCGCTACCGGCAGAATCACCCCTATTGTTGACAATACAGGTAATATCAGCCGCAGCGTCCAAGAAATTTTGCGATCGCTCATTGCAGAATATACCTTGCTTGCATGGATGCTGTTCGCGCCCGTGGCCTGTTGAAAAGGATAGAACGCACTCCTAGAATTCCCAGAACCTGAAAACCAGCCGCCCCCTCAAGACCGGCTGAAAAGTCTTGACGGCCCAAACTGGATAAATCGAATTCTGATAACTTTCAAGCAAAGTAGAATAAGCGATAAGATCTTTCTTCCCGGTTACCGATTTATAGGCTTATGGAAGTTTCAGACAGTTGGCAAAATTGGACGGTTGCCATCGGTTATCTCTCTTTTACGCTGTTTATTATTTGGCAGATAGTTAAACCGTCCCAGTGACTTGACTGGTAATATAGAGGGTCACAGTGCTTATTTATATGAGCTGAAGGACTATCAGGGGCCAGCCGCAATGCTGAAACGGTTTATGACTTGGCTATTACATCGGTTGCAAAAGTTACTAGGCGTTCGTAGTGGGAAGGTATCCCAACAGGCTAATCGAAAGAATAATGGCGCGATCGCACCACACCCCATCAGTGAAGCCACTCGCGTATCTCTGCGCCCACCAGACGATGAGCCGCTTGACACTGACAGACGATTAGACGCGACCTCTGAGGTCTTGCCAGGTGACACGCCCGTATCGCCAAGTTTTCCGCCAGAAGTCTCAGATCTGATAACTTCTACGACACCTCTAGTCAAGCCTTACGCAGCGCCCCCCGACCTCGATCAGCTCCCTAAAATTCATGACCTGCTACCGGCTGTCGAACCTGCTGAGAGCGACCTTCAATCTTCAAGCTTAGCCAATGCTGAGCCAGTTGATGTCGAGCCAGTCGATGCTGAGCCGCCAGTCGATGTTGAGCCAGTCGATGCCTCAGCCCTACCAGAGCCCGAAACTGTTGAACCGACTGCTGTCGCTGTCGACAAGCAAGCCGTACTTTTTAGCTTTGACATCATAGAGCATAAAACAAATCGCGCCGAGCAAGCTTTGCCTGCTTCATCTGAGGAACCAGAATCTCACTCATTAGAGGCCACTTCTGAGGTGGTGACTGCTTTTGAGATAGCTGAAGAAGTGCCTACGGAGGCGGTGTCGCTATCGGCTGAGCTATCGGACGAGCTATCGGATGAGTCTGCTGCCGTCGCTGACCTTGAGCCGCTTCCCTATCCTTGGTCGATTACGGTTCCTCAAAAATCATCACCATCTACAACGGTTGCACCAGAGCCTATCTCCACACCGCCCTCCGAGGCTGTCCCTGCGGTTGTATCGCCATCCGATCAAAAGCCGGTTAAAAAAGGTGTGGTCAAACTGTTATTTACCTTAAAGGAAGGTAATTTTCACGGTTATATTGCGCCTGACGATGGCACAAAAGATATTCTATTTCACCAAAAATATATCAATTCTGAGATTTTTGATTCTTTGGAGCGAGGGGCTGAGGTCGCGGCTGCCGTGAAATATATAGAAGGCAAAGTGTATGCCACAAGAGTCGATTTACTGTAATCACAGTTCTCTTGTTGTTTGCGAGATTCTTTAATCACTAGCGGCCTACAAAAAGAGTTGATAGGCCGGATTTTGGCTTTCGTTCCAGTAGCGATATCCCAACGTGTCTAAAAAGGCTTCCCATTGCGGGGTTTCGGTGGGGGGCACTTGCATACCGACCACAATTCTGCCATAGTCAGCGCCGTGATTGCGATAGTGAAACAGGCTGATGTTCCAGTTGGGGCTCATAGTGGTGACAAAGTTCGTGAGCGCACCGGGCCGCTCTGGAAATTCAAACCGATAGAGCAGTTCATTTTTCGCTAGGGCCGATTTGCCGCCTACCATATGGCGCAGGTGCATTTTTGCCAGCTCATTATCGGTCAGGTCAATGGTTCTAAACCCGCTATTTTCAAAGTTTTGGGCGATCGCCCCCGCATCCGCCCGATCTTTGATCTGAATACCCACAAAAATATGCGCCTGCTGCTCGTCGGCAATGCGGTAGTTAAACTCGCTGATGCTGCGATCGCCCAACGTATCGCAAAACTTCCCTAAGCTACCGGGCTGCTCTGGAATGGTAACGGCAAATACGGCTTCGCGGCGTTCGCCGAGTTCAGCGCGTTCGGCAACAAACCGCAGCCGGTCGAAGTTCATGTTGGCTCCACAGGCGATCGCGATCAAACTTTCGTCCCTGATGCCTTCGCGCTCTACATAGGCTTTTGCCCCGGCGATCGCCAATGCCCCAGCAGGCTCCAAAATTGAGCGCGTATCTTCAAATACGTCTTTAATCGCCGCGCAGATATCGTCAGTCGTCACCAGAATCACTTCATCTACATACTGCTGAGCCAGCCGAAAGGTTTCTTTGCCTACCTGACGGACGGCCACGCCATCGGCAAACAGGCCGACTTCTTTTAGGCTGATGCGATCGCCCAGCGCCAAAGACTGACTCATCGCATCCGCATCTACCGGCTCTACGCCAATAATCCGAATCTCAGGCCGCAATCTTTTAACGTAGGCCGCAATGCCAGAAATCAATCCACCCCCACCAATCGCCACGAAAATGGCGTGAATAGGTTTTTGATGCTGTCGCAAAATTTCCATCCCGATCGTGCCCTGACCGGCAATCACATCAGGATCGTCGAACGGATGCACAAAAGTTAGCCCTTTTTCAGCTTCCAACTGCCGCGCATGGGCGTAGGCATCGTCATAGGTATCGCCATGCAAAATTACCGAGCCGCCTCGTGCCTTGACCGCGTCCACTTTCACTTGAGGCGTCGTCACAGGCATCACAATCATGGCTGTCGTACCCAATTTCTTGGCCCCGAGCGCCACCCCCTGTGCATGGTTGCCCGCAGAAGCCGCAATCACACCGCGCTTCAATAGTTCGGGCGGTAGCTGAGCCATTTTGTTATAGGCTCCGCGCAGCTTAAACGAAAAGACCGACTGTACATCCTCTCGCTTTAGCAATACCTCATTGCCCAATCGCGCTGATAGCCGAGGGGCTTTTTCTAAAGGCGTTTCTTGAGCCACGTCGTAAACGCGAGCTTTGAGTATGCGTTCTAAATAATCGGGATGGGCCACAGATTGTCAGCGGTTTAAAGAGAGCATCCTCTACTTTACTTGCATAATCGTGGGACTGAGAGGCTTTGTCTGTAAATGATGAGACATCCTTAGAACTCGCTGACTTGAGTTGAATGGCCTACACTGCGTCAGCTTGCTTTTCTTCACCCGCCGCCACCAGGGTCTCAGCGTCGTCTTCCGGCTCAATCACTACATCAGATAAATCGGGAATCGTCACCGGTGCCGCATCGTCTTCCACTTTTTTAGAAAAGCCCCAGGCGAACAGGCTAAAAATTAGGGTAACCATCACCCATTCGGGCGGTACCCACTCAGGATTGATCACGCGAACCAGCAGGCGGATGCCAACAAAGGCCACGGTGATGAAGCCCGCATCTTCTAAATAAGTGTAAATGGCTAGCCAGCGAATAAACAGGCCCGCCATAAAACGAAGGGCGATGATGCCGATAGTGCCACCGAGTAAAACGATCAGGACGTCTTTGGAAAGGGCGATCGCAGTCGTCACACTATCTAGTGAAAAGGCCAGATCCGTCAGGGCGATCGTCGGAATTGCCCGCCATAGGGTCTTGAACCTCGGCCCGCCCGCTTCACCCTCTTCGTCATCGCCGCTCATAAAATGCTGATACACCAGCCACAGCAAATACAGGGCTCCGGCCACTTCAAACTGCCAGTATTTCAGCACCCAGCTCGCTGCCAAAATCAGCGCCACTCGCAAGACAAAGGCAGCGACTAAGCCGATATCGAGCGCCTTCTTTTGGAGGGCTGCGGTTTCTAAACCTTGGGCGATCGCCGCTAGTGCAATGGCATTGTCGGCTGAAAGCACCAGCTCCAGCATAATCAGCACGGGCAATAGCAGTAATGTGTCACCCCCTAGCGTGGGCGACATTTCGAGCAGGCGATCTAGCATGTGGTGAGGTGAGGACTGAATTCTTTAAAAATAATCTGGAAAACTACTGAGGTCATGGAAGGGATAAGAGATCCCCACCTTACTTTGTAGCAGGCTGGGTCATCTGTGCCATCCCCTATTTAGAATAGATCGAAAGCTCTGCCGTTTTCTCTACGTGCTTACTTTACGCGCTCAACTGTCCTCTCACCTTTTGCACTTGTGACCACTGCTCTCGAACAATTTAGAACCCAATATCCGGGGGGTCGCTTGAGTGCTGATTTGATTTCTGTGCATGATGGCCAGTATGTGGTGCGTGCAGTCATTGTGCAGCAAGGCGAAGTGCTGGCCTCTGGGCTGGGGGCTAGCGCGGATGTGCAAATTGCTGAAGATAGGGCGCGCGATCGCGCGATCGCGGCTTTAGGAGTCGCCCTGCCTTCAACGCCTCCCTCCACGTCCCCTCCACAGACCCCTTCAAAAGCGCCTTCAAAAGCCCCTTCCAAGGCGCAAGACCCGCAACCTGCCGTTGAACCGGAGCCCAGCACTGAGCAACCATCTGAGCCAACAGCAGTAGTTTCAACACCTGATGCGGACGCTGAGGAAGACCTTGGCCCGCCGATTGATGACATTAGCGAAACCCTGAATGAAGCCCTCGACGGCGCGTTCGGAGACGAAGCGTTTGAGGAAGATCTTCAGCCTGCCAAAGTCTCTGCCGCAACGCTTGCTTTGGAAAACTTCAACGCCAGCGCCAGCCCCGTCGATTTATCCGACGTGATTGCCCAAACTGACGTAGAGCTAACCCGCCTGGGCTGGACGAGCGCTCAGGGACGAGAGTATTTGGAGCAGACGTATGGCAAGCGATCGCGCCAGCAGCTTACCGACGAAGAACTGATGAGCTTCTTGCTTTATTTAGAAGAGCAGCAGTAGCGAAAACTCGTAAGTTACGGATTTGGCTCAAGCCTTCCCCTTTCTAGCTCAAAGCAATGGCGTCCTGCGGGATGCATCCAGTTAGGCTGAATGAAACGTCTGGCATCTCTTTCTTGCGCGTCATAGGCCGTGGCAAAAGTAGCACACAGCTCATACTCTGTATTACTCAACCGGTTGTACTCATAGGGCTCATCCGTGACTGGATCGCGAGCGTACTCGGTCGCTAGTGTGTATTCAGGAAGCTGCTCTGGTAAGGGCTCTGTGCTCTCTCCGGTGGCGTTTGTAGTCGCTCTTTGTAGATCGCTGGCGATCGCCGATAAATCTTGAACGCGCTCTTGGTCTAAAGACAGCAGCCGCTGACGGCCCGGCGAACCCAATAGCCAAAACCCCGCGACTACCGCCGCAATCACACAGACAAAAGAGATGGCGACAAAGGCCCGATCGGTCGAAACATGATTAGCTTGGCTCATCGGCTGGCTCCTGCAATGATGTTTGCTCTGGCGGGGCTCCTTTGTAACCAGTTGAGGTAGTAGCGCAAAATGCCGCCATCAATGATCAGCACGACTGCCACCTTCAGCACAAATCGAGCCGTTAGTTCCCCTCTCAAAAACGAGGTCAAAAAGGCAATTAAGGTGCCAACCCCAATCAGCGATACAATCAGCACCGTCAAATAGGTCAGCCACTTACGCACCGCCGAAAAGTGCTTCTCGCGGTGGCGAGCTAGCTCTCGGTTAATGCCTCGCATAATCCACAGATAAACCGGGTAAGCGACAATTAACCTGGCTAGGCTAAAAGCTAGCTGATAGGAAGAATCACCGTAATAGCTGTTTTGTGTGGCATCGGGCACCACTCGATTGATCCAAATAAAGGCAATTTCACCCAGCGAAAACGTCCACAGGCCCAGCATGGCGAATGACAGCAAATAGGCGAAAGCGTCTTTGGCCGATTCGCCGCCGCCCGACGGTGGAGCCGGAATCGGATAGCCTGTCAGCCGCTCGTATACTTCAAAGAAGGCGCGTTCAATATCGCGCTGGGGCCAGCCAAATTGCCTGAGGAGCTGGCTGATAAATTCGTCTGAGGCACCGCGATCGCGCGCCCGTTCAATAAAAGCCACCACATCCGACGCACCATTAGACGGCGGTGGGTGCGGCAGCGGATTTGAAGATAAGTTTGTCATAGCAGTCTTAACATCGAAGTGGCTCGACGCTATCACAAGCTAGCTTAGGAGATCCTACTGACTAGACAGTTTTATGCAGCAGTCATAACCCAACCAACTTTGATCAAATTCGTTTATCCGCGATCTCACGCTGCAACGCTGCCGCCCGCTCAAAAAGCTCAGCCTGCGTCAGTTCTTCTTGCTCGCCCGAAGCCAGCCATTTAAGCTGCACTTTCTGTACCGCTGCCTCGGCATCTCCCAAAATTAGCCCAACTATCGCGCCGCTCCGGTCGGCTCGCTTAAACTGCTTGCCAAACGCGCTCCCACTCAAATCAACTTCTACCGAAAAGCCTTGCGCCCTCAGCCGGGCCGCGAGCTGCGCCGACTGAAACTCCGCTTTTTCGCCCCGAGAGATTAGATACACATCTAAATCCGGCAAGGCATTAAAGCGGTTCATCTGCTCTAGCAAAATAATTAATCGTTCAATCCCCATACCAAAGCCAATAGCAGGCGTATCGGGGCCACCGAGCTGTGCTACTAAGCCATCGTAACGACCGCCGCCGCAAACGGTAGCCTGTGCGCCCAGGTCAGAAGATTGAATTTCAAAGGCGGTATGGGTGTAGTAATCTAGCCCGCGAACCAACCGAGGATTGATGTTGAAGTCGATGCCCAGGCCGATGAGCTGCTTTTGAACACCGTCAAAGTGGCGCTGAGAGTCGTCTGAAAGGTAGTCGAGCAGGCTGGGCGCGTCGGCGACGATGGCTTGAGTACGCTTGTCTTTGCTGTCGAGGATGCGAAGCGGGTTGCGGTTGAGGCGATCGCGCGAATCTTCATCAAGATCAGCCTTGAAGGGCGTAAAGTAGCTAACCAGAGCGTCACGGTATGCCTGACGGTCTTCGCTGCTGCCCACAGAATTAAGGTCTAGGGTGAGGGCTTTGAGGCCGAGCGCGTTGAGAATTTGGGTGGCGATCGCAATAATCTCCACATCCGCCCTGGGATCGCGACTGCCCAAAATCTCTACATCTAGCTGGTGAAACTGCCTTTGCCGTCCTGCCTGAGGCCGCTCATAGCGAAAAGCCGGGCCAATATGCCACAGCCGCTGCACCCCGCCCTGGGCAAATAGCTTGTTTTGAATAAACGCCCGCACCAGCCCTGCCGTAATTTCTGGGCGCAGCGCAATCGAGCGACCGCCGCGATCCTCAAAGCTGTACATTTCCTTGCCTACTGCGTCGGTGGCTTCACCAATGCCCCGCGCAAATAGCTCTGTCTGCTCAAATATGGGCGTGCGAATTTCCCGATAGGCAGACTGGGCTAATGCGCGTCGGGCAATAGCCTCTATCGCCGCCCACACTGGCGACTCTGAAGGCAAAATGTCACGAGTGCCGCGAATGGCTTGAATGCTACTCATTGAAAAAAGTTATTTTAGGAAGGTTTGGGCAGATGACAGCAGTTCAGCTCGTCAATGCATACCTTACCCGACTGCAAGGCCCAGCGTACCAGGGCGACGCGATTGCCCGTATCTGTCTTGTTCAGCACATTGCTCACATGATTATCGACTGTGCGCTTACTAATAGCTAGCTCGTCCGAAATTTCCTGATTGGTCAGCCCGGCTGTGACTAACTCCACAATTTGCAGCTCTCGCTTAGAGAGATCGTGATGCTCCAGGTGATTTGCCACCGCGTTGCCTGCATCAGCTTGCTCGTTATGAGAGGCTGAAGCTACTTTTTTGTTTGCCTTTTGATCGGCTGTTAAGGGTGGCGATTGCGAAGCTTGGCTAGCTGACATGGAGGGGAGTCTGTAATTATGCTTACTCTCTAGTGTAGTCAATCTAAGTAAAGCCATGACGAATATTGATAGTCTTAATAGAATATTTCTTTGCTGGAAACATAACTTACGAATGAATCCTTCTAGATATGCGCTTCCAAAGATGCTGCCCAGGAAGGCTCTGATCCTAATAATCGGTTTTTTTACTGGCGTCGGTTTAGCGATCGCGCCAGCCGATAGCCTAGCCGCAGGTTTCGATGACCATGCCACAGTCTTAATGCTAGAGACCGCTGCGCCCCTTGCTGACAGTACCGACATTGCTGCTGATAAGGTTGATAGCTTTGCTCAAGCCTATTTGCAGGTGCTTCAGTTATTGAGCGATCGCGAACCCGAACTTTCTGCTGCTGCCACCAGTGCCGAAGCACTCAAAATGCAGCAGTCTATCGAAGCCGAAGCGGTAGACATCATCGAAAACAGCGACTTAACGATGCCCGAATACATGCAAATTCTAGGGCTTGCTAACCAAGACGATACCTTCCGTGACAAGGTGCTTGGCAGAATGGATGAATCGCTAGAAGACTGAAAGAATAAAAGACTAAAAGATTAAAAGCGAAAGCCCTCACTCTAAACAGTACTTTTCTGCTCAAGTCGAGGGCTTCATTTTGGAGTCGAATTTTGCCAGATAGCTACCTGAGCAAGCTACTCTTCAACGTACATTTCCGGTTCAATTGCAAAGTTGTTTAACTGACCAGAGTCATCAACAACCATGCCGTCCGTCGTCTTCAAATCGCTGTCGGCCTCTTCCGCCTTGGCTCTGGCAATATCGCCTTCGGCTTGCTCTACGTCACCACCAGGCATCACCTTCGTGCCTTCAGGCTGCACCGCTTCGCCTACTGGTTGAGCTGTTTGCACTGCCTGCTGATTGCCTGCTGCGCCTTTGCCGGGTTCAGCGTCCAGCTTAATATTTTCTGCCTTTTCACTTGCCATGAGTCAGCTCCTCTTAGTTGCTATTGATCGCTTTCCAACCTACGATCCAGAGCCCTCATCCGCTCTCTTTCGCCAGGTAGGTTATCGACATGTCAATAGGTCAAGATTACTGCCCTTCTTAAAGAAAACTCCCTCACCCTATCCCTTCAACGCTTCCAAACCCTCTCGGCTTTCCCGATAGTCATTGCGATCGTTTAGCAAACTAGAGATTAATGAAGCAGGCTGCTCCTTGTGCGGCCAAGCGAACGAATGGCGAAATGCCGCCGCTTGACAGGCCCGTAACTGGTCGAAGCCGATCACATCATGAGTCAGTAAGTTCTCGTATTCAAAAGGCAGCCGCACATTGTGCAAACCCGCGTTGTCAGTACAAATGGCAATATCTACCCCTGCGTCAAAGCAGCGGTTAAACACTGTTTTTAGCTGGCTAATTTCCTCTAATGTGCCGGTTTGCAGATATGTAGTCGGACAGACTTCCAGGCACTGTCCTCGGGCAGCGACTTCCTTCAGCAGCTCAGGGTAACGCAGCGGAATTTGAATGCCATGGCCAATCCGCATTAAATAAGGCAGCAGCTCGGGGTAGCAGCCGTCTTTAGTTTCGTACAAATGGCCTGTAGTGTTTAACCCCAAAGTTTGAGCGCGACTGTACAGCCGTTGGAGTTCTTCCAAATTGTAGGCCGCATCGCCACCAGCCACGTCAATCCCACACACATATTCTGGATACTGCGCAGCCAGCTCTACGGTGGCCAAGTTGACCTCATAAGGTAGCCGGGAATGCAAACATAAAATTTGCTTGGTCACTACCGGATATTCGATTTGATGGCTAGCGCGGCCCACCACTTCAATAATTTCCGCCATCGCATCCATTCTTTGCGGTTCACTCAAATGGTGAGGCGTGCGATAAAAGGGCGTGTATCGCAATTCTAAATAGGCTAAGTTCTCGAAAATATAAGCGCCGCGAATCAGTCGATAAATGAAGTAGGGAAGTGCTTCTTTTGTTTGCACACTTTCTACCAATGTGTGCAGTTCCAGATATTCTTCTAGCGTGTCTTTGGGCTGGGTATAGAATTGCTCGAAAGCTGGATAGCCCTCAAATTGATCGGAAATATCAGGACGGTTACGTTCAAAGTATCGCCACAGCACTCGGGGAACCACGGAACCGCCTAAATGCCGGTGCAGCTCTGCATACAAACTCATCAGTCTTATCCTCAAATAGTTCTTTAATTGGGAAAAAAGTCCGTGAAGCAAAGCCCGTAATAGCGTGCAGAAAAATGAATTAATCTACGCTCTCTGTACTTGAGTTGCTTTCAGTTATCAGTTTTATAAAGGACTTTACAATTAGATTCTGTGTTCTAGTGTTCTATTTTATTTTTTGGAGAGGTTAGAAATACGGACAGTTATCACCCCTTTGTACACTATAAGTAAGGCTTCTGTGCAGGGGGTCAGTAGCCTTGCCTAGAAAGATCGGTAGCCTCACCTAAAAAGGCCGAAGAAAGGCTAAAAGAAAGATTCAGAGCGCAGATGGCCTTGAAGATAGGCCAACTTTAGTTGTTGACACATCACTCATAGCTTGCAGATAATGGTGGTTTGAATTGAACTCTAGCGATGTATTCTCTTGGCTAACGTTATTGTTATCGGCGCTCAATGGGGCGATGAAGGTAAAGGCAAAATCACTGATTTGCTCAGTAAGTCGGCAGATCTGGTTGTGCGATATCAGGGCGGCGTGAATGCTGGCCATACCGTTGTCGTCAAAGATCAAACCTTTAAATTACACCTGATTCCCTCAGGCATTCTTTACCCTGAAACCGAGTGCATTATCGGTAGCGGCACGGTGATAGATCCTAAAGAACTGATCGCCGAATTAGATAAAGTAGAGGCGCTAAACGTCTCTTCTGATAATTTATTTATCTCTCAAACGGCCCATGTCACCATGCCCTACCACCGCATGATTGATCAGGCTGCTGAGGAGCGACGCGGCAATAAAAAAATCGGCACGACTAAGCGAGGCATTGGCCCCACCTATGCCGATAAGTCTGAGCGGACGGGTATTCGCATTGTTGACATGATGGATACGGATGGGTTTGCCGAGCAGCTCAGGTGGACGATTGACTATAAGAATGTCGTGCTCGAAAAGCTATATGACCTGAAGCCACTGGATCCTGAAGCGGTGCTAGAGGAGTATGTGGCCTATGCGGATCGGTTGCGATCGCACATCACAGACAGCTCTTTGCAAATCTACAACGCCGCCCTGCAAAAAAAGAACATCCTCTTTGAAGGCGCACAGGGCACCCTGCTCGATCTTGACCATGGCACCTACCCCTACGTCACCTCCTCAAACCCGGTTGCGGGCGGTGCCTGCATCGGTTCGGGCGTTGGCCCCACCACGATTGATCGCGTCATTGGCGTTGCCAAGGCTTATACCACCCGCGTCGGTGAAGGCCCCTTCCCCACCGAACTAGACGACGAAGTGGGCCAAATGATTTGCGAAGTAGGTGCAGAATTTGGCACCACCACTGGTCGCCGCCGCCGCTGTGGCTGGTTCGACGGCGTGGTTAGCCGCTACGCTGTCCGCATCAATGGGCTCGATTGCCTGGCCATTACCAAATTAGATGTGCTAGACGATCTCGATGAAATTAAAGTATGTGTGGCCTATGAGCTAGACGGAGAGCGCTGCACAGAAATGCCCAGCAGTGCCCGCCAGTTTGGCCGCTGCCAGCCGATTTATGAAAAGCTGCCAGGCTGGAAGACACCCACTGAGAACTGCCGCACCCTAGAAGATTTGCCAAAGGCCGCGTTGGACTATTTGGAATTTTTGGCCAAGCTGACCGAAGCGCCCATTGCGATTGTGTCTTTGGGCCCTGGCCGCGATCAAACCATTATTGTGGAAGATCCGATTCATGGGCCAAAGCGAGCCCTGCTAGAGGAAAATACCAGCGCTTTTAAGGTGATGGTTTAGGGCGCGATCGCTGCTTTAGCAATGCCAGTGCCTTAGCAACGTTATGCTCAGGCTTAAAGCAGCCCTCAAGCAGCCCTTAATCGGGTAGAATGTCCTTTCGGGTTTAGCTGGGCCTAATCTTGTATCCTAGCTGGCAAGTGGGTCTTCTGGAACGCCAGCTTTTCAACGCTTTCGACTGACCCCACAGATTTGCACAAACAAAAGACTGAATAAACAGACATCATGGAATTAACAATTGACTGCGCCCAGCGGGCCGCTGACGAAAAGCCCAAAAAACTGCGCCGTGAAGGCACTTTGCCAGCCGTGCTGTACGGCCACGACGGCTCGAACTCTGTCGCGCTCAAGCTTAGCAACTACGAAGCGGAAGCGCTGCTACGCAAGGCCACCGTCAACAAATCGGTGATTACCGTCAACGTGCCTGATATGCCCTGGCAGGGCAAGGTGATCTTGCGCGAAGTCCAAACCCATCCCTGGAAAAATAAAATCCATCACCTCAGCTTTTTCTCGATTGCCTCGCAGTCTGAGATTGAGGTGAGTATGCCAATTCGCTTTGTCGGTGAAGCGGTCGGCGTTACCGATAAAGGCGGTACGTTGGATATGGTGATGACCGAGATTCAGCTAAAGTGCCCTCCCGATGCGATTCCTCAGTTCCTAGATGTAGATATCTCTGAATTAGACATTGGTGACGCGCTGCACGTCGGTGAAATTAAGCTGCCAAAGGGAAGTTCTGTGGCTGTCGATGACAAGCTGTTAGTAGTCTCTGTACTAGCACCGCGTACCGTTGCTGCGGCTGATGAAGATGGCGCTGTGGCTACAGAAGCGCTTGCTGTTGAAGATGAAACTGCTGAGACAGAGGCCGCTCCATAGTAGTAAGTAAAGCAAGCTTTTAGCATCGAAAATGCCGAAGGGCCAGGGAATATCTCTGGCCCTTTGTGGTGTTTGGCCCGCCGCTGATACATTCCTATCCATGACACCGATAAAGGCTAGGGCTGGCTGACTGGCATAATGACTGAGCTATTCGAGCCCATATTTTTTCCTTTATTCTTTGTACCTTTCGTCATGACCGACTCCTCTCTGCCTGCTATTGTTCAGCACATGCTCAAGCCAGATTTTTATCCTCACCCGGTGAGCGAAGATCCGATTTGCCTGATGCAGACCCATGTGTCTTACGTGCTGCTCACGGGTGACTATGTTTACAAGCTCAAAAAGCCGGTTAACTTTGGCTTTTTAGACTATTCCACCTTAGAGAAGCGCAAGCATTTTTGTGAGGAAGAGCTGCGGCTGAATCAAACGGGGGCGGGCAGTCTGTATTTGGAAGTGGTGGCACTCACTGAGACCGACGACGGATTTGAAGTGAACGGTAGCGGCGCACCCGTTGAGTATGCGGTCAAGATGCGGCAGTTTCCGCAGTCGGCGCTGCTGAGTTCTCAGTTTGAGTGCGGTGAGTTGGATGAGGAGAAGGTGCGATCGCTGGCTATCACCATTGCTAACTTCCACCAAGCAACCGCCACCAACGACTACGTTCGCACTTACGGCACCATTCCAGCCATTCGCGCAGCCTTTGACGAAAACTACGATCAAACGGTAGATTTTACTGCCCCAGCATCCTCGACGGCTGTGACCAAACCGCAGACCCAAAAGCAGTTGGAAGAGACCAAGGCATTCACCGATGAATTTTTTGCGACTCGTCAAGATCTGTTTCAGCAAAGGCTCGATCAAGATCGGATTCGCGCCTGTCATGGTGATTTGCATTTAGGCAATATTTGCGAATGGGAAGGCAAAATTTTACTATTTGACTGCATCGAGTTCAACGAGCCCTTCCGCTTTGTCGATACCATGTACGACGTTGCCTACATTGTGATGGATTTGGAACTGGCTGGTCGCAAAGATCTCAGCACTATTTTCCTTAACCAGTATGTCGAAGAAACGGGTGACTATCAGGGGCTAGAAATTTTGCCTTTGTACGTCAGTCGTCAGTCTTATGTTCGTGCCAAAGTAACTTCCTTTATGCTGGGCGATCCGTCCGTTTCTGAGGCAGATAAAACAGCAGCCAGTGAAAAAGCTGCGAAGTACTATACGTTGGCTTGGTCTTATGTAAAAAAAAAAGCGGTCGCTTAGTGGCGATGGCGGGGCTATCGGGCTCGGGTAAAAGCAAGACGGCGCAGGCTTTGGCGATCGCAGCCGGAGCCATTCGCCTGCGCTCTGACGCCATTCGCAAACATATCGCGGGCATTTCTATCCACGAAAAAGGGAGCGACGACATTTACACTCCGGCAATGAGCGACAAAACCTATACCCATCTGATTGAACTGGGGGTGCAGCTAGCAAGCCAGGGCTATCGAGTGATTTTGGATGCTAAGTTTGACCGCAAAGCGAAAAGGCAAGAGGCGATCGCCGCCGCCCAGTCCAGAAACATTGCTTTGACTTTTTTGCACTGCACCGCGCCAAAAGAAGTTTTAGAAGCCCGCCTGAATAAACGCGAAGGTGATATTGCCGATGCCACTGCGGCCATTTTGGCCAAACAGTCGATGGAGCCGTTTGATGAGTCTACATCAGTCAAAGTTATTAATACTCACCAACCTAAAGCTGTCGCTCGTCATCAGCTAGCTGATGTCTTTAGCACGGCAAAATGAAAATTAGATAGGGAAAACTTGCTATATATTGAAGGCTCACGTCACTGATCGGACGGATGCTTTGTAAACGAGACGAGATGCCGTGGCTGATTTACTGATTCCAGCAGCGCTGAGGATTTGGCTGTTTTTTCTGCTGACCTTCGTCTTGCTCAGATATCCTGTGGAATTCAGCATTTTGTTTGGTGCCATTGGCGGACTTGCAGGCGGGTTGCTGAGCGCGTGGTGGCAAATCAAAGGCGGGGCACCCTCTGGCCCTGGCTACAAAGTGCCGCCGGATGATAATTTGCGACGGCCCGATCCTGATGATGTCAGCACGACAAGGTGGGAGCTGCCTTTTTTGAAAACGAATAAGGCCAAGCGTCGCTATATCGAGCGTAGTAAAAGGGCGCGCGATCGCAAACTTAAATAATCGATCCCCTATGTTTTTTCTCTCCAAGCTGCTGCCGCTGTTTTTGTATCCGCTGGGGCTGAGCAGCTTGCTAATGGTGCTGGGCCTGGTATGGCTGTGGAAGCATCCTGGGCGGGCGACCTGGGCGATCGCCGCCGCCTTATTCATTATTTTCTTTAGCAGCAATCAGCTAGTCAGCAACAAACTCGTGAGCACCTTAGAGTGGCGCTATTTTCCACCCGAGCCCATGCCCAATGCCGATGCGATTGTGGTGCTGGGTGGGGCGACTGAACCAGCGCTGGCTCCGCGCCCCTGGGTGGAGGTTTCTGAACGGGGCGATCGCATCCTTTATGGCGCACGTCTGTATAACCAAAAGCGAGCCCCAAAGCTCATTCTTAGCGGTGGGCGCGTGACCTGGCGGGGTGGTTCAGAAAACGCTGGCCTTTCTGAAGCGGATGATATGAAAGAATTTGCGATCGCGATGAACGTCCCGGCATCAGACATTGTTTTAGAAGGCGATTCTTTAAACACGCGGCAAAACGCCGTGAACGTCAAACGAATTTTAAAAGAACAATCACTCAACAGCGTGCTTTTAGTGACTTCTGCGATGCATATGCCGCGCTCAGTCGCCATCTTCCAAAAGCTGGGCATTAACGTCATCCCTGCGCCGACCGACTATCTGGTCTCGACAGAGGCTTACGAAAATGTGAACGCGACCTGGCAAGGCCGTATCCTCTCTCTGCTACCCGACGCCTCCGCCATCGACAACTTCACTCGTGCGCTCAAAGAATATGTGGGTTTTGCATTTTATCGCCTGCGCGGCTGGGTATAACCGCTAGGATAAAGCAGCGGAACTTGTAAAGCACAAAACCACCAGCGGCATGTTTAATCATCTCTTACCCAAGTCCACGGAGGTGCAGTGGATTGCAGAATACTTTGAACTGCATCAAGCTGCCCAAGAATTTCGAATAGAGCTAGCGCGCCGCCAAACAGAAGCAGACTACTGCCAGTGGTATTACGAAATGGCCCAGCAGGTTCAGGCCGATGTTGTTGCGATGGAAAATGACGTCAATTTTTATGGTTGGTTCTGCGGTCGTAAAACCCAGTGACTCATCTCTACTCGCGCCGCAGCTTCACCATAAAGAATCCATCCATATTTTGCTGATGAGGCCACACCTTAATCCAGCCCTGTTCTGCGGCAGAGAGCCCAACCTCTGGCCCAAGCTCTGATAAAGGTGGCTCCACTTTCCATGCTTTGTGTTTATCTAGGAACCACTGAATCTGTTCCTCATTCTCTGCCGGGTGGAGCGTGCAGGTGGCATATACCATCACACCGCCTGGTTTTACCCAGGTTGCCACATGACTTAATAGCTCTCTTTGCAAGGTGACCAAGCCTGAAACAGAGTCAGGATTTTGTCGCCACCTGGCATCGGCATGTCGGTTCAACGTGCCAAGCCCCGAACAGGGCACATCTAGTAATACGCGGTCGGCTTTACCGACAAAGGTGGGCTGGTTGCGGCTGTCGCACGTCAGCGGGCGAACAGATTTTGTGCCGAGGCGATCGATATTTTGTTGAATTTTTTTAGTGCGGGAGGCGGTGCGATCGCAACTCCAAACCGTTCCTTCATCTCCCATCAGCTCAGCCATATGCAGGCTTTTGCCACCCGGCGCACCGCAGGCGTCGATAATCGTTTCACCCGGCTGCGGATTTAGCAGATAGGCCACAAGCTGAGCGCTGCTGTCTTGCACAGCCCACCAGCCTTCTGCATAGCCAGGAAGCTGGGCGATCGCACCCACCGACCCCTTTACTCTCAAAGCCGATGGCACCGCCGGAACTAGCACCGTCTCAACGTCTGCCGTCGCAAACAAATCCTGAGCTTCAGCTAAAGAATAACGCCGCAAATTAATTCGCAAATCCAAGCTAGGCGATTGATTGAACCATTCACACAGCTCAGACACTTCCGCATCCGGCAGCATCGACTGCCACACTCGAATAATCCAATCCGGGTAGCTATGCAAAATGCCCAGCCGCTGAGTGGGATCGGTTGGCAACTGTAAAGGATCTGCTTTTTGGGTTTCCGGCCCTGTATCTCGAATGTACTGGCGCAACATGCCGTTGACGACCCCGCTTAACTTGCCGAGCCGTTGGATTTTGGCCAGGCCAACAGTGGTATCAACCACGGCATGATCGGGGACATGCGTGAGGTAGCGTAACTGATAAAAGCCAAGGCGTAATATTTGCAGCAGGTCGGCTTGCTGCTTACTCGCTTCACGATTGCCGTACTGAGCGATCAAGGCATCCAGCGTACGATATCTGCGAACGGTGCCGTACAGTAGCTCAGTCGCTAATCCCTTATCTTGAGCGCTAAGCTGCGACCGGTTCAGCTTTTGGTCTAGCACTACATCAGCAAAAGCGCCCCGGTCAATGGCTCGGAGCGCTTCAAAGGCGACTTGTCTGGCTGTCTTTGGGCTAGCTACTTTGTCTTGACCTATTTTCTGGCGCGGTTTTTGACTCATAGATGAGTGAATTTGTTCCAATCAGGCTTTTTCAGGGCTTAGATTTACGCTTTTTCTTGCCTTCCTTTTTGCTCTCTTTTTTACCAGTAGTCCTTTTGCTAGCGGCAGCAGGGCGTGGCAGGGTAGCGACTTCACTGTTTCTGCGCCTGCGATCGCGCCATTCAACCGCCGTCAAATACCCCACACCAATCGTCACCACCAGCAGCAAAACAAAGGACAACAGCGCCAACACTGCCAAGAGCTGATTTTCTAAAGCCGCATCCAAAAAAGAGTTCAAAACTACTCACTCAAGCTCAACAAAACCTGTAAAAAAAGCCTTTGAAGGCCAAACCTGGCTGATTTAGAAGCCGTTGCGACCCCAAACCACCATCGAGATCGAAAAAGTAAAGCAAACTAGCAATGAAACCCAACCCAATGTCAAAATATCCATAGGAAAATTTTAAGCAGAAATTCTTCACTTCCTATCATACGGTAAAGTTAGGCCGCCGCAGGGCGTAAACGCAAAGGAATCGATGCCGACGTGACGACAGAGTTAAATTCAAACGCGACTGCCAAAGAAAGCGAGGCGATGTCTGTTGCCCAAGTGCGTCTAGAGTCGATTAAGTCGGGTCTGATAGGGGCGGCAACCGTTGGCGGGGTGGCAAGCATAACGCTGGTAGTTTTAACGTTTGTCAATCAAACAATGCCTTTGCCATTACCTGTTGGCCCTATGGCTTGGTTCGCGAATGTTGCAGTAGCCATTACTTCAGGCTTTTTCTTTGGCGTCACCTATCGCTACATCGTGCGTCAAGATGATAATTTGCATTTGGGTAGCGGCGCGGTGGGGGCGTTTGCGTTGGTGCGATCGCTCGCCCAAATCGAAGCCCTGTGGAACGACACCTTCACCCCCCTTACCTGGCTGATGATCACGGGCGAAAGCTTCCTGTGGTTCGCCGCCGCTCGCTATACCCTGGACTGGGCCATCCGCAGGCAAATAGTCCAGCCGCTCGATTAGTCACAGCTTCACGACTTCAAAGTCCTTTTCTCCTCTCATCATGGATCGATCAATCGCTGAGAAGGTTTTGTTGTTGGCGCGATCGCTCATCAAACAGCGCACTGCCAGCTTAGCCACTGCCGGACGCGGGATCGAACCTGCCACCGCAACGTCCTCCGTTAGCACTTCTTGATCGGTCGCAGGCTCAGACAGCAGTCCGCCCGGACGAATAATGGTGTACGTCAAACCGCTGGCCGCCAAATGCTGCTCAGCCTGTTCCTTTTCTTTCAACACGGCCCCTAAGGTCTCTAGTGCTGGAGGCGGTAATGCGATCGCGCTATCTCCACTACCGATAGAACTTATTAAAATAAATCGCTTTACCCCTGCCGCTACCGCCGCATCAATTAAATTTTTATTGCCTAAATAATCAGCGCGAGTGCCGCCATCGCTCGGCAATCCGCCAATTGTCGTAATCACCGCCTCGGGGGAGTGAGCTGCGATCGCCTCATTCATAGCCTCTGCCGCTAGTGCATCTCCTTTTACGATATCAATGCCCATCGCGCTCAGCTCTGCCTTCGCCTGATCGCTCCTTAGCAAAGCTGTCACCTGATGCCCGTTTATCACGAGCTGCTTCGCAACTTCTCGGCCCACACCGCGACTAGCCCCAGCCAAAAATACATGAGTCATAAGCCCAATTTTTCCCTTGTCATAACGCTTAGCCAAGCTTACAACAAGCCTCACTTGTCATCATTAAGCAGGCTATTTATTGGGTTATCCACACTCAATCCCCTCTCAGCAAAAGGGGGGGTGAAGTCTGTACAATCAAACCTATACGTTAAACACAAGCAAAACCGATCGAGTAGTTTCTATGATTCCAACCGTTATCGAGCAATCGGGTCGTGGAGAACGCGCCTTTGACATTTACTCACGCCTGCTCAGAGAGCGCATTATCTTTTTACACGGACAGGTCGATTCAGACTCCATGAATCTGATCGTGGCTCAAATGCTCTTTTTAGAAGCGGAAGATCCCGAAAAAGACATTTATTTGTATATCAACTCTCCCGGCGGCGTAATCAATGCTGGGCTAGGGTTGTACGACACCATGAACCATATCCGTCCAGATGTGGCCACTATCTGTATGGGCCTAGCGGCTAGTATGGGTGCGTTTTTGCTCAGCGCCGGAACTAAAGGCAAGCGGATGATTTTACCGAATGCCAGGGTGATGATTCACCAGCCGTCTGGTGGTGCGCAAGGTCAAGCGACAGACATTGAGATTCAGGCTAAAGAAATCTTGTACTTGAAAAGCTCGCTAAACGAAGCGATGGCTAAGCATACAGGCCAACCTCTAGAGAAAATTAAAGAAGATACTGAACGCGACTTCTTTATGTCTCCAGAAGAAGCTGTAGAGTACGGCATCGTCGATAAGGTGATTGACCGTCATGCCGTTGGCTCTCGTCCGGTTGCTGTGTAGCGTTACTGTCTATAAAACAAACTGTCTATAAAACGATAAGGGCTAAGCAATGTATTTCTACAAATTGCTCAGCCCTTTTAATGGAGCTATTGAGAGGTGTCTATTGTCTGCTGTTTAGGCTGACTCGTTAGGAAAAGAGCACTCGACTGTGATGCTGAGATTGCTTTCGGCGGTGCCTTTCGTTACGTAAGGAACGCCTGCTTCGCCGCCAACGCGGATGCCAAACTGCAAGGTGACTTTGTCTACGTTGCCCTGCGACATATTTTTGAAAGCGCTGAGCGTATGGGTGGTGTAGGTGCGAATGGTGCCTTCGATGGCTTTGAAGCTTTGGGCTGCGATCGCCGCTGCCCCGTTGCTGTCTCCACCAGGAAACCCTACAACTCCGCGAGAGCCGCTACCGCCCCAGCCTTTTTGCCCGCCTCGAACTTGCTCTTCATCATTCTCAGCATCGCGATCAACCGCAGGGGCAACATCGACATTTGCCGTTGATTCAATGTAAATTTCTGTGCCATCTTCTAGCTGAATAGGAACAAGCTGAGTCATCTTCGGGCCTCTGTATGGAGATGCGATAGTGCTTATATTTCCCAAAGTGCCCCCTCAGCTATCAAGTTTTACTGTTATTGTTGCTCGGCACCGTTTATCCGTCTGCCGGAACACGAAAAGGACATACAGGCGTGTGGAAACCTTGACGAGCGGTTTTCCCTACTGCACGATCGACAGAAATTTGTTTATAAAGGAAGAAGCAGATAGTCCCATCCGAATAGCCCTCATCCGACCTATGGCCGACCTGTACGCCAGCGAAGAAGCTCAGCAGATTTTACAGATTGCGATCGCCAAAGAAACCGAAGCTGGCGAACTCACTCGAACGCAGCTCGCTGAAATCGCTGCCGAGCTAAACATTGCCCCCGAAACGCTGTGGTCAGCCGAACGCGAATGGATCAACCTCAAGAGCGAATCCACTCAGCAAATGCTGTTCAACCAGCAGCGCCGTCAGAAGTTTCAGCATCACCTCATTCGCTACGGCATCTTCAACAGTTTTCTGTTCCTACTTAATCTGCTAGCAGGCGGCTATGGTATCGCTGCCTTTGTTGCGCTGACTTGGGGTATTGGCCTATCTTTGCACGGCTGGCGGGCTTACCAATCGTCAGGCTATCGCTACCAAAAAGACTTTGAAACCTGGCAACGGCGTCAGCAAGTCAAACGCTCAATGAGCAGCCTGTTCAACCGCCTGCTCAACGCCTAGTCACGCTAACCTACTTCCGCTGGTACCTTCTCTAACATCAGCTTAGAACGCTTGATTTGGGTTGGAATATCAATTGGATAGTTGCCCGTAAAGCAGGCTGAGCAGAAGCTATTGACGTTGACACCGGTCGCTTCTAACATGCCTTCCCAGCTTAAATAAGCGAGCGAATCGGCTCCCAACTGAGCCTCAATTTCTTTGACGGTCTTAGTCGCCGCAATGAGCTGCTCTTGGCTGTCGGTATCGATGCCAAAGAAACAAGGATGGGTCACTGGCGGCGATGAGATGCGCATATGGACTTCTGTCGCACCTGCGGCATAAAGCATTTGCACCAGCTTGCGGCTGGTCGTGCCTCGGACAATGGAATCGTCTACGATTAAAATTCGCTTACCTTCCAGCACATCGCGCATGGGGTTCAGCTTCATGCGAATGCCTGCCTCTCGCATGTTCTGGGTGGGTTGAATAAACGTGCGGCCCACGTAGCGATTTTTGATCAGCCCTTCTGCATAGGGAATGCCAGAAGCTTCCGAATAGCCAATTGCTGCTGGCACGCCGGAGTCAGGCACCGCCATGACTAAATCTACGTCTGCGGGTGATTCTTGGGCCAGGCGTTGACCGATGCGTTTGCGGTAGCTGTACAAGCTCTCACCATGAAAGACGCTGTCGGGCCGCGCAAAGTAAATCATTTCAAACACGCATAGCTTGCGTTCGGCTTTGCCCCAGTGGATAGATTTCACACCGCTGCCGTCAATCCATATCAGCTCACCCGGTTCCACATCTCGCAGATATGTAGCACCGACAATATCAAGTCCACAAGTTTCAGAGGCCAAGACGAATTTTCCAGTGCCGTAGCCGTTTTCCGTCGCGGTTGGCTCTTTCGTACCCATATAGCCCAGCACGAGCGGGCGAATGCCGTGGGGATCTCTGGCGGCAATAATGCCAGCGGGTGTGCCGATGACTAGGCTGAAGGCTCCTTCACAACGTTTAAAGGCTGCGATCGCACCCTGCACCCAGTCCATCCCATCATTAACCGCTTCTTTCAGCGCGAAGGCAATCAGCTCAGAATCCGACGTCGTTACCAGATTATGATCCCGCTCTAGCAGCTCTTTTTTCAAGCTATTGACATTCACAATATTGCCATTGTGAGCCAGGGCCAGCTTCCCCAATCGTGTCGGCACGACTGCAGGCTGCGCATTGGCTGCATGGCTCGATCCCGTTGTCGAATAGCGCGTGTGCCCGACAGACCACTGCCCCGGAATGTCTTTGAGCAGGTCATCGGTAAACACCTGTGACACCAGACCCATACCCTTATGAACATGCACCTCGCCTTTATCAAACGAGGCAATACCGGCAGACTCTTGGCCCCGATGCTGAAGTGCATACAGCCCAAAATAGGTCAGCGTCGTTACATCCTGACTAGGGGCATACACCCCAAATACGCCGCAGGCTTCTTCTGGCTTATCGGGTCTATCGTCTGGCAATGACCCATCTGGCAATGACCCATCTAGCAATGATTTTGTTATGGGCAGCTCAATATTCACAGCAGAATGATGGGGCTGGGACATGCTCGGTTCAAACTCCAATAAAACCAGTTATCAAATAGCAACCTTTGCTCACTACTCTTGTAACAGAGATAGTCCAAGGCTGGCCGCACATAAAAGTGTACAAAGAGGCTCACAACATGAGCGGTTGTAGGTTTGGACGAGTTTAAGTTTTCATTAAACTTTACGTTTAAATCCTATCATTTCTCGCAGCTTTGCTTAGGGCTATTCTTGCAATTGACTGTCGTTTTTTATACTGCTTTGGTCTCAAGGGTTGTTTTTGTAACGGTTACTTTTATAGAAACAACCGTCTCAATTCTGTTGCCCAAGCGCTTTTTCAATTGCATTTGTCCACTGGTCGGTCAAATCACCTAGTGAGGAGGACAAAAGCAATTGCCCACTTGCACCTTTTATCGTTAGTGACGCTGACGCCTCAACGCCGGTTACCGTGCCAATTAACTGGCTTTCAGAGAAGTGGTTCTGGCAGTACGTTTCCCAGTTAGCACGGTGCTTGGGTGAAACAGACACCACAATCCGGGCACCACCTTCGGCAAACAGCAAGGCATCTGTCCGCAGAGTATCTGCCTGCTGTGACGCGGATGTTAAATTTGGCAAAAGGTTGATGTCTGCTCCCTTTTGAGCACTGATACAGGATTCTGCGAGGGCGATCGCAATTCCCCCTTCCGAGCAGTCATGAGCCGAGCGAACCCACCCCTGGCGAATGCCATGTCGGCAGGCTGCTTGCACCTTTAGTTCCAGCTCTACATTCACCTTCGGCGGCTGACCGGCCACCGTTTGATGAATTAACTTGAGATACTCCGAGCCCCCAAGCGTAACCGTGCCATCGCCGGTACTATCTGCCCTCACCCCAAGTAGATAGATCAGATCTCCCTCAGCCTGCCACGCCTGTCCGCACACCTTAGAAAGGTCAGGAATCAGACCCACCATCCCAACGACAGGGGTTGGATAAATCGGCTGTGGCTTCCCCTCACTATCAAGCGTTTCGTTGTAGAGCGATACGTTGCCTCCCGTAACCGGTGTAGAAAATTGGCGACAGCCATCAGCCAGTCCTCGGCAAGCTTCAGCAAGTTGCCAATAGCCAATGGGCTTTTCGGGGCTGCCAAAGTTGAGGTTGTCAGTGACGGCAACGGGTTCTGCGCCTACGCAGCTCAAATTGCGAGCAGCTTCTGCCACAGCAGCCAACGCGCCTTCGTAAGGATTTAGATATACATAGCGGGCATTACAGTCAACGGTTGCGGCTAAGCCAGTGTTTGCTTTGGGGTCAGGATTGATTTGAGATCTCAACCTAATCACTGCCGCATCTGCTCCACCGGGCATCGCTATTGTGTTATTTTGCACCTGATGATCGTACTGCCGGTAAACCCATCGCTTAGACGCGATCGTTGGTGTCGCTAGCAGCGCCAGTAATACGTGATGCCAAGACTTGCCATTGATCCCTTTGACCGTCGCCTCCGGCAAATCGCTCTCCTGCCAAGCCCAAGCCTTTTGTGCATACTCAGGTGGCTCCGCCATTAGCTCACGCCGATAAACCGGCGTATTATCCGACAGCGCCGTTGCTGGAATCTCTGCCGCCACGCCTCCCTCAAACAAAATCCGCACAACCGGCTCTTCAATCACCGAACCTGCCACCACCGCTTGCAGCCCCCAGCGGTGAAAAATCTCAATCAGCTCTTGTTCACGGCCAGCATGAGCCACAAACAGCATTCTTTCTTGAGACTCCGACAGCAAATACTCATAAGGCACCATTCCCGGCTCGCGCTCAGGAATCAGGTCAAGATCTAGCTCAATGCCCACTCCCCCGTTGGCCGCCATTTCTGCTGTAGAGCAGGTAATTCCTGCTGCCCCCATGTCCTGAGCCGCCGCCACGCCGCCTGTTTTAAACGCTTCCAAACAAGCTTCTACTAAAGATTTTTCCAAGAACGGGTCGCCCACCTGCACCGCTGGTCGATTTGCCTCCGACTCATCGCTTAGTTCCGCGCTGGCAAAACTAGCTCCACCCATGCCATCGCGCCCTGTTGTAGACCCTACATATAGCACCGGATTCCCAATTCCTACCGCCCCAGATTTGACAATCTCATCGGTTTCCATCAGACCGATAGCCATTGCGTTCACAAGCGGGTTACCACTGTAAGCCTCATCAAAGAAGATTTCCCCGCCTACAGTCGGTACCCCAAAGCAATTGCCATAATGTGCAATACCAGAAACGACACCTGTGAAAATCTGACGTGTCCGGGCGTCTTCTAAATTGCCAAATCGCAGGGAATTAAGGGTTGCTATGGGCCGAGCCCCCATAGTGAAAATATCTCGTAAAATGCCACCTACACCGGTCGCTGCCCCTTGAAAGGGTTCGATTGCGGAAGGGTGGTTGTGTGATTCTATTTTGAAGGCAACCTGCATACCATTGCCGACGTCAATGACGCCTGCATTTTCGCCTGGGCCGACGAGGATGCGATCGCCTTCCGTTGGAAACTGACTCAGCAAAGGCCGCGAATTTTTATAGCAGCAATGTTCTGACCACATCACCCCGAACATACCTAGCTCAGCGCGGTTGGGATGACGGCCCAGCCGCCGCACAATCTCCTCGTACTCGTCGGGTTTTAGACCTTCTGATGCGATGTCCTCGGGAGCGCAGGCGGGGTTTGTCATGGGGTTTCAGGTGCGATACGACTTGCCGCCACATAGGTGACGGCAATTTTGAGGGTAAACCGCTATTAATTCTATCGCTCTACGGGAGATCCCCATCAAGAGGCTATTTCGTCCGCGCAGCCCTCGGTGTATGGTGAAAAGAGAATAATTATTTCTTAAATAGTTAGCTACAGCACAAAAAGAATCTTAAGAGAGGGCTTTCCATGGCGACTTACAAAGTCACACTTATCAATGAAGATGAGGGCATCAACGAAACGATTGAATGCGCTGATGATATGTACATCATTGAAGCGGCTGAAGATGCGGGCATTGATCTACCAGCTTCCTGCCGCGCTGGCTCCTGCTCTAGCTGCACAGGCAAGCTGGTTTCTGGTACGGTCGATCAGTCCGATCAAGTCTTTTTAGAAGAAGACCAAATTGAATCGGGCTTTGTTCTTACCTGCGTTGCCTACCCCACCTCCGACTGCACCATCCAAACCCATCAAGAAGAAGCGCTTCTATAGGTATCAATTACCAGCGTCTGGATACATGAGCAAATCTCTATACCCAATCAGCCGTGTTCCAGTAGAGTCTCTATCCAAATAGAAAAATGCCTCACAGTTTATTTTTGTAGAAAAGCTGTGAGGCATTTTATATGCTTAATTTATTGGAGGCAGTTAAGGCGTCGGGGGGTAGATTTCAGCACTGGCTAATGCTCGTTGGCTATTATGCGTTGCGCTTCAAACGTGACCCAAAACTCATCATTGCCGCTAACCCTAAGAACATAGACGGCTCAGGAATTTCTTGCTCTTCTTCTGATGGAAATTCCATATTTTTTACATAGATTGAGACATGGGATAAGCCAGGCATATTTCCCTTTTTCCCAACGGTATTCACACCGGCTGTTGACCAGTCAAAACTTGCCAGATCTTTAACGGTGTATAGGGAGTAAGAGTTACCGGCTTTAACCGCGATCGCCCCAAACCCACTGAGGGTTGTCGTTGCAGATCCAGTTTTGCTGCCTTCACCACCAGAAGAAAATGAAACAAGACCATCTTCGTTGTCTCCAGAAAAAGACCACCCGGAGCCAAACAGGGTATTAAGATTGTCCAACCCGGTTCCTTGAGCACCCTTGTCGTTGCCATCGAATGAGCCAGCGCAATCTAAATAGCTAAAAGTAGCTTTGGCGCAGGTACTACTGCCACCCAAAGTCGCAGCTTGTGCATTAGTAGAAAACGGTTGGGAAAAGATAGCGGCACTTGCAGCTAACGTTGCGATCGCTAGAGACTTATTTTTCATTAAAGAACCCCTTTCAGGAAAACATTTTGCACAACCAAACTAATCTGAAAATTTACTAGCGATATACGTGCAAATACTTAAACAAAGTATTGTTTTCAAAAGGTTTACCATACAGAGCCTCGCCTTATAACCGCTTTACAATCGGGGTTCTATGACGAAAATTCTCTATAAACAGTTATGCTAGCGGTCTGTCGAAGCTGTTCCAAAACATGTGATAAATGCTACTTGTCTCGATATCGATGGGTCGCGACACTTGTTCGCAATCAGTATTGCTTTATTAGACAAACAAAAAGCCCTCCGTACATCGTACAGAGGGCTTTCGGTCAACTATCAAGTTGACATCCAATCAAGGAGTAATCAAGCAAAGACTACGCCGCGATGGAAGGAGCAGTGAGTGCGACAGGCGCAGCTTCACCAGCAGCCAAGTCCAAGGGGAAG